>DATMBM010000001.1:0-49950 GCA_035559235.1 Minisyncoccota bacterium
GCGAGAAGTGCTGATGTGAGACCGGTGATGGCGAGGTTGGTGGTGGTGGCACCGGTGAAGACTGCATTTGTTGCAAAAAAGTTCGTGGAGGTGGCGTTGGTGGTGGTCGCGTTGATTGCGGTCAGGTTAAAGAGGGTCGAGGAGGCTTGCGCGATGAGGCCCTGCGTAAACGTGAGCGTCGTGGAGGTTGCATTGTTTGGGAAGGGATAGGCAAACGTGAGGAGACCGAGGGAGGAGGTGGCGGTAAGCGCATAGGTGCCGTTGGCCTGTCCGACGAGGAGCTGGCCGTAGGTGGGAGCGGTCGTGAGGCCGGTGCCGCCGTAGGTCACGCCGATCGAGGTAGTGGCGGAGACGACACCGTTGTTGGCGTGGAGGGGGCCGTTCAGCGAACCGAGTGCGAGATTCGTGACGGAAAGATTGGGGAGTGTCGACGTCGCACTCGTCGATGTCGCCGTAAAGATCGGTGCGGTGATTGTGTTATACGCCGTGATCGCACCGCGTACGAGCGCATTCCCAACCACTTCCAGAATATTGCCGGTCGTTGATGTTGCCGACGCGCCGATGATGACGACATCGGTCGGGTCGGCCGTGTAGATTGAAAGTTCATCGGTCGACGTTGACCACGCGCTCGCGCCGCCCGAACCAGCAATATCGGTCGACCACTGCAATGCACCGCCGACGACTTTTAGCACCTGGCCGTTCGATCCGATTCCCAAGGTCGACAGGGAATCCGGTGCGTCGGCATACAAGAGATCACCGGTCGCATACGTGGAGGTACCGGTGCCTCCGTTTGCAACCGGCAACACGCCGTTAAATGCCGTCGCCGTTACCGAGCCACCTGTAATTGTTGCGTTCGTGATCGTCCCTCCAATCCATGTCGAATTTGTAATCGTCAGATCTTCGAGTGAACCACCGAGCGCGCTCCCAGAACTCGATTCCGAAATAACGACGTCTTGCCGATAGCTGGTGTCGACAAGCCACTGTAAGCTGTTCGTGATGTCCTGCAACATCGTTGCGAGACTTGTGTATGCGTTCGATGGCGTGTTCGATACGACATGGATCGTTTCCGTTATCCGCTGCGTGACTGGTTGTGAAGTCGGCACTGCCAAAACCGGTGTCGGATACTGTGCTTGCGCCTGTGGAGCCGCACGGTATGGCTCGACCACGACATATACCGATCCCCGTCGACCAGTCAAAATATTCCAAAGATAATTTGAAAATCGGCCGATGGTGCTCGTCTCGGCTGCCGCCGCAAGCTGGGCACCGCTTCCGCTGCGCTGTTCATCAGTCGAGATCTCAAAGCGAGATGTCAACGAGCGCACTTCATCGAGTACGAATTTGGCGGACTCGGGATGAACGTAGGCGTACGTACCGAAGACGAGCACAAATGCGGTGACAAGTGCCGCAACTTTGTGCGCAAAGTCAAAAGCTGGGTGCGCGATATAAAGCGGTGAGACGCGCGCGCGTTGGATAGTTGGTACATTTTTTCTCGCAAGTACCTTTCCGAATGCCGCGCGCATAGACGAGGCGAATTGCACCTCCGCTTTCGGCTCCTTGGATGAAGAAACGGCTTGATTTCCTTGTGCCACCGCGATTGCATCACGTAGCGCCTTGCGATATTCGCGCTTCCGATCATGAACCAATGCATTTTTTCGCTTCGCGTGAAAGTATTCCTGCTTAACGAGAAATTCCTTGAGCGATATCTCGTCGACGTACCAATTTTTCCCGACTCGCCTTGCGCGAATCTGCTTTAAGCGTGCGAGACGCGCGACATAGTCGCGCGTGACATCAGCAAGACGCGCGGCTTCCCGCGCTGAAATATAGCGAACTCCTTCGTGAAAAATTTCGTCTGACATTCAGCCTGCGCACTGAAAGTCGGAAAGACACGACTTCTCTAGATTTTACTAGTTATTTCGGATATCCGAACCACTTGAAAAAGTATCCTTTGTGGATAACAAAATATAGCGTTCTCGGGTACCAAATCCGGCCAGTGGGTCTATGTGCGAACGGCTCAGCGAACCCTTCGATGACCTCAGATCATCTCCTGGTGGACCTCGGTGTTGTTAAGGAAAACAATATCGGCGCAGCGAGATGCGTTTTATATAGGAAATGCGCCTATCTCTTGAAATAAAGCTCCTTGGCGACGAGCGCCACAAGACCATCAACAAAGCCGCGATCAAGTGCCGGAACGTTGCTGGAAACGGCTGAATTTACGCTTTCGATGCTTGAATTGAGGCGGTCTGAGTACCAGAACGCCGCTCCTGCCGAAGCTGCTACCCCTAGAGTGACAATTGAAAGCATAACAACCTGGGGCCCAAAGCGCTTCAACGACGGTGCGGGACGCATTTCCTCGCTAGGCGTCCTTGTAGGCTCTGTCGCCACACGCTCGATGAATCTGTGGGACGTACGTTCATTGACCGGCCTACTCACTCGAATAGGTATCTGATTTCTTTCCGGCTCAATTGGTTCTGACTTGGTGAGTTCTGAAGCACGCTCGTTATCATGAGTAGCTCCATCGTCGGTCGCGTATTGATCAGGCTTGGTTGGTTCCGGTATTAATTCCTGAACACCTGCCTCCTGAACGTACTTAAAATGCGGCTCGACCGAATCAGATGATATCTCGGATGATATCTCGGCCGAAATTTCGCGCGAAATGCCAACGGACTCGGACTGTACCGCCGCCAGCAGCTGATCGTTATGTTTTTTATGTTCAATCAGCGCTAGGCGGTCGACGTACCACCGATTACCAATTCGTCGCGACGGTATTTTCGAGGATCGCGCCAATTGGCCGACATAATCGCCCGAATAACCCGTTATTTTTGATGCTCGCTGAGCCGAGACATACTCTCTGCCATCGACGGTGATTAACGCCTCAAGTGCCACGGATGAGGTATCCCGGGTCGGTGGCTTCGGCACATACAGGTCAGCTTTCTCCTTATGGGCCCGCAAGGAGTCTTCAAGGACATACCACAAACCCGAAATTCTTTTCGCATCAATCTGACCTGATCGCGCCAGCTGGCCGATATAATCTTGCGCATACCCCGAGATTTCGGAAGCTCGTTTTGAAGAAATGTATATCGTTCCGCCGAGATCTATCTCCTGCGTAAGTTCCGGTGCCATGTCCTCATTATACTCTCCATCTTTCTGTCACTCCACTTAAACCCAAGAAATGTGGATTCCAACACTACGACTATAGGAGGCTAGCACTTCGAAGTCGCGCCATGATACATATATAACGCGATGTCAACTGGTTTGCGTCGTCCATGCGACCCAAAGTGGTCATCGTTCTCGCGCCATATCTTTGCCCTTCTTCCAATGGCGCACATAAAAATCTGGCGTTCGAGATCTTAGCAATAATTTCGGAAATGCACCTGGATCAATGATCGCAAATGTGCGCGACACATATTCGCCCGCTCCTGAATATCGGTACTGCAGCGCCTTTGCTGCAAGTGAGTGCAACTCATAGTCACTCGCGTCACGCCACTCCTCATTGAATAGCATTGCTGGTTGCAGATGGATATCTGCAAACGAATATGTCACGCGCTCGTCCCCCGCAACAGGTTCAGACTTATACGCTGTTTGAAACAGACTTCCGGAGCGCACGTACTTCTTATTGAAATACATGGTGTAGGCCGTCTGAACTTTTTGCATGAATTTCGAAATTCCGCCCTCGACAAGTGGAGTCGCAAGGATGTGAAATTCACGCGCGAGGAAGGAATAGGCACCAATGGCGACGAGTCGTTCACCGCGGGCTGTGGTAAAGATCTCCTCCGTACGATTTCCGGCGAAAATATTCGATACCCGAGGGCTCTCGACCGAGTTTAAAAGATACAGATATGCCTCAAAGCGATCATAATCTTCCTGAGATGAGAATATGATGCGCCGTTCAAACCCCTCATTAAAGAGGCGGTAGTACTCTGCACCCTGCCGAGGAGTCGAAAATCCGTACATAGTATACTCTTTCCCACCCGTCCTGAGCCTCATCCACCTCGGAATCGGTCATTTGAGGCTCTTCAGGGCATATTTAGTGTACCAGGGCTTATCCAGCAAGGTCGAACCTTATCCCCAAAAAGTCGAACCTTGCTAAATACAGGCTATTTCGAAGATTTGTCGGTGGGATTGCAATGCCTCGCCAGGTTGTTTTTTGCCTCATTCCCCCTTCACCGATCGAAGAAGATCAATAGTTCAGCAAAATTCGTATTGATCCGAGATCCACGTGTCGTCGCTCCTCGCCAAACACGCGCGAATCAAAGCACCAGAGCTCGGATGGAACTATCCTAAAGAAATGCCAGACGGCGTGTTCGCCAATGTTTTTATCGATTCTTGTACGGTAGTCGATTTTCACAAATTTCGATTGTAATAATGACGCGCAGCCTCTTCAATATTCTTACGACTTGTAAGTTTTGCCGCGTTTTTTTGAGCTGAAGCCCTAAGACATTCTCGTCTGGCCCGGGAAAGCGCTTAGTTTTAAAAATTGCAGCCAAGCCCAATCATCTCGTATGATGTTCTGGGCATGTTTCGAGTCAGGCATCGATAAAATTAATGTCAGAGCTATACCCAAACTGCACCGGGCATGTCCACACTCCGTTTTTTTTCGAAAGACGAAAGCGCAGGAAATTCTGTTCGATCAAGCGCATCCTTTATTTTCGCGCTCCAATCTATTGCAGCCATGCTACGCTTCTGTTCTTCCGATAGCACTGATAAATGATTCTTTCAACTGCGCAGGATTTGCCGCTCCCTTGAGCGCTTTCATTCCCTGACCGATCAAAAATTGGAGCGCCGCTTCCTTACCAGCTTTATAGTCAGCAACCACGCTGGCATGTTCGAAGATGATTCGCGCAACTTCTGCATCAACCATATCGGAAGAGACTGCTTCCTGGAGGAGACCTAGCTCCCTTGCGACTACCTCTGGATCACGTCTGCCGTCTTCTCTAATAGTGTGTGCAAGAAGATCCTTTGCCGCGCGAGATGTGAGCTTACTCTCCCCGAGAAGAAGCATAATCTTTTCGAACGAATCAGCCGAGATATTGGAAATCTCGGCTATCTCGGTGCTATTTTGCGTATCTCGTCCATCGAAAGCTCGGATCAAGCTCACTAGATCGTTCGCGATGTAGTTTGCGGCGCGTTGCACGAATGACGCGTCATTTGCGTGGCTTTTCGTGACCTCGTCGAAAAATGATGCGAGATACGGGTTCTCTGTAAACTGCCGAGCATCGGCCTCCTTCACGCCCATCGCTACATACCGGGCTCGGCGTTGACCAGGTAATTCGGGAAGGCTTTTAACGAGTGCTTCCGGCGTGAACTCAGGAATTTCTGAAAGCTTGAGTGACGGCAAGTCGGGGTCGGGAAAGTAGCGATAATCGGCACTCTTCTCTTTTACGCGCTGGGAAAAGGTCTTTTGCTTCACATCGTCCCATCCGCGCGTTTCCTGGACGACCTGTCCCCCGCTGGAAAGCAACTCCGTCTGCCGCTTGATTTCGTATGCGATCGCGCGCTCCATAAAGCCAAATGAGTTGATGTTCTTGACCTCTACTTTTGTGCCAAGTGTGCCGTTCTTGGCGACAGATATGTTTGCTTCGAGACGCATATGCCCCTTTTCCATATCGGCATCGGAGACGCCCAGGTAGCGCAAGAGCAGTTGCAATTCTTTTCCGAATGCAGCTGCTTCCTTGGCCGAATGGATGACAGGTTCAGTCACCAGCTCCATAAGGGGTACGCCTGCTCTGTTGTAGTCGATCAACGTCTCACCGGTACGCTCATCGTGCACCAAGCTTGCCGTATCCTCTTCGAGGTGGATGCGCGTGATCGTAACGCCGTTGAGCGAGCCTCCTGATACCAGCGGGAATTCGTACTGCGACAACTGGTACCCCTTGGGCAGGTCGGGGTAAAAGTAATTTTTACGGTCAAATTCTGTGTAGTCGGCGATGGTGCCGCCAAGTGCGGCGCCGACTCGCAACACATGGCGTACCGCTTCCCTGTTGATGACCGGCAGGGTCCCCGGATGCGCCATGCAGACTGGGCACACGTTTACGTTGGGACGCGTCTCGTTCGCATCGTTTTTTGACGTGCAAAACATCTTGGTCGCGGTCTTTAATTCCGCGTGTATCTCAAGGCCAATCGTCGGAACGTATTCTGACATGCGTCCTACTGTAGCAGTCCGCGTTCCCTTGCACAATTCCCTCTCGCCTTATTCGACGATCTTCCACGTGCCGGTTGCCAACAGCGGCTCTGCTTTTTTGAATTTCATCTCCTTGGTTTCCGTGCCGTTCGTAATCGTTACCTTGTCGTTGCGGCCGTATTTCTTGGGCGCCGATTGGGAAAACGTAATTGCGTGTGCTGCCTTTTGAACATTGTCGGCCGCCCGCTGACGATCCAGGTTTTCGGCGGCGGCCGCAACCAAACCAAGCACCTGTGGCAATCGCTCGGCAACATGCGCCTCGTATGCCGCCTCCATCCTGTTAAATAGGCGCAATCCTTCTTTCTTATACTCAACAAGCGGATCACGCTGGCCATACGCGCGCAAGTTAACCGACGAGCGGAGGTATTCCATCCCTTCAAGATGCTCGACCCAAAGCAAATCGATGGTCTGCAAGAGGAAGCGCCGTACCGTTACTGGAAATTGCTCGCCATGCTTTTCACGACCGGCGGCGACCGCTTCACGAAGCTTCCCTTCCGGATCGAGAGCAAGGAGCCGCTTCAGTTCTTCTTCGAGCGCTTCGTCCCCCCCAAGGAGGAGTGCCCGGCGGCGGCCGTAGACGCTTTTACGCTGGACGTTCAGGACGTCGTCGAACGCGAGGACGTGCTTGCGGGAATCGAAGTTAATCTCTTCAATGCGCGTTTGTGCGCGCTCCAGAGACTTCGTGATCATCGAATTGTAGATGGGTTCGTCCTCAGGAATGCCAAACGTGCCCATGACACGCTTGATGACGTCGTTTGCAAAAATACGCATGAGACTGTCTTCGAGCGAGACGAAGAACTGTGTCTCGCCGGGGTCGCCCTGGCGGCCGGCGCGACCGCGGAGCTGGTTGTCGATCCGACGCGCGTCGTGGCGCTCCGTGCCGAGGACAAAGAGGCCGCCGAGCGACTTTACCTCCTGTTCCTCTTCAGGGGTTGCCGGGTTGCCACCGAGCTTGATGTCGACGCCACGGCCAGCCATGTTCGTCGCAATGGTCACCGCACCCTTCCGGCCGGCTTGCGCGATAATCTCACCCTCGCGTTCGTGATTTTTGGCGTTCAAGACCTCGTGCGGGATTGCCTCTGCCTTGAAGTGTGTCGAGAGGATCTCGTTTTTCTCCACCGAAACGGTGCCGACGAGGACCGGTTGCCCTTTTGCATGCAATTCTTTCACCCGTTTGACGATTGCGCGGAATTTCCCTTCCTCGGTCTGGAACATCTGGTCGTCGTGGTCGGTACGCTGCGACGGCTTGTTGGTCGGGATGACGACCGTATTGAGACCGTACACTTTGTAGAACTCTTCGGACGACGTCGCCGCCGTACCGGTCATGCCGGCGAGCTTGTCGTACAGTCGAAAATAGTTTTGGAACGTGATCGAGGCAAATGTCCGGCTCTCGCGCTGGATTGCAACGCCTTCCTTCGCCTCGATCGCCTGGTGCAAGCCGTCGCTCCAGCGCCTGCCCGGCTGCAGACGGCCGGTGAATTCGTCGACGATGACGATCTCGCCGCCGCGAATGACATAGTCCTTATCGCGGCGATAAAGCGCCTTTGCCCGTACCGCGGTTTCCAGGTGATGGACATACTTGATGCCGGCGTCGGTGTAAATCGAACCGATGCCGAGCGCCGCTTCCGCCTTTTCGATGCCGGCGTCGCTCAATTGGATTGCGCGGTGCTTTTCATCGATAGTGTAGTCCTCGTCTTCCTTCAGCGTCGACGCAATGGCGGCGAATTTCTGGTACAGCCCTTCGGCATCCGCAACTGGCGCGGAAATGATAAGCGGCGTGCGCGCCTCGTCGATTAGGATCGAGTCGATTTCATCGACGATCGCGAAATGGTGTTCCTTTTGCCGAATGGCACCGGGCTCGTATTCCAAATTGTCGCGCAGGTAATCGAAGCCGAATTCGTTGTTGGTGCCGTAGGTGATATCCGCGGCGTACGCCTCCCCTCGCGTACAGGGGCGCAGAAATTCGTGTACAACATGGAATGAGCCCGTCGTGTCGCGCTGTGAGTCGTCGGTGTCTTTTGCGTCCTGCGGCACTGCGTTCGGATCGTATATGAATGATGATTCGTGATTAATGACGCTGACCGTAAGCCCAAGCGCGTGATAAATCTGCCCCATCCATACGGCATCGCGACGTGAAAGGTAGTCGTTGACCGTCACAATGTGCACACCCCTCTCTCGTAGGGCGTTTAAGTATGCGGGAAGCGTCGCGACCAAGGTCTTGCCTTCACCGGTCCGCATCTCTGCGATCCCTCCCTCATGCAGTACCGCGCCGCCGATGAGTTGGACGTCAAAGTGCCGCTGTCCCAGCGTGCGCCGAGATGCTTCGCGGACGACGGCGAACGCTTCCGGCATCAGTTGATCGAGCGTTTCGCCCGTCTTTACGCGCGCCTTAAACTCGGCGGTTTTTGCCTTGAGCGCCTCATCGGTCAGCGCCTTACATGCGTCCTCAAGGCGGTTTACCTGAGGCACGATCGCCTCCGCGCGCTTCAGGGCGCGCGCGTTTTCGTCGCCGAATATCCTGCGAAAAAATGACATCGAATCATCCTACCTTAAAACGAAAATCTCTCCAACGAGGGAGAGATTTTCGGGGAAGCTTGCCCGTTCGAATTCTGAGAATCCGACGGGTGAAGCGCTAGCGGCGCTTCGACTTCTTCTTTGCCTTTTTCTTCTTTGCCATACGATTTGTAGTTTCCCTAGGGACTAACTAATCGACCCGCATCTGCAAAAAATTTCAAATGCACGATGCGTTTTATGCATTATTGCATTCGATACAGAAAAAAATATTTTTTTACGCGTGCGCTGTGGATAACTTTTTATTTTCGAACGCAACGAAAATTTTTTCGCGCATATTTCTGATATGTCGACGATGCATCGAACGGTGCAGAGCGCAGGACGGGTGCGAGCTCCAAAGTGAAAGTTATGTGAGTGCCGCCGCCCTGCGCGCTGCATCCTTCTTCTGCACAGCAGTGTACCACAAGACGCATTTCAAAAACCAAACACCCACAAGTCGCTTCGCGCTCGCGGGACCGCCTCGCGACCCACCGGAGGTGGGTGCCCCGCTGCGGCCGGTGTTTGGTTTTTATGCAATCAACCCAAGCCTCACTTGGGTAGCGTATAAAAACCAAACACCCGCCGGATGGCGGGAGCTTGGCCTTTCATTTTGGAAGAATCACAGCTTTGTGACACTCACTGCGCCAGTATAGCGCGAAAACCGCCCGCGGACAAATGATGGTGATTACTCTGCCTGCACGCCCCCACGCACCTGGAGAATCAGCTGATCGGCATCCGCTGCGGCGGACGGTATTGCGGCTTTGGCTTCTTCCAATATGCGAATCGCGGCCGCGGCGTTTCCCGCTTCGTAGTAGGCGGCGGCAAGAAGAAAGCGCGCCTGCGCGTCCTGCGGATTTTTTTCAATGTGCCCGGTCCAAATCTCAATGATGTTCCCGAAAGCCCCACGTTGCGCATACGCGTTTGCGAGGCGCTGATCGGCGGCCGTGCCTGCGTCGATAAGCGGTTGCAAGACCGCATCTGCCGCCGCATCATCGCCCACGCGGACAAGCGCCGCGACGTAGTAGATGCGTGCATCTCGATATGCCGGCGCCAGTTCATACGCCTCCCTGAAATACGCGACTGCTTCCTGCGGCGCATTGCGCGCAAAGGCGTTAAGACCGAGCTCGAAGAGGATTGATTGTTTTCTCGGGGAGAGTGCGTGCGCTTTTTCGAGCGCTGCTTTGGCCTCCTCGTATGCGCCGGCATGATCAAGCAAAATGCCGAGGAAAAACGGGGCCCGAGCCGTGTGCGGCGAGTCCTCAATTTGCTTCTCGAGCGCCTCGACTGCCGTCTGAAGGAATTGCTGTTTGATCTCGATCGGCTGATCCTGTGTATTAACTACCGCAATTGCCGCATGCGAGAGCTGCTCGCGCGTCTCTTGATTGCCGACGCTGCTGATTGCGAGCGCTTCTTTAAATAGCTCGAGGTTTCGTGATGCGCCTCCGGTCTGCGGTTGAATGGCTTGGATGAGCAGTCGGTTTTGACGGATTGCATCCGCATTCACGCACCACACAAGGACTACCGCGAGCACGAGGGCACCGAGGGATACGGCGACTGCTTTCGATTCGGTCGTCGACGATCGCTGCGGCACAGCATCGCCCTGCGAACGCACGCTTATGTAAGCGAGTGTGGAGACGAAGAGGATATAGCTCGTGATGTTATCGAACGTGAACAGGTTGTAGAAGAAGTAGCCCGCAAACAATCCGGTGAGGATCGCACGCTCATACGGTGCAAAGGCCTCACTGCGCCAGAGCATGAGGAGCGCGAACACGTAGAGAGAAAGGTACGCGAGGAGGCCGAGGACGCCACCGGCGATCAGCCAATCAAGGATGATATTGTGCACCCGGTCGAACCACGGCTCTTGGCCCCACATGTCGGGGTCATAGTATTTGTCGAACACCGCCGCGTAATTCTCCTGCCCCCAGCCGAGAACTGGTCTTTCTTTGATACCTTCCCACGCCATCCCCCAGTTCATAAAACGAGACGAAACCGTGCCGTCGAAGAGCGTCGCGAGGCGATAGAGCGGATCAACGCTGCGGACGAAGGACGAATCGCGCACCATCCAGAATGCTCCGGCGAGAACAATAAGACCGATAATGCCGATACTTGCGTACCGTCGCGCCCGTGCGTCTGACGTGCATACCACCAAGAGGAGCGCTGAAAACGCTGCGCCTCCGAGTAGGCCGAGGATTGCGCCGCGCGTCGCCGTAAAGAACAATACCGTCGAATTGAGCGCGATCAACGAGCCAAACAGCCACGCCGCAATTTTTCTATTTCGTGGCTCGTTCACCCACGTTCGAGCCAGGAAAAATGCTGCCATAAAAATATGGAAAAGCATGTAGATGCCGGCGTACGTGGCGTTTCCTAGCCGCGCATCGAGGCGGCTGCCACTTTGATTGATGGGGACCCAGCCAAATAACTGGAATACGCCGATGAGTCCTACGATCGCAGAGACACCCAGTGTTGTGTACCACCAGGCGCGCCACAATTTCTCCGTATTCAAGACTGAGACCGTGACAACGAAATAGGCAAAAAGGTGGGCAAGCGTGATCCACCCCTCCATGCGTTCAAAGTTGCTCCACATACTCTTGAACGCATACACACCGAGAAGATCTGAAATGCCGATCAGGATCACGAAAGCGCCGAATGCCCACAGGAGCCACGTTCGTTGTGGACGGTACGCGGGATTGACGAGCGCCAGCGCAAGCCAGCCGGAAGCGGCAATTTCGACAAGAATGCGAAATGCGAAATTCTTACCCGTTATGAACGGAAAGAACATCGAGTTCGAGACGTAGAGCGCCAAAAAAGGCACCACAAAGACTGCAGTAAGCACGATATACTGCAGCGTTCTTTCAATCTGCATGGCGGGATTGTATCACGGCACTCGCGATCAGCCTTGTAGCCGGCCGAAATCGTCGTCCAGACGCACGATGTCGTCCTCGTCAAACTGGCCGAGCGCTACTTCGACAATGATCGCCCCTTTCTCCGACATAAGCCGATGCGGCGTGCCTCTCTCCACCCAGAAAATGTCACCGTATTTCAGTGGAACGCGCTCTTCCTTACCATCGCGGATGGTCAGTACCATCGCCTCTCCTTCGACGAGAACCCAATGTTCACTCCGGTGATTGTGGTATTGAAGACTTAGACGCGATTTTGGCTTCACGTAGATGGTCTTCAAATGCCACTTCTTTCCCGTATCCCAATTATAGAATTCCCCCCACGGCCGGATGTTGCGCGCCACGTGTCGCGCGGCATTTTTGATCATCCACGATGAAGACTGCACTTTCCCCCCATGTCCGACGTTGTATGCCATCTGGATGCCGAGCTCTTTACACGTCTTGATGTCCCAGTGAAGCGGCGATTGGACATTCCTCGCATCCTTCCTATTGCGGTCGCCACCGTTTGCAAACACTGCGGGTCTGAGGCGCTTGAGCTCGCGCGACACGCCGCGATGATAGGGGCTCCCCGGCGGATCCTTTGGGCTATGCCCCGTGAGCACGACCTTATCAACGAAGGGAAGCGCCTTGATAAGCTCAGCGCGCTCCTTTTCCGGCATGAACGAAAAACCTTTTTTATCCTTCAGCCAGTGGTCGTTGTTCAGTATGACAACGAGCTTGTCACCGAGCTTGCGTGCCGCTTTAAACATACGTACGTGTCCGATGTGGAGCGGGTCGAACCCGCCGGAAACCGCAACCCATGTCTCCTTCTTTTTCTTAAGAGCATTTCTCATCACGGCACAATATCACTTCCGTCCCAAAAATCTACGAGTAAACCATGAGGGGCGACGCGCCCCATAGTGGCTGATGCGCTCGTCGATTTTTTGCCTCAAATAAAGCGGGAAATCAACCGCATTCCCGTTGAAATGCGCGAGTGAAGCAAGCTCAGGCTCGATGAGATCGGCCAGTCCACGCTGCACCTGATACAGTGGAACGCCGCCGTATCTCTGTCGAAACATGTCGCTGAAATCCCTATTTGATGCGGCACGGGCGGGATCTTCGCGCTCGCCGTCCCAGCCTCGTTCGAGATTATCGAATCGTTCGCGAAACCGCACTGGCTCGGTATTGGACGTTATCCCGTCGACATACCACATGATTTTTTCTTCGATCGTCTGGGGTCCTCTCCGATCATGTGGAACGACCGCATCAGCTATGCGAATAATCTCTTCGTCCACTCCGAGCGCTCGCAGCTGATGTGCATCCTCTGTTCTGCTCTGTTCATAGGCTTCGAGCGGAGACTGCCCTCGATCTCGCGCCTCACGTAGTATGCGCTTTTCGTGTTTTTTAAACCAGTCGTGCACTATCGCTGCACGAACCACGATGTCGCGGCGTACTGGCGCAAGCGCCAGAAGTTCTGAAAGCACGTCGGCAAGTACTGCCTCAACCAGACAATGCTCAGACACGTTTCTCCATATGTCGGGTCCAGGGCCAAGTGTCTGTCCCTGTTTCCAGTGGGGCCTAAAGGCACTCGCATGGGATCGCGCAAATGACTCGAAAAATCTCCGCCGCTTGGCTTCACGTGACAATACTGGGCCTTCCAGAGCATTTTCTCTCATCACAATATATGGTAACAGGAGACGAAAACGCGTCTACGTGACATGCTGCGTTTTGTGCGCAACAAACCACTCGTAGGCCTTCTCGAGGCCTTCGTCGAGGGGGGTCGAGTGCTTCCAGCCCAATTGGTGCAACCTCCCGCTGTCGAGTAACCGTCGCTGCGGGCCCTCCGGCTTCGACGTGTCGTACACAAGCTCCCCTGTGTAGCCAACGACCGATTGTACTTTCTCGGCAAGCTCCCGAATCGAGATGTCTTCGCCGACGCCGACATTGAGAAATTCCGGCTTGTCGTATGTTTCGAAAAGAAATAGAATTGCATCTGCGAAATCATCCGCATACAGAAATTCCCGCCGCGCGTTACCGGTGCCCCACACCGTAAAAGTCGGATCGCCACTTTGCTTCGCCTCATGCATTCGCTGCAAAAGGCCGGGGACGACATGTCCCTGCTCCTTGTCGAATCGATCATTCGGGCCATACAAATTCGTCGGAACAACGGAAATGAACGTTTTTCCATATTGCGTGGACAACTTTTTGCAGAGCGTCATGCCGGCAATCTTCGCGACGGCATACGCCTCGTGCGCCGGGGCGAACGGGCCGGAGAGGAGATATTCTTCTTTGACCGGCTGCGGAGCCTCCTGCGGATAGATCGCAGCGCTGCTTACAAACACAAGCTTTTTTACTCCCAGTAGATGCGCGTTCCAGATGACATTATTTTGTATCTTCAGATTCTCAATCAGGAAATCCGCCGGATACGTGCTATTCGCGATGATGCCGCCGACACGCGCCGCACACTGAATGACGTATTCCGGTTTCTCGGACTCGAAAAAAGCCTTGGTCGCGCTCTCATCCAGGAGATCGAGTTCTTGATGCGTCCGCAGGACGAGATTCGTATACCCTTTTGCCTGCAGTGCGCGCACCACCGCACTTCCGGCGAGCCCGGCATGCCCCGCAACGTAGATTTTCGCGTTTTTATCCATGCACCTTCAATCCTACCGCGGCGAGTTCAGCATCTGTCATGATGCGCACGAGTTCTTTAAATTTCACTTTCGGCTTCCAACCGAGGAGCTTGCGAGCCTTTGATGCGTCACCGATGAGACAGTCGACCTCTGCCGGTCGGTAGTAGTACGGATCAACCTCGATAATGGTTTTCCCTGTCTTCGTATTGATACCGCGCTCAGCGCGACCTTTTCCTTTCCACACGATTGAGAATCCGCACAACGTGGCCGCCTCCTCAGCGAATTCACGTACGGTGTGCGTTTCGCCGGTTGCGAGTACGAAATCGTCGGGTTTTTTGTGCTGCAGCATCCGCCACATTCCCTCGACATACTCCTTCGCGTAGCCCCAGTCGCGCCGCGCGTCAAGATTACCGAGGTATAGTTTGTCCTGCAGCCCTGCTGTGATGCGCGCCAGGCCCTTGCAAATCTTGCGCGATACGAACGTTTCTCCGCGTCTCGGTGATTCGTGGTTAAAGAGGATTCCATTGCTCGCGAACAGTCCGTAGGATTCGCGATAATTCACGGTCATCCAGTACGCAAACACCTTCGCAACTCCGTAGGGGCTCCGAGGATAAAACGGCGTCGTCTCCCGTTGAGGCGTCTCTCGCACCTTGCCAAACATTTCGGACGAGGAAGCTTGGTAGAATTTACACCGAAGTCCCGTCTCGCGGATTCCGTCGAGCAACCGGAGTGTACCAATGCCGGTCACGTCGGCAGTGTATTCAGGAATATCGAAGCTCACCCGTACGTGACTTTGCGCCCCAAGGTGGTAAATCTCATCCGGCTTAATCGTGTCAAGGAGTCGCGCAATATTTGAACCGTCGCTCAGATCGCCATGGTAGATGTGGAATCGACTCCCCGATACATGACGGTCGACGTACAAATGGTCGACACGATCGGTGTTGAAGGTGCTCGCACGACGAATGATGCCGTGGACGTCGTAGCCTTTCTCGAGGAGAAGCTCGGCTAGATAGCTGCCGTCTTGACCGGTCACGCCGGTGATAAGTGCTTTCTTCATGTCCGGCTACTCTACTACGAAGTCAATAGAATTTCATCTTCCGTGCGGCGAACGCGCACATCTTGAGAAGCTGCCAGCCGTGTGAAAACCGACGGATATTTGTCGTTCCGTACGAGCGTGCGCGATATCGTATCGGCAAGTCACAGAGCTTCAGATTCTGCTTGGCAGCGCCAAGAAGGAGGTCAAAATCGCCGAACGCGTCAAAATCGCCGAAAAAAGCGCGATTCTTTTCGATCGCCTCGAAATCCTTCTTCCGCAGCGCTTTTGTGCCGCAGAGTGCATCCGTGAGACGCTGATCGATCAGCCACGAAAGCAATGCGGCAAAGAACATATTCCCGAGCATATTGAGCGGGCGCATCGCCCGCTTTTCCATTGGATACACAAGTCGGGAACCGTTCACGAAGTCGGCCTTTCCCTGAGCGATTGCTTCGTAAAACTTTGGGAGATCTTCTGGGGCAACCGTAATATCTGCATCAAGTATCATCACAACATCACCGCGGGCCATTGCGAAACCCTTACGTACCGCGTCTGCTTTCCCCCGGCCATCTTGCTGTACCCCTTTAACTGTTATGGGACCGGAGTAGTGTGCAACCGCGTCTTGTATCGCTCGCCATGTACCGTCGTTCGAGTTTCCTTCTACAAAGATAAGCTCTTGCGCCGTCCCGAAAACCGGCATTCGCTCAACAATCGCGCGAATGTTCCCTTCCTCATTGCGCGCGGGAACAACGACTGAAACCGAGTACTCGTCTCGCCTATGGCGGATCGGGCGCGCAATAATAAAGTGCGTGACGCAAAGCAGGTTCACAAGAGGAAGCTGCCCAAACGCGTTGAGTGCTGCGCTAACTAATGGAATATATACGGGACACAGGAGGCGTCTCCCGCTGCGCACCACCTCGAAGTCAGAAAGATGGAGCATATTCCGAACGTCGCTTGCGGAAAACCAGTTCTGCGAACGAGCCGACGTCTTCCGACGCGCTGTTGCGACGGCAAAAAACAACGGTCTCCACAGACGGTTACGAAATGTCAGTACAATTCTTCCGTCATCGGAGAGCAATTGCCGAGTGCGGTCGAAAAGCGTGTTGACGTCAGGCGAAGAACCGATGACATCGGCCATCACAACATACTCGTATCGGCCCGACGGAAATACCCCTCCTGTCTCACGATTCATTCGAAGTACTGATGCGCCCTGTGGAACAATAAACGCGCATAGCTTTTCGAGGTCGCGGTCATAGTAGCTGTATTGGCTACGATCGATCACCAGCGGTGTACTCTGTGCCGTCGAAGACATAGTGTTGGTATCTAGTGGGCTTAATAGGTGATGTGGTACCAGTGTCCGCAGTATGGCTTTTGACCCGCAGTCGTACTAGTATTGCGCTGTGGTTCACACTACTTCAGACGGGAACGCGGCGCGCCGCCTACGGTCCTTGGTTCTCAAGGGCCTCGCTGCGACCGGTCTTCCCCTCCTTGCGCTTCGCCGCAAAAAGAAACGTGCGACCATCGTACTCTATCACGGCATCACCCGCGAACAAGGCGATGGTATTTTCAACTACCGCCGCAAATTCGTCGGGACCGACAATTTCGCGAAACATATCCAGTGGTTTACGCAACATTTTACACTCCTTCCGCTCTCAACACTCATCGAGACTATCGGGGTTGCATATGAGAAGCCACCTCTCGCGATCACGTTCGATGACGGTTATGCCAACAACTACACCGACGCGTTCCCAATCTTGCGCGACGCCGGTGTCCCGGCAACTTTTTTTATCACCACGGGCTTCATTGAAGGAGCGCCGTTGCCTGTTGACCGTCTTGAATACGCGCTTGGTTCGCACCGCGATCGCATCACTGTGGAGCTTCCGGATGGCCCACGGACACTGCCACTTACCACTCGCGAGGAGCGAATCGCCGCCGATGAAGTGCTTCGTCCATACCTCAAACGACTCTCCGCACAGCATAAAGAGGCTTTTTTGGGTTCACTGGTCGCACAAACAGGACGCGATCTCGTGCCGCTGCTGCACGAGAGCGAGTACGCACCGATGACGTGGGATCAGATGCAAGATATGCGCACGAGTGGCATGACATTCGCCGCGCACACTGTGACACATCCGATTCTGTCGCAACTCTCTCGTGCGGAAGCGCGCGAGGAAATCCGAGCGTCGCACGAGATCCTTACAGCCCGCGGACTGGCGCCACTTCCGATTTTCGCGTATCCAAACGGTGGAGCACGTGACTTTACGGACGAAACCGTGGCAATACTCCGTGATGCAGGATTCATCGCGTCCCTCACCACAAGGCCGGGAGAGTGCACTTCAGCGCATAACTGCTTCAAGCTCCCCCGCTACACCCTCGACGGAACGGACGAACTGTACCGGTTGAGCACGACCGTAAGCGGCTTGCAACGAATGATACAGGGAGTATAAGAAACACACGCGCGTACCACATGGCCCTGATACACGACAAACTCTATTCACTCCTCCGCTGGAGCGAACAATACACCAAGACCGACATGGTCTACCTCACCCGTGGCGGCTTCTGGCTTTCGATCGGACAATTTGTTTCAACGACGTCTTCGTTCGTGCTCGCCATCGCGTTCGCGAACCTGCTGCCGGCGGAGACTTATGGGACGTACCGATATGTCATATCGTTCGCCGGACTGTTCGCGATACCGGCACTTACCGGCATCGGAAGTGCTCTGACGCAGGCTGTCGCCCGAGGTTACGAGGGATCATTCGTGCCCGGCCTCATGATGCGACTCCAGTGGGGAACCCTGGGCACGCTTGGAAGCCTCGGTCTCGCGGCATACTATCTCTTTTTCAACAACCTAGAGCTTGCGCTCGCCTTCGCACTCGCCGCACCATTCGTGCCGCTGGTAGAGATATCGAGCATGTATGGCGCGCTGCTCGCAGGACGAAAAATGTTTGCCGAAACCGCGTGGTACTTTCTCATTACGCGAGCCGTCTTCGTCGGCATATTGCTTGCAGCGCTCGCCATCACCGACAATCTCTACGTCGTGCTTGCCGCCTACTTTATTCCACAGACGCTTGCACAGACAATAATCATGCTCCGCGTGTTGCGGCGCAATCCGGTCAATACGGCAACTGAGCCGGAAACGTTGCGGTACGGCGTGCATCTAAGTTTCAACGAGGTAATCAATCAGGTCGGGCTGTATCTCGACAACATCCTTCTGTTCCATTACCTCGGACCTCTTGGTGTCGCGATATATACGTTTGCGTCGGCCCCGATCAAGCAAATCCGGGGAGCGTATAAAAACGTGCCACTACTCGCTCTGCCGAAGCTGTCTGTCCGTACTGTTGAAAGCATTGATGATCGACTGTGGCTTCGGCTCGGACAGCTTTTTGGAATCGGCGTCCTTATCTCTCTCTCGTACATTGCCGTTGCCCCATTCGTGTTTCGGATATTATTTTCCGAATACATGGAATCAGTACCCTACACGCAGCTGCTCGCCGTTCTTTTGGCATTTGAACTGCCGCTTACGTTTCTTGGGGCCGCAGTACAATCCCGTCTTCACGTGACCCCGCGCTCATGGCTGTACTTGAGAAATGTCCCAGCGGGAACATTCATTCTCAGTGCACTCATTCTTACTCCCCTCTATGGCATCCTCGGTGTTATTGTTGGCCGGTTTATTTCAACCGCGGCCTCGTTCGCAATACTCTGGGGACAATGGATCATGCTCGTACGGCGCGAAAAGGATGTACGGTGATGTAGTGATCGCGAGATATACTACCATGTATGAACAGTTGGAATCGTTTTTTCCGAGACCGCGTTGAGCGCATCTTCAAAGAGAAGCACACGATTATCGATATCGGTGGCGGCCTTCGCATCGAGAAATCGAATCGCCATGAGAAAGAGAACGAGTGGGTGCGGGTGTATCTGCCCACCGTTGACTACAAGGTGCTTGATAAAGTTCCCGACTATCAGCCGGACATTGTCGGCGATATACGTGCGCTACCACTCACCGATAACAGCGTCGATGCTATTCTGTGCATCGCGGTCCTCGCACACGTCGAAGAGCCGCATAAGGCCGTCGCTGAAATGTATCGTGTGCTCAAGCCGGGTGGCTACCTTTTTATGTATACGCCCTTCATCTACTACTACCATCCCGAGCCGGGATACTACGGCGATTTCTTCCGCTTCACGTACGACGGGCTAGAGTACCTGCTCCGCGATTTTTCATCAGTCGACATGGAGCCCGTCCGTGGTCCCATCGCGACACTGGTGAACCTTATTCCGCTGTTCTCCCGGAACACTGACTGGGTCAATTGGCTCGACCGACTTCTCTATGACAAGAGCCGCCAAGTGAGCGGCTACTTCACGTTCGCGATTAAATAGCGAGCCCTTGCTATACCATATCCCACGTAATCGTGGTGTCTGCGGGGATATCTGTGCGTGCCGTGCGGCCAATGACGATGTCGAGATATTTTGGTCGAATCCCCGTCCCGGGGCGTTTGTGCGTGAGCATTTTCTTCGTGATCGTTGCGCCTTCAGGTATGTCCTGCGCGGCAACGAGTGATCGCTTATCATAGAGATACGTGTGGTGCTCCTCGGGGAGGACGTATTTTCGCGCCGAGCCGAGTGCTTTTTCAACACGCCGGATCGCGTCCACCATCTCCTTCAATTCTTTCGCATCAACCGAGAGCCAGTGGTCCGCGCTTTTCCCGAGTGTTTTATCCACAGTGTAGTGCTTCTCAATCATGCATGCGCCGAGCGCTACTGCAGCCGGCGGTATCGCTGTACCAAGCGTGTGGTCGGAAAGTCCAATGGGGTAGTCCGGAAACACGCTTGCCAGTGTCGGAATGACGCGCAGATTCGCATGTTCGTCCGGCGTCGGATAAATGAGCGTGCATTGCATGATCACGATTTTCCTGTTGCCCGCCTCTTCAATAACGCGCACGGCCTCTTCGATCTCACCGAGCGTGGAAGCTCCAACTGAGAGCAGGATCGGCAGTTTAAATTTTGCAAGGTATGAAAGAAACGGAAGGTTGGTGACGTCTGACGACGACACTTTGATCGCTTTCATCCCGAACTTCACCAACGCTTTGGCGCTGTCCTCATCAAATGGGGTTGAGAGGAACTCAATACCTTCTTTCTTGCAGAGTGCGATCAGCTCGGGGTAATGCTCGAGTGGGAACTTATCGAGGAGTGAATATGAATCATATTGCGTTCCCTTCTTCTTTACTTCTCCCTTCCAATCCCAAAACCGCGGCGCCTGCTTCGTCACCAGTTTTTCCGCCTTGTACGTCTGGAACTTAATCGCGTCTGCACCCGCCTTAGCCGCCTCTCGTATGAGCTGCTTGGCGCGCGCGAGTGAACCATTGTGGTTTACACCTGCTTCTGCAATGATATACGCTGGCGCTCCGTCGCCCACCGCTCGTGTACCGATCTTCACAACAGCCATAGGGGGGATTGTAGGGCAAAGCGTCTGCGTAAACAAGCGCGATACATTGTTGACGTCATGCCCTGTGGCGCGCGCGCAGTGCCTTCTGGAGCCGGCGGCGCTCTGCATGTTTCGTACTCAGCGCGCTGCCTTCTTTAAAGTAACGATAGTACGGGAGACGCAAGTGATAGCCGGAATTCTTTTTGAGTAGACGCAATAGAAGCTCGTAGTCCTCGCAGTTGCGCAAACTCGGATCGTACCCGCGCAATTCTTGGAGCAGCGATTTCCGAAACATAACCCCGGCACCGTGATTAAGCAGCCTACTTTTGGTATTGCGTGCGAACACGCGCTGGTCAGGCGCGCCTGAGCCGGTGACCATGATCAAATCGCAGTACACGAAACCGATATCAGGGTTCCATCGCAGCGTATCGACCATCGTGCGGAGAAAGTCTTTATGGATATAGTCGTCCGCATCGACGCGGACGACGTACTCGCCCCGCGCCATTTTGATCCCAACATTCGAGGCGTGTGCGGGTCCCCGGTTTTTACGGAGGAATGTAGTGCGAATGAAATGATATCCTGCAAATCCCTCGTAGAGTGAGATGGTGTCACGACTGTTATCGGTCGATCCGTCGTCAACGACAATGATCTCGTACTGATCGGTCGGGAAGTCCTGGTTGATGCAGCTATTGATTGCGCGGGCAACGTACCGCTCCTTGTTATAGCAGGTGATGACAATACTGACCTTGATTGCTGTGCTTTTTTTCATGCTCCGTTCACGCATGCATTTATGCACTTCAAATCGTCAGATGTCAAATCTGACGAAGCGGTGCTCGGCCGGGCCTCAAAGCTTTGGAAACGTCTTTTGGAGAACGTGGTTGTTAATCGCGACTAATTCCGGATGTTTTGCGAGGTGGTTGAGCACGTCGGTAGTAGATGGCTGGTTCTGTAGCCCATCTACGCGGAGGCTCCGACCAAGCGAAATAAAGAAATCATAGTCTTCGGGTGTATCCAGGGTCAGCCGCACCGAAGGTGCGAGTGGATGTTTTAAAAGCGCGTCGATATTTTTTTGAGGAAATGACGCCGAGTTGCGCCGAAAATAAGGTGTTACATGTTCGCGATCAAACGCATCGTGCGCCTCGATCGACGCTCGCTCAAGCGCTGCCTGCGTAAAACATTCTGTTCCTGCTCCGACTGGTAATCCTCCTACGTGGTTATTCGCATATGCTAATCCCTCCTCGACAAGTACCCGCACCAAGCGATCCATCTCGAGCACGTCGATGAACGGATTGTCGGACGTCGCACGAACGATTATTTTACTGTTAAATCGTTGGGACGCAGACCAGTAGCGGGAAAGCACGTCTTCTTCGCTCCCCCGATAATAATCGTATTCGCTTTGCACGCACAGTGACGCAATCATATCGTCCTCCGATGCGGTTGATGTCGCCACGATCACATGTTCCGCCACCTCGGACGTCCGGAGGCGCTCGACGATCCATTGCAGAAAAGTATATTCGCCCACAAATGGTTTGAGGACTTTTCCAGGCAACCGCGTCGAATTCATGCGTGCTTGGATGATGATGTGTACCCCTAAAAGAGCCATAGTGCTATTTGTCTTCTACGAGGAGGCCAGCTTGCTGTAACCTCTCGATCCGCGAAAGCACATCGTTTCGAGGCGCCCGCACAGCTTCAACCAAGTCGTCTACGTCACGCGTTCCATCCGCGTATGCAAGAATGTTACGGGTCATTTTCATATGTTCCTTCTCATAGAGACCGCGTTGGCCAAGTTGTGGTTCGCCGATCGTGGTCGCAACGTATCGCACACTTTTTTCTATGCGCTGCAGCATCTGTTTTAACATCTCAAACGATCCATGCAGACCGTTCGAGGTGATAAACGACAAGTCATCTTTCGACGTGTGGTATTCCGGATAGGTCTCGTACTTGCTGCGCATAATTGACACAACGGGTAGGTCGACCCCCGGCGCACAATACTGTCGCTCATCGCTTCCACGGTCAAGAAACGTATAGCGAATAAATCCGGGGTGGAGTTCAGAAAGCGTGCGGGTTGCAATCCGGTCGGCAAACGTAGCGCCGGAACGCGACGGCAGGTATGAATATGCGCGCTCGTCACCGAGGCACGTCAGTACGAATCCGGCAGTCACATTCTGTTTCAGCGACGCGAGGTTGCGCGCAAGATAGACAAGCGCTCCTATCGTTTCTGGGATAAACACTATGCGATACGTATATCGTCGTCGCTCTTCCGCAAGCCACTGGGCAAGATACGTTGCAACAACCGGGCCCGAGAGGTTGTCGTTCGCAAGTGATGGATGACACACATACGTCGAAAGCAACACTTCTTTCTCTGACTCACCGGGAATCACGTATTCACCGTATGTAAGCGACCCGTCTTTCAGCTCGCTGTCGATGCGAACATGATACGTACCCTCTTTGAGCCGTTCTCGTTCGTTGTGGGTGATGCAGAACCCCCAGTCTTCCCTATAGTACGACGTGACGTACGGAATCGCATCGGGCATGTCGGGTAGCGAGTGAAGGTGTGGCTGTAGTTCTGCGAGTGATAGATGCGCGTCTACGGGTGAAGAATACCCGACGACATGCAGCGTATGACGAGTAAAATCGACAATCCTGTTTTGCGCTTCGTCCTCAATATACGCCTCGCGAACGTTCCATTCTTTCGGCACCTTCCAGTCGAACGCGATAGTCCCACTCGGGATTTCGGTGACGGTGAGGGGAATACGTTCCTGCAGGATCGCGAGCGTCTTCCGAACGCCGTCACCGGTAATACTCCGGCAGATTGGGAAAAGCTGTGTCGCAAGTTCGTGCATCTCTTCGCCGCTTCTGTGGTGTGACTCGCGCATATCGCTACCTTCGCTGGAACACGACATTCATCATCGATCCAAAAAAGGGAAATTTCTCCTTTACGTTCTCTCCTCGCGCAATGGCCAGCACCTTTTTCAGATCATCAGTGTAGCGCTCATACGGCGTGTTCAGGTACGGGAAATCTCGATCCCGAAGCTCGAACGAATCCCCGAAAAGCCGTTGCAAATGCGGGACGCTCAACCAATACCGATGCTCGTATGCGTTCGCAAGCGCCCAGTATTCTTTTTGCGTTTGTGCGAGCAGCGACTCCGCGTTCGGCGTCGCGAGTATGAAGATCAAACTTCCCGTGCGTGTACGTTCCGTGCACAAATCAACAATGGCGCGCAGATCCGGCGCGTATTGAAGCGTCCCCCTAAACACGATCGCGTCGTACGGACCGTGCGGCGCCGACGCGGCATTTGCGTGCATCTGCAATGCCGGGAATCGGATCGCGGCATGTGCACGCGCAGCGTCATCGACTTCAATGCCATGCACCTCACAGTCCTCGAAAAGTCCCGAAAATTCTCCCGTGCCGCTCCCGAAGTCCAACAGGAGGCCGCGTTGAGGAAGGAAACGTCGCACGTACGCATAATCCTGACGGTACATGATCCGACGTTTCGCTTCAAGCTCAGAGTCGCGTTCGTCGCGCGTTGTATTGTAGCCGGCGTAGACCGAAGCAATTTCCTCGGTCTTGATCACACGATCCATGTAAATCAGCCGGCACGAATCGCATTGCACGGTGCACGGCGTATCGCCGTGAAGGGCATGGTCGTGCTCGAAAATGGTACGTTCAGATGCGCCACATAGCGGACACCGCGTCACTGGTGACAATTGGTCGGAACGTGGGTTGATGGTCGTCATGAAGCTTTCGTATGCTTAGAATCGCTCGCAAGCTTTCTAATCACACCAGCAAGTCGCTCCGAGGCGTGGCCATCGAATGAATGGTGCGCATGGATCGATGTATACCCGCGTGCCGCAAGGCTTTCTCTAGCCTTGGCGTCGGTAGCAAGCACAGCGAGTTGATCTCTCAATTCGTCCCCGGAGCGAGCAATGAGAAGTCCCCCGTCTCGCTCGTAGAGTGAGTGGTGCCGCTGCGCAATCGCAACTTCCCAGGAATGGAACGCGGCAAGGATAACTGGCACACGCGCCATCATGCTCTCTAGGATAACAGTAGAATTGCTGCTGATCGCAATGTCAGTCTCTGCGAGAAGCGTGGTGAGCGGCGTTGATTCATCGATTTTATACCGGGTACCGCTCAATACACGGTCGATTGCCGCACGGTAGAACGCACGATGCGGCAAGCCTGGTTTTAATTTTACGATGACTTGAGCATTTGGCAGCGCACGGAGGCTCTCAGCAACGTCCGAGAGCCAGCGAAAGACCTCGTACGTGTCCCATTCAGAGATATACAGATCGGTTGGAGCAAAACAGGTCACGACGAGTCCGTCGTGAGGCCGCTTGTGCAAGCGTTCATACACGTCGAATCGCGGCGAGCCAACGGGGTGAATGGTGCCGCGGTATCCGACCGCGCGCATCTCATCGCGTATCAGATGCCCGTACACAGCCAGATGCTCGGCGGTGTGGTTTTTCCGAGAGAGTGAACCGTCGGGGAGGAACTCGTGGCCGCCGTGCTGAATCTCGATCGCGGGGATGCCGAGTGCACGGGCAACAAACGCGAGTATCGAGAAATGTGGTTGACGACTCGACGTTGCGCGCAGTACGACGACGTCTGGTTGCCGTCGCTGCATGAGTGCATACGCACCCTCGATCATGACGAGCGCTTCAGGCACGTCAGTAAGAAAGAGGTGGTCGATTGCCTCCGCCACAACCGCCGTAAGCGACTCTTCGCCGGATCGAATTTCGGGAAGCACTTTCCGCGCATCTTGCCAACGAGAGTAGAGCGCCTTGGCTGCCGCATCCGTTTTGCCCTGCGCTTCTCGGCCCGCATATTCATCAAGGTGCGCGAATCGTACCCGATGCCTCCATGCCTCATGCAATCCCATTGTGCGGATTTCACCTCGATCGAGAAGTACCAGCTCGGCGTCTGGCAGCGCGCGCATAAGAGGGGCTATGTTTTTCCACAATTCACTGCCGACGAGCATCAAGGGACGTCGACGCGAGAAGGTTGCAACAGCCGCATTGTACAGCGAGAAGCCCATTCTGATGACCGTGCCCCCAATGGAGATCGCGAGATGATTGAGCGACGCTCGTCCTGCGCGCGGCGCATATTCGAGCCCACGTCTCGCGCAGAGCACGCGTGCGCATTTTGAGAACACGATGCTTCGAAACTCGTTAAGACTGCCCGAGCGCAACGGCATTTCGATCACTTCGACCCGCGTACCAGGTGGTACGTCGTCAAGCGCGCGAGAAAGCAACTTGGTCCAGTAGAGAGCCTCAGCCAGAAAGACCTGCAGTGTCATCGCGAACACCCTTCCGAGATCGACGCTGCGGTATTCAAAAAAACTCCATTCGTCCGAAGTGATGAGATTCTGCACATACTCCTCCGCCTCTCGAAGACATGTGTGACTGCAGTCTTCTCGATACGTCGCGATGGAGACGAACGAAATACCCTGCGACTCAAGCGCGAGTTCAACCTCCTTGGTGCATGCAAGGACGACATGACCTCGCACTTCGGTCCTCTCGATGTGGCCAACGTTATATACGAGTCGGATTACTTTTGTGTCCACCGAACCGAGCATATCATTCCGCATGCGCTCAGAACGCACGAACCAACTTTGGCTCGTGACGCGACAACTCACCGCGGAGGTACGCGTCGACCATGGTATTGTCGAACGTATTGTAAATCACGCGCAAATGTTCCGGACGGAAATGCTTGCTTAAGTACAGTCGTCCATGAGTCTTCTGGGGTACTTCAACGAACGCGCGCTGTTCCCGCAACTTCAAAAGCGCAATGGCGTCATTCCGCGAATCAACAACGGTTCGTGCCCCGATGTCGTGGATGCCGTCACCCTCCCTGAATTCCGTTCGCGTGTGATGGATGACAGGGCCTCCGTCGATCTCAGGGACAATCTGGTGGAACGTAGTAGCTGTCCAGTGCGGTTCCATGTTGTAAAACGGCCAAAAGAACGTCGCGCTCCCCCGATACCACGGAGAAAAACCGAGGTGCACGTTCACTTTGTCATACGGCAGCACCGACATAAGCGGCTCTTTAATAAGTCCTGCTCCGAAAATAAAAACAAGGTCTGGCTTCTGTGCACGGACAAAGTTGCACGTCTCCTCAGTGTTGAACGTCGGCAGATTGCAGTAATGGATTGGAATACCGGAAAAGACGTCCTGTGCGCGCACATCTCCAAAATATTTCAGCTCGGCCTCGTGCCGCTCTTTGAAATGCCGGATGAAATTTGTCCGGTCGATCTCCGGGATGCCGAGCGGCGGCTCCGGAATCAATTGTTCTCGTTCCATGTGAACGACGCCGCACACTTCGAAATTTTCCACGATCCCTTGCAAGAGGAAGTAGTGCCGTGAGTGACTACCGGAGAAAAGAAGGATCCTCATCGGGCAGAGTGTAGAACATGACCGCAGAGGGGTCAAACGAACATTAGCGCTTTGCAAGCGCGTGAATGTATTCCGCGAGCGCCTCTTCGTAGGGACGCAGCTGCATGCCTCGTTCGGACGCAAGCCCCTCCATGGCACCACGCGGCTCGCTGCGCGGATCAAGCTCCCGCTGTGTGATACCAATGACCTCCGCCGATGCACCCGTCAATTTCTTGATTTCTTCGGCAACCGTGAAATACGACACGACACCGCTATTGACGACGTGCATGATCCCGGATACACCTGCGTGCATCAGGCTCACGGTTGCGGCGATAAGATCGGGCACGTATGTCGGTGAGCCAAAACGGTCATTTGTCGCCCGAATTGATTCTCCAGCAACGAGCGCATCGTGGAAACGATGTACAAATTTTACGTCGCGCTCAAACCCCCCAAAAAGCCAGCCCGTCCGAATGACCAGAGAGCCTGGGGAGCGCGACAGCACCTCTGTCTCGCCGGCAGATTTTGTCTTTCCGTAGACCGTGAGCGGATGCGGGACGTCCGATTCTACATACGGCGACGGTTTCGTACCGTCGAAAACCATGCAGCTCGAGTAATACACAAGCGGTATGTTGGCTCTGGCGCAGGCATCGGCGACATGCGCGGCTCCTTTGACGTTCACGCGCTCCGCAACCGCGGGGTCATGCTCCGCTTTTTTTACGTCGATGATGCCCGCAAGGAGGAGAACGACTGACGGTCGGTGAGCCGCGAAACCACGCTGCACAGAAATCGGATCAGTAATATCAAGTTCCGCATGCGAAGGCTTGATGCCGAAATCAATCTGGCTGCCGACCATGCCGGAACCGCCAATGACGAGAACGCGCTCGAGATCGATCATGTATCGAATCGAAAGAAAGCAGCCTCTGCTCGCGCCAACCATTCCTTCAGAGTCGGGGCATTTCGGTCCTTGTCGGAGAGTACTGGTGCATCTTTGATCGGCCAATCAATCCCGACGTCCGGGTCGTCCCACCTGATCTGTCCTTCCTTGGTTGCATCGTAATACGTCGAGCACGGGTACTGGATCTCGCAGGTATCGGAGAGTGTCTGTAGACCGCGAGCAAAACCGCCCGGCGCGTACAGCTGTTTCTTGTTATCCTCGGAAGCCTCAACGCCAACCCATTTCCCCAGCGTCGGCGATCCGAGTCGGATATCTACCGCGACCAGGAACGCCGCACCTCGGGTTACGCGTATCAATTTCGCCATGGGCGGTCCCCATTGGAAGTGCAGTCCGCGTACCGTGTTTTTGCGCACGGTGCGCGAGTGATTGTGCTGCACAAAATCGTCCATGATCCCCGCAGCCGCGAGAACGTCCTTACGGTAGGTTTCCATAAAAAAACCACGCTCGTCTTCGTGCACATTCGGCGTCAGGATATACACGTCGCGGATACCGGTCGTCTCGATGTTCATGCCGTGAGTGTTTCCGCGAATTCGAATTTCCTATCGAGTATATCGGGTTCGCGAGACAGCAGTAATTTGTACCGATCGATCGTGCGTTTCTCCACAGAATCTGCAACAGCGCCGGATGCAAGAGCATCGAGGATCTCTTGCGCGCCGTCGCGCGGCTGTTTCTCGGGAACGAATCCGAGCACGCGCCTGATTTTGTCGAACGAGACGCGGTACGAGCGCGTATCGACAGCCGTTTTGTCCGCGACGATATCGCCAGATCCCGTGGTACTGCGAACCTGTGCAGCGATATCCGCGACCGTGAAATTATGTTCAGTGCCCCCTACATTGAATACCACCCCGGCGACCTTCTCGCGTGGTACCGCGAGGACCGTGAGAAACGCACGCGCCGAATCTGCGACGTGGATGAGCGGCCGCCACTGTTCCCCGCCGCGTACCGTAATGACTCCGCCGCGGTGCAAGTCGAGTGTCATGACGTTGACGACGAGGTCGAAGCGCATACGCGGCGAGAGGCCGTAGAGTGTTCCCTGCCGCAGGACGGTCACGGAAAACGTCCCATCGCCAAGTGCGAGAACGCCGCCTTCTGCCTGCAGGCTAGATTCCGCATACGTCGTAATCGGCGCAGGTGTGGCGTCCTCGTCTACGATCCCGTTTTGGAATCCGTACACACTGCATGACGACGCGAGGACGTACCGCTTTGCCCCCGCCGCCTTGGCAAGCGTGGCGGTGCGGACTCGCGCACGAAAGTTGATCTCGCGCGTGCGTTCCGGGTCAAGCTCGCCGGCAGGATCGTTTGAAAGCGATGCGAGATCAATGACAGCATGCGCATCTTCGTACACACTTGGAGGGCACCACCGTGTGTCTGCACGGATCATTTCGATACGATCACGGATTGCAGCAAGCGGCTCCTCCCCGAAGAAAAAACGGTCGACGATACGGACACGATATCCGGCATCAAGCAGCATCGGTACCATAACGGAACCGAGGTAGCCAGCGCCGCCGGTTACGACAACAAGTTCTCCAGCGGCCATATCAGGCGCATAGTAACGAGCGGGCGAAAGTGCGTCAACATAATACCTATGCGAGCATCCGCGCACTGATGAATTGCAGAATCCGACGCGCCCGCTCGGGCAATGTATGGGTGCGAACCGTTGCGAACGCGTTCTCGACCATCTGCCGGATATCCTCGCCGTCAGCGACCGCTTTTCGAACGCAGCTAGCAAGATCATTAGGATCTCCGAGTTTGTACAGAAGTACTGTGCCATCCGGCGCGACGCCGGTGACTGCGCGATCATTTCCCGCAACGATGGGACGTCGCGCGGCCATGTACTCGAAGAGCTTCATCGGACTCGTATCCGCATAAAACGGACTTTGTTTCGGGGGCCAGGTAACGAGGAGAACATCGGATGCGGCGTGCCAAAGCGGTGCGTCTTCGTTCCGACATTCCCCCGGAAATTTTAAATTCGGCGGCAGACTGGAAACGCCGGTAGCCGCTTTGAACTGCTCAGCGGTCCCGCCAACAAGGTAACAATCAATATCCGGCATGTTCGTAAACGCTGGCGGCAGGATTTCAAGACCTTTCCAGTCATAAAACCGGCCGACGTACGCGGCAACAACTACGTCATGCGGTATGCCGAGCCGTTCGCGCGCTTCTTCTCTAGAGATCGAACGCTCGAGCCATGCCGCATCGACTGCGCATGGATCGACATGCAGACGTTCGGATGGTACGCCGAGTTTTTGCACATATCCGTCGCGAATATGCGGATTCAAAAGAATGACGCCACGCGCAAATGCAAAAAAGATGCGCCAGAGCGTGGTGTGGGAGCGTGGTGTGTGCAGTTCCCCGAAAAACGGAACCGGAAGAAAGGCGAGGAGAATGTACGAATACGTGTCCATGTCAATTGAGTACACGACATCCACACGGCCGCGCAGAGACTGCGCGAACAGGTAGACATAACTCGAGAGCATAAAAATTATTGCGTTCAGAATGAACCCGAGACGACCCCGCCCTTCCCAGTCGAGCCCCGGTAACACGGTGACAGGGATGTCGGTGTGTAGCCCGTAGAATTCCTTCATGGACGCTTGTTCCCGGAGTGCAATTGAGCGCGGAATGATCAGTGTAAGATCAATACCGGCATCGATAAACGATGCGCATGTTTGCGCAGCTTGGATCCCATATGCTTTTCTGCTCGGCATCCGTCCGCCGAGAACGAAATACATTTTCATACGTGTGTAGCGCGCTCACGGGAAGAACGCGGGAATAGTATGCCCAGCGCAGTGAGAAGTTGATCACACATTCTGCCGACCTCGCCACTAAGCGGCACCGCATCGCGGCCACCGTAGCGAAGGCGGATGAGCAGCGTACGGAGCATGATGCCGAACGCTGACTTAAGCGATCCCAACGCCGCGAAAAGCCGCTGTAGAAAAGACAGATGCTTGTAGGATTCTGACATAAGCGCTCGATACACCGCGGTGTCTGCCGTGTAGGTCTGCCAGTCTGCCATGGTCGTATAAACGTACCAAGGATGCTGCAGCGTTCCAAACGTAACGTCGGGCGCAAATTCCACGTGTTCGTGCACCGTCTTTACGAAACGCGCGTCACCCTTCCTGTGGAAGAAACGTGTTTGGTATCCGGGAAAATTCGACGAATACTTCAACACACGGCCGTCCATGATGATGCCAAGTGGCACTCGGTACGCGACGGGATTCTCGGCGGCTTGCCGAGTAATACGTGCAATTTCGTCGCGCAAACCTTCAGAGATGGTCTCGTCCGCGTCGATGTAGAGAAACCAATCGCATCGCGCGGCGTCGAGTGATGCTTGGCGCGCCTTGCTGAAATCAATGAGGCGACCGTCCGGACCCTTCGCTTCTTCCGGTTGCGGCACAACGCGCGCACCGAATTCCTGTGCGATGACGAGCGTGTCGTCGCTTGAGCCGCCATCGCAGATCACAATATCTTCAAAATCTTTGACACTCTCAAGGGCGCGACGGAGCGTCGCGGCGGAGTTACGGGTGAGAATGCCGACAGAGCATGGGATCTTAGGTGACATACGATTTACTCGTGTGACGAGGCAAACGAGCGGTTGCTACACCTTTCTGACATATGCCGTCTCATCAACGCTGCGTACGAGTCCGCCGATGGTGTGCTTCGCAAGAAATTCGTCAACTGCTTTTTTGCAGCCTTCATAGTAACTGTAATCATCGAAGAAAATGATCCCGCCTCGTGAGAGCAGCGGCCACAGCTGTTCGAGGCAATACTTGGTCGGCTCGTATAGGTCGGCATCAAGATGGATATAAGCAATTGGCCCAACTTTTGGAAGTGTTTCGTCAAACGTATGCTCGAACCAGCCCTTTACCACATGGACTCTTGTCTGATCAAAGGCGCAAAACGCTTTCGCAACGGTCGTCTCAGACGCATCTCCGGCGGCGCCTTTCTTCGCGAGAAATCCGCGCCTATTTCTATCCACCGCCGACGGAGCTGGTAACCCTTCGAAAGAATCGAAGAGCCACACATGACGCTTTTTGCCGCATGCGTCCGAGATCATACCCATAAGCAAGGCGTATCCTCCATTCCACGAACCCGCTTCAACTATTGCACCTTCCACATCGTTGAAGCGCTCAGATTCCAACATGACATCGTACATGCTTGCCAAGCGAGGATACTCGACCATCGTGTACGGCTTGACGGAAAGGATGCGGAGAAATTTCTGCGCTGCATCTCTCCAACGAACTTCTCGAAGCGCCCGTACGCGGCGGTGTATTTTTTTTAAGAGTGGTATATCCATATGTATCTGACGAGACATGCTACCGGTCGTGCCGCTGCAGTTCCTGAACGATACGCGGAACGAGTGTGAAAAGCGAGTGGTGCGCGCGGATAATTTCCGACCGATTCTGTTGTGAGTGGGATCGTGTAATCGCTGCTGCAAGTGCCTCGGGCGTCGCATCCACGATCTCGACTGGTAGATTGCCATACGCCTCACTCGTGGTAATGACGGGGCAATCGGTCGCAAGCGCCTCAAGAACTACTTTGTCCATGCTGCCGGTTTCGCTGGTATGGATGAACGCGGAGGCGTTGCGGTACTCATCGCGTAATGATTCGTGTGGAAGCCCGCCGAGAAATTGGACATCAGCACCCAGCTCATGCGCAAGCGTCTCGAGCGATCGACGCTCGGGCCCATTTCCGGCGATTCGCACCTGCTTCCCTGCTTCAACCGCGGCGCGGATCACGAGGTCGTGCCGCTTGCTTGGCATGAGTCGCCCGACGGACAGCAACCAGCCGGCGCGTGCGACAGAAGGGTCGGGCGAGAAAAAACTCGTATCGATGCCATGACCTACAATGTGCACTTTCTTGCTCGGCAGCCGGAAGCTTTCCTTGGAAGCGGTGAAAATGACATTCGCGAACATTTCGGCGATACGCAGTCTAAGATTGACCGATTTGTGCACATACCACAGTGCTGTCTTCTTCCCCAGCAGTCGCCACAGCCATCCCGCCGCGACAAGATATTCGGGATTCATGTGGACAAATACAGTGTCGTATTCGGCACGGCGACCAAATGCGATCGAGCATAATTCGAACGCGCGCAGCGGGCGCCAACGTTCGCCAAGCGCAATGACTTCGACGTTGTTAGGCAGAACGAAATCGCCTTTTCGCAGACAGATAACCAGAACGCTTTCGTAGCGCTTTGCGAATTCTTCAATCCAGCGGAGGAAGAAGCCGAGGATGGGGTCGTTACGATCAACTGCCTGCGTGCAGATCATGAGCTTCATACCCATTGTGCAAGCGCCTCGAATAGTGATCCATTCCCGCTCAAGAAATACAGTGCGATCGCCGCCGCAGGCGGCAGTAGGAAGAGCCCGTATGAAAGTTGTGGCATCATAGTGCGAGCGGCGAGCCATCGAGCACCGAGTAGTCCAAGCGGAATAACCCACAGTGCCTGAATAAACACTATGCGTGAGATGAATATCGGCCACAAGAGGACCGGCGTTGTCGCAATGACGAGTGGCGCATAGACGCGCAGCCATGAATATCTGAACAAGTCACCAGACTGCCACGCGGCTGCAACACCGATAAACGCAAAAATAAGCAGTGCGTTGAATGATGAAAACATGACGCCCGCGAAATAGTCGAGATGGTGATGCGAGGCGCTGTATCCAGCACGATTTTCAGCATACCAATCGAGAAACGTGGGTCCACCGGATGCCAGCACGAGGCCGAGTAGTAGGAGCTGCATTGTAAAAAAGGGAATCGAGAGCGCTGCAAGCCACACTGCTGTTTTGCGGACCTGCCATGTAGGCATCATTGCAAGCACGTATACTCCGGCAAAAAGAAGCCCGAGCACGGCCGTTTCCTTTGCGAGCGAACCGAGGAAGCCAATGACGGATGCTCCAACCAGAAGCAAAAGTCGCTCAGTGCGCACCGCCCGGAGCGCCAAAAAGACAACGAGAGTCGCTGCAAACCAGCCCCACGCATCGGTGCCGAGTCCGAAACCGTACTTCAAGACTGGATACGCGAGAGCCGCCCATGATGCCCCGATCGCAGAATACACCGGATCGAACGATACCTCTCGCAACAATCCGTACAACGCGAATACAAAGCCGACGACAAGCGAGATGTTGATGAGGAGGAGCGCTGTGTATGGCTGCACGAGATACGAAAGCAGTGCTCCTACAAGGCCCGGGAGAGGTTTAAAGAGAGCGCGTCCTGAGACCGGTTCGCCGGTCTCTATGAGCGCCTGGAATGCCGCAATTTCCCCCACGTATTGCGCGGTGTCGATACGATCGTTATAGAGACCTGAAACTGAAAACGCGATTGTCATCGCAAGAGAGCATGCGCCAATCAACATCAAGAATTCTCGTGGCCTGATTGCGATCGGGCCGTATGGGGCAGCGGATGAGGCCGCCGACTGTAGTTCGATGCTTCTGAAAATATACCGGTAGCACAAGAAGTTCCAGACAGCGATCATGAGCGAGACAAAAAACTGCACGACGAGGTAGTGTAGTCCTGCGTATTCCACAAGGAGATACAGCAATAGACTGTTCACGCCGAGATTGAATACCGCGAGCGAAATATACACCGCCGCCTGCCCGCTCACGCGACGCGCACCGAACGTGCCGTCGCCAAACGTAAAGAACTTCTGGAGCACGAAACTGACCGTCGTCCCGATAAGAAATGCGATGACGAATGAAAAAAGATACCAGATCCCGACGATGTCGGTTAGGATATACAGCATCGACAGCACCGTTACGAACCCGACGCCGCCGGAAAAGAGAAATCGTATCGGCCTGAAGCGGAAAAGATTTAACGTCCGCAGAAGAAGCATGGACACATTCTATCGCGACCGTCGTGCGCGTTTTTTTGCCCTCTTCCCACCACGCTCCTGTGCCGTCACGCCGGGACCGTACACGCCTTTAAGAAGATCGATGTCTTTTTGCGTCTCCATCAGCAATGCAATGTTGTGCTTCTCGGCCGCCTTAGTAAATGCAGAAGCGGTAGGATGTGCGATAAGCGCCCGATGATGCTTCGCAAAAGCGGCAAAATCCTTGATGAAGCACGCGCCGCCGGCACCGCGGCCACTTTTGTGCACAGGGGAAGCATAGCGGGTGCAGATATAGGGGTCGGCTTCAATCGCCTTCTGAATCTGCTCCCACTGCGCACCGAAGTGCTTCGCGATATCGTAAATGAGGTTAAAAGAAAGGATCTGCGTGTAGCCCGAGACATTGTGCGCGTACTTGTAAATCTCTGCCTCTTCACTGGAACAGATCAGTTTGAACGGCGCCTTGGGGATGATCGACAGCACGACTTTCGCCGCCTTTGTGTGCGCCGCATCACTCACCGGCATACCGATCACGTTCGCAAAGGGCTCGTCAGTGTCTTTTTGGGCCGTCTTCTCGCTCAGAAATTCAGGATTATGCAGAAGGACGACACGAGGAAATTTCTTTTGTAGCCGCGAGGTCGTACCCGGCAGAATCGTCGATTTGATCACAACAGTTGCGCCCGGGCGTGCAAGTGAAATCGCCTCTTCGACGATGCCTGTGTGATGCCCCTTGGGTGTCGTTGGTGTTGGCACCGCGACAAACACGATATCGGCCTCCTTGATGCGATGCTTGTTGGCGCGATACTCGGGCTCAAGCGCGTATCGAATGACTGAGAAGCCGCGACGCTCGAAGTTGTTCGCGGTCGCTTTTCCGACGAATCCCTGGCCGACAAAGCCGATAACCGGTTTTCGAGTAGCCATGACCGCGACAGTATGCCCTGTTTCGACTGCCTAAGCAAGATGTTTCGCGCGCGAAGCAACGATGTCTGTGGCGTACGCGTCCGCGTATTGATCGAATGAACCGTACGGATAACCCGCGAGGGTTCCTTCTCGTGGGCCATTATCAATCCAGCCGCGTAACGCATCAGAAAAATTTTCGCGAGAAGAAACAATAGCCCCGGATTCACCGGCAACGCCGACGTCCGTTGCAAGTACCGGCTTCCCCGCGGCGAGTGCCTCCACAATCACGCGGCCATACCCTTCGAATCGTGACGGCACCAGCACAAGATCGGCAATTGCGTAGTACGCGGCGGCGTCCTGCGTTCCTTCGAAAAAGACACGGTTCGCAACACCAAGCTGTGTCGCGCGCGCTTCGAGCGCGTGACGTTCGCGCCCGTCGCCAACAACGATCAGACATGCGTCCTGCGGTGCCGCCTCGGCAAAACTCTCGAGCGCGAGCGTCACGTCTTTTTCCGGCTCGAGACGCGCAACGACAAGGAATTTCCATCGGTATCGCGCGAAACGCCCCGAAAGCGCGCCGGCCCGCGCGTCTTTTAGACGCGCAACATCGGTATATATAGGCAGCACTGTTATCGGGGCGCGCGGGGCATATTTTTTCTCGATGCCGTCTTTGATACGTTTCGAGACGACCCTGATGCGGTCTGCGCGATGAACAATGAAGCGCGCAAGAAAAACCCGGCATCGATTCGCAAGTGAGAGCCGTCGAAATGCCGGCGCGAACATATCCGTATGGACCTGCACATGGAATGCGGCACCGCGCACGCGCGCAATGATCCAGCCGATGAGACCGGTTTCAAACGGATCCTGAACGGTCACGACATCCGGCTTGGGTAGTTTCAGCGCAATCCAAAACGCGCCCCAGCCGTAGAGCCCGCGCCATGATGACGATGTGGGATACACATGGGTCTCGACCGAGAGCGCGTATGTGGCAAGACGCTGCGATTCCAGTGAAAAAACAATGATCCGTAAATCGCCAAAGCGCGATCCATACGCAGCGTGCCGACGCGCACTTTCACTTCTAGCGATGGCAATACTCCTATCTGAACCGATCGCGAGAACACGCATAGTTATGAACGCGCTTTCAGTATCTCACGGGCCATCTCGTCCCACGAGTGCGTAAACGAAAATTCCTTGATCCGGGCGCGGTGGTACTCGTAATTCTCGGGATTCAAAAGTGTCTCGATCGCGCCGACGAGCGCATCTTCAGAACGGGTATCGATGAAAAGCCCGCATTCACCGAGCCTCTCTTTCGTGCCGGTATCATCGGTCATGATGAACGGTTTTCCTGCACTGATGGCATCAATCGCCGTATTCGATGAGACTTCGGAAATCGACGGAATGATGACGGCATAGCAGCGCGCCATGCGTGCCGCGTGTTCCGCGGGCGGTAAAAGGCGCATGTCGAGTTCGATTTTCGGATATTTCTCTTTCGCGCGCTTGAACGCACGCTCCAATGTTTCGCGATTCTTGAGCGCGATATTCCTGCCGGCGCACACGAAGACGCGCGTCAACGAGGGCTCGTTCATGCTTGTGGGCGGGACGAAATTTTCGACGATGTTCGCCTTCTCGGCGGGAACATGATAGGCGCGCTGCCACAGGTCGCGCAGAAATCGCGTGTTGAACAGAAGCGCATCCGCGTCGCGCACGAGTCGCTCGATGCCTTTCCTGATGAGCCGCTCCTTGAGTGAAAGCCCGCGAGGCTTTAGATAAAATTCCGAGAGCCGTACCGGCTCCTTCGTACGCTCCACGTAGGATTCCCAGAGGAAATCGCCACCGACGCGCACGAGAAACGGCACGTCCTCGCGCTTCGCGGCAAAAAGCGCCGGAAGACCGACGCTCCAGGTGTCGAGCGCAAGCACAAACGCGACATGGCGTGCCGCGGCGCGCACACGCTTGAAGTACGCGATGTGGCGAATGAGGGGCGGCAGGTGCCGGACCGCTCCGAACGAGACGATTTCTACCTCGTGCCCTAAACGCTCAAACGCCTCTTGTATGCCCGCAGCGTACATTCCCAAGACACCGATTTCCGGTGGGTAAAAGGGGGTCGCAATGACGATCTTCATCGATATGACTCTAACGTAGGAACGAAGAAAACACCATGACAAACGGAGCGCTTGTGGCGCTCCGTCGATCTCGCGTGCTCCCATAGGGAGCTATGTCCAGGCCTCATCTTCGTCGAGCGTGGTGTATTGGTATCACGTTCGGCGGCCCCTCCCACCGAGGTTGGGGGCTGAGACCTTCCCAGAACTTCGCGCAAGTGTAAAAAAAGCTCGCGTTGAGGCAACAGATAAGCTGCATGAGTGCAACTTGCGCGTGCATCGGAACCTCCTGTCCCTTCCAAAAGCCAAGATCCCTTGGCTTCCTTCAAGCTAATCCACAGCCTCAGGTGGCGCAAGTGGATATCTATCCTAAGAGTCTGCGGAACACTTTCTCCCGCATCATCCGCGCGACGATGTCCCAGTCATACTTATCTTTCACCATCTGTTTTGCCGTCGCAACCACGGCGCGCACTTTCTCCGGTCGCCCCATGATATCTCGTATCGCTTCCGCGATTTGCTTCGGCGAGTCCTTATCGACTGCCCAACCGGTAATCGGCATGTCAGGATTTCGCTTTTCGTCGAACAGAAAATCGGCTATGCCACCTTCTTGCGTCGCAATAATCGGCAGACCTGCGGCCATGGCTTCCGCAAACGACGCACCAAATCCTTCGGAGCGGCTCGGGCGAATGAAAATGTCGCAGGCCTTCAGATATTTCGGCAGGTCATCGTGGCCAATGTGGCCGAGGAAGTGCACGCGCCCACTCATCTTGAGGTCGGCGGTCAGCTTTTTGAGCATCGTCTCATCTGGGCCGGTACCGAGGATGACAAAGTGCACGTTGTCCGACACCGTCGGTAGCGCGCGGATTACGTCGTCGACGGCGTTCTTGCGCACGAGGCGCGATGTCGTCACCAGGAAGACGTCGCCCATTTTTTTGCCCAAGCGATCCTTGATTTCATTGATCACCGGCTCCGGATATTCCCGCGAGAAGTGCGCCGTATCGACGGCATTCGGAATAATCTCAATAGGTCCCGCAAACCCCCTCCGCTGCGCCCACTTCGCGAGAAAGGTCGAGAGCGGCTGGATGAGGTCGGCCGTCGTGAACGCGCGCGTAAATAGTGGCCACAGCGGCCACATCACGCGCTCGACGTGCTCCGGCGAATCACCTTCCTGAAGATTCAGAACGTATTTAACGTCCGGATTAAACATCTTGAAGAGACCCCCCGGAATGCCGGCCGCGTGCGCCGTCATCGCCCAGACGGCGTCGTAGCGGTACGAACGATGCAATAACTGCGCCTTCAGCGGCGCGAGAAACTGGAAGAGCAGCTTGTTGAGGTGGAGCGGAAAGCGGCGCAGATCGGCCATTGACGGATTCGTTGTCGCTATGCCGATGCGATGTACGAGCACGTTCCCCACCTTTTCGACGCGCGGAAGTGTCGAGTCGAACCGGTTCGTCACCATGTGGAATTCGATGTCCGGCATGCGGTCGGTGATTTCCTTGATTGACACCTCTGCCCCGCCGACGGCCTTCGGGAAGTACGCGAGCGATAAGATGAGCACTTTTTTCATATCTGTTTTGTGCGCTCGGCCAGGGCGCTTTCGTAGACGAAGCGTACCTGGTTTGCGAACGCATCGCCGTCCCCGATCGAGCTGCGCAGCGACGCACCGCGCATGAGATGCGACGCATCCTTCTCCTGCGCCGCGCTGATACCGTAAACCTGGTCGGCGTCGCTCAGGATCCAGCGGAGTAACACCCGCTTAAACGCCGCGACGTCGGCAAGCTTTTGATCGGCAAGTGTTATGAGAAGCGGCACATGCGACACGCGCTTCAAAAGTATCGCGGCAAGCGCGCCGTAGCTCGCCATAAGCGCCCAGGCGAAGAGGTATTGATGCTGAGCGTGGAGACGGCGCCCCACGCCAAGCCCTAATAGCGGCAAAAGATACTTATCGATTGCGCGCCCGACGCCGACGCGATGGATCGTTGCATTCGAGACCGGACACGGCGCCGCATGCGCATCGCGCGCATAGCGCGTCGTTACGATATCGAAGTGGATGTTCGGAAGAGCTCGCATGACATCGCACAGCGCGTCTTCAGCGGGCCCGGACACCGGGTGAAAAGTCGTCGAGAAGACGAGGACGCGCGTTTCGCGTCCGGTTCCGCGCGGATTCGCACTTAGAAACGACCGTACGTAGTCTTCGAGCCGACGTTTTGGCTCCCAGCCAAGCGCGCGGCTTTTCGACGCATCAAGCGCGGATTGCATCCGGTTCGCGGCGCGCGGCGGAAGCATGAGTATCTCGCCTCCGAAGAGCTGCGCCACTTCAAGGACGGAAAACGACCGTTCGTTGCCGAGGCCGTATTCGTCGCCGCTTCCTTTCTCTCCGATCAGAAGCAGACCGTCCACAATATCGTCGACATGCGTAAAATTGCGCAGCTGCGTGCCGGGCGCGGTGACCGCAAGCGGCGTGCCCTGCCGATGCATCTGCTTGAAGTTCTCGATCAGCGTGCCGTAGACGCCGGAACGTTCGCCGGGGCCATACACGTTATAAAAGTAGGTAATGGCATACGGAAGCCCGTACCGTTCGCCGTATTGCTTCACCAACTCGCTATTTTCGGCCTTCGTGCGGGCGTACGGCGACGTCTCGCGCGTCGCACCGCCGTCGCCAAACTTCGTCGATGACCCAGAGTACACAAGCTTGCATCCTTTGCCGCGCCAGAACTCGAGCACCGCCTTGGTGCCGACGGTGTTCAGGTCATGCACAACGTCCGGCTCCAAGACGCTCTGTTCGACGCGAGCGTACTCGCCTAGGTGATAGATGAGATCGGGCGTTTCCGAGACGAGCGACGCGATGTCTTTCGTATGGCCCTCGCGATACTCGACACCGTCAACATGATTCGCCGGCGAGCCCGCAAAATAGTTGTCGAGCCCGATCACCCGGTGGCCATTTTGGATGAGGCGCTCGCACAGGCGCGAGCCGACAAAACCGGCTGCACCGGTTACGAGGATGGTCTTGCCCATGGCTCAAACATTAGCTTTTTTCCTCGACTTCTTCAATGATGTCCCACTCGTCCTTTTTAAGACGCCTCGCCCACACAATGCCCGCGCTCGCCGTTCCGGCAAGCAACAGCGGAGCGAGCCACCAGAGAGAATGATTTTGTGGCAGTGCGGCTCCTACCGCGGCAACGTGCCCTTCCGAGTCGGAAATGACCTCTTTTGCCCCAATGACAGGCGGGATTGGCTCGGAAGCATCCTTGCTCGCAGATTGTTTCGGCGTGGCTTTGGGAACGCTCTTAGCGAGACCACCTGCAGGGATGCTGGCCCCCGGCGTTGGCACACCCGCTTCAAACGCGGCGCCCGCCGCATTGCGCTGCAAGGAATCTCCGGTGCCATCTCCACCAAGTGCGCGTGTGTATGTTGCGGCGTCGATATCGCGATCTCCCGCGCGCAGCACAAGCAACTCCCCGCTGTTACTAAGGCTAAATGCGCTATCAAAAAGTTGGCCTTGGAATTGCGGCCAATCGGCCATGAATTTTGTCGCATTGTCCGCAATGACCGCGTAGGTTCCTGCTGCGAGCGAATTGCCGCCGGCGAATGCAGTGATTTTGTGATTAACACCGCCTTCTCGGAGACGCCACGCAGTGATATCAATCGGTGCGGCGCCCGCATTAAAAACTTCGATCCATTCACGTCCGCTATCCGACCCTTCGGCGAGGTCATACATGATTTCAGTGATGACGACCTGCGCGCTCGCGGCTACAGGCGCGAGCGCGCCAAACAGTACAAGCAGCAAGATGCGTTTCCTCATCCGTTTAGAATCTTGCGGAGCGCGTCCGTTGAGATTTCTTCGCGGCTCCCTTCCTCTTCCTTTTGTGCGGCAGGGACGGTGGCTGACACCGTCTTTTTTTCCAATTTCTGCTGCAAGCGAGAACGGAGAATTTCGGCGGGAGAGCGATTGTCGCCCGAATTGCTGATATGTCGTGCGGAGAGAATGGCGTCCCGAAGTGCTGATCGCTGCTTTGCTTCGCGGTCTATAGGACGATCAACAGACGCACGTTGTGCGTTGACACGCTCCTGACGCGGAGGCCGTTCGGGCGGTCGTGGCTCCTGACTTTCGGCCGGGCGCGGCACTTCCTGGGGTCGATCAGCGCCGCTTCTCGGACGCATTTCTTTTGGCTGTTTCGGCGGCGGTGCGAAATCCTGTTGCCGCTTCGCGACGACGCGCTCGACGTCGGCCCGTTTACGACCGAAGGTATCCCGGGTCCATCGGACGACGTCATCGCGATAGGAAATATGCGGCGCATCGATCGGCGGAATCGTTTCGGCGGAAAATGGCGGACTGCCGACTCCGTCGATCATGAGCGTCAGGTAGATCTGCCCGATACCGAGATTGACCAAATCTTCCGACGTAAACGTCGGCTGGTAAACAGTCTCCAAAACTTCAGCGTCGAACGGGCCGACACGGAAGGTGACAAGAGAGCCGACGTTGCCGAAGACGGCGTCGCGCACGTTTTCCTCCATCTGTTCGATGTATTGGTTGGCAAGCGTCAGCGCAAGTTTGTACTTGCGCGATTCGCTCAAAATATCCGCAAACGCCTCGTTCATCATCGATTGGAATTCGTCGACGTAGAAGTAACAACGCGGAAGCGTCGCAAGGCGCGACGCCGGCTCGTCCGCGCGGCTCATTGCCGCAAGGTAGATCTTGACGGTGAGCATCGAGCCGAGAAGTGCGGCGTTCGACTCCCCCATACGCCCTTTCGACAAGTTCACGATGAAAATCTTTTTCTTATCCATCATCTCGCGCAAATTAAAGGTCGATCGCGGCTGCCCGATGATGTTACGCACCAAGGGGTTTGAGACGAATTGGCCGACCTTGTTTTGGATCGCCGGCGTCGCTTCTTGCGTGTAGCGATCGGTGTATGTTGCAAATTCTTCCGCCCAAAACGTTTTCACGACTGGGTCGGTGATCTTTTCCACGACCGCTGCGCGGAACGCCTTGTTGGAGAGCATGCGGTTCACGTCGAGCAGCGTCGAGTCCGGGTACTCAAGAAGCGCGAGAAGCGTGTTTTGCAAAATGTATTCCATGCGCGCGCTCCACGCGTCCACCCAGATGCGCTTAAAGGCGCCCATGAGTCCGGAGACGACGAGGTGCCGTTTGTCGTAGCCGACGTCTTCCATCACGTTGAAGCCGATGGGAAATTCGGTGTCGAACGGCGCGAAGTAGAGGACATCCTTGATGCGCTCATGCGGAATGAAATCGAGGAGCTTTTCGGCGCTTGAACCGTGCGGGTCGATGAACATCATGCCTTCGCCGTTCTGGATGTCCTGGATCGCCATGTTTTCCATCATCGTCGACTTGCCCATGCCGGTCTTCCCGATGATGTACATGTGCTTCCCTCTGTCGGCCGCGCGAATGCCGAACATCTCGCGCTTTCCCCGCGTATGCGTCGTCGCAAAATAGGTGATGCGCCTATCGTCGTTCTTGTTTCCGTTTCCCCTCGGAGGCATACAGAAGTAAGTATCAAGTATCAGGTCGCAAGTATCAAGCGTAAGAAATACAAAAGAAATCGGCGCGCTCAGAGCTGAGCGCGCACGATGTGAGTTGCCTGATGGCCCCAAAGTATGAACTTTTGGCAAAATACGAGGAGCACGATTAGTGCGAACGCACACATCCATGCTCTGACCGCAAATTTTGCGTCGCTGAGAACACAATTACCCAGCAGTTTGGCTACCAGCCTGTACATACTCGTACCTCCACGTTTGCAAGCCAGTCGCCCGCCTATCAGCCCGCATCTAGCATGCATTAAAATTGATGAAAATCAAGTGATGCACGTGGATAGCGGTTATTCGGCCCGCAAAATCTGGCGCAAACTCGTGTATTTATTGGCCGGATCCCAGAACATATACGAATCGAGTCCCGCGTCTTCGTTCCCCTTGATTTGCGCCGCAACCATCGCCGGCGTGTACTCGACGGGGTAATCAAAATCCTGCAGCCACGGGCGGATTTTCGACGAAGGATACGAGGGCTTTGCGTATACCGCCGGCGTTGAAGTCCCGATGCGCTCATATGCAAGCGAAGCTATTGGCGTGGACGTTGCCACCGTCCGCTCAACCGCAGAGTCCATCACGAATTTGATGAGTTCATACGGAACGGCATTCGGATCCTTCCAGCCGTTGAATTGTGCCGGGTAGTGCGACGGGTACACCATCGGCGCGATGTAGTCGAAATACGGAAGCGCGCGCTCAAGGACCTGGCCGATGTTCAAATCATCGTAATTGGTCGTCACCATGCCGAACAGATCGGCCGACGTGACGACGCCGGTCGGCTCTAGTTGGTCGTGCAGATATTTGAAAAACTCCTCGAGGATTTCCTGTTTCGTCTTCCCGTCACGCTTGATGAAGACCGCTTCTTTCATCGGACCGTCGGATGGATAGCGAATGTAATCAAAATTGATTTCGTCGAATCCGAGCGCGTATGATTCTTTCGCGAGTTCGACGACCGTATCCCAATACGCGGTCGCGCCGACATCGACGAACGCGAGTCCCTTATGATCCTTCCAGACGCCGCCGCTTGCCCGCTGCACGGCCTGCTCAGGATGCATTTCGGTATAGAGCGGGTTTTGGAAGACCGTAACGCGACCGATGACATAGATATTTTTCTCGTGCAGCATCGCGATGAAATCTTTCATGTCGCGGGCACCGCACTTGTCGGATACCATGTCTTTCAAAACCGGATTATCGGTCGGAAATGCAATGCCGCCGGAGAAATCGCGGATATCGATGACGACCGCGTTCAGTTCCGTCTCATCGAGAAGTTGCACGAGTTCTTCGCGGAAGCTCGGTGTCCCCACGACGCACTGCGTCATGTAGATCGCCTTCAAGGGCACCGGGGTTGGCAGATGGGCGACACGCTCTCGCGGCGCGGCGGGGATCTCAGGAGCGCTCTCGATTGGGTTCGATCGCGAATAGGTGACGGCGCCGGGTGCGACGGCATCGTATGCGCTTGCGATCGTGGACACCGCTTTGCCACCCCAGCCGGTCGTCAGCGCGGCTCCGCCCGTTGCAACCGCAAGCACGGCGGCCGCAGACCACATTGCGCCATTGGAGATCCTCCGTTTATCGCGCCCCCTCGTCATATCGCGGCGCACTTTCAACAACGCTCGTTCCCTTTAACGTCGCCGAGCGCCCCTGCAGGCCACGCCGCCGAATCACGATACCGAGTACGATGACAAACACGCCCAAGATGACGAGTATGACGTTGTCCCATTGGATCGGGAAACCCAAGAAGGGCAATACCGCGACGAAAAAACCGGCTAGCATGACAAGTGCGTCAAGAGTCATGGTATACGAGTATACATGGGTTACGCTTCGCGGACAATGACGACAAATTCCCCGCGCGCGGTGTTGTCGTCTTCGAGCCGGCGCATGAGCTCCTGGGGCGTTCCGGAAAGCACCTGTTCATGAACCTTGGTCAGTTCGCGAAACAGCAAGACCTGTCTGTCGGGCGCCACGGCTGCGAGTTCGCCCATGAGTTTCTCAATCCGATGCGGAGATTCAAAGAGGACGACAGGGTGTGTGCTCGAAGCGATTTCTTTGAGCGCGGTTTGGCGCCCTTTTTTGTGCGGCAGAAAGCCGAGGAACGTAAAGTCGCCCGATTCGAGACCGGCGATTGAAAGCGCCGCCGTGAGTGCCGACGGGCCGGGAATGGCTTCGATGGTTACTTCAGGCGCATCGCTGCGGATACGCGCCACGAGCCGCGCGCCCGGATCGGAGATGCCGGGCGTTCCCGCGTCGGAAACCAGCGCAAGCTTTTTCCCCTCCGCAAGCATAGCGAGCGTTTTGTGCGCCGTCTTTTCTTCTGTTTTTTCGTCGCAGCGGATCAGCGGTTTCGAGATCTCATACTTAGCGAGAAGCTTGGCAGTCACCCGCGTATCTTCGCAGAGAATGCAGTCTGCCTCTTTCAGCACGCGCAGTGCCCGAAGCGTGATGTCTTCGAGGTTGCCGATTGGTGTCGCGACAATTGAAAGTGTTCCCATGCACTAGACCCTAGCACGACGAAATAGTATACGTCTACGCAGTAGATGGAGGCGCACATGACACCGGTTGGTAGAGACACGCTTATGGTACTCGACGGCGGAAACATTGAACGCGTTATCGATCAGTTAAATTGGGCGTGCTGGATGATACAGCGGTTTCCCGCTCCGCGTTCGGCGCACGATATCAGTCTGTATTTGCGTGCAAGCGATGACATTCGACTGCTTCCGCAAGCGAAAAGCTTGCTTCGCAAAATCCTCCACGTGCATGGAATATCTCACGGCGGCAGCTAGCACCTGCCGCTATTCTTGTATGATCTGTTCGGCGACCTTATAAATATCACCTGCGCCCATTGTGACAACGAGCGTGTCATTGCCGTATTTTGAAAGCGCGGCACGGATTTCCTCAAATGAATTGAGTGCTTGCGCGCGGCCGCCCGCGGTGCGGGCGGCCGCAGCGAGCACCTCATTGGAAATACTCGGATCCGGAGCTTCGCGCGCCGCATAAATCGGCACGACAATCGCTTCGTCGGCCCTTGAAAGCGCCTGTGCAAATTCGTTCAGGAGCGATTTGGTACGGCTGTAGAGATGCGGATGAAAGGCGACGACGATCCGCTTGTCCGGGAATTTTTCTCGCGCACCTGCGATGGTCTTTTCGATCGCGGTCGGGTGATGCGCATAGTCGTCGTAGACGAACGCGCCCGCGGCCGTCTCCCCTTTGAATTCGAACCGCCGCCACGAACCTTTGAACTGCGCGAGTGTCGCGTCTGCCACTGCAGGTGAAATCTCCGGAAACGCGGCCCGCGCACCGGCTTTCGCAGCCTGCGCGTTTGCACGGTTAAATTCCCCGATAAGGGAAAGTGCCGGCACGGATTCTTGCGTATAATCGACGACGCGCGCCCGCACATGCGAAAGGATGGGCGCGATATTCGGGTCATGAGGATTCGTCACGATCGCACCGTTCTCCGGCACGCGCTCGGCAGCGGCACGAAACGTGTTCTGCACGGCATTCAGTGAGGGGAAGAAATCGGTGTGATCGAGTTCGATATTGGTAATGACGAGGGTCTCCGGCGACAGTTCAAGCAGGTGGTCGCGATACTCGCACGCCTCAACCACGAGGAGATCGTCCTTGCCGGCAAGGAAGTTTGAGCCGAAATCCTGCACGATCGAGCCGACGATGGCGGTCGGATTCTCCTGCGCATCCTTCAAAATCGCCGCGAGCATGCCAGTTGTCGTGGTTTTTCCGTGCGTGCCCGCAACGGCGATCGTCCGCATCTGCCGAGAGACGATGCCGAGCGCCTCAAAATATGAGATCTGTTTGATGTCGCTTTGTGCAGCGTGAGAACGTTCTGGATTGTCCGGCCACACGGCATCGCTGTAGATAAGCATCTCGACACCGGCAGGAATATTTTCCGCCGCGTGACCGACGGTCACCGGAATACCGCGTCGCTTCAGGAGCGCGACGGCCGGCGTTTCTTCCCGATCGGAACCGCTCACCTTCTTGCCCTGATGTGCCAAGAGCTGCGCGAGCGCGGACATGCCGATTCCTCCGATGCCGACCATGTGGATGTGTTTAGGAAGCCCGTTCATAGAGAAGCAACGACACGCAGAAACTGGTCATTCCTATCATACTCGTTCTTGAACATGCCAAACGATGCAAACGCAGGGCTGAAAAGCACGATATCGCCCGCGCTTGCGGCCGCGAGCGCCGCTTCAACGGCAGGTTTGAGCGCGTCGTGTACCTCGGTATCGAACTGCGAGCGAATTCGGTCAGTTCCTGTGCCGGCAAGCAGTATCACTTTTTTGCAACGCTTCGCCGCCGTGATAAGTTCATCCGTCGAAAGTCCCTTGTCCGCGCCTCCCATGATGAGCACCGTCTTTTCCGGCGGAAATGATCCGAGCGCGGCGAGCGTCGCTTCCGGCGTCGTTGCGTTGTTGTCGTTGTAGATTGCGATGCCGCCGATATCCTTCACGAATTGCATGCGCCCTTCGACGCCCGGAAAGGATTCGAGACCGTCGCGAATCTCAGCCTCGGAGAGGCCGAGTTCGTGGAGCGCAGCTGCAGCGAGCGCGGCGTGCGCACGGTTGTGCGCGCCAGGAATGCGCAGACGCCACTCCTGCGGGATCGGCGCGGCAGTGCGCGGAGCAACAGGCGGGTGAGCGTCATGGATACGTTTTGCCACGTCGCTCCCCACAAAGAGATGGTTTCCTGCCATCTGGTATCGGAAAATATTCGCCTTGTCCGCAAAATACGTGTCCATATCCGGATAGTAATTTTGATGGTCGGGCATGAAACTCGTAAAAATGGCGATATGCGGCGACATTTCGAGATCTCCAAACCCCTGCAATTGCCACGAATCAAGTTCGAGCACGGCGATATCCGCCTCGGCTCCGTCTTGGCGAGATGGGTCGCCTTTTTGAATTTGGGGGAGCAAAGCAAGCGTCGAGACGCCGCGGATGTTGCCGCCAAGATGCGCGCGCCTGCCGGCGCGCGCGAGCACGTAATGGATCATGTGTGCGACTGTCGATTTGCCGCGCGTGCCGGTAATACCCACGATCATGGCGCCCGCCTCTGCCGCAAATTTTGCAAACAGCGCCGTCGACATATAGACCGCGACACCCGCATCGCGCGCCGCCTTGATTTCCGGCGAATCGAGCGACACGCCGGCCGCCTTGATCACCATGTCCGCGTCGACAAAATCCTTCGTGTCATGCCCGCCGAGGTGGAATGTGACATGCGGATAATCTCGCAGCTTCTCGACGGATTCCGCGAGCTCGCTTTCGCTTTTCTTGTCGGTTACCAAGACCTTCGCTCCGCATTCGGCGAGAAATGCGACATCGCCGACGCCGCGCCCAAGAAGACCGAGACCGAGCACGGTAATCCGTTTTCCTTTGAAAAAGTCGGCATAGGTACTCATAGCTAGTAGCCTTCCGGGCCAAGTCCAGGAATGACCTTGATGTGTTCGTCCGTGGCGCCGAACAGCTCGCGCGCGCGGCGTCGGAAGTGCTCGGAATCCTGTGAAAGCTTGAAGTACGTCGCGCGCGCGCCCCGCAAGTCAAACATCCGCTCGACCTCTTCCGCAACCGCATCGGCCGGATCGATGATCTCGACATCGCCAAACGCCGTGCGCGCTTCTTCTTCGATGATTGTCCGCGCAAACGGAAAATGCGTACAGCCGAGGAAAATATGATCGTACGTCTGACCCCAGCGCTCCGCGAATGCCTTTCGTACAATGTTCCGAACTTCCTCGCCGGGAGCGCCGAATTCGATCGCGCCGGCAAGTCGTGGAATCGGCAGCTGGTCGAGGACGACGATGACATCGAGAAGGTGCTGGTAGATTTTGGAATGTACGGTCGCGGGTGTCGCCAAAAGGAGCACGCGGCCACCGGCGTGGCGGCGCATCGCGCGCGCGGCCGGACGCGTCATCTCAATGAGCCGCGCGCCCTCGGCGCCGTGAGAGAGGACGGAGGGAGCAACGGTATTGCACGCGCTCACGATTTCCTGCGCGCCAAACATCCGCAGCGTTCGGATACCGCCGATCGTGAGGTTGAGCAGGTCGTCCTGCGAGCGCTCGCCGTACGGCGCGTGCTTGATGTCGCCGTAATAGACGACGTCGATTTCCGGTACGCGCTTACGAAGAGCCTGGAGAACGGAAAGTCCTCCGGAACCGGAGTCAAAGAGGCCGATCATCGCCCCATTTAAGCATATACAGAGCCAAAAATCGACGTTAGAAGATTTTCTCGCCGTGCGCTCTCCAGCGGGTGTAGAGGTGGTATGCGGCCGCAAGGTACGCGATGCCGACGAGCACGAAGACGGCGTAGCTCGACGAAATCGACATGCCGACGTCCTGCCCGATAAGTCCGACAAGGCCGAGATTGAGGCCGGAAATGACTATCACGAAAAAGGAGACGAGGATCTTTTCAATTGTGCGCTCCGAAAAGCTTCTGCCCGCCCGTGTACCAGCGGTAGAGGAGGTATGCGGCGGCGACGCCAGAAATGACCCATCCGATCTTGAGGAGTGCGATCGCGAGCCCGAACGACGGGAAGATGTAGATAAGTGGCGGGATGCCGCCGATAAGGAGTGCAACCG
>DATMBM010000002.1:0-15174 GCA_035559235.1 Minisyncoccota bacterium
CTTAATTGAAAAAATTTTAGGGCATCGCGCGCAAATCAAAAAATGCAAAGAGTATTTTGCTCGGCGGCGAGCGTCAGCGAGCGGCGGCGGGGCGGTCAGTTCCGCTCAAAGTAGGTTCGGATTTTGTCATATAATTCCACCAAGATTAAACTTTCGTCTTTTTGACCGACCAGTGCCGCGGCGCAATGCGCCGCGGCAAAGGGAAACACTGGCTCGCCGCGCACAGCGCGGCTCGCCAAGCGCAGGTTCGAAATCCCTTGCGATTTTAAGTATTTACTTTGCCCATTTATGAATAACGAACAACATAAATTTTTCCTATACGCCCGCAAGTCCACCGATGTGGAAGATAAGCAAGTGCGGAGTATTGAAGATCAGATCGCAGAATTGCGCGCCTTTGCCAAGCAGGAAAATCTGAATGTGATTGATGTGCTGGTTGAAAAGCAGAGTGCCAAAATTCCGGGCAGACCTATTTTTAACGGTATGCTCAATCGCATAGAGCAAGGCGAAGCCAACGGAATTTTGGCGTGGCACGCAGACAGATTGGCGCGCAATTCTGTGGACGGCGGGCGTATTATCTACTTGCTTGATACCGGCAAGCTCGCCTCTCTCAAATTTCCTACGCTGTGGTTTGAAAATACGCCACAAGGAAAATTTATGTTGAACATCGTCTTTGGGCAAAGCAAATACTATGTGGATTCTCTTTCCGAAAACACAAAACGTGGTTTGCGCCAAAAAGTGAAGCGCGGAGAATATCCCGGCCCCGCGCCAATCGGCTATATTAACGACAGCAGAACAAAGTCAGTGGTGGTGGACAGGAAGAAAGCAAAAATCATTCGCGGGGCTTTTGAACTCTACGCCGAGGGAAATTCGCGGCTGGAGGATATTTCCGACTTTTTGGCGCAACGCGGGATACTATCCCGCAGCGGAAAGAGAATCCACAAGACGAGGGCGACTTTTATCCTCTCCAATCCTTTCTACTGCGGATTGTTTAAGTATTCTGGCGAACTTCACGAAGGAAAACACGAGCCAATCATCGCAAAGAAACTTTTTGATAAAGTGCAGGAAGTTTTGAAACAGAGAGGTAGACCGCACCACAAAACAAAGTATGAACCGCAACCTTACTGCGGATTATTGAGATGCGAAAGTTGCGGAATGTCCGTAACTGGCGAATACAGGAAGAAAAAGCAGAAGAATGGAAATGTTCACGAGTATATTTATTATCACTGCACCAAGAAAAACAAAACGGTGAAATGTCCCGAACCCTGTATTCGCCAAGAAGAATTAGACAAACAACTTTCGTATCTCATTCAAAAAGTTTCTTTGCGTCCGGATTGGGCGGAAAAGTTGTTGGAAATGGCCGAAGCGGACAAAGTTAAATCCGCCCAATCCGTTTCTGCTTTTGTTCTTGAAAGTCAAGACAAAATCCGCACCATTCAAACGAAGCTCCAGCGACTTTTGGAAGGATATTTAGAGCAAGATATTGAGCGAGAAACCTATCGAGAGCAAAAAGCGATGTTACTATCCGAAAAGAAGTCGCTGGAGGAAAAAATGGCGCGGATTGAACAAAAGCAGAATGATTGGCTCGAACCTCTTACAAACTGGATAAAAGTCGCTTCAAACCTCGTCAAAATCGCAAGGGATAGCAACCTTTTTCAAAAGAAGGTTGCCGCCAAAGAAATCTTTGGCTCGAACCTGCGCTTGGCGAGCCGCGCTGTGCGCGGCGAGCCAGTGTTTCCCTTTGCCGCGGCGCATTGCGCCGCGGCACTGGTCGGTCAAAAAGACGAAAGTTTAATCTTGGTGGGCAGGAGAGGACTCGAACCTCCATGCCTTGCGGCGCCGCGTCCTAAGCGCGGTACGTCTACCAATTTCGCCACCTGCCCGTGTGCACCTCACTACTCTACCATTCCGCCCAGTAGGATTCGAACCTACGACCAATCGATTAAGAGTCGAGTGCTCTACCAGCTGAGCTATGGGCGGTAAGGACGAGCGAAATGAAAGCGGGCTTTCATTTCCTCCGACTGACCCGTCCATACGGATTTCGTGTATGGGCGGATTGGAAAATACTACCGCATTTTTTTATTTTTTGTAGTGCCGGGGAAGAGACTCGAACTCTTACGGCCGATGAAGGCCTGGGGATTTTAAGTCCCCTATGTCTACCATTCCATCACCCCGGCCTCGCTCGCGGCCGAGTCGCGGCTGAGAGCGTGTGTCATTTATATCACGCGCTAGAGATTTTTTACGATAGCGCGTAAGTACTCCTTGAACTCACCGTTTACTTCCGGATGCTTCAATGCCGCCGCGACGGTCGCCTTTAAATAGCCGATTTTCGAACCGCAATCATAGCGCGTGCCTTCGAATACGACGCCGTAGACGGGGCGCTTCGACACGATTGCTTCGAGTGCGTTTGCGAGGCGAAGTTCTCCTTTCATCTCCGTCGCCGCAAGCGCGCGAAGCTCGTCAAAAACGGGCGGCGTAATGACGTACTTTCCGATCGCGACGAGGTCCGACGGAGCGTCTTCGGGCTTTGGCTTTTCCACGAACTGCGAGATCTTGTACACATTGCCCTCAACCGATTCCGCAGCGACGACGCCGTACGCGCTCACTTGGTCCTTTGGGACGCGCGCAAGCGCGATCACGACCTCGCCGTACATTCCGTATACATCAATGAGCTGCTTAAGCGCCGGTGTCTCGCCAACGACGATATCGTCGCCAAACATGATGCCGACCGCTTCATCGGGTGCGACGAGATGCGACGCGGCAAGGATCGCGTCACCGTCGCCTCGCGGTGAATTCTGGCGGACGTAACTGAAGCGCGCGATCTTTGAAATGTCCTGCACGAGCTTGAGCGATTTTTCCTTGCCGCTTGCCGCAAGCGCTGCTTCCAATTCGGGTGCTGCGTCGAAATGGTCCTCGATCGCACGCTTGCTCCGTCCGGTGACGAAGGTGATGTCGGTCACACCGGAAGCGGCAGCCTCTTCCGCAAGAAATTGGATGACCGGTTTGTCGATGATCGGGAGCATCTCCTTCGGAGAGGCCTTGGTGGCGGGCAAAAAACGTGTCCCCATGCCGGCGACGGGAATGATGCACTTGGTGATTTTCTGCATACGTTCTGCCATCCTGCAATCAAAAATAGCGTTCGTCAATCTATGATCTGTGGAGGCCACGGCCGGAATTGCACCGGCGCATAGGAGTTTTGCAGACTCCCGTGTTAACTGACTTCACCACGTGGCCGATGTGCGCCAATATAGCACGGCATCCGGTTATTTCCTCGTGAGTTCTTCGATCCGTTGGCGGTTCGCTTCGCCGATGTCGATCTCGAAATCGACCGTGGGCACATCGCGCAGGACGGTGACGTCCTTCAAGTAATCGTGGAAATCAGTGCGCAGACGCTTCAGCGTGTGGAGGATTTCCTCCTCGTGGCTTTTGGGAAGGACAGAAACAAACACGGTAACGTTTTTCAGATCTGGCGCGATATCGGCGCGCGTTACCGTAATAAGCGATCCGCCGGCGCGTACGAATTTGACAAGGAATATACCCGCTTGATGCGCGATTTCTTCGGAGACTTTGTTTTGTCGGCGCGATGGCGCCCGATACGTGCTCATACGGTTTTGACGCGGAAACACTCGAGGATGTCACCCTGCGCTACCTCGAAATCGGCCGCGATCTCGGCGCCAAACTCGCCTCCGGTCTCGATGCGTTCGACATTCTGTTTGTGCGATTGGAGCGAAGTGATCTTGCCGACGCCGACTTCGACTTGGCGACGCCATACGCGCACCGGCGCCCCGCGCTCGATGCGACCTTCGCCGACCTGACCGCCGATCACGTGCTTTTCTTTGCGGCTTGAGAACTGCTTGAGGACCTTAGCGCGCCCGAGCTGTTCTTCCACCTGTCTCTTCGGCGCGGCGCTTTTCATCAGCTCTTCGAGCCGCTCCGTCAATTTATAAATAATGTCAAAATGTTCAATCTGGATCTGGTGCTGCCGCGCGCTTTCGCGGGCGGTGCTGTCGACGGACACGTTGAACGCGAAAATGACGGCCGGCATCTGATATGACGCGAGCGCCGTTTTTACATCCGCTTCGGACACGTTGCCGATACCGGAATGGACGATGCGCACACCCGCGTGCTCGTCACCTATGTTCGCGACCTCATGCAAAATACCTTCGAGAGATCCTGTCACGTCTGCGCGGATGATGACTGGAAGGAAGAACCGTTCCGATTCTGCGGCAAGCGCGGGTACAGTTTTCACTTCGGCGGGTCGCTCTGCCTCGGCATCGCGCTTGTTTTTGTACGAAACGAATTCCGATCCAACCACCGGCATCTCATCGAATCCGTACAGGGTCACCGGAGTTGAAAACGTCGCTTCCTTCACGGGCGTGCCGGCTGTGTGCGTCATGATCCGCACGGGCGCGATCGCGCGCCCCGCCCGCACGGCCATACCGCTTTTGAGCGTGCCGTCAGTAATGATGAGGGTCGCCGCAATGCCGCGCTTCTCGTCGCGGTGCGCCTCGACGACATAGCCGGACGCATACGTCGACGGGTCGGCCTTCAGGTCTTCTAGTTCGGCAACGAGGAGGATGAGGTCGAGCAATTCATCGACGCCCGTACCAGTTTTAGCGGAAACCGCAACCCACGGAACATCGCCGCCGAGCTTTTCCAAATAGATGTGGTGTTCGAGGAGCGATGCTTGCGTGCGTGAAAGGTCGGCGTTCGGTTTATCGATCTTATTGATCGCGACGATGAACGGCGTTTCGGAAGCCTTGATGCTCTCGAGCGCTTCAAGCGTTTGTGCCTTGACGCCGTCGTCCGCCGCAACGACAAGGATCGCGATGTCGGCGATTTTTGCGCCGCGAGCACGAATTGCTTGGAATGCTGCGTGTCCCGGGGTATCAATGAACGTAATGCGCTTTTTTGCGCCTTCACGCTCTGTCTCGCCCTTGGGCGGGTTGTGCTCAACTTCATACGCTGCGACGTGCTGCGTAATGCCGCCCGCCTCTTTATCGACGGTGTTTGTCTTGCGGATGTAATCGAGGAGCGTCGATTTCCCGTGGTCAACGTGACCAAGGACGGCGACAATAGGCGGCCTCGCTTGTAGGTCTATGGCCGAAGGACGCTTTATCTGTGCGGAGGAATTTTTCATACGGATTACGGGGGGCCATAGGCTCTGGATTGGGGAAGTATACGTTTTTTAGAACTGCTTGCAAAGGGTTTCAAATTGTTGTCATACTGATCGCGGAAAGGAGACACGTCATGACCGAAATAGCATGCGAAACGTATTCCGCATGGATGGCCGCGACCACGGCTCTCATAGTAGGGGCGACGCTCATATGCGTGGTTGGCATCGTCTTATCATCGCGTATTGAGAAGTCGCGCCACAAGCCTGGCGATTCGGTTCCGAGCTGGGAGGTCTCAATCTGGTAATCCACTTGGCGCGTTTGATCGGTCTGTCCTTGAGAGACAGACCGATTCTGTTAGGATGCGCGCATGTGGCCTTTTGGAAACCGGCGCATCTACTTGGATTATGCGAGCTCGACGCTTCCCTTGACGGAGGCGATTTCGGTGATGCGTCAGGCGGAGAAGCTCATCGGCAATCCGGGGGCAATTCACGCTGAAGCGGTTGCGGCTAAAGGCATGTTGGAAAAATCGCGCGAAAAGGTGGCGCGCGAACTGGCGTGCAAATCGCGCGAGATAATTTTCACCGGCGGCCTGACGGAAGCGATCAATCTGGCGATACTTGGTTGTGCGCGAAAACTTCACATGCGCGGGGCGTTTGAAGGCACGCATTGGATCGTCTCTTCAATTGAGCACGCGGCCGTTCTGGAGTCGTTCGCTGAAGTTGAGCGGCTCGGCGGGAACGTTACGCACCTCGACCCCGATGAGCGCGGCATCATTTCTCAGCAAAAAATTTTCCAAGCGATCCGTGAAAACACGGTGTTCATTTCAATCGGATGGGCGAACAATGAAATCGGCATCGTACAGCCGATCCGCGACATTTCGCGGACCATAAAAGAAAAGAATCAGAATATCATTGTGCACAGCGATGCCGGGCAGGCACCGTTGTATCTCGCTCCACAGGTACACACGCTCGGAGTCGATCTCATGTCGCTTGGTTCGAACAAATTATACGGCCCGCATGGAGTCGGGGCGCTCTATGTCGCAACAAACATTGAAATCGCTCCCACCATACTTGGTGGCGGGCAGGAGCGGGGGTTGCGCAGCGGGACGGAAAACGTCGCACTCGCGGCGGGTTTCGCCGAAGCCCTCGCGCAAGTGTCGCGCGAACGAGAGCGCGAAGCGAAGCGGCTTCGCCAATTGCGCGATGCGTTTGCGAAAGATCTCGAGCAAAAAATACCCGGCATCATTTTCAATACCGATCTCAAACACTCGCTCCCGCACATGCTCAATATTTCGATTCCCGAAATACAAAGCGAATACATCACACTCTCTCTCGACCATGCGGGAATAGCGATCTCTACGAAAAGCGCATGTGCCGAAGGCGGGGCAAAGGCGTCGCACGTTGTCGCCGCGCTTGGCGGTCCCGAATGGAGGGCAACGAACACCTTGCGTTTCTCCCTGGGCCGTGATGTAACCCGTTCTGACCTCTCCAAAACCGCGAGTATTTTGGCCGAAATCGTTCGTCGTAGTGCATAACTCGTTGCCGAAAAGTAGGGCAGGTATATAACAGCCGCTATCCCAAGTGGGATGGCTCTTTCAGTGGGGTGTGCGATGGGAAAGCATCGTGCTCAAAGCATCAGGTCAAAGCCGTGTCCGACGTACAAAAATGGCAGCAGTAAGACGTTTCTCCGGCGGAAGGAAGAGGATGAGATTGAGCGAGCGATCCGGCAACTAAGTATGGGCGGCGTGCCATCGCTATACATCATCGCACTCATGATGATGCGAGAGTAAGCGACTTCGTGCGGCGCAAGATGAACTTGCGCCGCCTTGTTTTTTGCGAGGCATGATAGTATATAGATGATATGGAACTCGAGAAGCTCAACAAATCTCAAATCGTGCTTCTCACACTTCTCGTGAGCTTCGTCACGTCGATTGCGACCGGCATCGTGACGGTTTCTCTCATGGAACAAGCGCCGCCAGCGGTCACGCAAACCGTCAACCGCATCGTGGAGCGAACCATTGAACGAGTCGCGCCTGCAGGAGAGGTCGCGGCAGCCGCAGTGGGCGCCGGTGGAGAGATGATTGTGATCCGCGAGTCGGAACTTGTCGCGCGAGCGGTTGCCGCCGCCGAACCGTCGATCGTTCGCCTGTACACGCCGGGCAGGGATGATGCGGGGAACACAATCGAGTTGTTTGCCGGGTTCGGGATCGTCCTCAACGAACAAGGAGTGCTACTTGCCGATGCGGCAACACCCGAGGGTCCACTTACCGCACTCCGCTCAGACGGGATCAGGGTGCCCGCAATGGTCCTTGAGCGAACAAGTGGCGCCAAATTCATTCGTCTCCAAGCGGCTGCGACGACGCAGCGAGAGGGGAGGGATGAACCAATCACATGGAGAGCAGCACGCTTCGCGTCGGTGTCCCCATCACTGGGGCAAGCCGTCGTCGCAATGGGCGGAACAACAGCGACGAAGATCGGCGGCGGCATCATCACGGGAATTTCAGAGATTGGTGATACTCAGAAACAGAGGATCTTTGAGACCGATATCGCGATCGATTCGTTTGCGGCAGGCAGCCCATTACTCACTGCCGACGGAATCGTCGGTATCGCGACGAGGGAGACCCGCTCAAACGGAGCGACATTCCTTGCATCTTCGGCAATTGTGTTGGATAATACGAGTTCCGAAGGAGGAAACGCGGCTCAAAACCAGTAAATTGTAAACATATGACACCGTTCAACAACTTCACAACCAAAGCCAAAGAAGCGATCCACCGCGCGCACCAGCTGGCGGTTGAGCGCGGGCACAACCAAGTCTCAACGGCGCACCTCGTCGCGGCGCTCCTCATGCAGGAAGAAACGATGGTCTTGCCGATGCTCGATCAGCTTGATATCGATACCGCGCATTTCCAAGACTCCGTCATGGAATTGATCGAAGGCGGCGGCGGCTCGACGGTCTCGCCGTCGTTCCAGCTCTACCTCACACCGGAATTGGTGCGTGTCTTTGAGAGCGCGCCCCGCATCGCCGCATCATTTAATGACCAGTTCGTTTCGCCTGAGCACCTTCTTCTCGGTGTTATTGAACACCCAGGGCCGGTCGCCGAAGCAATCTCGCGCTTTAGGTTGGATCGCGCATCGCTCGCGCGCGTGCTTGCCGACATCAAGGAAGGCCGCATTCGCGACGTCGAGACGGAAAAGAAACCGCGCGCCTTGGTGCGATTTGCACGCTCACTGACGGAACGCGCGCGTGAAAACAAGCTCGATCCCGTGATCGGCCGCGACCAAGAGATCACACGCGTTATCCAGATCCTCAGCCGTCGCACGAAAAACAATCCGGTGCTTATCGGCGAAGCCGGCGTCGGAAAAACCGCGGTTGCCGAAGGACTCGCCGCGCGCATCGCGAGCGGCGACGTACCGGAGAGCTTGCGCGGCAAGGAATTGGTCCAACTCGATCTCGGCCTTCTTGTGGCAGGCACAAAGTATCGCGGTGAATTCGAGGAGCGACTGAAGGCGGTCATGAAGGAAGTTGAGAGGAGCGAAGGCAAGATCATCCTTTTCATCGATGAGTTGCACACGCTCATTGGGGCAGGAGCCGCCGATGGCGCGCTCGACGCGTCAAACATGCTGAAGCCCGCGCTCGCACGCGGGGAGATCCGCGTCGTCGGCGCAACGACCTTGAAGGAGTATCAGCGGCACATCGAGCACGATGCGGCATTCACGCGCCGCTTCCAGCCAGTCTATATCAATGAACCGTCAGTCGAAGACGCGATCGCCATCCTGCGCGGCCTCAAGGAAAAGTATGAGCTGTACCATGGCGTCCATATTACCGACCAGGCGATTGTTGCTGCGGTGCAGCTCTCTGCCCGCTACATCACCGAACGATTCCTGCCGGACAAGGCGATCGACCTTATCGACGAAGCGGCCTCTGCGCTCCGTCTTTCGCTTGAAAACAAGCCGCCCGCGCTTGAAGATGCGCATCGTTCGATCATGCGTCTTGAGATCGAACGGGAGGCGTTGAAGAAAGAAGCTGACGAAGGCGAGCCGAAGGCAAAGGCGCGCGTGAAGGCGATCGACCAGGAAATTGCCGACTTGAAAGACTCGACGCACGAACTCGAACTTAAGTGGAAGAACGAGAAGGAGACGCTCACGGACATCAAGCGGATCAAGAGCAGCCTCGAAGAGGCGCGTATTGATGCCGAGCACGCCGAAGCGTGCAGCGACCTCACAAAGGCAGCGGAAATCCGGTACGCGCGCATTCCGGGACTCGAGAATGAATTGGAGACCGCGCAGAAGCGCCTCAAGAAGTTGCAGCAGACCCGCCGCGTCTTGAAGGAGGAAATCACCGAAGAAGACATCGCAGCGGTTGTCTCGCGCTGGACGGGTGTCCCCGTGGCGCGCATGCTCGAGGAGGAAGCGGAAAAGCTCTCGCGACTCGATCAGGAACTCAAGACGCGCATCATCGGTCAGGACGAAGCCGTGCAAAAGGTAGCGGACGCCATCAAGCGCAGTCGCGCGGGCATCGCCGATCCGAATCGTCCCGTGGGGTCGTTCCTCTTCTTGGGTCCGACGGGGGTTGGCAAGACCGAACTCACACGCGCGCTTGCAGACATCCTCTTCAACAGCGAAAAGGCGCTCATCCGCGTCGACATGTCGGAGTACATGGAAAAGCATTCCGTCTCGAAGATGATCGGCTCGCCTCCCGGTTACGTCGGCTACGACGAAGGCGGCGGCCTTACGGAACTGGTGCGCCACCGCCCGTACTCGGTCATTCTCTTCGACGAAATCGAAAAAGCGCATCCGGAAGTCTTCAATATCTTGCTGCAGGTCCTCGACAATGGCCGCCTGACGGATGCGAAGGGGCGGACGGTGAATTTCAAAAACACCGTCATCATCATGACCTCAAACATCGGCGCGGAGCACATCGACAAAATGTCCGGCCTCGGATTCTCCTCAAGCGCAAATACGACCGAAGGGGAGCGCTACGAAAAGGTGAAAGAAAAGGTGACATCATCCTTGAAGGAATTCTTCCGTCCGGAATTCTTGAACCGTCTCGACGAAGTCGTACTCTTCAACATCCTCTCGCCGGAGGCGATGAAGGAGATCGTGAAGTTGCAGGTGGAACAGGTGGTAAAGCGCCTCGAAGAAAAGCGGATCACCGTCACATTCACCGACGCTGCACTCGAACTTCTTGCAAAAGACGGCTACAGCGCACAATACGGCGCGCGTCCGCTGAAGCGGCTTATCCAGACGAAGATTCTTACGCCACTCGCAAACATGATGGTCGCGCGCGGCGTCCTCGAAGGGGGATCGGTCAAGATCGACACCAAGGAGAACGAGTTTGCGTTCGATGTCCGAAAGGGAGGAGAACGACCGCGAGTGCGCTCTCGCGTTCGAGCAGGAGTTGGTGCATAATGGTAAAATAAAACTGAAAACGCCGCCGAAAGGCGGTGTTTTCATATGTGGTGCGCCGGGAGGGATTCGAACCCCCGAAGGCCGAAGCCGCCGCGTCTACAGCGCGGTGTAATTGACCACTCTACCACCGACGCGCACTGCGCTGGTTGCGCAATAGAGCGGATTCTAGCAAAACTTTTTCTTTTCCCCAAGAGGCATTCGGAAGGAGCGAGCCGATGCTACAATTTGCCCATGGCCAAGGTGGCGCAATTAGCGCTCGGAGCGTATTACGCGCTCGTCATCACATTTCCTCTTCTTGTCTTTGCGCAGGCAGGCATCCCGGCGCGCATCGTGCCGTGCGACGGAATCGATTGCGAGGTCTGCCACCTCGCGACGCTCGCGCAAAATCTCCTCAATGCCGGGATTTTCATTTTCATATTTATCGCGGCGATGCTCTTCGCCTACGCGGGCTTTCTGTATCTCACCAACGAGGCGATTGGGGAGCAGCAGCGTGCTAGATCGATTTTCAAGAATGTCGCCATCGGCTTGGTAATTCTGCTTTCCGCGTGGCTCATAATCGATACGCTGATGAAGACTGTTCTCAAGGGCGATTTCGGCCCATGGAACGATGTTTGTGCCGTGCTTCCACGGTAATTTGCGTAAACCCCAGCGGTACGGTATAGTGCGGCGATGTCCCAGGACCAGCTCATAATGCTCAAGCACGCCGCCACCGGGGAGGTGTATTGGACGCGCAAAAATAAGAAGCTCGTCACCCGAAAAATCGAGCTGAAGAAGTATTCCAAAAAACTCCGCAAGCACGTCGTTTTCAAAGAGGCGAAGAAATAGTTAGCTTGTAGCCGGTTGCGTGTAGCCCTATACTTCTCTCCACAGGGTCCATAAGCTCAATGGTAAACTGCCGGTCTCCAAAACCGGACTTCTAGGTTCGAATCCTAGTGGGCCCGCACAAACAAAAAGCCCACGACCGCAGTGCGATCGTGGGCGTGAGAGATGTGCATTTACAGCTTAATCCTGGAGATAATTTCTCGTCGAACAAGCTCGACTGTCTGTACCAGGACTGCGTGTTCGACCAGATGCACCTCTCCAGGAGGAAACGCGTTTCCTTTGTGAGTTATGACGTGCGGATGGTATCCAGACCCAATGTATTCCGGAAAGACAAATCGCACATCGCGCTTTAGCAGTGCTACGAGCAAGTCCTCGTGAAGCTGGACGATCTCGTAGGTGCGCCGTACCTGTGGACAGGCACATTGCCCCGTGGCCCGAACATCGCGGGTTCGGTCGAGATGAGTTCAATTGGTTTGTGCCTGCGGAAGACGTCATGCACCCCGAGCAGCAGATGTTCAGGAGTCATCGCGGTTTGGAACCACGGCATGAGCACGCAGTGGCGGGGGAGTCGTTCGTAGATTACGCCCCGTTTAACTGGATCGATTTCCAGAGTAAATAGCAATGGGCTCATTGGTAGCCTCCCTAGCTGTGTATAAGCGCATCCCTGCGCTCCTGATCCCACCATACGATAGAATCGTTTTTGCGCCAATAGGTCATTTGGCGCTTTGCATAGCGGAAAATCTCACGCTCCAGGTCGGCGCACATCTGTTCACGCGTAATTGCTCCTTTCAAGAGGCGAGCAAGTTGCCGGTATTCAAGGCCGAGCTGTTCCATCCGCCTGTATGAAAGCCCTGATGCGTGCAAGCGCTTCGCTTCTGCGACCATGCCGTTTTTCATGCGCTCATGCAGGCGAGAGCGAATATTCTCGCGCAAGGATATCTCGGCTATCTTCATCCCGATCCACAAAACTTCATAATCGGGCAGGGGATTGGTCTTCATGTTTGCCCGAGGCACCGTACCGAGGGCTTGTGCGATCTCGATGGCACGGATGAGGCGTACGGGATTGTGCCGGTCGATTTCCTTGGCGCGCTGTGGATCGAGTTTCTTGAGCACGGCAAATAATTGGGGAGCCGACTTCCCTTTCAACTTCCCTCTGAGTGATGCGTTTGGCGGGACATTGGGAAGCGTGATGCGGCCGAGGAGTGCATCGATGTAAAAGCCGGTGCCGCCGCAAATGATAGCTGACTTCCCTTTTTGCAGAATTTTTTCAAGGATTGGTCGCGCGCGCTGTACATAGTCGTGCGCCGTAAAGACTTTCTTTGGAGAGACGACCGAGAGAAGGTGGTGGGGCACTCCTTGCATTTCCCTTTTCGTGATTTTTCCGGTGCCGATATCAAGGCCTTTGTATACCTGGCGGGAATCCGCTGAAATGATCTCGCCACCGACTTTTTTCGCGAGCATCACCGCATAGGCGCTCTTGCCCGATGCGGTCGGGCCGACAACGACGTACACTTTTGGTTTCTTCACACGCGAACCGTACAAAAGAGAAGGCCGGACCGCAAGCTCCGCTGCGGTCCGGCCCAATTACCACTTAAGGTAAGCGCGTATCTTTTCCATTGCCACGCCGCTGACGAGTCCCTCCTCGGCGTAAAAGTTCAGTGCATCGCGGAGCTTAACGACGCACACGATCGGAATTCCTCCACCTTGCACGTTTTCGAATCCGCCTTGTTCTCGGTCCAAATACACGGCAACACCGGCAACGTCATAACCCGCACGACGCAGCGCACTGATCGCAATCCATTTGCTGTCGGCCGCTGTAATCAGATCATCAATGACAAGGACGGACACTTTTCTCCCGTCGTCCTTTTTGCTGGGCACGGCCGAGTCAGCCCGCATGGCCCGACTCCTCGGGGAACGTTTTCTGAGGCAGAATAAGGGACTCTTTTTCATCAGCGATCGCTTTGGCGAACGATACTCCTGCGCGCGGTATGCTGGAGACCGCATCATAGCTGATGCCTTTAAGCTCGGCAGCGTTGGCGAGTTCGTGCGCGATTATTCGCACGTCTGCAGGCTGTAATGGGCCACCCTTATTTTCGGGCGTCCGCAACATGAAGTAGAACGGGGAAAGCGGCGCGTTTGGATTCTTGTCATGCATCGCCAGACGAAAACCGTTCTCGGTGTTGATTTGCACCGCTTTAATCTCAATGAGACGTCGCAAGTACTGCTTCGTTGATTTGGGCAGCATACTAGCCTTCTTGTGCTGTTACGCTCGATCCTATTGACCGTGCCGAGCATACCTGGAAACAGGAAAATTGAAAAAAGCGGGCGGTCTTTGGGACCGCCCGCAATAGGTACGATTACCACGAGCTTCGAGCCGCAAAGCCGCTTTCGATCTCCTCAGCAAAACGCTGCGCGGCGCCTGCAGGATCACTGGCGCCGGTAATCGGCCGGCCGATCACGAGAAAGTCGGCACCGTTCCGGACGGCATCGCGCGCTGTGGCCGTCCGCCGCTGTTCGTCCGGCGGCGAATCCTGATTGCGAATACCGGGCGTGATTTTGATAAGAGGAATGCCGCCGAGAAGCGGCAGCTCCAGCGGAGAGCATACGACCGCGCGGCCGCCTGCTCGCGCGAAATTGCGCGCGAACTTCACGACCTTGCTCGCAGCTTTCTCACCATAGATCTCGAAGCTATCTTTGTCGGTCATTGACGTGAGAATGGTCACCCCAATCGCAAGGGACGGCGACGCGTTCTCGACAGCTGCCTGCAGCGCCGAAGGGCTATTGCTTGCATGCATGGTAAATCCCCAGGCGCCGGATTTTGCGACGCCGCGAGCGGCACCGGCAACTTGCATATCGATGTCTTTGAATTTGCCGTCGATGAATATTTTCAGATTCGGATAGTAGTTCCGTACACGGCTTCGTACGGCAGAGCCAACGCTGATACGGTCATCGTTCGGCATCGGAGTGAAGAACGAGGTAATGCCGATTTTTACGCCTCCTACGAAAAGCGCAACACGGTCGAGCATCCGCTTGTGGCGGTCCTCGAATGTTTCGTCGTCGAATGCGAGAAAGATGCGTTCGTGCGGCTGGACGTTGTCCATCACAGTACTCCCAAGCCGTCGTTAAGCCACTATTGGCTCCGGAAAGCCTAGCAGAGGGGGCGCAAAAAGGCTAGAATCCTCAGTACTGCCCTCGGCCGCGCTCCGGCCACGGGCGAGGCCGGAGTGGCGTAATGGTAGCCGCGCGCGACTCAAAATCGCGTCCCGCAAGGGGTGAGAGTTCGAGTCTCTCCTCCGGCATCTGGTATAATCCTGCGTATGTCGGAACATCGAGGATACGTATCAAACTCAATTTATTGGGTCGAAGTCGACCGCATCAAGCCAAACCCTTTCCAGCCGCGAAAGGAATTCGACGAAGCGGCGCTCAAATCGCTCGCCGAATCAATCCGCCAGTACGGAGTCCTGCAGCCGCTTACGGTCACCAAAAAGGAGACTGAGCGGCCGGGCGAAGGCATTACCGTTGAATATGAGCTGATTGCGGGCGAGCGTCGGCTCCGCGCCGCGAAGATCGCGGGTGTCGGGAGCGTGCCATGCGTCATTCGGACCTCCGAGCAGAGCGACCAGGAAAAACTCGAACTTGCCATCATTGAAAACCTCCAACGCGAGGACCTGAACCCCGTCGATCGCGCGCGGGCATTCCATCAGCTCGCCACTGAATTCGGCCTCAAACACGGCGAGATCGGGAAGCGGATCGGGAAAAGCCGCGAGTATGTTTCGAACACGTTGCGTATCCTCAATTTGCCGCAGGAAATGCTCGACGCGCTCGCGACC
>DATMBM010000003.1:0-46103 GCA_035559235.1 Minisyncoccota bacterium
AGGCTCGGCATCATCATGTAGAACGGATCCCACGAATCGTCGAAAAACCGGTCAATCAATGAGAACGGACTTCGCGTGTCGTCGGGTGTTACGGCTTGAGATTGGTTGTCTTTCTTTGTGATGTTCACCATAGTGGTATCGAGATTAGAACCTGATAATGTCGATTTTTTCATGCATTTATCTCAAAGCAGCCCAAGGATGCCGTGCCGGTTACCCCCTTGGACCTATGCCACACGAGTGGCATTCATTGTTTAGATTTCACTTACACTTTATTCAGTTGTTGATACGGCAGGAGACACTGCGTGACCGCTTCGGTCGTCGTTGTGACGGGAACCCGAGGGTCCCAAGCTAAACCGCATCAAAAGTTGAACGGATGAATTTCCGAAGCGTTTGGGCAGACTGTTCTGCGTTACGAATCGAATTTTGCATGCGCTCAAACAAAAGCACTACCGTCGTTTCTCCGATGGCTCGACCGCTGCCTTTCGGCAGACCATCTGACCGCTTGCACTTTATTAAACGAAGGTAGTGGCAAAAGGTGTCATGCTTTTTTTCTTGAGAAAGCGAGCTTTTGTGGCTTTCCGTTTTTTTTGGGCGAAGCTCCCAATGTCTTTGAGATACGGGTGAGAAGCAAGTTTCTTGCGAGTACGTGACAGGTTGAGCTTTACGGAGTTCTCCGACGTGTTCATAATTTGGGCGATGTCTCTAATTGGTTTGTCGTCCTGGTAGTACATGAGGAGGGCATCGCGGTTGCGCTGCGGCAGTGTCTGGATTGCTCGCCACAAGCTCTCCGCATCCGATTTTCGCACCAGATCCGCTGTAATTTCATACGGCACGACGTCGGTCGGGAGGTCTTCAACGGGGATGCTCTTAGGCTTGCGGTAATGATCCACGAGGAGGTTGTGTGCAATGTTTAAGAGATACGTTAGGTATGAATATCCTCGATTACGGAAGCGTTTGAGGTGCTGGAAGGCGCAAAGGAAGGTTTCCTGCATCAAATCTTCTGAGAGCGCCCGGTCGTGTCCTGTGCGGTACCAGAAATAGTTAAAGACACGATCAGCATACTTGGTGTATAACGCTTCGTATTTCAATGGTTTACGTTTTGCTTCTTCGATCAAGAGCACGTCATCCTGCTGCATACGATCACTGTACTATTTGGTTGATGATTGATTTGACCGTATCAATCGGGATTGCAAACGCGATGTTGCTCCCCCCACGGTCAACGGCGACGTTTACGCCGATTGCGTTACCTGCAAGATCAAGAAGCGGTCCGCCGGAGTTGCCGCGATTAATTGCTGCGTCCGTTTGAATGACATTTTCCAATACTTCGACACGGCCGCGCACATCTTGTGCTTCAATTGTACGGTTCATGCCTGAAATGATACCGACGGAAACAGAGTTGTTGTACTCGCCGAGTGCATTGCCGATTGCCGCGACAGTTTGTCCAAGTCTCAAATCGGATGAGTTACCAAGCGGAATTGTCGGGTAGCCGTTTCCGTCGATTTTAAGAACAGCAATATCGTACTTTTTGTCGCGATACACCACTTTTGCTGTTTTCTTTTCTCCACTCGAAAGGAGCGCTGTATATTCCGCCTGTTCATCATCCACGACGTGACGGTTCGTGAGTATGTAGCCGTCGGAGCGGATGAGAAAGCCGGTACCAGCACCAATTTGCTGCGGTCGCGTCCCAACTTGCCTAAAAACAGGAACACGGTACCCAATGTCGCGGAAGTATGGATCGTCGCCGAATGGATTGACGTACTGCACTTCAAGAAGCGCTATATCGCGCGAGATGACGATGGAAACAACGGCGGGAACGGACTTCTCAACCGCAGAAGTAAGCAAATCTTCTTGCGACCGAGTAATAACGCCTCCACGTTTCGCTATTTCCTGAAGCTGCAACCGGTTCTTTTCACTTACTACCCCAGATTCTTGAAGCGCAGCCGCAATCGCAGCTATTTGGCTCTCTACCGATGCGAGCCGAGAAAGTACCTGTTGATTTTCGATATATTGGTACGCACCAAAAGCAACTAAACCAAGGGCCATAAGGCCGACGATGCCAAGCAGTGTGCGACATTTTGAAAAATAAGAAGGCATATCTGCGACGGGTCTCTGTTTCAACACTGGTCTCTAGTCGGTTTGGTTCAGTCTAACAACAGCGTTCGTGGGCGCAAATTGCGCGGGTGTTACCTTAAGCATGGAGTGGACGCACACAATGGTGTAGACGTGGATGATTTCGTACACTGCGGCCGTGATCTCCCCGAAGTCTTAAGCAATTCGTTTCTATCCATAGCCATATTCCGCCCCCGCGTGCGCACGGACGCGCTTCGCCCCCGTCGGGAAGAATGGGGTGGGTCGGATTCACAAGATTACTCTGCTCCGCGGATTGGATGATGTTAGAACCTCTATTCTACAGGGGAAGACGGAGTTTCGCTACCGATGCCCTGCGTTTGCGGCAGTTGGAACTACCGTATAATGGGGCTGATGACCGACGATGAAATAAAGCAGCAGTTCGAGGAGCTTGCGGAAAGCATCAAGGTGCTTTCGGAAAAGCAAAACTCGCAATATACCGATGTGATGCTGCTGCTCAAAAAGGTTGAGGAAAAGCTGGAAAGCTTGGACGAGAATAATAGCACTATCTCGTTTTTTGACGATGACGAGACGTATGAGGAAGCGAGTTTGTTGCCTGACGGAAAGGAGGATGAGCTGTACGAGGATGTGAAAGCCGCCGTACAAGAAGCGGGCAAAGTGTCCGTCCCTTTTTGCAACGTAAGTTTGATATTGGATATGCTCGCTCCGCGCGGTTCATAGACGCATTGCAAGCCGATGGGATTGTTGAGAAAGGAGATTATAAGAAAATACTCAAAGCAGTGGAAAAGAAGGAGGAATAATACATCCTCAATACAGGGTCTCTTGTGCGTTGAGCAGTAACAAAGAAAGACCGCCGCTCCGTTTTGAAGCGGCGGCCGATTGTGAGCTATACGCGGCTTTCACCACGGATGCGGTCGTGCTTTTCGTCTTCTTCGTCAAGACGTTCATCGCGCCAGAACTTAAAGAAAACGTATGACGCACCCGCCGCCGCGATGGCAACTGCCAGAAAAACAAGCTCACCGCTCTTGACGAGCATAAACAGGAAAACAAAAGCCATGACGCCGAAGATGACACCGACGGCTGGAGCCACGATTTTCATAACAGACCTCCTGTTCTCACAAGCATGATGCCTGCCACAACGGCAAACAACGCCCACCCCACAATACAGGCGACCATTGCAAACTCCAATCGTCGTTGCAAACGCTGGCGGGAGTTTCGCATTCGTCGGTATCTGCGTGAAGAGAATATCTCCACACCACCCTCGATTTTGTTCACGCGCTCAATCTCGTCCAGTTTGTCGTTCCAAAGCGCGAGATGCTTGCTGTCTCTCTGGATGATGTAGAAGAGGAAGAAGTTCGCTATCGCGAAGAGCACGCTCCCGACACACAAAAGCGCAAGTTCTCGCGGCCCTGGTGGAGTAATCAGGCGAAACGCGGCTCCTGCGAATGCTGGGAAGTTGAGAAAGAAGCTCAACTGTGCCCCGAGCCACCGTAAGTGTGCTTCCGTATTTCGCACGTTGCACAGACCACTAAAAGCAAGTCCTGCAGCGATTGGTTTTGGTGCTGGTTTTTCGTTTTTTCCGCTTGAGTGGTCACGAAAACCTCCTGTTCGTTATTGCCACTTGCGACACCCTACGCTCGGTGGGCGCGGAGGTCAAGTTTAGAGTTGTTTACGCGCAAGGGCGTATCCGCAAAACTCACAATCATCCGACGGTTCGGGGCATTTCGCGTTATCCAAGCACTCTTTGAGCTTTTCGAGCGTGCCTTCCATCCATCCGTCATTGCCATTGACCTGACCCCCGAAATTCAGGCCACTAAGTAGACGAGATTATTCGCTAGAATGACCTCGTATGAAAAGACACAAGGTTGCACCCGATGTCCGGGAGCAGATCATTGGCCGCATCAAGGACGGCAGTATCACCGTCGCGCAAGCCGCGAAGGAGCACGGCGTCTCCGAGACAGCCGTGTACGCGTGGCTCGGCTCGAAAGCCGAGAGTATTCCGTCGGTCCTTGAGCTCGCGAAGCTGAAACGCGAACGCGATGAATTGTTGCGCCTCGTCGGAGAGATCACCCTCAAACTCTCCGAGACCCAAAAAAAGAAGTGATGGAAACGGAAGAGATGAGCACGCGCAGGAAAGCGCGTGCGCTCGGCATCGCCCGCTCCACGCTCTTCTACCGAAGAAAGAAACCTGATCGCGATTGGGAACTCAAGTGTCGCATCGAGGAAGTTCTCCGCGAGTTTCCCGCATACGGTTTCCGTCGTATCGCCCAACATCTGAAGCTGAACAAGAAAAAAGTACAACGCGTGATGAAGATATTCGGCATCACGGCGTACCGCAGACGCGGCAGAAGGTGGAAAAAGCCCAAGAAACAAGCTGTTTTCTACCCGAACCTCTTGATGCAGATCACACCATCGTTCCCGCACCATGCATGGGTCGCGGATTTCACGTACCTCTCGTTCCATGGACGGTTTGTGTACGTTGCAACTGTGATGGACGTGTTCACGCGAGACGTCATCGGTATCAACGTCGCAACCACGCATGCCGCCGTCTTGGTGGTACAGGCGCTCTGGTCGGCGCTCCTCAAGCACCCGCGTCCGCTCATCTTCCACAGCGACAACGGCGTCGAGTACAACGCGATCGCCTTCAAGGAGATACTCGCGAATTGCAACATGCAGATTTCCCGATCGAAGAAGGGATGCCCGTGGGAGAACGGTTACCAGGAAAGCTTCTACGACAAGTTCAAGGTGGAGCTCGGCGATCCGAACCGCTTCTCATCGCTCGGCGAGCTCGTCGCGGAGATCTACCGCACCATCCATGTGTACAACACTGCTCGTATCCACTCGGCGCTGAAGATGCCCCCGCGCCAGTTTGCGCGATTACACGCGCTCGTTACAATGCAGACAATCGTCTAGGAAGTGGTCCGAAGAACGGGGGTCGCTCCATGATGAAGAGTTCTATTTGACCGCCAATATGGTGCTAAAGCTCGCTCAAAGAGCACTTCAGATTTTCAAGAGTTCTGAAGTACACGAAAAAAGACAGTTTTTGAACTTTCTACTTCAGAACTGTCAGTTAGAAGGAAAAACTAACGTTTTCAATGCGTTATCCCTTTGACAGGGTACTCGCAACCTCTAACCGACCTATAGGGCTCCGCGGGTAGGACTCGAACCTACAGCCAACTCGTTACACTTTTCCCAGAGTTTCCTAAGGGTGTGGACTATATCATCATCCCGATCGAAATTTGATCGTCGAATGTTTCGGTATCTAGTCTCTACGGTGCCCAAACACGATATCGGATATCCATGTTTGGTTCCCTCGGTGTTGCCCGTCCGATGGAGTGGGGGTTCACCGATATCCCGAAATTTGCAATGTGCCTTTCGGCACAAGGCTGCCTTTTGACAGCGAGCTGCTCTACCATTGAGCTACCGCGGAATATACCTTCAAAAAATTGAAGGCTGGCGCCATTTTATCGCAGAAACGCTGGATTGCAATAAAGAAATACCGCCCAAGGTTGGCCTTGGGCGGTGATAGGAAAGTCGGCGGAACGTGTCAATCTTTGTAACTCTTGCGAGAAGCCCCCGACGTCACCCAGCCGCGATCACGGCATTCGTCGGCGCGACGGTTCCTCGGAAAAAATCGTCCTGGTTTCCGATTGTCGTCAGGCGGTTTACGCACATCATTGCGGGCTTCGGCCTTATCTGCGTCTCGCTGTGGGCTTTTAAATTGCTTCCTCCTTTAAACAAGACAGCGCAGGATACGATACACTGATTCCGAAAAAACACAAAACCCGCCTCACGGCGGGTCGTGTGCTCACTTTTTAATGCTAGGACTGATTCTGCTTCGCAATGATTTCAGCGATCTGTTTCAACAGGGCTTCGAGCTGCGCCTGGAGCTTTTTGATGAGTTCCTGTTTCTGCGCTTCGGTCATGCCGCCGGCAGGTGCATCGCACTTGTTGAGAAGTGCGCGAGTGAGCGGACCAACTGAGCCAACCTGTTCGAGACCGTTGGCTTTCTGGTAGGCCTTTACGGCAGCTTCTGTCGCCGGACCAAAGTGGCCGTTTGCCGCGACTTTCATGTAGCCCTTTGCAATCAGGATCTTCTGCAGTTCCATCACGTCATCGCCGCTCATGCCGCGTGCGAGACGGCGAGTGAACTGGTAGCAGGATGTCGTTGCGCCGAGGACTTCGCCCTGCGGTTCTGCCTGGGCCGATGGTGTTGGTGTCGTGCGCGGAGCGGGCGATCCACCACCACCACCTCCGCCGCCTCCGCCAGAACTGCTTGAGCTGCTAGACGAACTACCGCTCGAATTTGCCGCGAAGGACGCGCTGATCGTGTGGTTTGCCGCGACGTCTTCGAAGGTGTACGTTCCGACAGCCCCAACCGACGCTCCGTCCACGACAACATCACTGACATGGAATCCTGAGGCGGCTGTTATGGTGAACGTAAGCGATCCGCCCTCGGCAACTTCCGTATCGCCGGAAGGAGAGATTGAGCCATTTGCTCCTGCGGTCGCACTGATCGTGAAGAGTACGTCTGCGACACAGATGAGACCTTCGACATGATAGCCATCGACAGGGCAGATAAGGCTTGCGCTTTCGAGGACGCAGTCACCGCCTTCCACAGTACCGTTCGTTCCGTCTGGGCACGCGGGTGCTTCGCCGTTGGAGCCATCCGATTCACACTCTTCACCGTTATATACGTACCCATCAGGGCATGCATCGATTGACGGCTTTACGCACTGGCCAAGCGCGGTGTTGAGAGAATATCCATTTGCCGTGTCACACGTCGGAGTTGCTTCAGCGCCGCTTGGCGGAACGTCGGTGCAAAGGCCGGTTGTCGGATTGTAGACCATGAACACGGGTTCCGTTGGGCACGTCGGGACTTGATTCGGGTAGTCGCACATGCCGGTTCCGGTGTTGAGCGTTGAGCCGTCTCCAGGGCACGAAGGCGGCACCGGGTCTGGCAAGCACAGATCGCTTCCTGCGTCATACGAGTAGCCGTCAGCGCATGCCGATACGCTCTCGACGTCAGGTTCGCAATTTTCTCCTTCTTGCGTAAAGCCATCGGGGCACACCGCCAGGAGATTCACCACGATTGACACGGTCGCGACATTGCTGTCCGAGTTGCCGTCATTCACCATGAACGTAAACGAGTCGGAGCCGTAGAAATCCGCATGCGGGGTGTACGTCCGGTTTGCTCCGCTGCCGCCAAGATCGCCATGCGTTGGTCCGGCCACGATCGTCCACGTAAGTTCTGCCGATTCGGCGTCATCAGCCGTGAGCGTTACCTCGTTGTTGGCCGAATCTTCATTGACGCTCAACGCCTGGTTATTCGCGACCGGCGATTGGTTGTTGGGATCGATCGAGATGGTAAACGTGCCATCGACAAACGTGAGAACGTAGTTGTCGCTCAAACCGAGCGAACCTTGGCCAATCGCATAGGTACCGACCGATTCTCCCGGCTGACGTGCGACGTCGCCGGTAAATGCGTCTTCGCCAACGAGCGAACCGCTCGTTATCGAATAGGTAAGAGCAGGGTCTTCCTCGCCAAATACTTTCACCGCATTATCCGCCTGTACCGTGATTGCAACAGGGCTGATGGTGAGCGTGCCTGCGGCCGAACCGGTGTAGCCGACTTCCGTGATGGTGGCGAGTACGTCGTATTCGCCCGCATTTGTCGGAGCAGTCTCGGAGCCGTCGTAGGTGACCGTGTATTCGAGTTCCGATGTCACCGTAGCGCTTTTCGGCGTGCCGTCGTAAGTGTGTGTCAGATCGCTCAGCGAAATTTCACCTTCAAGCGCGACGACGGTTACCGTGCGCGTTTCTTCTGCCTCATTACCAGCGGTATCGCTCACCGAGTACGTAACGGTGTGTTCGCCAAGCACGCTCGTGTCGACTGGAAGTCCTGTTGTGAGAATTTGACTGGTCAGATCGCCATCGACGGCGTCCGATGCTGTAGCACCGGCATCGATATACGTATCGTTGAACAGCACTTCGACGTTCGCGGCGCCATTAAGTGTGATTGTTGGCGGGGTTGTGTCGGTAAGCGTAATCGTCGGGCTCGTCGGCACATTTGCAACGCCAGACGAACCGAATTGGGTCGCCGACGTGAATGTGTGGACGCCGACTGAACCAGGGGTCGTCACGCCGCTGTATGCGATCGTAAATTGCTGTGCGTTGGTGCAGGTATGGGTGATGTCAATTGTCCACGGGCCCGAACCGCCGATAGTGGGCGTCGTGTCGGGCGAACAGCCGCTGCCACCGACGTCGGTAACGACTATGTTGCCAGATGTTGGTGCCGTCCATCCGGAAGGAATAGCGATGCGGAGGAACGAGCCGGACGGGAATGTAACGCCAGTGTCATTTTGGAAGTTGAATGTAAACGTGTTGCCGGTCGAATTTGCTGGGGCACTCGTCGGAGAAACGGTTACTGCCCCAATACCCCCGGCTTCATACGTGACGATTGCGCTGATTGCTCCAACACGAACAGTATTAGATGATGAGCCGCTGCCGTTGATTTTAACTACACCAATCTCGAGAGTAGTGCTTGCAACCTTGACGGTGTCCAGAACGTCCAGTGTCTATGGTCCACGTTGAGTACACGTGCCCGACGATGCTGTCGAAGTAGTAAGGTTTGCAGCTGCGTCAAGATCAGTACCGTTGAGCCGCGTAAATGTCTTGTACGTACCACCTGAAGCGCTATCGCCACGATCCCATGTCGTGATAGAGACGGATGTGATAGTTGCACCGTTCGGAATCGAACTTAAATTGAGAGTAAAGGATTCTCGGGCGTTTGCAGTTCCTGTAATCACTGAATCACTGCTTCCGCAGTCTTGGCTCGATGTCTCGTCAACATCAGTGTTATCGCCACTCCACGCAGTGTAGAAACCCTGACCATTGGGTGTGAGTGTCGCTGTTGTTGCGGCGGACACTGTATGGATCGGCACAATAGCCGACAGGAGAACGACCAACAGTATTGCCGCAGCAAATGCGCGACCGCTAGTAAGGGAGCTATTGAGAATGCTCATAGGTTGACTGCTATTCCAATAAGAGTTGGTAATGCCAAACGCTACAAACAAAAAATTCTTGCTCCCTATGCAAGAACTTTTATCGAGGAGATCCTCAGACGCCGTAGTTCTACAACTTTGCCGCCAAAAGACAATAGGCGATGCGTTTCCGAATGGATTCGTGACAGGTGTCAACGTTTATGATGAAAAGCGTTCACCGCCCTTGCGGGCGGTGAACGTCGGTGTCGCTATGAGAGCATCCGGGCAAACGTCGTGATCGGTGCGATCAGGCCTGCGCCAAAGATCGCGAGGATACTGACGATGCTCGAAGCTCTGCGCACAGGCGACCCCGAAGGGTTGCTTGATTGCATAGGTGTGTTCAGTCGGCCACCGTGCACCGCGATCCATACAGTGCCCCGGGCAACAAAAAACACTTCTCACCCTAGGGCAAGAAGTGGCTCTGTTAAGCCGTTATATACCGAACGCCTCAAATACTATCAAAAAATCAGACTCTCAGCAACTTCCATGTATCGCGTTCTATACCGTGGCACAGAAGCGGACAAACGCCGCTTAATCAGCAACTCATGAAATTTGGTACAATGTAGGCGATGAAAGTGAGCGTACGCGTGACGCCGAATGCGCGGCGGGAGCGGTTTGAAATGACCGGAGACAACCAATTTACCGCGACAATTACGGAGCCGCCGGAGCGTAACGAAGCAAATACACGCGTGCAGCGTCTGGTGGCAGCACACTACAACGTGCCGCTGACGTCAGTGCGGTTTCTGACCGGCATGCGGACGAAAAAGAAAGTGTTTGAGGTCGTCGAGCCGCAAGTATGAATGTGCAGATCAAGACGACAGACTACGAACTAACCCCGCAGTTGTCCTCATATCTCGATGAGAAAATCGAGGCGCTCGAGAAACTGATATCGGACGATGCCGCGCGGTGCGAAATAGAGATCGGCCGTGCCGCCGGGCATCCGCAGCAGGGAAGGATATGGAAGGCGGAGATAGTTATCACGCATTTCGGCGAGCGTCATCGAGCGTTTGCGCAGGAAGAAAGCGTGAATGCCGCGATCGATATCGCGAAAGACGAAATGCAGCAACTGCTGCGAAAAAGCAAGGGACGTCAGATGACGCTGGCACGTCGTATGGGCGCGAGGCTTAAAAGATGGGCGCGGTGGGGGATCAGAAAATAGGGGAGCCTCGCAGCCCGGGTAGTGGGGCTTAAATAAGCTGCGAGGCTCAGGCCGGAACAGGGGAGATCCGGCTTTTCAAACTATTGCGTCCAGTACACCTCAACGTGCCGGCCTTGCGCCAGAGCGCATGAAGTCAGCATAGGGCATTTCACGCTTGCCCTCGGGTTTGACCATATCGATTACGAGCGCGCCGTTTTTCAGATGCGCGTCGATGATCGAGACGCGAATACGCTCGCCGTTTCGTTCGAAATACGCAAACGTCCCCGGCCATCCATCAAACGCGCGAATCTTGAGTAGGTTTTGATATGGATCGCCGTCAATGAGATCAAGCTTCCCGTCCTCTTTGGTAAACGCGGAACAATAGGTTGCTTTCGAGTGGTCCTGCTCTTGCGCCTTAATCATGCCCGACATCCACTGCGGCACAACCTCCGCAAGAAGTGTGCCGCCTTCGCGCGCCAAAAGCGCGTCAAGATCGCGACCCCGCGGGGGCCAATCGACGATAAGAACGCTTCGCTGCGCAAGCAGCGGCCCGTGATCCATTTCGTCATCAAGCAGCATTACCGAAACACCCGTTTCTTTTTCATCGCGGAGAATCGCGCTCCGGATCGGCGAGGGTCCGCGGAGGCGAGGAAGAAGCGACGGGTGAACGTTGAGGGTGCCTCGTTTCGGAATATCAAGAAGCGCTCGTCGCAGGATTTTCCCGTACGACGCGACGACAAAAAGATCCCACTCCTCCCGGGCGAGGTCGTCGATACATTCTTGGGAAATTTTGTGCGGCTGCATCACCGCAATCCCGCGTTCCTGTGCCCACTTTTTCTCGGTCGGGAAGACGACGCTCCGATCACGCGCGGTCTTGTCCGGCGATGCGACGACGAGCGTAGGGCGCATGTCTGCGCGCTCAAGGGCGTTGAGAACTTCTTCCGCAAGCGGATCCGTTCCAAAAAACGCAAATTTAAGCGGATTCTGTGCGCTCCGTGTCGTCATAAATACTTGTCGCTTTGTCGATGTAGAGGATTCCGTCCAGATGGTCCATTTCGTGCTGGAAGATGTGGGCGAGAAACCCTGAAGCGCCGCGTTCAAACTTTTCTCCCTTTTCATTGTATGCACGGACGGTCGCCTTTTCGGCGCGTGGCACCATGCCCCACTTGCCGCGGACCGAAAGGCATCCTTCGTGCTTTTCCTTTTTCCCACGCGACATCTTTACCAGCACGGGGTTGATATACACCTCGTCGTGCAAAGGAAGCCCATTCAAATATTCGTCATCCGTCTCAACATCACTTCGGCGAGACGCGTCAGATTCTTCTTCAGCCTCCGGCTTCTTTTTGGAACGTTTTTTCTTTACCAACTCGCTTCCGGCGACGACGAACATGCGCAACGGTTCGCCGACTTGCGGCGCGGCGATCGCAACACCGTATTCTTCTTGCGCGAGAAGCGCCTTCATATCCGCCACGATTTCTCGAATGCGGACGCTCCCGATATCGGCAATCGGGATTTCTTTTGCTTTTTGGCGCAACACTGGATCGCCAGTTTGGACTATGGTGCGCATAAATGAATGATACGGTGGCGTTGATAAAAGAAAAAGGCCGCCGAAGCCCTCCGGGGCTTCGGCGGCACAAAGGGCTCGGCAGGCAGCGGCAGCCTTGCATTATTTTTTGCCGCGGCTCAGCGCCGCACTCCTCGGCAGTTACATGACGAGTACTTCCCGCCTTCCGGCCAACCTTTTCGGGGACCCCTATGTATTCAGGGCTAGATCCCCCCGAACCACTTTGGCCTTGCCCTGTACGACGGCAGCGTGTAACCGCAACCGTCGAACTCCGGAACTTCCGCAATTTATAGCATGGAAAGTACGAATGTCCAGAGCCATTCTTCATGGTCTGTGAATGTCAGCATATATAATAGGCGAATGCGCCATATCAAAGCGAGTCTCAGGCAGACGAAAGCGCGCATCCGTGCAACGGAGCGGGGCGAACTCATGCGCTACTTTGTCGATCGCATCAACCCCGGGCGCGTCCGCGACGGGCTGCCGCAAATCACGATGGCGCGCATGGGTCGCATTCTGGAGAAAATCCCAACCAAAGACCTCTACTACCTCAAGCGCATCTGCGATGACTCAAAAAATTTCAGCAAGCGCTTTTTTTACGAGCTGGATCCCAAAAAGCACGACACCGGCGAACGGCGGTAGCCGCAGTTGGGCACATTGAAAAGGGGCCACCCGCGAAGCAGGGTCGGCGGATGGCCCCTAACCTCGGCGCTTCCGGGGGGGAAGTAGGGGGACTGAAGCGGCCGAGGGGGTACACGGCTGCCCGCAGCTTGGCATGCACACATGATGTTGTCGTGAAGCCTTGATGCGGCGCTCAGCCTCAATCTTTCCTTTTTATGAAAAGAAACTACAATGGCCGCGATGTCTTTTTTCTCTCCCAAACTTGGCATTGACCTCGGCACCACGACCGTATTGGTATTCGTACCGAAGCACGGCATCGTCCTTAATGAGCCGTCTGTGGTTGCTGTCTCTCTTGAAGACAATCGCATCCTCGCGGTCGGCAACGATGCAAAGGAAATGATCGGACGCACGCCGGATGCGATCAAGGCGTACCGGCCGATGAAAGACGGCGTCATCGCCGATTATCGCGTGACGGAAGCGATGCTCCGCTACTACATGCACAAAGCGCTCGGCCGCTTCAATTTGTTTCGTCCGGAAGTAATCGTAAGCGTGCCCGCCGGCGTCTCATCGACGGAGCGCCGTGCGGTCGTCGAAGCGGCGATGAAGGCCGGCGCGCGCCGCGCCTATGTCGTGAAGGAACCGATCCTTGCCGCAATCGGCGCGGGAATTCCGATTTACGAAGCGCGCGGGCACATGATCGTCGACATCGGCGGCGGCACGACTGACGTCGCCGTGATCTCGCTGGGGGGCATTGTCGCATCAACGTCGGTCAAGTGCGCGGGCAATGCCATTGATCATGCGATCGTCGATTACATAAAAAAGACGTTCAATCTCGCGATCGGCGACAAGATGGCCGAGCAGATCAAAATTCAAATTGGCTCCGCGGCGCCCATAGAGGAGGAACTGCGGATGACGGTGAAAGGGCGGGATCATGTAAGCGGTCTTCCGCGCTCAATTGAACTCACGACGAACGAAATCGTGCGCGCGATTTCGCGCGAACTGCGTCTCATCATCGGCGCGATCAAGGACGTCCTGCAGGAAACACCACCGGAACTTGCTTCAGACATCATCGATAACGGCATCATCATGACGGGCGGCTCGTCGCAACTGCGCAATTTTCCGGAACTGATTTTTCGCCGCACCGGCGTGAAAGCACAGCTCGCCAAGGATGCGCCGTTTTGTGTCGCGAAGGGAACGGGGGAGGCACTGAAGCATTTGAACGTCTACAAAAAAGCGATCACGGCGAAACGATAAGGCGAAATTCTGGCGAGTGCTGTGATACACTGGCCGCATGAGTGACATGCCGAAATCCGAAGACGAATGGAAGGGAAAACTCACCGACGAGCAATACCGCGTGTTGCGCGAGAAGGGCACCGAGGCGCCGTTTTCGGGCGAGCACCTGCATGAAAAGCGGAGTGGCACGTTTAAGTGCGTGGCGTGCGGACAAGCACTCTTTTCTTCCAATGCGAAATTCGAGAGCGGCACCGGGTGGCCGTCGTTTGACCAGGCGTTGCCTGATGCTGTTGAATTCCGCCCGGATGATTCGTACGGAATGCGGCGTACGGAAGTCGTTTGCAGCAAGTGCAAATCGCACCTCGGTCACATTTTCGACGATGGCCCCACCGAAAGCGGGAAGCGCTACTGTATCAACTCGGTCTGCTTAGGGTTTGACTCAAAGGAGTAAGGGCGAGATCTTCCTCGCGCGCTTCCTCGTGGCCGAAAAAGAACTGCACACCGAGCATCACAGTGATCCCAAGGATAGCTGCGCCGACGTGAAGCCATGCGCCGCCGTGCGCGCGCGTCGAGTGTATAGCGTGCGGCAACACGTCCTGAACGAGGACGACGAGAAAACCGCCAGCCGCGATGCCGGCGAACAATATTGCAATTTCCTCGGCGGCGGCAAGAAACAAAGCAACACCGACCCCGACGAGAATGGTGGACGAGGAAATAAAATTGCGCAAAAGCGCTTCACGATTGTTGTATCCCGCTTCCCTGAGCACAAAAAATTCTGAAATTTCTTGCACGAGCTCGTGAAGCACGACCCCGATTGCCGCCGTAAATCCGACGGTCGCGTTTACCGCGAAGGCGGCAACCAAGAGTACACCGTCGCCGACATTGTGTAGGGCGTCACTTACCAGGACGCGACGGCCATCGATCGGGGTGTGGGCATGATCGTGCGATACGTCGTGATGATGGTGCGCGTCGGGGAGAAGGTGGTGGAGCGCCACCATGAGTGTTGCACCAAAAAGTACGGCACCTGCCGCGAGCGAGAGTGAGCCCTCATGCAATGTTTCTTCAAGAAGATGGTAGATGACGATTAGAAACACGCCGCCGGCAAATGACGCAAGATACGTCAGATTGCGGTGCACCCACGATGCGAATACCTGTGCCGAAAAGATAATGCCCGCAAGTGACACCAACATCACGAGTAGGGCCGCGGCAATCGGATACGCGATATCCATGTGGCGCATGATACCCGGCGTGTTTTTTATTGCAAGTCATTTGCATGTGGACATGTTTATGGGACGGGAAGGGGGCAGGTTATCCCAGTTGCCCCCTTGTCCCTCGAGAGTCCCCCCGTATAATTGACCCACACAGGGAAGTGCCGCTGTCGTGGAGCGCCGGGTGTTATCCTGAAGACATCCGCGAGAGCGCAGGCTACGGCCTTTATTAAGTTTAATAAGTTAGATAACACATACGATATGGCTAAAGCGAACAGCGCATTTATGAAGCCGATGAACCTTAGCGCCGATCTTGAGGCAATCGTCGGCAAGGGGCCGATGCCGCGCTCGGAAGTCGTTAAGGGCTTGTGGGCGTACATCAAGAAGCATGGTCTCCAGGATGCGAACAATAAGCGCAATATCAATGCTGACGACAAACTGAAGAAAGTATTCGACGGTAAATCGACGGTCAGCATGTTCGAGATGACGAAATTCGTCTCGAAGCACCTCTCCTAAGATTTTCATTTGCAAATTGGTTGCATCTGATATACTCGGAGCATGAATCGCGGCTCCGTGGATTCTTTTTTGCGCGCGCGCGGACTGCGCGTGACGTTGCAGCGCGTACGCTTACTCGACGCGCTGGCCGACCTGCATAGGCCGGTCTCTGCTGAAGAACTGCATCGGGAAGTGCGCGCTATCGATGTGGTAACCGTATACCGCGTACTGCAGCGCTTCGTGAACGAGGGAATCGCGCGCGAGGTACGCTTCAAGGATGGGGTCGTGCGATACGAATTCGCAGGAAGCCCACATCACCACCACGTGGTCTGCACGAAGTGCGGCCTCGTTGACGAGCTGCAGAGCTGCGACGCGCACCAACTTGAAGCGCACGCGCTTACGGCTTCAAAGCGCTTCGCACAGATCGACGAGCATGCGCTCGAATTTTTCGGCACGTGCACGTCGTGTGCGACCAAGTAAAATGGACGCATGAAGGTCTCAACGCTCCTTGGGTGTTTGGTTGTGATACTTGTCCCCGCGCTGGGAGCAGCGCAAGAACTTGTTGCCGACGAAACGGTTGTGATGAAGGCGCGTGTCGTCGAGGTGGTTTCGGAGCATACGGAAACGCTACCCGGCACTGATGTCACCACCACATTGCAAACCATACGGGCCGAAATTCTCGACGGGCCCGAAGCGGGAAACACGGTTACGGTGGAGAATGATTTTCTGGAATTGGAACCGGGCGACGTGTTTTATTTGCAGCACACGACAAGTCGCTTCGACGGGACCGATTACTACAGTGTTTCCGACAAAGTCCGTACGCCCGCACTCGCGATCCTCGCCGCATTGTTTATTGCGGTAGTCGTTATTTTTGGCGGCAAGCAAGGCATTCGCGGCCTCATCGCACTTATCGCGAGCTTTATCTTTATCGGCACGATGCTCCTGCCCGGAATTTTGAGCGGTTACTCGCCGGTGCTTGTTTCTGTCGGAGTTGCCGCGATTATCGTGACGCTTGGCTCGTACGTGACGCACGGCTTTAATCGGACGACGAGTGCGGCGGTCGTTGGCATGGTCGTGACAATCGTATTCACCGGCATTCTCGCGTACGTGTCGCTCGAATGGACGGACTTGAGCGGCTGGAGCGGAGACGAAGTGACGTACTTGCATTTGAATACACGCGGCTCGATCGACCTCGCAGGCGTTCTTCTGGGAGGAATTTTGATCGGACTTCTCGGCGTCCTGTATGATGCAGCAATCGGCCAGGCGGTTTCCGTCGAAGAGCTTGCGCGCGCCGGAAAACACTACACACGCCGCGATGTCTACCTTCGCGCGCTCCGTATCGGCCGAGAGCACGTCGGCGCGCTCGTCAACACGCTCGCGATCGCATACGCGGGCGCCGCGTTGCCGCTTTTGCTTTTGTTCTACGGGCTGAACGACCTCGATATTATCCAAACGCTGAATAGAGAATTGTTTGCAACGGAAATTGTCCGTATTCTCGTCGGCTCCATTGGTCTTGTTCTCGCCGTGCCGATCACGACAGCCGTCGCCGTATGGATGCTCCTGCGGGAGGAGGCCCGTGATACTATTTCCTCATGAGAAATGCGCTTATCGTCGTCGGTATCGGTGCCCTCATCCTCGCGGGCGGTTGGTGGTATCTTGCCCAGATGAATACGACGACTGCGCAGAACGAACCTCCTGCCGCGAACAACGCTGCACCCAGAGAAAATGCGACCAACGAAACGTCGCCGCGTCCCGGCGCATCCATCGGAGACGAAAATTTTGTCGAGTTTGCCTGCGACAACGCGAAAAAAATCACGGCGGTCTTTGCGCGCGATATCGTCGGCTTGACGCTTTCCGACGGCAGACAAATCGAATTGCGACAGGAGCCGGACGATGCAATGCGATATCTGAACCCGGGAGCGACTATTGAATTTCGCGCCGTCGGGGAAGGGGCGGCGCTTATTGAAGGGGGGCGAACGACGTTCGCGAATTGCGTGGCGATGCTGTAAAAAGCCGTGCTATCATGCCGCGTATGAGTAGCGGCGACGCACTGCGCGACGAGCGCCTAAAAAAACTTGAGCTGCTGCGCGACGCGGGGATGGATCCGTACCCGGTGGAGAGCGCACGCGACACCTCGAACGCCGATTTCTTGGACGCATTCGACGAAGGGAGTTCTGCCCACGTGACGATCGCGGGGCGCATCATGTCGCGCCGAGGACAGGGAGGCATCATCTTTGCCGACTGCAACGATGGCACCGCCAAAGTCCAGCTGGTCTTGCAGGAAAGCGAAATGGAGGCTGCTGAATTTGCGCTGTTTAGCGACACTGTTGATGTCGGGGATTTTGTCGAGGCGCGTGGGACCGCATACACAACAAAGCGCGGAGAAAAATCCTTACTTGTCCACCAGTGGAAAATGTTGGCGAAAGCGCTTTCGCCGATACCCGACCAATGGTTCGGCCTCAAGGACGAGGAGAAGATCTTGCGCGAGCGCTATCTCGACATCCTCTTGAATCCGGAGGTGCGCGCGATGTTCGAGCGCCGCGCGAAATTTTGGCACAGCATACGAGCATTCCTCCTTGAACGCGGCTTCTACGAGGCGGAAACGCCGGTGCTTGAAGTCTCGCCGGGCGGCGCCGACGCGCGACCGTTCCAGACGCATCATAATGCGCTCGATATCGACCTGTACCTCCGCATCTCACTCGAATTGTGGCTGAAGCGACTGCTCGTCGCCGGATTCCCGAAGGTGTTCGAGATCGGTCGCATCTTCCGCAATGAGGGACAATCGCGCGAACACCTGCAGGATTACACACAGCTCGAAACCTACGAGGCATACAGCGACATGCAAACGGGCATGCAGTTTGTACAAGACTTGTATCGCCATATCGCGCGGGAGGTGTACGGAAAAGACGTGTTCGAAATCGGCAAGCATACCGTGAATTTTGCAGACGATTGGCCGACTATCGATTTTTCAGAAGAGCTGCAAAAGAATTTTGGAATTGACCCGGCGACGTGCACCGAGGCCGAAGCCATAGACGCGGCGCGCGGGGCGCGCGTTCTCGCGGATGCGGACGACAATAAGAGCCGCGCAGTCGACCAGCTGTGGAAAATGGTGCGCAAGGATATTTCGGGCCCCGCATTTTTGGTCGGCGTGCCGGTCTACCTTGAACCGCTGGCAAAACGGACGCCAGGTAACCCGAATACCGTCGAGCGGTTCCAAGTAATTCTTGCGGGTTCGGAAATGGGGAAGGGCTTCAGTGAATTGAACGATCCTTTAGATCAGCGCGATAGATTTGAAGAACAGCAAAAGCTTCGCGATCGGGGAGACGAAGAAGCGCAGCGGCTCGACGAGGACTATGTTCGTGCAATGGAGTACGGGATGCCGCCGGCATTCGGATTCGGCGTATCTGAACGTTTGTTTGCATTTTTAGAGAACCGGCCGGCGCACGAGGCGCAGCTGTTTCCACTTCTTCGGCCGAAAACGGATTAGGACTTCATATTTGCTTCAGACTCGGCGAATTAGATTGGTGCACACAGGCTGGGGATCTTTGGAATGCAGATACCAGGAGAGAGGGGATATGAACAGTGTTCGCATTGTGCGAAGATCGCGTCAAATCGATCTCGATGCGCCTCCGAGTCTCAAGGATCCGGGGCGGTGGGATCTTAAACACATGGTGCACATCAGAAGAGGAACGATCGAATGGTCGACAAGCAAGTTCATTCTGTATCGAACCTCCAAGCAACGTGCCGGTACATCGGCGCTTCATGGCCGACAGATCAAAAACACGCTCTACAAGCACTTCAAAAGGATGCCCGCGTTCTGAACAAAAACGTTCTTGACTTCCTCAAACACAATCAGAGCGGAATACCACAGCACTTTTAGGAATACGATATGTGCTTTTGGGGACGCTTTTGACCGAACCCAAAGGGATGACCCATGTTCCTGTCCTGTATTTCGACCGCGAAAAAAGGCGGTGGGAGGAAGATGATATCCCTATTGACGGTTACGGATTCGGCATGAATGCGGCCGCTGCGCTGTATCTCGATCTGCTGAATCACGTATAATTACTCGCCCTCCACGGACAGTGGAGGGCGTTTCTTCATGTTATGCTTCGTCGCATGTCGTACGGACCGCTCTTGATTTTCATCGCAGCCGTACTGTGGGGATTGGATGGGATTTTGCGGCGCGCGCTTTTCGGCTTGCCGCCGATCACCATTGTTTTCTTCGAGCATCTGATAGGCCTCCTCATCATCGCGCCATTTCTTATTCGCGCATGGCGGCGCGAGCGCCTTGAGCGCAGGGAATGGGCCGCAATCTCCGTGGTCGCGCTCCTCTCCGGGGTCTTGGGGACGTTGTTTTTCACAGCGGCGCTACTGCAAGTCAATTTCATCCCGTTTAGCGTTGTCTTCTTGATACAGAAATTGCAGCCGATTTTTGCCCTCGCGGTGGCGGATTTTATCCTGAAGGAGCGGGTGACGCAGTCCTATCTTGGCTTCGCAGGTCTCGCGCTCCTTGCGGGATATTTCGTGACGTTTCCAATGGGTGCGGTTAATTTCAGCGATGGCGGCGCGCACATCACCGCCGCGCTTTTGGCGCTGTGCGCGGCGATCGCATGGGGTTCCTCAACGGCGCTTTCACGCTACGCGCTTTTGAACCATTCGAATACGTTCATAACAGGCCTGCGATTTCTGCTAACCGTCCCGATCGCGCTCGTGTTCGTTTTTGCACTCGGCGCAATTGATTCGTTGCGCGAGGTCACACCGGTGCAGTTTGGGTACCTTGCGCTTATCGCAATCTCGACCGGTATGCTATCGCTCTGGATCTATTACCGCGGGCTCCGCACGACACCGGTCCGTACCTCAGCAATCGTCGAATTGGCATTTCCGATGACTGCGGTTTTTGTCGATTACTTCCTCTACGGTGTCGCGTTGCACTGGAGCCAGTATCTTGCCGCGATCGTTCTCCTATACGCCATGTACAAGGTATCTTCACTTAGGTCTGATAGCATGCAGTCATGAAGACGGCGGTATTCGGCGGCGGATGCTTTTGGTGCACGGAGGCGGTTTTCCAGATGCTGAAAGGCGTCTCAAAAGTGGAGCCCGGATATGCCGGAGGGAAGATGGAAAGTCCATCGTACGAGCGGGTGAGCGAGGGAAATACCGGGCACGCAGAAGTGATTCGCGTCACGTATGATCCGAGCGTGATAACGTACGAAGATCTCCTCACCGTCTTTTTCGGGTCGCACGACCCGACAACGCTCAATCGGCAAGGGAACGATATCGGCGAGCAATATCGCTCAATCATTCTCTACGCCTCGGACGAAGAAAAGGCCGCCGCCGAAAAAATGGTCGCGGACGTGCAGCAGTCGCTCACCGACGGGACGCGCGTCGTCACGCAGGTGATTCCGCTCGAAATGTTTTATCCCGCCGAGGACTACCACAAAAATTACTACAAGACCAACACGTCGGCTCCGTATTGCCAGCTCATCATCGAGCCAAAGCTCGAGAAAGTGCGGAAACGGTTCGCCGAATTGGTGAATCAAAACGCGTAGGATATAGTGTGCCGATGCAGCATGACATTAAGGACGCATCACTGTCCCAGCGGGGCTTAAAGCGCATTGAGTGGGCTGAGCGTGACATGCCGGTCCTTTCAAAAATTCGCGAGCGCTTTTCGAAGCAACGGCCGTTCAAGGGAAAAGTGCTCGCCGCGTGCCTTCATGTGACGGCAGAGACCGCCAATCTCGTGCGGGCACTGAAGGCCGGCGGTGCGTCAGTTTTTTTGGCTGCGTCAAATCCGCTTTCAACGCAGGATGATGTTGCCGCGGCGCTCACGCATGAATACGGCATTCCCACTTACGCGATCAAGGGTGAAGACACGAAGACTTTTTTCAAGCACATCAACGCACTCATTGCACAAAAACCGCACCTCACCATGGATGACGGCGCAGACTTGGTGAGCACCATTCACAAAGAGCACCGAGATTTGATCCCGCACATTCTCGGCGGCACCGAAGAAACCACCACTGGCGTCATACGCCTACGCGCCATGGCGAAAGACGGCGCACTAAAATTCCCGGTGGTTGCGGTCAATGACGCGAAGACAAAGAATCTTTTCGACAACCGCTACGGCACCGGCCAATCGACACTTGACGGGATCGTGCGCGCGACCGACATGCTGATTGCGGGCAAAACCGTCGTCGTCGCAGGCTATGGGTGGTGCGGCAAGGGTTTCGCACTGCGGGCTGATGGTATGGGCGCGAACGTGGTCGTTACGGAAGTTGATCCGGTAAAAGCGCTTGAGGCGGTGATGGATGGTTTTCGCGTGATGCCGATGAATGAGGCGGCGAAAATTGGCGATCTCTTTTGCACCGTGACAGGGAACAAAGACGTTATCACCGGTGAACACTTCAAGCGAATGAAAGACGGGGCGATCGTCTGCAATTCCGGCCACTTCGACGTAGAAATTAATTTGAAGGATTTGAAGGGGCTTGCAAAGAAGGTGAAAAAGGAGGTGCGGCCACAGGTGGATGCATATGATCTGGGGAGAAAAACTATCTACGTGCTTGCCGAAGGCCGGCTCGTCAACCTTGCGGCAGCCGAAGGGCACCCGGCGAGCGTGATGGACATGAGCTTCGCCACGCAAGCGCTTGCATGCGAGTGGATCGCGTCAAAAAAGTTGCAACCGGCGGTCTACGACGTACCTGATCAGATCGAAGACGAAGTTGCGCAATTGAAGCTTGCGTCGATGGAAGTTGCAATCGACGCCCTCACGAAGGCACAAAGGGAGTATCTCTCTGGCTGGCAGCACGGTACATAGGTATGCGCGCAGCTTACGTTGTAGAAATCATCACTCCAAAAAAGTTTGTGCTAAACGGATTATGGTTCGGTCCTAAAAAGCCTAAACGCGCCATACTATGGATACACGGGCTTTCTAGCTCTGCGTTTTCAAAACTCGGAATTGTTGAAAAGATTGTGGACGCGAATACCGCCGTGCTCACCTTCAATAACCGCGGCAGCGCGACGGTTTCCCGCGTGTTTCGTGGACGAAAGCAAGTGCTTTCTGGGGGAGGAGCTGAAATATTTACGGAATGCCTCGATGATATAGATGGGGCGATCCGCCTTGCGAGAAAAATGGGCGCGAAGGACATTTTCCTGGCAGGACATTCGACCGGCTGCCAGAAGGCAATCTATTGGGCGCACAAGCGCCGCGGCAGGGGAGTAAGGGGCATCATCCTGCTTGCACCGCTGTCCGACTACGGCGGCGCATCGGCGCTTCCGGGTGAGCGGAAATTGCTCGCGCGCGCAACGCGCGCCGCACGCGCACGTATGCGGAAACGAACGCCGAATTCCTTCCTTCCGGATGGCGCGTGGGTGCATCCGATTACCGCGCAGCGCTTCCTCTCCCTCTACACGCCGGACTCCGTCGAGCAATCCATCTTTCCCTACTTCGATGAAACGCGTCCGGCGCGCATGTTCGCCAGCGTACGGTTGCCGATTCTCGCATTTTTTGCTGCTGCGGATGAGTATGCCGACCGACCGGCACCGCGCGTCGCGAGGTGGTTTATGCGGCTCACCGGCGCAAATCGCTTTGATGCAGTCATAATCCCCAAAGTCGGACATAGTTTTAGCGGCGCGGAAGCGAAGGTCGCGCAGACCATCAAACAGTGGATTTTGGCCTAGTTCGGCGCTATACTCACCGCGATGGCAGTTGAAGAAATGGCGCATGCGGCCGGGGAGGCCGCACCACATGCGGAAGGCGGCATCCACGTCGCGCTCGCGGCACAGCGGCTCGGCGATTTTTTTGGCATTCCAATCACGAATACGGTCGTGACGACCTGGCTTTTGGTCGCGATCATGGTGACGCTTGCGGTAGTATTCCGCAACAAGATCGCACTCATTCCGGGGAAATTCCAGACGCTGCTCGAGCTCGTGTTTGAATTCGTATACGACTACGTTGCGGAAACCCTTGGCAGCCGTGAGATGGCGCGCCGGTTCTTCCCGCTCCTTATGACAATCTTTCTCTTCGTGCTCGTTCTAAATTGGTTCGAATTTTTACCCGGCGTCGAAAGCATCAAGTACCACGGAGAACCGCTCTTCCGCGGGGTGAACACCGATCTCACCACACCTCTCATGTTGGCGATTGTCTCCTTCCTCGTGATTGAGATTACGGGCATCGCCACGATGGGTTTTATCACCTACGGCAAGAAGTTTTTCGTGAATCCGTTTAAGAATCCGATCGGATTCGCAGTCGGCCTCATCGAGCTTATCGGAGAATTTGTCCGCCTTATTTCACTGTCCTTCCGTCTTTTCGGCAACATCCTTGCCGGATCCATCATCATTGCGGTTGCGGTCTTCTTTGCGCCATACGGTGTTCCCGCGCTTTTGTCGCTCTTTGAAGTCTTCATCGGTTTTCTCCAGGCGGCAATTTTCGCGCTTCTGACGCTCTTTTTCATCAAACTTGCTATCGAGGAACCGCATGGCGAAGAGGCGCATTAGCCCTAGAAATCGCCGTATTTCCGTGATAGATTGTGAGCAACTTATAAGAATTTGATTACATAGCATGTATGGATATTGAAGTAGCAAAGACGCTCGGTATGGCCATCGCGGTCGGTCTTGGCGTCATCGGCCCGGGCATCGGCCTCGGCATTCTCGTCGGCAAGGCCCTTGAAGCAATCGGCCGCAACCCTGAGGCCGCCGGCCGCATTACGACGACAATGTTTATCGGCATCGCGGTCACCGACGCGCTCGCCATCTTTGCCCTCGTTATCGGCTTTATCATCAGGTTCACTTAGAAACGCGGCGCACGCCGCGTTGCGTTATGTCAGAACTTTTCGCAGCATTCGGTTTGGATTGGAGGCTCTTGCTTATCCAAGCGCTGAATTTCGGCATTTTGCTTCTCGTGCTGTGGCGGTTCGTATACACGCCGGTTTTGAAGATGATCGATGCAAGGCGGCAGAAAATCGTGGAAGGCGTTCAAAAGGCGGAGGCTGCAGACCGGCGGCTCGCGGACGCGGACAGCGAAGGTAAAAGTATCGTCGCGGCAGCTTTGAAAGAGGCCGAGGCGATAGTGTCGGGTGCCCGCAGTCGCGCCGAAAGCCAGGCCGCAGATATCGCGAAACAGGCGCAGGAACGAGCCGACCAGTTGCTTGCCGATGCACACGCGCGCGCAGACGAAGTCAGGCGGCAGGCGCTTGCTTCGGGCGAGAAGGAAATTGCCCGCGCCGCGATGCTGGCAGCCGAAAAGATTCTGCGGCAAAAACATTCCTAATATGGCAGGCCTCGAACAATCATACGCGCAGGCGCTGTGGGAGCTTCTGCAGAAAGGAGAGAAGCCCAAAGAAGCGGTGACCAAAATACACTCCGCTTTGCAGGAGAAAGGGCGCGGCGCGCTTATGCCGGCAATCGGCCGCGCGTTTGAGCGGCTCGCGCAGCGAGAGGCACTGAAAAACCGATCGGTGCTTGTCGTCGCGCGAAAAAGCGACGAGGCGAAGGCCCGGAAAGAAAGCGGCGCACACGATGCTGAGCTGCAGATCGATGAGACGCTGATCGGTGGCTGGAAACTATTCGACAAGGGAACGATGCGCGACGAAAGCTGGAAATCCGCGCTGCTTACCATTTACAATAACGCCCTGAAATAAACGAGTATGGACACGTCAGTCGTAGAAAAGATCGTGAAGGAAATAGAACAGCACTCGCCAAAAAAGGAAGGTGCCCATGTCGGACGCGTCACGGCGGTTGGCGACGGCGTCGTCGCGATTGACGGCCTCGAAAAGGCGGTCATGTCTGAAGTCGTGGAATTTGAAGTGACCGCCGGCAAATCCCTCAAGGATTCGATGGCATCGGAAGGTGATCTGTTCGGCCTCATCCTGAACCTCGAAGAAGACGGCGTGCGCGCGGTAGTCCTTGGCGACACATCGCGCGTGAAAGAGGGGACAACGGTGAAATCTACGGGTAAGATCCTCTCCGTCCCGTCCGGGGAAGAACTGCTCGGCCGCGTGGTCAACGCACTGGGCGAACCGCAGGACGGCAAGGGACCTTTCAAGAAGCCGACGATGATGCCGGTTGAGCGCGAAAGCTATGGTGTCATCCACCGCAAATCAGTATCCGTGCCGCTCCAAACCGGTATTAAGGCGATCGACGCTATGATCCCTATTGGCCGCGGGCAGCGAGAATTGATCATCGGCGATCGCTCGACGGGCAAGACGACGATTGCGATCGATACGATCATCAACCAGAAATACGAGCCGAAGGATCGCCGGCCGATTTGCGTGTACGTCGCTATCGGACAAAAGGAATCGAAGACGGCGCGCATCGTGCAGCAGCTGAAAGACAACGACGCGCTTGGCCACACGATCATCGTCGACGCGCCGGCATCGTCTCCGGCAGCGCTACAGTACCTTGCGCCATTTGCCGGAGTCGCGATCGGCGAATACTTTATGGATCGCGGCAAGGATGTTCTCGTCATCTACGACGATCTTTCAAAGCAGGCGGTCGCCTATCGCCAGCTCTCGTTGCTGCTTCGCAGGCCGCCGGGGCGCGAAGCGTATCCGGGCGACATTTTTTACCTGCATTCTCGACTTCTTGAACGCGCCGCACGCCTATCGGAAGAGAAGGGCGGGGGTTCCTTGACCGCGCTTCCGATTATTGAAACGCAGGAGGGCGATATCTCCGGATACATCCCGACGAACGTCATTTCAATCACGGACGGACAGATCTTCCTCGAGTCCGGACTCTTTAACAAAGGCGTGCGTCCGGCAATCAACGTCGGCGATTCCGTTTCGCGCGTTGGTTCCGCAGCACAAACGAAAGCAATGAAGGCCGTCGCGGGCACGCTTAAGCTCGAGTTGGCGCAATTCCGTGAACTTGAGGCATTCATGCAGTTTGCATCCGACCTCGACAAGGCGACTGCGGATCGTATCGCGACAGGGCAGCGCATGGTGGAAATCCTGAAGCAAAAGAACGGCTCACCGATGCCGTTCGAGCAGCAGGTCGTCGACCTCTATGCTGCCGTCCACAAGCTTTACGCCGATGTTCCGCTTCCGAAGGTCAAGCAAGCTGAAGCGCAGTGGCTGGAATTCGTAAACGCCGGGTACGGCGACGTTCTCGACGAGATCAAGGAGACTGGCGTTCTTTCCGACGAGGCGAAAAACAAGCTCAATGCTGCGATGGAGGCGTTTCGTGGCGCGCACAAGGAGTTGTTTGCGTAGCGTATGGATAAGTTTGAAAAGAATGGTCCGTTTCCTCGAACGCCGGATGATGACGCGGAGGAGCGCATTCGTGACGCCGCAGGAGTATTTGATGGGATTGAGATCGAATCGGTTGGAAGAGAGCGCCGTCGCCGCATCCACTAACCTATGGCTCTCAAGCACATCAAGCTTAAAATCCAATCGGTGAAAAAGACGTCGACTGTCACGCGTGCGATGGAAGCGGTGTCGGCTGTAAAGATGCGTAAGGCGCAAGAGCGTGCCCTTTCCGGCCGAGCGTACGCGGCAGCGGCACTCACGATTCTCGAGCGTCTGTCCGGCTCTCAAGAAATCAAAGCACACCCGCTTTCGCAGCGTCTGCCGGGAAAGACAGCGGTGGTGTTGATCACAAGCGATAAGGGCCTTGCGGGTGCGCTAAATTCAAACGTCATTCGTACCACCGAACGCGAACTGGAAGCGCGCGGTCTCACGAAGGACTCAGTCGTCATGATCGCGCTTGGTCGTCGTGGCGCTGATTATTTCGCCAATCGCGGATACGACGTGCGTATCAGGCACGAAAACGTATCCGACGGCATTTCCGAGAGCGAGATGCGGATGGTCACGGACACGATCGTCGAGTGGCATGAAAAGGGAGAGATTGCGGCGTGCTTGCTGTCATATATGAATTTTCTCTCCACGTTTGAACAGCGCGCTGCGGTACGCCAGATTTTGCCGCTCACACCTGAATTGATTCGAGACATGGTGAAGGGCATCGTGCCCGCGAAAGGCAAGTACTCCGGCGTCGGAGAGGGCGAGACGCATGCGGCCACCTACACGATCGAACCCGACGCCGAATCTATTATAAATGTGCTGATGCCGCGCCTCTTAAATGTCGCCGTCTACCACGGCCTCCTTGAAGCGAAAGCCTCGGAACACTCGGCGCGCATGGTTGCCATGAAAAACGCGACCGATAAGGCGAAGGAGATCGCGACGGGCCTGACCCGTGTGTTCAACAAGGCCCGCCAGGCAGCCATTACCCGCGAGGTTTCCGAGATTACTTCCGGCATCGAGGCGATGCGGTAGTCGGGCCCTCCGCGCTGCGGCTCAGGCAGCGTATACTGTGTGCCATGGCAAAGCCCTACGACCCGCGTCAGATCGGCAGGGCTCTTGGTTTTGGCGGAGAGCATCTTGTCCTTTCATACGGCTCCGCGCACGTCATAAAATTTTCGTTTCATGTCGCGATCAGCGGTGCCAGCGCAGTGAAGAAAAAGATCGCTGATTACGAACACGCGCAGCGCCACTTCGCACCGTACGTCGTCCCGACGGAAATTCGCGCATGGGACGACGGGCGAAAGGCGGTAGCCATACAAGAGCGCGTCCGCGGACGTTATTTGCGCGTGTCCGATCTTTTGCGCGATCGTATCCGCGAGCAAGCACTCGACATTTTAGAACGCAATGCCCGGATGCACGCAGAGTCCGGGCTCGCATTCGATCTTTTCGGATTTCACGGTCTTATGACATGGCTCGGCAGGCACTCGATGAGCAATGTGCTTGTCACCGACGAGGACCGATTGGTCATTGTGGATTTCGCAACGATGCACCTCGTGCCGCGTTGGTACGAATGGCCGCTTTATCTTTTCGTCAAATGGGCAAAGAAAAGGCAAGAGCGGCTCCTCGAGGATCATTGGCAGCCTGTCTTCCGAAGGCTGGCGGCCAATTCGGGCATCGCGACGGATGCGCCGACACCTCGCGTTGGGCTGTACGCCTGGGGAGGTCCCGGGACGATCGACCTGCTACGAGTCAAATACCATCGGCCCTCAATCGACGAGGGAAGTTTTCTTGAACTCTATTCGCCCAAGTTCCTTGCGGCTGCGCGCGAGAAACTCGGCGCAACGGATCTGTGGATGACCTATTCATGGGGGTTCAGCGATGCGACGGAAGAAGCGCATCGGCGCCACACACGCGAGCGCATCGAAGACGCGAAGCGGTTGGGTTTTACGACCTACGGCTACGTCCAGGGCTTTAACGTCGTCACCGACGAGTTCAGGGGCCGCGATATCTTTTGCAGGAGCCTCCTCGGGTTTCGTCTTCCGTATTCGAAAGGACGCCACTTCATCTGTCCGAATAATCCAGAGGCTCGCGCGCTTGTCCTTGACCGCGTGCGCGCTGCGGCCGAAGAGGATTTTGACAACGTGTACATGGATAACATCGTGTTTGGCATGCCGCCGTTTTACGTCAGCCGGCAATTTGTCTCCAGTTTCGGCTGCCACTGTAAACACTGCGCTTCGGCATTTCGCACCGCCTATGGATACCCGTTGCCAGCCATTGCCGCTCCGGGTTCCGGCGCTTTTCGTGACGTGCTTGCATTTCGCGCCGAGTGCACCGCACAGGTAATTCGGTCGGCGAGCGAGATCTCTCGCAAAAAAGGAAAGGGATTTGGCGTAAACTTATACGATCCGCACTTGCATACGACCGAGCTGTATTTCGGGTACGATTTCGGCCGCATCAAGGACAGTCTCGACTACTACGTTATCGAAAATCATGCAATTTCGCTCGACCGTACACAGATCAACAACGCACACCTCGAATCGTTCATTCGTGACGCCGAAAAGCCGGTCTTCGTGGTCTCGTATCGCCGCGGGATCGGAATGGACGAAGCGTACGAGCAGCAAGAAATCGATCTTATTTTTTCTGAAAGCGCGGCACTTGGGTACGTCCCATGCCTTAAATCCTCGGAATTTGTTACCCGCGGCCGATGGCACGCACTCAACATCGAGGACGTGCGTCCACCGCGGCATCTTTCGTTGGAGCGCTCGGAGCCGTATGCGCCGCAGCCCATGCCGCATCGACCGGTAAGCGCGTGGGCGGCGCGTCTTGTTGATCCGATCGCCCCAAAATGCATCGACCTTGCGCACCACAATGCCTTTCTTTTCTATATCCTGACAAAATCATCGGTATACTCGTCAATCATCCGTACCAACCGTCGGTTCGAATTTGACCACACACCCTCGCCATGAGTATTTTGTTCTTGCTGTACGTCGCGCTTCCCGCGTTTGTTGCAAACATGCTGCCGATCGTTGCGGCGCGATTACAAATATTTCCACAGCTTGACCGCGCGATACATGCGTCCGCGTTGGGAGCGCATAAAACGTGGCGGGGAATTGTTGTTGGAGTTTTCGGTGCCATCGCGGTGGCACTTGCACAATGGGCAATTGGCGCGACGCATCTCGAAAATATCGCGTTTGCGCTCGCATTCGGAGTACTTTCCGGCGCAGGAGCGCTCGCCGGTGATGCCATCAAGAGCCTTATCAAGAGACGCGTCGGCATTGCGCCGGGAGCGCCGTGGATACCGTTCGATCATATTGATTACATGCTCGGCTTCCTCGTTGTGACGTATCCGCTCTACAATTGGTCGATGCGCGAAGTGCTCATCCTGGTCGTCTCCGCCTTCATCCTGAATCCGCTCGCAAATGTGATCGGCTACATAAGCGGCATCAAGCGCACCTATTGGTAAGGCCTATGGTCGACCTACGAATGCTTCCAAATGTACTCACGTTGTTTCGCGGGATCGCGACGGTTGCGATCATTGCAGTATTTCTGAGCCCCGCACCGCATGCGTTTGTCATCGCCTTTGTGCTGTTTGTTTTTGCGGCCATCAGCGACTATCTTGACGGGTACTTGGCTCGTCGCTTGGGCGTGACCTCTGAGTTCGGCGCCGTCCTTGATCCGCTGTTCGACAAAGTACTCGTTATATCGCTTATCGTTCTAATCTATCCGTACGACATCGTCCCTGCGGCCGTGCTATTCATTCTCATTATCCGCGATATCACGACAGACGTTCTTAAAAATTATCTTCTGAAGCATGGCGTTGTGACGCCAGCGATCTACAGTGCGAAATTGAAAACGGCAGCACAGCTGCTCATGTTGAACTTCGCGCTTATCGCCCTTGCCTGGCCGCATGTGCCACATATGGCGCTTGCCGCTTCGGCGACGGGAATTGCTGCGGCGGCGTTCTCTCTCTGGAGCGGCGGAATTTATGTGTGTCGCTTTATTGCTTTCACGAGCGGCGCGCTCAAATCATCCACCCAGTAGGTAAACCGCTGCAGGTTTGATTCACCCGCGCCGCGCACGCGGCGCACCTTGATGAATCGGGCTGCGACGAATTCCGCAAACAATCCGTCTGTCAGTGCCTTATCGCCAATCACGACGAGCGGCCAGTTGTCCTCGTTTGGGATATCGCGCAGGACGCGCGGATCAGGTTTGCGGTGCGATGATGCGATATGCGGAACATTGAGTGAGCGTGCGAGGGAGGCCAGCCGTTCGCCGTTGATGTTGTTAGAGAAGAGAAAGACGCGATTCCGCTCCTGGAGCGCCTGCAGTGCCTCGCTCACGCCTGACTCAACAGTGTCCGTATCTGCGACCGCGATCGTGCCGTCGATGTCGATGAGGATGACGCACTCCGCAATATCACCGAGGTCGATTTCCCAAAGGTGTTTTTCAATAATTTCCTGCGCCATAACCGCATACTAGCATTTGCATTTATGCCGCATAAGGGCTATGATGAGCGCAATTATCGTAATTCGATATGGCCAAAGGAAGCATAACGCAAGTCATCGGTCCGGTCGTCGACGTCCGCTTTGACGGAGCGCTTCCGCCGATCAAGAACGCGCTCGAAGTCGATCACAAAGGCTCAACCATTACCTTAGAAGTCGCACAACACCTTGGCCTCAACCGGGTGCGCTGCATCGCAATGCAAGATACTTCCGGCCTTGCGCGCGACATGGACGTAAAAGACACAGGCGCGCCGATTTCGGTACCGGTTGGCGAGGCTGCGCTCGGCCGCATGTTCAATGTCGTCGGCGATCCGATCGACGGTAAGCAGGCACCGAAAAATCCGAAGCGCATCCCGATCCACCAAGACGCACCTCCGTTCACTAGGCAGTCGACAAAAGCGGAAGTGTTCGAAACGGGCATCAAGGCAATCGATCTTATGACGCCGTTCATCAAGGGCGGCAAGGTCGGTCTTTTTGGCGGTGCCGGCGTCGGCAAAACGGTGCTTATCCAGGAACTCATCCACAATGTCGCGTCCGAGCACGGCGGCTACTCGGTCTTTGCGGGTGTTGGTGAACGCGTCCGCGAAGGCAACGACCTCTATCATGAAATGAAAGAGTCGGGCGTATTGGAAAAGACAGCGCTTGTGTTCGGGCAAATGAATGAGGTTCCCGGAGCGCGTGCTCGCGTCGCACTTTCCGGCCTCACGATGGCCGAAGCTTTCCGTGACGAAGGAGGGAAGGACGTACTGTTTTTCATGGACAATGTTTTCCGCTTCGTCCAGGCGGGCTCCGAGGTTTCGTCGCTTCTTGGCCGTGTGCCTTCTGCCGTCGGGTACCAACCGACGCTTTCAGAAGAAATGGGCCAACTCCAGGAGCGTATTACGTCGACTACGTCCGGCTCAATTACGTCCGTGCAAGCAATCTACGTTCCTGCCGACGACCTGACCGATCCCGCGCCTGCCACCTCGTTTGCGCACCTCGATTCGACCGTCGTCCTCTCACGCCAGCTCGCGTCTCTCGGTATTTACCCCGCGATCGATCCGCTCGAATCAGGCTCAACAGCGCTCACGCCGGACATCGTCGGCGATGAGCACTACCGTGTCGCGAACGAGACCAAACGCGTCTTACAGCGCTACAAAGATTTGCAGGACATCATTGCCATTCTCGGTATCGAAGAACTTTCCGAAGAAGACCGCCGTCTGGTGTATCGCGCGCGCAAAATCCAACGATTTCTTTCGCAGCCGTTCAACGTCGCTGCCGTATTCACTGGGAAGCCAGGCAAGTACGTGTCACTCGCGGATACGGTCCGCAGCTTCGGTGAAATTCTTGACGGTAAGCACGATGGCGTGGATGAAGGAGCGTTTTATATGAAGGGCGGCATCGATGAGGTGGTGGCCGCGTAGGTATGGCGGATGCAAGCACCCTCCACCTGGTGATTTCGTCGGTAAGCGAGAATTTGTATGACGGACCCGCGCTCTCGGCGACTCTGCCGGGCACTGCAGGGGAGTTGACGATCTTGCCCAACCACGAACCGCTCGTGACGACGCTGAAGGCAGGCACGATTACCGTGCGCATCCCGAATACCGAGCCACGTAAATTTCATGTGCACGAAGGCGTGCTTGAAGTCGCGGCAACGCGGGCAGTGGTGCTCGTCTAGCATAGACCTGTGTTAGGATTATAGGAATGTCACGCTACGGCATCGTTGCGGCCTTCTTCTTGGCGTGGATGTTGCCTCAGGTGGGGTTCGCGCAGCAGTGCGTTGAGCCTCCCGGATTCCCGGACAAAATATATAACGCGCGCGGGAACGGCATGATCATCACATATTACGTTCCAATCGGCACCACCGGCGGGGATTGCAGAAACACAATGCAAGGATGCATCGCGACATCATGCAAGGGTGTTGCAAAAGTGAACAACGAATACGCGAGACTTCCAACCTGCCTCGATGCAGTTCGCCTTGGTCAGGCACAATACGTAACGCTGGCTTCAGACTGGAGCAATCAGGGTAAGTATTTTCATCTTGGTGACATCACATATATCAGCGCGCTCGACAACCAAAAACACACGGTGCGCAACGTGATCGGATATGTCCATGACACGGGCTGCGCGTTTACCGGCACCTGCTCCGCCGCAATGCGTGCGCGTTACGGCTTCAGTTCCGTACCGCGCCCGGATAAACTTGATGTGTGTGTGACGACGTGCCCGTGGTGCACGGATGCGCAAGCAAGCGCGTTGGCTTCAGGCAAAAACGTATCAATTGCGTACTCCTCGTCCGGCATAGTCGATCCGGGACAATTTCGCCCGACGGGGTATACCGGCTCCATCAGCGCGATGTCTCCTGCACTTGGGGCGTATGCGTCTCAAGGGGCCTATCCGGGACCCTCATCGGCATACGTCCCCAATTCAGCGATAAACCCTAATGGAACCCCTTCATCTTCCGGCACGCAGCCGCAAAGCTCTCCTCTTCCGTCAGGCGCCAATACAACACAGCGGTCCGCAGGGATTGTGCTCGCACAACCGGGTACGGTTCGAAGGGGACAATCCCTGGTGCTTTCGTGGTCGTCCGTTGGCATGCGGGAGAATTCGTGCATGATTCGTTTTAAAGACGGAGAGGAAATTGCTCGTACGAATAATGGCACGCAGCGACTCGTTCTTCCATCTGAAGCTGCGACTGGTAGCCTCGCGTTCGAGTTTTCCTGCACACCACCCGAAGGCGGCACCAAAACGGCAGAAGCCACAGTATCTGTGCAACCGTAAGCATGGCGTTTTTTAGGACGACCGAAAATTTCACCTGTGAGCACTGTGGGACCGCCGTAACGGGCGACGGTTACACCAATCATTGTCCCGCATGCCTCTGGTCGAAACACGTCGATATACATCCCGGTGATCGCGCGGCGCGCTGCGGCGGCATGATGAAGCCGGTTCGAGTCGAAGGAAGTACGGCTGCAGGATATGTCATCGTGCATCGCTGCATTGTCTGCGGACACGAAAGGCGGCAGAAAACGGGTCAGAACGACAGCACGGAGGCGCTGCTTGCGATTGTAAACAGTCAGAATAGCGCTTGAGTGGCGATATGCTAGGATGCAGACATGAGTAACGGCGACAGCGATAATGATGGCGAACCAAATGTGGGGGAGGGAGTGCCGATAACCGGGCACCCGTCGAACCCCTATGTGCCGTTTCGCATCGGCCCCTCGATTCCCCACTACTACGGAGACTACGTGAGGCAAATATTCATCGTCTGCGCTGCGGTGATGCTGCTTTTTGCGCCGTTTTTGGCGTCGAGTTTCCCCGCAATCTTGCCGTTTGAAATCGGTGGGGCGCTTATTTTTGCGGTACTCGGCGCGATGACGAATCCGTCGAATCGCCTCGTGATGTATGCAAACGCGCTCGCCGCCGGCGTTGCAGTCGTCGTGTACGAACTACTCGCACTCTCCTTGTACCTGTCGCGAGATTATCTGGCTTTTATCGAACGGGAAGCGCTTGCAATCGCGTTCCTTGTCGCACTCTACTTCAGCCTCAAGACTGCGCGCAATATGGCGCTTGGACGAATCGGCAAGCGCAATACGATTGGAGATTTCATCGATTACCGCTAAGTACGCTTCCACTTGCCCGGCCAGCGGTAGGCGAGGATCGGGATGTGGACGAGCGTGAGGATCGTCGCAAATGAGAGGCCGAACATGATTGCAAAGGCGAGCGGCCCCCACAGCGCCGATGCGCCCGCGAGCGGGATCATGCCGATGACCGTCGTAATGGTGGTGAGAATGATCGCACGCAAACGGGAGACCGACGCCTCGATAACGACCTCCTTGAACGGAAAAGTGTGTTTCGCATCGCTGATGCGGTGCATCGAGTCGAGCAGAATGATGCCGTGGTTGATGATGACGCCGGCAAGCGCGATGACACCGAGGAGCGACGAGAACGAAAGGGGCTGCCCGGTAAGGAAGAGCCCAGCCGACACGCCGATCATGGAGAGCGGCACGATGGAGAGGAGATAAAGCGTGTGGCGAATGGAATTAAATTCCAAGACGAGGATTGCGAACATCAGGACGATGCCCGCGATAAACGCAAAGCCCATTTCCGTGAATGACTGGTTGATGTCCTCGGTTTCTCCGCCGATTTTCATCTCAACGTTTTCGGGCAACTGCAGGCGTTCTTTGGCGAGTCGCTCGAATTCCGCAGTGACGACGGGCGCCGTCGTGTTTGATTCGACATCCGCGGAAACGGTCTCAATCCGTTTGCGGTTTTCGTGACGAATTGTCGCTTTGCCGCGTCCGAGCGAAATATCGACGACCGATCCCATCAATACCGGACCCTGTTGCGTCTGAAGTGAAATCGCGCGGAGTGCTTCCGGCGATACGATCGTAGTCTCGGATGGATCGCCATACGTGGGATTCAAATCAAGCTTCACAACGATATCGCGGTCCGATTCGGGATCCTTGATCGTGGTTGCGACGGTCCCTTGCACTGCGGTACGCAGCGTCTGAGCGATAGAGGTTGGGGAGAGACCGTGTTGCGCGGCCTTGGCGCGATCGATTGTCACAATAAATTCAAGCCCCGAATCCTTAACGCTCGACGTGACGCCGGTCGTACCCGGCGTTTCGCGGAGGATGCTTTCCGCCTGCGCCGTAACCGCTTCGAGCGCGTCGAGATCGTCGCTCAGGAATGTAATAAGGACGGGCGCTCCCGAAGGCGGTCCGTTTGATGGTTCGTACACGCGGATAATGCCGCCCTCGATGCTCTCAATAGAATTGCGCATTTCTTCGACAATTTCCGTCGAAGTGCGAGCACGGTCGTCGCTGAGCGTAATAGTGATGTTGGCAACATTGCTCCCGCTCGAAGGATTCTGGTTGAATGCGCTCGAGGCGCCAATCGTGGTCGAGAACGATTCGATTTCTGTGCGGCCATACAGCGCCTCCTCAACGCGCCGCGCGACGAGGTCCGTTTCCGTAAGCGCAGTGCCCTGCGGCGTTTCGATTTCGATGTAGATAAACTCAATGTCCTCCTGCGGGAAAAAGGTTGTGCTGACAAGGCCGGTTATCGGAAGCGCTATCGCAACGACCAGCGCAAGACAGATGCCGACCAAAAACCAATTCTGCGTTCGTCGGCTGTCGAGAATTCGTGAAAGCTGGTGGCGATACCAGGTTTGGAAGCGCTCTGTGTATTCTTCCTGGCGCTTTTCCAAATCATTGCGTTCGCGCTTCGTGAAGCGCACGGCAATAAGCGGCACGAGCCCTAGCGCGACGAAAATCGACGCCATCAAGACGAAAATGATCGTGAAGGGGATTGAGGAGATAAACTCCCCCACGATGCCCGAGATGAAAAAGAGTGGCACAAAAACCGCAACCGTTGTCATCGTGCCGCCAATGAGCGGCCACGCATATTCGCGGATGGACGCCTCAGCGGCCTCCTCGCTTGTCCCATATCGGGACAGACGCGTGTGAATAGCCTCGACGACGACGATGCCGCTGTCAACGAGGATACCGATCGCAAGGATCAGGGAGAAAAGTGAGACAAAATTGATCGTATTGCCGGAGTACAAAAGACCGATAAACGCAATGAGAAACGAAAGTGGGACGGAGACAGCCGCTATGATCGCTTCCCGCCAGCCGATCGTTATCAAAAGCGTCAAAGTAACGAGGATAATCGTCTCAAAGCCGACTTCGAGAAGTTCGGCAAGATCCTTGCGAACTTGTTCGCCCTGGTCGAGAACGATCACCACTTCGGAATCCGCAAGAATACCGTCCTGGAGTTCCGCGAGCCGATCACGTGCGTTTTCCGCAACTGCCGCAATGTTGCCTCCCGGACTTTTGAAAATACTGAGGGAAAGCGATGGTGCTGAGGGCTCGCCTCCGACGGACGCGCGGGAAATGCTGGTCGGCTCCTCGAGCCCGTCAACAATTTCCGCAATGTCGCGGACGTACACGGTCGCGCCGCTCGGGGCCCGCATGGAGACGCTGTTGAGATCGTCCGCCGCCTCTAGATCGCCTTCAAAATTGATCGCATACTTGACCCCATCGACGGTGACCGAACCGACCGGAAGCGAGGCGTTTGAGGCTTGGAGGGCGGCGACAACGTCCGAGAGCGAAAGACCATAGAGCTCTAATCGGTCCTTCTGGACGACAACCTGGATTTCCGGATCACGCACTCCGGACACCTCAACGCGAGAAACGCCGTTGACGGTTTCGAGCTCGTCCGCAACGTCCTCGGCAAGTTGCGTCAGAACCGGCGGCGCGTACTCGCCGGTAATCGCAAGCAGCAGGATCGGTTGCTCGGCAAAATTGACGTCACTCACGACCGGATCGTTTGCTTCGCGTGGAAGCTCCGGTACCGCGACGTCAACGGCGTCTTTCAGGTCCTGGATGGACTTATCGAGGTCGGCATCAGCCTCGAATTCGACCGTCACGATCGAAAGTCCCTCACGTGACGTGGAGGTGAGTTTGGAAAGATTATCAAGGTTTGCAACAGCGCGTTCGATCTCGTTCGTAACAAGCGCTTCAACATCCGCTGCGGAAGCCCCCGGTAACGTCGTCGAGACAATGCCGACCGGGATGCGGACTTCAGGCGCGGATTCTTTTGGAATCTGTATGACCGCAAAGGTTCCCGCGCCGAGAAGCGCGATCATTAAGAGGACCGTGAACTGGCGGTTGCGGAGAAAAAAGAGCCAAAGTCCGTGCATACCCCGGTTAGCGAATTGGCGTGATAGTGTCTCCTTCCTTGAGACCGCGCGCATCCGCGACTATTTCGGTGTCCGCAGTCAGGCCTTCAGTGATCTGAATAAGCTGTCCGGAGAATGGCCCGGTCTGCACTTCCCGGGCTTCCAATTTGTTTTCCGCACTAACGGTAAACACGACGCTGCGATCGGTTTCCATCTTGAGAGCGGTGATAGGGATAGCGAGCCGCTGGGGCGCGGCAGACGGCACATCGGCGCGAGCGAATTGAATGCGTATGGATTGGCCATTGGTGAGTGTCTGCGAAGCGCTTTCGGGGAGACCAATCCGGACTTCTATGCGACGTGTTACAGGATCGAGCGCCGGCGCAATCTTCGTAATCGTCCCTTCGATGGAATTTTCAATGGTGACGGTGCTACCGATTGCGATGCGACTCCGGTCTGCGTCAGTGATGTAGGCAACCGCCTCCAACGCGTTGTTATTGGACACGATTGCGACCTGCTGAGACGCGGTCACGTAATCGCCAAGCTTAAGCGTAAAATTATTCAGCGAACCAGCGATTGGTGAGCGGATAAGTGTCTTCTCAACGTTGGCGAGTGCCGCCTGGTACAAACCTTCCGCCTGCTTGATGGCCGCCTGGCTGGAGGAAACGCCGCCGTTGCCTTCGGCGTTCGTGAGCGCCGTCTGGAGAGACGTTTGCGTCAAAATCACATTGGAAAGCGCCGTCGTCATCGAAGTGCGAGCGGCGGTCACGTCGGAAATATATCCGGAGATGGTGCTAGCGGTCACATCCTCGCGCGGCACCGCCGCATTCAGAGCCTTGAGAACCGCGTCAAGATACGCGCGCACTGCCCGCATTTCCTGCTCAACGGTTTTCAACTCCGCATCGAGATTTGACGACGCGGAGAGTGTTTGCGAAGTAATTTCCTGGCGGCGCAAAATGTTCCGTGTGGGAGAGTTTGGCTTAATCTCGTCCTGGATTGTGGCAAGTGCCGTCTGGTCAGTCGTGCTCACGATAAAGCGCGGCTGCGCCGTCTCAGGCTCATCAACCATTTGTCCGACCGCGTCCTCAATCGCGCTATTTGCTGCGGCATATGCTGCCAAAAGCGTGGTCACAGCAGTGCCTTTCGCGCTGTCCAATGTCGAAGCGGCGTTCGCGCCGGATGCCCGCGCGGCTTCTAAGGCACCTTCAGCCTGAATGAGCGCGGCGCGTTGCGAACTGTTTTCGATTTCAGCAATGATCTGCCCCGCACCGACGAAGTCGCCCAATTCCGCGCGAATGCGCGTGATGCGTCCCGATGCCTCAGTATTGATCTTTGCCTCGCTTACCGAACGGACTTCGGCGACCGTTGAAAGGGGAGACGTTCCAAGCATAAGGTCACTGACGCGAGCAACGCGAACTTCGCGCGGACCGCGTTTGGTCTCAGTGGTATCGGGCGAGTCCGAGCGCCAGATTGCAATACCGATAATGAGAATAAGCCCGAGTGCGAGCACGTAAAATTTGTAGGCGACGAGATACGCCCTGATCGTTTTAAAAGAAATCATGCGAAAGCGCGTAACGTATTAGAGCTACTATATCAGCACGTTTTACGCCTAAAGTCAATTTGATCCGAAAATTTAAAAACGCTGATGTACACATGATACACTACTTCGTGTGAAGAAAAAGAGAATTTTTCTCCTCCTTGGCCATCCGGATACATCGGGGATGTGTGGATCGCTTGCGGACGCATACGAGGCTGGTGCAAAGGAAAGTGGACACGAAATAGTGCGATTGAATATCGGGGAGATGCAATTTGATCCAGTCTTGCACAGAGGGTATCGCGCGATACAGGAGCTTGAGCCAGACCTTAAGAAATTTCAGGAGCTGGTGCGCTGGGCTGATCATTTCGTCGTCGTGTATCCGGTCTGGTGGGTCGGGATGCCAGCGGTGTTGAAGGGACTTTTTGATCGTGCATGGCTGCCCGGTTCTGCATTTCGTTACATACGGATGCACGGCAAGCGGACCATGTTTTGGCATCGGCTTTTTTCCGGCAAGACTGCCCGCATCATCATGACAAGCGGTACGCATCCGTTTCTAGTGCGCTTTTTGCCGGGGAATGTCAACGCCCAATTGCGATGGGGAATACTGTGGTTCGCGGGTTTTTCGGTGCGAACGCTGTGGTTTGGCCCCGCCGAGGACGTACCGGAACCGCGCAGGCGGCGTTGGCTCGATCGCGTGCACTCGCTTGGAAAGTCCGGCGCGTAGCAGGCACCTCGCTTGTGGTTCATAGGTTCTTAATTCCCTGCGCCTAGGATGCGCGTATAAACCAGGGAATCGACACGTCGGTATTGGGATTGCTGAGTTCGGGATTAAATCCACTGCAGGCGCTTTGGTTCCAATTCCTCGAGTATCTGCCGCAGCTCATCGCCGCGGCGATCATTTTCATTGTTGGTTGGATCATTGCACCCGTTCTCGGCCGGCTTGCGACGCGCCTCGTCAGATTCACGGGAGTTGATGATTGGATTGATCAAATGGATGTCAACGAGCGACTGCGCATCCGGGCCGATTCTCGATACACGATTCTTTCAAGCATGGTCGGCTTACTCATCCGCTGGCTGGTCGTGCTGGCCGTCATTGGTGTTGCCGCTGACGCGATTAATCTCCCGCAAGTAAGCGAATTTATCGGCGCAGTCTTTGCCTATATCCCCAATGTGCTTGCGGCAGTTGTCATCCTTGCGATCGGATTCGTCGGTGCTCAATACGCAGCCGATTTCGTTGCGACCGGAATCGACGTTTCCCGCTTTCCGGTCGCGAACCGGCAGGCCGTCGCCGCTGTCGCAAAGTACTCGATCATCATATTCACGATTATGGCCGCACTCACGCAGCTGCGCATCGTGCCCGATCTCATTTAAATTCTCTTTGCGGGCCTCGTATTCGCCCTCGCATTCGGCCTTGGCGGCAGGGAACATGCGAATGACGCTATCCGCCGTCTGAGGGAGCAGACGTAGCGTGCGGGCGACAGCGGCTCAGGCTTGAAATTTCGGCAAAAAAACGCAATAGTCATCCCACATGTCTCTCTCAATAGGAACCGCGAGTTTGCAGCCCGACACCCCCTCTATAGCCAAAGCGTAAAACGAATACCTTTTGAGTTCACAATCAAGCTACCGATGCCGTTGAAGACCGGTGTGGATTACGGCTTTGTACCTGGCAAAAATATTTCTAAAAAGGGGCTGTCTCAGGATTGATTTTTTCAACCGATGTTGTATTATATATGGTATGGCTCTACTCTTTACCAAATACCGCATCGCGCTCGGGCTCGTAAGCGTCGTCGCCCTTGTCTCGTTCGCGTTCGGCGCATACCAATTCGTTGAAAATCAACAGGTTGTCTCGCGGCTCGCATCCCTTGAGAGTCAGATGACAGCTGTAGCTGTTGCGCTCCAAACATCGAGCGCCGTGGAGAAGGCATCCCCAGCAGCCGTGTCCATCGTCATTCCCCGCGACGTGGCGCTCCTCGAGGTCCAGTATGTAAATCCCTTCGGCGACAGTCCGTACTTCCGTGACGTCGGCTATCGCGTGCCCGTCTTCAGGCAAGTAGGTACGCGACCGCAGCAGGTGGGTGCGGGAACCGGCTTTCTTATCCAATCCGACGGCTACATCCTTACCAACCGCCACGTTGTTGACGACGAGCAGGCGGAATACATCGCGCTCTTTTCGAATGGTGAAAAGAAAACGGCGAAGGTTGTATATCGAGATGAAAATAACGACGTTGCGATCCTCAAGATCGACGAAAGCGGCTACTTTGCGATTCCTCTCGGCAATTCGTCTGAATTAAAACTCGGGCAGACTGTCGTCGCTATCGGCAATGCGTTGGCGAATACAACAACTCCGTCTCTGTCGGCATAATCTCCGGGCTTAATCGAACCATCGAAGCGCAAGACGAGCGAGAACGCGTTGAAGTGCTTGAGAACGTCATGCAAACGGATGCGGCGATTAATCGAGGCAACTCCGGCGGTCCGCTGCTTGACCTCTCTGGCAGCGCAATCGGAGTAAATGTCGCGGTTGATCGTGGGGGAAGCAACATCGCATTCGCTATTCCCATCGACACTATCAAATCGATCATCGACCGAATACTACCGTAACTATGCAACATGAGGACATCAAACTTATCAAAGAAGCGAAGCGCGAACCGGCGAAGTATGAAGCACTTTATACGAAGTATGCCGACCGCGTATTTAACTACTTTTGGTATCGCACAGGGCACGACTCGGCCCTATCGGAGGATTTGATGCAGGAGACGTTTCTGCGAGGATTCCAGCATCTCAAGCGTTTCAGGAATCGGGGGTATTCGTATCTCACATACCTTCTCAACATTGCACATAATCTTCTCGTTGATCACTACCGCAAGCCCAAAACTATTCCAGTCGAAGACTTGCCGACTGAAGTTGTGCCATACGAAATCACCGAAGATCTCGTTCGGAAATCGGATGCCGAGGCCCTCTGGCGAGCGATCCAGTCTCTTCCGCAGCGCAACCGCGACGCCCTTTTGATGCACTATCAAAGCGATATGTCGATTAAGGATATAGCTCGAATCATGAACACGTCGGAAAACTCCGTAAAGCTTAATCTTTCCCGTACGCGCAAGAAGCTTGCCGACCACCCGTACCTTAAAGACATCGGTGGATTTGCCCAAAAGAAACGTACATATACCAGACCGAAGTTCCTAATGAAAAAAAATCAGGTAAAATAAAAAGATGAATACGGAAAAATTAACCGAGCGTTCGCGTGAAGCACTTGAACGAGCGCTTGATCTTGCAAGTGGTTCTCGCCACGCCGAAGTCTCGTCACTCCATCTTCTTCACGCCCTGCTCGAACAGGATGACACGGTTGTCCGTCCGCTCATCGAAGCAAGTGGAGGGAGGTTTGATGATATACGAGATGTGGTTGAGCAACGGCTAGACGGTCTTCCTATTCTCCAGTATCAATCTCAACCACGTCTTTCACAAGATCTGCAACAGGTTCTCCAAAAAAGTGGAACAGAGGCGGAGAGTCTTCGCGATGGATATATCAGCACTGAACATCTACTGCTGGCACTCTTAGATATCGGTGGTGATGCAAAATCAATTCTTGAAAGCCATAAGGTTCGCTATGCCGACGTTAAAAAACATCTCCCGAATGTGCGCGGAAGCATGAGCGTAAACGATCCTAATCCTGAGTCAAAGTACAATGTGCTTAAGAAATATGGACAGGATTTCACTGAACTAGCGCGTAGTGGAAAGCTTGATCCAGTGATAGGACGCGACGATGAGGTGCGACGCGTGATGCAAGTACTTTCGCGGCGCAGAAAAAATAACCCAGTGTTAATCGGAGATCCGGGCGTCGGAAAGACCGCAATTGTCGAGGGACTTGCCCAACGTATCGTTTCAGGTGATGTACCGGATTCGCTGAAAGGCAAACAGCTGATAGGTCTTGAGATCGCCTCTCTGCTCGCTGGGGCTAAATTCCGCGGAGAATTTGAAGAGCGCTTGCAGGCGCTTCTCAAAGAAGTTGAAAAAGCAGAAGGGAGCATTATCTTGTTTATTGACGAATTGCACACTATCGTTGGAGCTGGAAAAGCAGAGGGTGCTGTTGATGCAGCCAACATGCTAAAGCCACTCCTCGCTCGCGGGAAGCTCCACATGATAGGTGCCACTACGCTCGATGAGTACCGTCAATATATTGAGAAAGATCAGGCACTTGAGCGCAGGTTCCAGCCAGTCTATGTTGAAGAGCCTAGCATTGACGACACTATTGCCATTCTCCGAGGGTTAAAGGAGAAGTATGAAGTGCACCATGGTGTGAAAATCACCGACGAAGCGCTGGTTGCTGCTGCACGACTTTCCGAGCGGTATATCACTGAACGATTTTTGCCGGACAAGGCGATAGACCTTATCGACGAGGCAACCTCGACGCTCAAAATGGAAGTCGAGAGCATGCCGATAGAACTTGATGAGATGCATCGCAGGCTCGTCAAGCTCGAGATAGAAAAGGAAGCTCTGAAGAAAGAAAAAGGAAAGGAAAGCAAAGAACGACTTGCCGACGTTGAAAAATCCATCGCTTCCCTTAAAGAAGAATTCGATGGGAAAAAGGCTCGGTGGGAGAAACAGCGTGAATTAGTAAGGAAACTCCGCGCGTATTCGAAGGATATTGATGAACTAAGGATCCAAATGGAGCGAGCTGAACGCTCTGGCGATCTCTCAAGGGCTGCTGAGATCCAGTATGGGAAACTTCCTGAAAGACAAAAAGCAATACAGGAGGTTGAAAAAGAAATAGACGCCATCCCTGAATCGGAGCGTCTGGTGCGAGAGGAGGTTACTGAGGAAGATATCGCTCGGGTTGTTGCCCGGTGGACAGGCATTCCAGTATCGAAACTTCTTGAAACCGAAGCGCACAAGCTTGCACATTTAGAGGACGAGTTACGCAAGCGCGTTGTTGGTCAGGACAAGGCCGTTTCAGTAGTTGCTCGTGCCATTCGTCGCGCGCGAGCAGGGCTTAAGTCCCGCAACCGCCCTGTCGGCTCGTTCTTGTTCTTGGGTCCCACTGGCGTCGGAAAAACCGAATTATCTCGGGCACTTGCGGAAATTCTTTTTGATAATCGAGAGGCGATGATTCGCATTGATATGAGCGAATACATGGAGCGTCATTCAGTTTCTCGCCTTATTGGCGCACCTCCTGGGTATGTCGGGTATGAAGAAGGGGGACAACTGACTGAACCCGTGCGCCGAAGACCCTATGCGGTAATTCTTCTGGATGAAATAGAGAAAGCACATCCGGATATCTTTAACGTGCTTTTGCAGCTTCTTGATGATGGGCGTCTCACTGACGGTCAGGGGCGTACCGTGAACTTTGCGAACACACTCGTCATCATGACTTCAAATATTGGGAGTGAACTGATGCTCGATGAGGATCGAAGGCCCGCAGATGTAGAGAAAGGAGTTATGGAAATGGTGCGCAAGCATTTTCGCCCAGAGTTCTTAAATCGCATAGACGACATCGTGCTCTTTAGCGCGCTTAACGAAAAGATGCTCAAGGAAATTGTGAAGTTGCAAGTTGATGAGCTTATTACATTGGTGTGGAATGAGAAACACATCACTCTTGAGGTGGATGCGAAAGTCTACGACCTTCTTCTTAAAAAAGGATTCGACCCATTGTTCGGCGCTCGGCCATTGAAGCGCGCGCTTCAAACCGAAGTCATGGACGCATTGGCACTTGCGATTATTGACGGAACGATACAAGAGGGTGACCACGTCAAAGCTACAGTTTCTGCAGGCGGTTCTATTACGTTTAAAAAAGTATGAGGCAGTTTTTAGCACGACAACAGCATATCGTTGTACGTGGGCTTTTGCGAGTTTCTGGGAAAGTTCTTGTAATTCCCAGTGAACATGCCAGTCGACAACTTGAGTATTATGAGTTGCCGGGAGGCACAGTGCCTTTTGGTGACGATCCGAAAGATGTGCTTCAAGATTTCTTCTTTCAACAGACCAGAATTCCGATAACGGTGCTTGAGCCATTTTGTACGATGAGCCACCTGTCGAGATATGGCGATGATCACACAGTTGAGATTGTATACAGGGTCAAGGCACAGGCGGGTGTTGGCAGTATCAAGGAAGATTCTGTCATGTGGGTGCAAGACGGCGAACGAGGGTACTTTTTTTCAAAACGGATTGCGGATGTGATTGATCTGGGAGGAAAAAATGAGGTACACGTTTCTTCTTTATGGTCTCGGTGTAAGAAGTGGTTTGAAAGTATCATCCAAAAAATCAAAAAAGTTGTTTCTCGATCCTAGTCTTGATGACACCTTTTGACGTCCAGGTCGTTTAATAAGGTACAAGCGGCCAGATGGCCCACCGAAATGGTGGAGGTCGAGCCATCGGAGAAACGACGGTAGTTCTAAGAAGAACAATGAATATCTTGAATTTTTTGGCGAAGAGATTCGTCAAATCGCTTCGGAAATTCATTCGTTCAACATCCGATTCGGTTTAGCCTCGATTGAGGCACACAGACCTCTCTGCCGTATCAACAGCTAAATATCGTTGAATAACCGTTATCTCGAGTGCCATTCATATGGCACCGGCCTAAGGGGGTAACCATTCGGCATCCTTAGGCTGTACGTAAAATCGTTAATCAAACAGGTCGAGGTTACTAACCATTTAACCGATACCACTATGGTGAACATCACAAAGAAAGACAACCAATCTCAAGCCGTAACACCCGACGACACGCGAAGTCCGTTCTCATTGATTGACCGGTTTTTCGACGATTCGTGGGATCCGTTCTACATGATGATGCCGAGCCT
>DATMBM010000004.1:0-69448 GCA_035559235.1 Minisyncoccota bacterium
GTGGAAGACGCGCTCGGACTCAAGCTCTACCAACACAAAAAGGCGGAAAGCGAGCGGAAGCTCGAAGAAACCGCCGTCAATATAGAGAAGACCAAATCGCTCCGCCGCGAAATCGCGCCGCACCTGAAGTTCCTGCAGGTACAGGTGGAAAAGATCGAAAAGGCGCGCGAGATGAAAGACGAGCTTGCGGCGAAATTGGCGGAATATCTCGTGCGTGAGGATGCATGGATCGCGACGGAATCAACGCGCCTGCAGGATGGCATACGCGAGATTACGGAGCAGATCCGCGAATGCGAGGCGAAACTGCGTGAAGCGCAGAAGACGAAAGGGAGGAAGGACGACGGAGGCGCCGGAGACGCGCTCTTGCAAAAACTGGAAGAACTGCAACGGAAAGTGACCGACGCGAGGCGCAAGCGCGAGGATATCGTCCGCGAGCTGGGGCGCGCCGAAGGCGCGCTCGAAGCGACAAACGTGACCGTCGAGGCAATCGTGCCTGCTCCGCACGTGCGAGAATTTGCCCGCGAAATCGCCGAGACAATCGAGCGCGCCGAGGCGCAAGACGATGTTGCCAGCATTCGCGCTCTGCTTGTCGATGTTCGAAAGCGCATCGCGGCTTTCATTGAGGGCCTGACAGGCGTGGCGCCGATTACGAATAAGGAAGCGGAAGATGCAGTGGCGCGACTCGCAACCGCGCTCAAACGCGCGGAGGATGAGGAGGCGCGCTTGAGCGGGGAAATGGAAGGCGTCCGATCTGAAATGACACAGGTACGGGAAGCGTCGTTTGCGGCCGAGCGCGATGAGATCGAGGCCGAAGCAAAATTGCGCGAAGCGCAGTCGAAACTGATGAGTTTAAAGGCGGAACGCGAACATGTGAGCGATCAAAAGAGACGTTTCGAAGAAGAAGTGCGCGAGGGAATTGCGCTCCTTGGCAGCGCGATGGAAGGATGGAACACACAAGACATCCCGGAAGGCGCTCTCACCGAAGACAGGGGCGAGCAGGAAAAGCGGCGCCGCGCGATCGAACGACTGAAAATAAAAATCGAAGAAGCGGGTGTTGGTGCCGGTGAGGCGGTGCTTCGCGAGTATGCCCAGACGCAGGAGCGCGACATCTTTCTTGCAAAAGAACTTGAAGATTTGGAGAAATCAGCTGCCGCGCTCAAAGACATCATCGCCGAGTTGGAGCAAACAATCGATGAGCGGTTCAAGGAGGGGCTGAAGCGCATCAACGAAGCGTTGCGCGATTTCTTCACCAAGCTGTTCGGCGGCGGACACGCGAAACTGTTTGTGGAAGAGCCGCGCCGTCTGCGCCGGTCTCGCGGCGATGAAGAACTCGAAGAAGGAGAAATTCCCGAAGAAGAGGAACTGTATGCCGGCCTGAACATCGATGTATCGTTGCCGCGCAAGAAAATCCGCGGGCTGGAAGTGCTCTCCGGCGGAGAGCGCGCGCTCACCTCGATCGCACTCATTTTTTCCATGTCGCAGGTGAATCCGCCGCCGTTTCTGATTCTCGACGAGACCGACGCGGCACTCGACGAGGCGAACTCGAAACGCTACGCCGATATGATCCAGGAACTCGGCAAAAAATCACAATTGATCGTCATTACCCACAACCGAGCAACCATGGCGGCCGCCGGCGAATTGTACGGCGTCACGATGGGGCAGGACGGGGTCTCAAAGGTGCTTTCCGTGAAGCTTGAAGAAGCGGAACGGGTTGCGAAATAGATTCATTTGACCCAGGGATTGAGCCCTGTTATAGTGCCCCGACATGTTAAAGATCCGCTTACAGCGCACCGGCCGCACAAACGACCCCTCTTTCCGCGTGGTCGTCACCGAGCACACATCTGGCCCCAAAGCCGGGAAGCTGGTGGCACAGGTCGGCTCGTACAACCCCAAGACCAAGCAGCGGGTGCTGGATGCCGAGCGCATCAAGTATTGGCTCTCGGTCGGCGCGCAGGCGAGTGGGACCGTGCACAATATGCTTGTCTCTGCCAGCATCATTTCTGGGAAGAAAATGAACGTCCTTCCCAAGAAGACGGTACCTCCCGTCTCGTCCGGAGGCCAGGCCGAGGTCGGAAAGAAAGAAGAGCCTGTTGCCGAAGCGGCTCCCGCGGTGGAAGCCCCCGCCGCAGAGCAGGCAACTGAGGAGCCGAAAAATGAAGAGCCGGCACCTGAAGAGAAGAAGAACGAAGAGGCTTCTGCACAGGCGTAGCATTGACCCGAGACAGAAAATCCAGCACCATTATTCTGCGTTACTGACTAACGTCCCGACATGGAACAAGATCAGCAATTCCTGGAATACGTCGTCAAATCGCTTGTCGACAATCCGAATGACGTGAAAATCAAGCGCACTGTCGATGAGATGGGCGTCCTCCTGACGCTTTTCGTCCACAAAGACGACATGGGCAAGATCATCGGTCGGTCTGGCGCGACGGCAAAAGCGATCCGGACCGTATTGCGCGTCGTCGGTATGAAAAACGATGCACGCGTCAATTTGAAGATCGAAGAACCGGAAGGTTCTACACGCGGATTCTCTCAGGGTCCCGCGGATGACGACAGGGACGATGGCAGCTATAAAAAGACCGAGCGCAATTATTCCGAACCGCCGAAAGATCGCACGCTTGAGGATGTTATCGGGGATTTGAAAGAGTAAACAGTCCAAACTTCATAGCACGCTGCCGCCCTTTAGGGCGGCAGCGTGCTATGGCATAGTGTCGTTACCACAACGGCAAAGGAGAGAAACCATGTGGTACGCAATAGTGCTTGTAGCACTGTTGGCATCCGGACCAGCGGTTGCGGATGCGCGTAAAGACTGCATGAGCGGCACGCCTGAACAGGTGATCCGCGGATGCACGAAGCTCATTGAGACGGGACGGTATCGCGGGCACCAGCTCGCGATAATCTACAATAATCGAGGTCTTGCCCACGAACGCATAGCCCAATGGCATGAGGCAGTCTGGAGTTACACTGCGGCTCTGCGTCATGATCGACAGCTCAGGACATCGCTTATGGGTCGCGCCAGAAGTTATAGAGAGCTTCGGCAATTCGACGAAGCAATCAGCGACATCATGACGCTGATCCTCCTGGATCCAAAGATCTATGAGCCGCGTCGTGCATTGGCGTTTACCTACATGCTTAAGGAAGACTATCAGGCAGCCGTACGTGCTTTTTCGGAGGCAATCGAAATATTCCCTCGGGAGAGCGATCTCTACAAGGGTCGTGTGGTCGCACGCTTCAAGATGGCCGCCAAGGATCAAGTCCGTTTGAACCTGGTCTGCGTCGAAACCATGAAGGATCTTGATGCGATGCTGGTCATGCGTCCCAACGCCTGGGCATATGCAGTTCGCGGACGCTGCAAAGTGATCCGCGGTTACCGGCAAGAAGCAGTCGAGGATTTAAAGAAGGCACTCGAGCTCGATCCTCATGACGAGACCGCGAGGAGGGAGTTGAAAAATCTCGGCCACCCTGTTCCCTGATCCAATAGAGCTGAGCCTGCGGCGCACTCCCGCCGCGGGCTCCCTTTTTTAATGATTCAGTGGTATATGTTCCGTATGATTCACTTTCATATCGTCACCCTTTTCCCCGAATCCATCGAACCGTATCTTGCGAGCTCGATTTTAGGGCGCGCGATCGAGAAGAAACTCATCAAGGTCTCGTACTACGACCCGAAGAAATTCGCGGTCGGGAAACATAAGCGCGTCGACCAGCGCCCGTACGGCGGGGGCCCCGGCATGGTTTTAGAGCCGCAGGCAATGCTTCGCGCCAGCGAAAAGGCACTTAAGGGCAAGAAGGGAGTGGAAAAGATATTTTTCACGACTGACGGTGCCCAATTTGATGAGACGATGGCGAAAAAACTGTCGAAAAAGAAATACGTACTCTTGATTTGCGGACGATACGAGGGCGTTGATGCGCGTGTGCAGAAAATCTTGCGCGCAAAGAAAGTCTCGATGGGACCGTATGTGCTCACCGGCGGTGAATTACCGGCGGCCACGCTTATTGATGCAGTCGCGCGGTTCGTCCCCGGGGTCCTCGGAAAAATCGAGTCGCTCGAGCGGAATCGCGTTTCGTCCCCGGAAGTCTACACGCGACCGGACGTGCTCACGTGGAAAGGAAAGAAGTACAGAGTGCCGGCGGTTTTGAAATCGGGGCATCACGCGAAGATCAATCAGTGGAAAACGCGAGATTGACTTCACTGCGTTCCGGGCGTACGTTTAATGCGGTGCTCGAGCAGGGTTCGAGCACATTTCTGTACCTGAAAGGGGAACTGCTATGGATGAAGCTCAAGAAAGGGCTGAAAAAGCAGAAGAGGAAATCGAGGCCGAGCGACAGCGGCTCCGAAGGGAAGCCATGGCCGTCCACAGCGACATGGATGATATTCCGCATCCAACGCTCGGGATCGTCTTCAACTACAACGACGAAGATCTGTTCCGACGATGGAGCTAAGATAGCTCCCTGAGACAGGCGCGGGCGACCGACAAGTTGCCCGCGTCACTGTTTGTGCTTATCCACAGTATTCATTTGACAGCTTCAGTGCCGCTTGACTCTTGACAAGAGGGGGGTTATACTCACTGCGTACTTTAAATACACGATTGAGTTGCGGTAGGTTTTGGGGAAAGTACATCTTTAGCCGAGGATAGCAATACGTAAGCGCCTCTTTGACGCGCATTTTTGTTTACTATGGCCGCAAAGACAAAACGATCGCTTCCGAAGAAATATTTCAGCCGCTTCCGCGAGCCGCTGGTCGAGTTGCCGAATCTCGTGGAGTCGCAGGTGCAGTCTTTTGATGAATTGGTGAAGGAGGGAGCATCGAAGGTGTTTAAGGAATTTTCCCCGATCAGCGACCATGCGGGAAAGAAATTTGAACTCCGCTTGGACAAGTTTTCGTTTGGCGAACCGCGCTGGAGCGAAGAGTACGCGAAACAGACTATGCGCACCTATGAGGCGCCGCTCTCGGTCATCGCAAAATTGAAGAATAAGACGACCGGTGCGGAGAAGGAGCAGGAGATCTTTCTCGCAGATTTCCCGTGGATGACGAAGCACGGCACGTTCATCATCAATGGCGTCGAACGCATCGTCGTGCCGCAACTCGCACGCAGCTACGGCGTCTTTTTTGAGGCGGTGCCGTACAAAGGTAAGAACTATTTCGCCGCCAAAGTGATCCCGTCGCGAGGCGTATGGATTGAAATTGAAAGCGATCCCGACGGCGGTATTTACGTAAAGATCGACCGCAAGCGCCGCTTCCCGGTCACGTCGCTCCTGCGCGTCCTCGGCGCGACAGCCGACAAGGACATTGTCGCGCTCTTTAAGGATGAAAGCGCAAAAGGAGCAATCCAGACGACCCTCGGCCACGACACCGCCAAGGCGACCGATGAAGCGTATGTTGAAATTTACCGCCGGCTCCGCGATGGCGACATCGCAACCGGAAACGCGGCAAGAGACCATGTCGATGCCATCCTCTCCGCGGAGCGCTACGACCTCTCGCGCGTCGGCCGCTTCCACTTTAACCGCCGCTGGGGTCTTCCGACCGGCGAGAAAGACCTTGCGCGCTCGACGCTCTCGCTCGACGACATCGTGCGCATCGTCACCCATATCGCACAATTGAACGCAGACCCTGAGGCGCAGCCGGACGATATCGACCACCTTGGCTTCCGCCGCGTCCGCTTCGTTGGAGAGCTGTTGGAACAGCGCATGCGCATCGGTCTCTCCCGCATGAAGCGGAACATCCAGGACCGCATGGCGATGGTAGATCCGGAAACGACGCTCCCCGTACAATTCATTAATCCGCGTCCGTTCCAGGCGTCCATCCGCGAATTTTTCACCACCGACCAGCTCTCGCAGCTGATGCAGCAGTACAATTCGCTCGACGAGATCGAGCACTTGCGCACGCTCTCTACTTTGGGCCGCGGCGGCCTCGTTTCCGAGCGTGCGGGCCTCGAAGTCCGCGACGTCCACTCGTCGCACTACGGCCGCGTCTGCCCGATCCACACGCCTGAAGGCAAGAACATCGGCCTCGTGCTCCACATGGCGCTGTACGCCCGCCCGAACGAATTCGGTGTGATCGAAACCCCGTATGCGAAAGTCGAGAAAGGAAAAGTGACGAAGGAGATCGTATACATGAACGCGCTCGACGAAGAAAAATACTGCATCGCGCACGCGGCAACTGAGCGCGATGAGGACGGCAAGATCATCCCCGCCGTCGTTGAAGTGCGCAAGGGGGGCGAGCCAACGATCGTTTCGCGCACGGAAGTCGACTATATCGAAATCGCGACTAACCAACCGTTTTCCGTTGCAACGTCCCTCATTCCGTTCGTCGAAAACGACGACGCGAACCGCGCACTCATGGGATCGAACATGCAGAAGCAGGCCGTACCGCTCGTGGTGCCGGATGCGCCGCTTGTGGCGACCGGTATCGAAACCGAGGCTGCACGCGATTCCGGCCGCTTGTGCCTCTCGGAAGAAGCGGGCGAAGTCACGTACGTCGATGCGAAGTCGATCAAGGTGAAAAACCAGGACGGCAAATCCAAGGAATACAAACTCGTAAATTTCTCTCGCACGAACGGCTTTACCGCATTCCACCAGCGCCCAGTTGTTTCCGTCGGCGACAAGGTAAAGAAGGGGAGCGTCCTTGCGGACGCGTCGACCTCGGACAAGGGCCAGTTGGCGATTGGACAGAATGTCCGCGTCGCCTTCCTCCCGTGGTTCGGTGCCAACTTCGAAGACGCCATCGTCATTTCCGAGCGCCTTGCGAAGGACGCGCGCTTCACGTCGATCCACATGGAGGAATTCATCTGCATCGTCCGCGACACGAAGCTCGGGCCGGAAGTCACGACCCATGACATCCCGAACGTGTCCGAATTCAAACTCCGCAACCTCGATGAAGAAGGAATCGTCCGCATCGGCGCCGAAGTGCGCACGGGCGATATCCTGGTGGGCAAGGTGACGCCGAAGGGCGAAACCCAGCTCACGCCGGAAGAACGCCTCTTGCATGCAATTTTCGGAGAAAAAGCGAAAGACGTGAAGGACACGTCGCTCCGCATGGAAGGCGGAAAGCGCGGTCGCGTCGTCTCAGTCAAGGTATTCTCGCGCGAAAACGGCGACGTCTTGGAGAGCGGCGTCATCAAGCGCGTCCATGTCGAAGTGGCACAGCTCCGCACGGTCTCAGTCGGCGACAAGCTCGCCGGCCGCCATGGAAACAAGGGTGTCATCTCCCGCGTGCTTCCGGAAGAAGACATGCCGTTTGACGAAAACGGCGAACCAGTCGACATCATCTTGACCCCGCTCGGCGTTCCGTCCCGTATGAACCTAGGACAGATCCTCGAACTCCACCTCGGCCTTGCCGCGGAAAAGCAGGGCTACCAGGCGATCGTCCCGTCGTTTGCGGGTGCGACCGAAGAAGAAATCAAGGAAGAACTTAAGGCCGCAGGATTCCGCGAAGACGGGAAGCGCATTCTCTTCGACGGGCGCACCGGCGAGCCGTTCAGTCAGCCTGTTTCCGTCGGCATTATGTATATGCTAAAGCTCCACCACATGGTGGAAGACAAGATCCATATGCGCTCGATTGGTCCGTACTCGCTCACCACACAGCAGCCGCTTGGCGGCAAGGCGCAAAACGGCGGCCAGCGCGTCGGCGAAATGGAAGTCTGGGCCTTCTTGGGCTACGGCGCCGCGTATTCGCTGCGCGAAATCCTCACCTACAAATCCGACGACATCTTGGGACGAAGCGCCGCGTTCGACGCGATCGTGAGCGGCGAACGCATCAAGGAATCGCACACGCCGGCGACGTTCAACGTCCTCGTGCGGCATCTGCGCGGCCTTGGCATCGACTTGGAATTTATGAACGAAGGTGGAGACGCACTGTCGACCGGTCGGCCGCATAACTCTCGCGAAGAAAATAATGTGTCTGTGCAAACCACAAACCTCCGACGCAACAAGGACGCGATTCCGCAGGATTTCTCCGCGATCGCGATGCGACTTGCCTCGCCAGACAAGATTTATGAATGGTCGCACGGCGAGATCACGAAGCCCGAGACCATCAATTACCGCACGCAGCGACCGGAAAAGAACGGTCTCTTCGACGAGCGCGTGTTCGGCCCGGAAAAAGACTACGAATGTTACTGCGGCAAATACCGCGGCATTCGCTTCCGCGGCATCGTCTGCGAGAAGTGCGGTGTCGAGATCACGCGCGCGATCGTCCGCCGCGAGCGCATGGGGCACATCGATTTGGCGACCCCCGTCGCGCACATCTGGTTTCTTCGCGGCATCCCGTCGCGTATCGCGCTCGTTCTCGGCTTGAGCGCAGCGGAAGTCGAGAAAGTCGTCTACTTTGCAGGCTACATCGTGACATCCGTCGATGAGAATGAACGCGGTCGCCTCTTGAAGGAACTCGACCACGAATACAGCGCGAAATCGAAATCGGCGCAGCCGGACGAGAAAACGCGGCTCAAGGACCTCGCAACGAAAGCAAAGAAAGATATTGAGAGCATCCGCGAAGGCGCGGTCCTCGACGAAGCCACGTACCACCTCTTTGCCGTGAAGTACGGCGCGATGTTCCGCGCGGCGATCGGTCCGGAGGCGCTCTACAACCTTTTGAAGAAAATCGATCTCGACGAATTCATCACGCAGCTGCGCGGCGATTTTGAAAACGCCGGTGCGGCCGACCGCGATCGGGTCCGCAAGCGCCTTGCGCTCGCCGAAGCAATGAAGCGCGCGGGGGTTCGTCCGGAATGGATGTTCCTCACGCGTCTCCCAGTCGTGCCGCCGGCGCTTCGCCCGATGGTCGCCCTGGAGGGCGGTCGCCACGCGTCATCCGATTTGAACGACCTCTACCGCCGCGTCATCAACCGCAACAACCGCTTGAAGCGTCTCATGGCGATCCACGCGCCGGATGTCATCCTCCGCAACGAAAAGCGCATCCTACAGGAAGCGGTCGACGCGCTTCTCGACAATTCCATGCGCCACGGTGCCGGCGTCCTCGGCATCCTCGGCGGCCGTCGCCGCGCACTTAAGTCGCTCGCTGATTATTTGAAGGGGAAGCACGGCTATCTCCGCCAAAACCTCTTGGGCAAGCGCGTCGACTACTCGGGCCGTTCGGTCATCGTTGTCGGTCCTGATTTGGCGCTCGACGAATGCGGTCTGCCAAAGCACATGGTGCTCGAGCTGTTCCGCCCGTTCGTCATCCACGGCCTTCTTGCGCGCGAATACGCATACAACATCCGCGGTGCCGGCCGCATGATTGAAGACGAAGCGCCGGAAGTCTGGCCGATCCTCGAAGAGGCTATCCGAGGAAAGTACGTACTCCTCAACCGCGCACCGACGCTTCACCGCCAATCTATCCAGGCGTTCCGTCCGGTCCTTATAGAAGGCAACGCGATCCAAATACACCCGCTGGTCTGTCCGGCGTACAACGCGGACTTCGACGGCGACGCAATGGCCGTCCACGTGCCGCTCTCGGAAGAGGCGCAGATGGAAGCGGCAGAGATTATGTCCGCGAACAAGAACGTCTTGAAGCCGGGCTCCGGCGACGTCGTCGTTGCCTCGAAATTGCTCGACATCGTTCTCGGTTGCTTCTGGGTGACGCGCATCGTGGAAGGTGCGAATGGCGAAGGAAAGACCTATCCGACGACCAATGCGGCAATCACAGCTTACGACTTCGGCGCAATCGACCTGCGCGCGAAGATCTGGGTCTTGCCTTCTGAAAACAAGAAGTACGCCGCGTTCGACGGAAAGCCGTTCGAGACGTCGGTCGGCCGGCTCCTCTTCAACTCCATCCTCCCGAACGATTTCCCGTATTTCAACGACGAGATCACCAACAAGAAGATGGCGGGTCTCGTGCAGCAGCTCGTTTCGCACTATTCGCTCGACGGCATCCCTGCGATCCTCGACAAGATCAAGGCGTTCGGATTCAAATATGCGACGTACGCCGGCATCACGTGGTCCATTTCGGACGTGCACGTCCCTGAAGCGAAGCAGAAGCTTGTCGAGGAGGCGCGGGCGGCGGTCTTGAAGGAGCGCGAAAACTATGAAAACGGCCTTCTCACCGACGACGAACGCCGCCGCGCGACGATCGAGATCTGGGGCAAAGCCTCGGGAGAATTGCGCAAGCACGTGGTGGAATCGCTCGATCCGGCCGGACCGGTCCATAACATGATAACTTCCGGCGCCCGCGGTTCCGTCGTCCAGCTTCACCAGATGGCCGGCATGAAGGGTCTCATCACCAACCCGCGCGGCGAGGTCATCGAATTCCCGATCATTTCTTCGTACAAAGAAGGCCTCACGCCGATCGAATACTTCACGTCGACCCACGGCGCCCGCAAAGGTCTTGCCGACACCGCGCTCAACACCGCGCGCGCCGGCTACCTCACGCGCCGCCTCTTCGACGTCGCGCATGACGTGGTCGTCCTTGAAGACGATTGCGGCACCAAGGAAGGCGCTATCATCCCACGTCCGGGCAAAGAAAATATCGGCGGCAGTTTCTCAGACCGCCTCGTCGGTCGCGTACTCGCGGAAGACGTCGAAGCGACGGGCGTCACCTTCAAGCGCAATACTCTACTTTCGCGCGATGATGCGAAGGCGATCGAGAATTCCGATGCGCAGCAGGCGATTGTGAGAAGCCCAATGACGTGCAAAGTGCACCGCGGCGTATGCCAGAAGTGCTACGGCATCGATCTCACAACGGGACAGATGGTTGCTATAGGTGAAGCGGTTGGCGTTGTTGCCGCGCAAGCGATCGGCGAGCCGGGAACCCAGCTCACCATGCGTACGTTCCACACCGGCGGCGTCGCGCAAACGGGCGGTGACATCACCATGGGCCTCCCGCGCGTCGAGGAAGTTTTCGAATCGCGAATGCCGAAACTGCCGGCGGCGCTCGCTCGCGCCGACGGCGTCATCACCGATATCGTCAAAGACGGCCAGGAAACGGTGATTACGCTCACTCCGGAAGGCAAGGCCGCAAAGCGTGACACCGAATACCGCATCCATCCGGCACGCACCATCCTCGTGAAGGTCGGGCAGAGCGTGCAGAAGGGCGATTTCCTCACCGACGGCTCCGCAGACCTCGACGAACTCTTCCTCCTTGCCGGCAAGGAGCGCGCGCAGGAATATGTCATTGCGGAAATCACCCGCATTTACGAACTGCAAGGTGTCTCGACGGCGCGCAAGCACCTCGAAATCATCGTGAAGCAGATGTTCAGCCGCATGCAGGTCACTTTCTCGGGCGACACCGGCATCTCGGCGGGCGAAATCATCGCGGACTTCGAATTGGAACGCGTCAACAAAAAGATGAAAGAAGAAGGGAAGGAGCCGGCCAAGGCGAAGCAGCTGCTTCTTGGTATCACGGAAGTCTCACTCACGCGCGCGTCGTTCCTCTCGGCCATTTCCTTCCAGAACACACCGCGCAAGCTCGCGGAAGCCGCCGTGTCCGGCGCCGTCGATCGATTGGTCGGTCTCAAGGAAAACGTCATTATCGGCCGCCTGATCCCGGCGGGCACCGGCTTCAAGGGCTCGGAGAAGAACGAAATGATCTCGCAGCTACAGGAAAAATTGGCAGCCGCAGAAGCGCTGATGATTCCCGTCGCAGAAGCTGAGAAGGTGACGCGAGAATAGGAGCTTACATAAAAGAGGACGGCTCGCGTGCATCTGCGCGAGCCGTGCTGACGTTTGCTATGATGCGCCTATGGCCGACACCGTCCAACAGATCAAAGACCGGCTCAGCATCGTCGATGTGGTCGGGCAATACTGCAAACTGCAGCGTGCGGGGCAGAATTACCGCGCGCTATGCCCCTTTCATGCCGAGCGGACGCCGTCCTTCATCGTCTCGCCGGACAGGGGCACCTACCACTGCTTCGGCTGCGGTGCGCACGGCGACATCTTCTCGTTTATCGAAGCAATCGAAGGCGTTGATTTTAAAGGCGCGATGAAAATGCTGGCGGAGCGCGCGGGCGTGCCGCTCGTCTTCTCTGGGCGCGAGAAAAGGGAAGACACCGACCGTCTGTTCGAAGCGATGGAAACCGCGGCGTTGTTCTACCAATCGAAACTAACCGACGAAGCAAAAAAATACTTAAAAGAACGCGGGCTCAGGGAAGAAACCATCCGTGCATTCAGGCTCGGGTGGGCATCCGATGCGTGGAGCGATGCGTCAGACCATCTACGGCGGAAAAAATTCACGAACAAAGAAATCGTGGACGCGGGACTCGCAAAAAAACCCGCCTCGACTCGCGATCTGTCTCGTCAAGGCGAAGCCGTGGCGGACGGTTCGTCGACGCGAGGCGGGGGAGAAAAGGCAAGCCTCACCGACAAGTTCCGCAATCGCATCATGTTTCCGATTTTCGATACTGCGGGGCGCGTCGTGGCGTTTTCCGGCCGCACGTTCGGCGAGAAAGCGCATCCGGACGCGCCGAAATATCTCAATTCGCCGGAGACGGCGCTCTATCATAAATCGCGCATACTCTACGGCTTTGATCGCGCGAAACAGAGTATCCGCAAGCACAATTTCGCCGTCCTTGTCGAAGGCCAGATGGACTTAGTGATGAGCCACCAAGCGGGGTGGTCAAACACGGTCGCCGTCTCCGGAACCGCCTTTACGCCCGAGCACGCCGCGCTCCTGAAGCGGATGAGCGAAAACCTGGTGATCGCGCTCGATCCCGACGAGGCTGGCTTCAAGGCGGCATCGCGCGCCGCGCGCGCCGCGCTGCAGCAGGGCATGAACGTAAAGGTTGCGCAGCTGCCAAAGGGCCTCGACCCGGCCGATTTGATCGTCAAAGAAGGGGCAGAGGCGTGGCGCGCCGCGATCCGTGGCGCCAAAGACATCATCACGTTCCTCCTGGATGTGCTGCAGGAAAACGCGAAGACCGCCGACCAATTCCGTCGTTCCGTCGAGTCGATCGTGCTTCCGTTCCTCGCCGACGTGCAGAGCCCGATCGCGCGCGAGCAATACCAGAAAGAGATTGCGAAGCGTCTCGGCGTCTCCGAATCGGCCGTGGAAAAAACGACCACCACCATACAGAAGTCGTTGACCTACCATGTGGTCCCTCGCAAAGAAGCTCGTCCGGCTGACGCGCCAAACCGCATCAAGCAGGCATACGGGCTGTTGTTGTGGCAGGAGACATTGCAGAAACCGATGATCGATACCGATGTCTTTGCCCGTGAATTGGAAGGCGCGATCGGAAAGGAGCATATGGACGAGCTGCGACGTCTACCGCTTGATGACAAGGAAACCCTGCGGTTCTTCGCGGAGCAATTGCATGGGCGGAACTCGTCGCTTCAGCAATCCGCAAAGACGCTCCTCGCGGTGCTGCGCCGCGACAAGCTCCAGACAGAATTACAGGAAACGACGGCGGCGCTGCGCGCCGCCGAGGCTCGGGAAGATATGGGGGAGATCGAACGTCTCTCAGAAGAGGCGCGTACGCTGACCACCGTCATTGCGCAATTAACGGAAAAATGATATATTTTCGGTGTTCAGACAGCGCCTGAGATAGGCGGTGTTTTCTATACCGTATTACTCTACGCTTCACAGCATTTTCACGTTAACTTCACAGGATAGCCACCATGGTCAAAAAGAAAGCCAAAAAAGCAAAGTCGAAACGGAAGGCGCGACCAGCGCGCGCTTCGCGCGCGTCTGAACGTTCGGCGAAGCGCGGCGCAAAGAAAGTAAAGGCGCAGAAGGCGCCGAAAAGGGCAGTGCGCCAGAGCGCCGGCTCCGCGCAGGCAAAGAAAGACCAGAAGGTTGAGTCGTTGATCACACTCGGCCGCGAGCGCGGCTACGTCACGTATGACGAGATCATGCGCGAGTTCCCGCACATCGAGGATGACGTGCTGCTCCTTGAGGAGATGTACGAGCGCTTCGGCGCCGCAGGCATCGACGTCCTCGAAGGCGGCAACATACTCGAAGATACCTCCGCGCAGGACATTTTAGAGAAGAAGAAGCTGCAGCACCGTCGCGCCGACAGCGCCTACGATTCCGTGCAGATGTACCTGCGCGAAATTGGCCAGTACCCGCTTTTGACGGCCGCGCAGGAGCGCGAGCTTGCGAAGCGTATCGGCGAAGGCGACGAAGAGGCGCGCTCGATTCTGGCGCGCTCCAACCTCCGCCTGGTGGTCTCGATCGCGAAAAAGTACGTCAATCGCAGCCCGGATTTGACGCTCCTCGACCTCATTCAGGAGGGGAACCTCGGCCTCTTCAAGGCTGTCGACAAGTTCGACTTCACCAAGGGCTTCAAATTCTCGACCTATGCGACCTGGTGGATCCGCCAGGCGATTACGCGCGCGCTTGCAGACCAATCGCGCACCATCCGCATCCCGGTGCACATGGTGGAAACCATCGCGAAGTACAAGCAAAAAGTGCGCGAGCTCTCACAGCACCTTGGCCGTGACCCGCTGCCCGAAGAAATCGCGGCAGAAATGGGCATCGAAGTGGAAAAGATTTACACCATCCAGAAGATTAACCAGGATACCGTCTCGTTGGAATCACCGGTCGGCGATGATGACGACGAACGCTCAACCCTTGGCTCGTTCATTGCCGACGAGACGATCGCCGCGCCCGACCAGGACGCGTCGCGCCGCATCCTTTCCGAGCAAATGGGAGCCATCCTCGACGAATTGTCCCCGAAAGAGCGCAAAATCCTCGAAATGCGCAACGGCCTGACCGAAGACGGCATTTGCTACACATTGGAAGAAGTCGGTCGTGAATTCGGCGTCACGCGCGAACGCATCCGTCAGATTGAAGCAAAGGCGCTGGAGCGCATTAGGTTCCACGAGCGAGCAAAGCAGTTGAAATCGTACTAGGGGCAGGGAAGGGATTTTGCCCTCCTCGAACACGTCCTGAGTGGACGTGTTTTCGTCACATCTACTGCTGTACATCATCGCGCTTTAGTATTTGCTGCGCGATGTTCTCGGAAGGCAATATCCCATCCCTGCTCCTTTCAAAGCGAATCGCGCTTATCATCTCCGTTTTCCAACGCATCAATCTGTTGTAGAAGCGCGTGTACTTGCGCCCTCAATTGCGTCAGCAGGTCGCCTCCACCTTTTTCTGTGACGCTGTCGTAGTCTCGTTGTAATGCGCTAGCCAAATTGGGATATTTCCGTCCTATGTCAGCAACTGTATCGCTAGACACCCTTAACGACGAGCGCATTTCTTTCAATTCGCTCAAATACTTTTCCAATTCCGTTTTGGTGTCGCCGCTCATGCTATCCAATTTCTCGCCCGTCTCGTATATCAATGCGTTAAGAATTTTACGCGTTTTCTCAACAGATGCTCGCAATTCGTTATCAGCGTTCTTTCGATGTTCATCGAAAAACGACCTAAGCGTATTTCGGTATTCTGATCCTTGTCGCCACAGAATGACCGTAAATCCGATAGCTAAAATCGCGATTAGTGCTGTGAGAATAGACACGGTGACCCCGAGCGGGTTGTACCAGAGGCTTAGTTGCTGATTCGTTTTCTCCAGCACTTCAATGTAGAGGGCCGTGCTCGTTGCGTCCATATTGTTTATGCCAAATTGTATTTAATGAGAATCGAATCGCCCTCATCGATTCCTTCCTTTCGTCGGACATCAGCCTTGATGGCAAGCAGGTACGGGCCGTCTTTGGTGGGGAAGAGTGTCGTGTTCCAACTGGTTTCCCCGATTGTCGCCTTGACGCGGACGAATTGGAACCCTACTTTCTTTTTGTTGCGGGTGTAATCCTTGATTTGCCGCGAGAGCTTTTCGGGAACGTAGACGAAGTACCATCCGCCCGGGCCTTCGTACCGCCACACCTTGCCGCTCACAGTGAATGTCTTCATCCCGAGATGCTAGCGTACCTGCGAACGACTGTCGAATAAAGAACGGGGCCCGTCCATCGGACGGGCCCCCATGCTTACGCGGCAACTTGTCGCGGCCAGTACTTGCCCCAATTTGCTTCAGTGAAGGTTTCTCGGAACGTCTCGTCGCGCCAGTTCATTCTGAAGTCGAGGATAACCTCACTTTGCCACGAATCGCGTCGGAAGACGTACGTGCGCTGATCGTGATTGGGCCAGCGAATGTGCATCCACAGACAGCAGGTTTTCAGCGGAATATTGTTGTCTTTGGCATGTCGGCGAACCCGATCCTTCCCGCGGAGGTAGTGACCGATAAGTTGATCGGCCCGAATGCCGCTAAGAGTGGCAGCCGCGCATGGCGCGTGGCCGTAGCATACGAACGTTTCAACTCCCTTAATCTCACGTCCTTGGAACGAATGCCGTAAGAGCACCTCGCCGTCGGAGCGCATTTCCGCGGTGAGATCATCCGCGTCGGAAAATAAAAGAGGACCGCCGTTGAGTGCGGGTGCGTGGTGACATTCGCTTCCACTACACATTTCACGATGGTGTGTCATGCATTCATAGATCTCGTCACCGTCAGCGCACAGTGGAATGACTGAACCTTTGTCTGCAACGATACGGTTTGCCTCGTTGGGATCAACGTCCACAAGAACCTGGGCATCCGGCTGACGCAGCCTCCTCAAGAAGACCATGTCTTGCCGTACGCGCGGATCCAGAAACGATTTTGGCATCGCTTCCCTCGTTTGGTTAGAGTTCACCTCTAAGCACCTAAGAACAGGTACCGTCGGCCATCCTACGCCTCTTTACGCCTCATTTCAAGCGCCGCATTCGGCCTTTGACTGCGCGGAGAAATACGCTATAGTCATCCACCATGTGTGCAAAAAACGGCTCATACACGGGCGATTTGAGGGAATTCATTTTGAATAGGAATGAGGAGCAGTCAGCGGCGTTTCGCTCGGCAGCTGCGCGTCTTGCGCGGACACGGTATCGTGCCGAGCATCCGACCGAAATTGCGGCGTGGAAATGCATGGACGGGCGTTTGAATCTTGCGGTATATACGAAGACACCACCCGGCATTATCCAGCCATTCCGCAACATCGGTGGCAAATTCGACCTTGGGTGGCCTTTTTTTCAGGAGACCATAAAGGGCTGGGCGAATTATTCGCTGCATCGCGGGCGTCGGTGTTTGATTCTCGTCACCTATCACTTTTCGAAAGGTGACCATCATCGCGGCTGCGCCGGCTGGAAATATGACACCGGTGCGGCGCACGCTGCGGCAAAAAAACTGGCCGAGCAGACCGAAGGCGTCTTCGGCAAAACACCGCGCATGGTGTATCCGGTCGTCGTCGGCGTCGAAACCGACGAAGAAGGGCTCGTCGTGCATGGGGCAAATGGGGATTCGATTGATATGGAAGCGCTCGGCTCGTTGGAAGGCCTCGAAGAAAAGATCCGAGATATGTTCCCCGACATGGATCTCCAGATGGCACAGGATTTCCTTCCGCTTCTGAAAGGCAACTGGGAACATATCCGCGATATTCGTGCGGAAAACCGGCCGCCGATCGATTTGGAACATCGCGAACAGATCATTGCAGTCGGCCGTGGATTCGATTGGCTGCATTTGCCGAATAAGGCGCTTATCATTGGCCCCTATTCGCACGAATGGCCCTCAGCGGTCGCGACAGCAGGGAAGATCATCTTGGGTAATTTGAATGACGGACGCGTCCCAAAGGAAGAAGGTGTGCTGCTTCTTCTCTCATCACTTTCGCGCGATGAGGAGGGAAGTTTTGGATGGAACATGGCGATTGAAAAGGCCAAATACCTCGAACGAGTCTCGAAGGACATTCTGCTCGAACAGGTGCCGGAATTGAAGGATTCGTTGCAGGTTTTTGCCGGTGTTACGTTTGCCGATACAAGAAAGCTGCATCCGCTCGGTGATTCACACGCATAAAGAAGCCGCCGGCTATTCGCCGGCGGTCGAAGGAATAGGATTATGCAGCCTCACAGTCTGATGCGATCTGCTTTGAGCGCGCGCGCGTACTCAACTGGGCACAGCTTGATGTCGGCCGTGCGCGCATGATTCCGGACGAAATAGAAAATGGAACGCGCCTCATCATGGCTGCCCCTGACGGGCGCCGGACTCATTTCCTTAGTTGCTCGTGATCGGATCTCGTTGAAATCGGCATGCGTGACCTCATCCTGGAGACGTCCTACAAAAACGTCGATTTCGCGAGGGTCGTCCATGTAATGCCTCCATTGTCGGAATTGGACTGTAAAAAAATATACTCCTTCATCGCGTCTAAAACAAGTGTGTTGATATACTGGCGAAATGGCCCGCACGGTAAAAGAAGTGAACGATATGCCGCCCTTGGAGGCCTATAAGCCATTTGAGGGCGATGAGGCCGCAATTGAAGAGCGCCTGTGGCCGTTCGAGGAGGTCGAGCCCGAGGCGAAAATACCGATTTCGCACTGGAGCCATTCATCGCTTATGGCGTACCTCCGCAACCCGCTTGCCTGGTACAAGCGGTATGTCGAGCGCGTCTACGACATGCCAGTTACCCCCTCGTCGGTCGTCGGTCGTGCGGGACACGTAGCACTACAGCATTTTTATAGCGGCATCCCGAAAGAAGGCGCGATCGACCTCGGGCTTGAATATTTGCGCGGCGTGCCCGATTTCGAGATCAACTTCGGCGTCGCGAAGACGAAGAAGGCGAAAAAAGAGAAGCGTCTCGGCATGGAGCGGGAATACCTGCAGGCAATCAATTTCTATCTTGCCAAGCCGCCGAAATACGACGTTGTCGATGTTGAAATCAAGGCGACGGCAACCGTAAAGGGCCTGGCGCTTCCGATCAAGGCCGTTTCCGACCTCGTCGTGCGATCAAAGGTGGACAAAAAGGCCCTTGATGTCGTCGACCATAAATTCGTCGAGTCGTTTTCGAAACACGGGAAAAACAAGACGCTTTTCGTGATGCAGGCGCTGTTCAATTACTACACGGTCACCGAAACGTATCGGCAACCTGTGCGACGATTTATCCTGCACGAGTGCAAGAAGACGAAGAACAAAGACGGCTCATCGCAACTGAAGCGCTACGTAATCGAATACGAAAAATGCGCGCGCGAATTCGAGCTGTTCAGACAGCTGGTCAACGATGCGACGGACGATCTCGCAAGACGAAAAGTGTTCCTCCCGAACCCCTCCGACATGTTTGAGGGTGAGAACTCGTTTGATATTTATCGGTTGGGGCTGGCGAGCGACTAGAGAAGAGAATCAATCAATCCCTTCACCATGTCGTAGGGTTGTGCGCCTTCGAGCGGGATCTGCTCACCATCGACGATAAGGACCGAGTGCGGGGTGCCTTGACCACCCGCGGCAACGGCTTCTGCGGCATCTGCATCGACGCGCGCCTTGTGCTTCCCGCTAGCGACACATGCCTCGAACTGCGCGACATTGAGCCCAAGCTCCTGCGCAAAGTCAGAAAGCTGGCCGGCGTCGGTAGACGAGCGCGGTTCTCGTTCCGTGTACCGCGGCTTCCCGTCTTGTCCCACCGGAATCGTCTCCGGCGTGTTGTAAACGCCGATATCGAGCGAGTTGTTGGCATTTGTCCGCTCGTAGAGCATATCGGTAAATTTCCAGAACATTTCATTGCCTCCTTGTTCGGCAGCGCATTCCAGTGCCTCAGCCTGCTTCGGCGCCTTCGGGTGGAGCGAGGGAATCGGGAAGTGTCGATAGACCCACGCGACATCCCCTGAAGCCCCGTATTCGGAGATGATGCGGTTCATTGTCGTATGGAATTGTTTGCAGAACGGGCATTCGGTGTCGGAAAATTCAACGACTACGATTTTGGCGTTCGGATTGCCCTTGATGTGGTCATCCTGTTGCACGGTGCGGATTTCTTCCTGGACGGTCGGCTGGATACCGTTATTCGCCGCGACGGGGCGCGAATTGACGAGGTAGAGCGAGACAGCGATCATTGCGCCCGCGATGATAATCGAGATGGGTACGGCCATTTTTTGGAGAAATTCCATAGGTTCGTTGTTAGGGTAACGGGAGGATTATAGCATGCTTCATAAAAAGGGAAGGCGGGGCCGTATGGTAGGCCCCGCCAGAGCATCTAGCGATAATAACCGACGAGGGTTTGCATCTCCACGTACCCGAGGATGCGGTAGAGGTTTGTCACCTCACCGTGCATACCCTCCTCTTTGAGAGCGGCTTGCAGCCGCTCAACGTAGCGCTCCCGGTCACGGTGACTTAGGATAGAAAGTGCCATCGTCGTCCGCGGGTGTTCGCGGGCCGCGGCCTCCATCTTCTCGATAGGTGTCATTGTTCCCTCATCTATTTCCCCAGTCCCGTTCTTACTGTGCTCCTTATTCTTTGCAAAGTCAATTAAAACCCCAGCGTTTTCGTGAGTGACGCTGCCGATGAAGGTGCAAGCCACTGCGAAGTATCCAATTTCACCTCCTTTTTGATACCCAATTCCTTGAAGTGGAGTGAGCCGTTTTTGAGGGCGTAGTCGAAAATGCCTTTGGTAACCTCGACGTCCTTGAGGCAGTATTCGCGCAACTTTTTGATTTCGCCTTCCTTCCACCACTTCATCGCTTGCAGGCCGTTTGCAATCTTTTTCTTGCCCAGCGTGCCCTCAGCGATCGCGTCGAGACGCACGCGCCGGCCGAGCACGGCGGAAATTTCTTTCAGAAGGTCGATCGAGCGAATTTTGGACAAATCGCCGGGATAATATTTGTTGAGAACCGGAATGTCAAAATGGTCAGAATTGAATCCGACCAAGACATCGGTATGCTCCAAAACCTTCCACAGCTTCGGCAGCTCTTCTTTCAAAAACGAATCGTATGAATCCGTCTCGGAATCGTGGATGCAACAGATCGTCAGTTCCAGATCTTCCGGCTTCCAGTTCCCGCGGGACACGTCGCCGTAGGTCTCAATATCAAGCGTAACGACACGCATGAGTGGCGATTATAACAAACCAACACGCGTTAGCCCATTGATGAGAAGAGATGTTCAGCAATCCGGTCTGCGGCGCACGTCATTTCGTGGCCGGTTGCGAGGTTTTTGATCGTATATTGTCCCGTGTTTCGCTCTTTTTCACCGACGGCGATGATGAAGGGGATTTTCATTTTGTCTGCCTGGCGTATTTGATCGCCCAATTTCTTACCGGAAAAATTGACGGCCACCGCGATGTCTTCGCGACGCAAGTCGTGTGCAAGCTTCATGGCGTGCGACGTAGCGTCTTCTTCGACGATGCAGAGCATGAGTTCGGTCGTTGGCGTGTAGGAGGGGAGAAGATTGTGCGTCTCGAGGAAATCGCGCAGGACGGCATCTCCCATCGCGAATCCGACCGTCGGGATCGGCTCGCCGCCGAAGATCGTGAGCAAATTGTCGTACCGGCCGCCGCCGGCGAGCGAACGCTTGTTTTCCCCCGACGTATCGAACAGTTCAAAGATCATGCCGGTGTAATAATCGAACCCGCGCGTGATTTTCGTATCGACGACCATGTTACCAATGCCCATCGAATGCAATAGTCCGCGCAACTTCTCAAGATACGCGGTTGAGGTCGTCGCATCGAGCTGCAGCAATAGGTCTTTCGCCTTGTCGCCAAGGATTCCTTCCAATTGCGATTCGAAATCCTCCATTTTCTCCCGGCGATCGAGCAGGCGGGTCGTCTTTGCGCGGAGATCGTCAGGGATACCGCACGCGTCGTACGCCGCATCGAGAAGGCGCCGGTCGGAGACGCGGATTTCGAAATTGCGCTCGTCTGCGCCGAGGGAACGCATCGTGGCGTGAGCGAGCGCGATGATCTCGGCGTCCGCTTCGATTGCGGAGGAGCCTACAATATCGGCGTTGAGTTGCCAGAATTCGCGCATGCGCCCCTTTTGCATGCGCTCATAGCGGAAAAAGTTGCCGATGGAATACCAGCGCGCGGGCATTGGGATTTCGCGGCTGCGCGCCGCGATCATGCGAGCGAACGTCGGGGTCATTTCGGGCCGCAGCGTCACTTCGCGCTCGCCGCGGTCGATAAAGGTGTAGCTTTGCTCGTTGATGATCTCGTCCGATGTCTTCGAGCGGTACAGTTCTGTCGGCTCAAGGATCGAGGCGTTGTATTCTTCGTAGCCGAACAATTCGCACGTGCGCGACATGTGTTCGAACATGTAGCGCTGGAAGAATTGGTCTTCCGGGTAGAAATCCCGCACGCCTTTGTACGGTTCGGTAGAAAGCTTGTGTTCCTTGGCCATACCAAGCACTCTAGTACGTCACCGGCAATTCGACAATAAAGGTTGAGCCCTTGCCGGGACCTTCTGATTCCGCCCAAATGCGACCGCCCTGCGCCTCCACGACCTGCTTTGCGATCGCGAGGCCGTAGCCGGTCGATTCAGGATTGATGCTTGACGATTCTGCGCCCTTGCCGCCGGGCGTAAACAATCGCTCCATGTCTTCAGGAGAAAGGCCGACGCCGGTGTCGGCGACCGTCAGTCGCACGACGCTGGCGTTTTTCTCGACCGCGACCGCGATCGATCCTCCTGGCGTGTAATTGAGCGCGTTGTCGAGAAGATTCTTGATGACGAGACGGCTCATTTTTTCCGCGTCTCCGCGCACGACGCACGGGGAGGAAGCGTCGACGTTGAACGAGAGAGCTTTTTTCCGCGCGGCGACTTCATATCCGCGCGCCATGTCCCTCACGGTCGCGGCGAGATCGAACGGCTGCATTTCGATCGTCGTCTCACCCTGCAACAAATCCATCATTGCCTTCACGCCCTTGCGGGTCTCGGAAAGCGCCTGGCTCGCGACCGACTTTACCATGCCGGGGTGGCGGTCGAAGCTGCCCTCGGCGATTTCGGCCAGTGCGGCGGCGTCTTTCGCCAAATAATTTTTCACTTCGTGGCTTACCATGTGCAGCAGCTGCTTTTTCGATTCATTGTCGTCGAGCAGTTGCCTGAAGTGGTTTGCCTGCTCGAGGATGCGCGTGCGAATTTGCTCGGGGTGCGGAATGCCTTCCATGCGTACATCGTTCTCGGGACTTGCCGTCTCGATAGTGACGGTGCCGAAATGCAAGAACGTTTCGAAAATATTCTCGGTCCGGACGGAAATCTCCTGGATTTTTTCGAGGTCGAGCGTCGTGACTTTCCGGTTGAAGAGGTTGATCTGGTCGACGCTTATGATGCGCTGGTCCGTCACGGCCCACAGGTCGAGATAATAATTTGTCCACAAGACGGCAAGCGTGAGCCAAATGGCGAGAAGCCAAAGCGCGGAGAGAAGCGCGCCGAAGGGAATAAGAGCCGAGAGATCAAAGGGAATGGGGACGGTGAGCCCGATGATGCCGAAGAGAATAAATGGGAGAATGCCAAGGATCACCGTCGCGACAATATCGCGCACGAGGATAATCCAGTGCTTGCGAAGCTTCAGGAGCACTTTTTCGTTTTCGTGGATGTCGATCGGTACCATTTTAGTAGGCGATATGGATCGCAATCGTCGCCGCGAGGACGCCCGAGAGGAGGAAGCCGCTGACGATCGAATAGGTAATCAGTGCCGTCACCGCAGCTGGAGGATTCATGGCGTATCGGAACCAATGGTACGCAAGGATTGCGCCGAGAAGGACCGTCAGCGCGATGGCACCCAAAAAAATGGCCCACGCGACCGGCACGAGGAGCGCTCCAAGAGACGGGCCTTCCATGAAGAGAGTATACCGCGGGATAGCCGCAGGAATACGACACGGATTTGTGGTTGTGGGAATAGTGTGATACTTACTATCATTGCTATGCGCACCGACGACTTGCAAATCTATCCCCGCTTTGAAGTACGGGAGGGACGCCCCGGCACCGGTCTTGGGCTGTTTGCCAAAATTCCTTTCCAGAAGGGCGACTTTTTACTTGAATACACGGGGAAGAAAATCCCGACGGTCGTTGCGGATGAAAGCGACAGCGAGTACCTGTTTGAAATAAACGCAGACTGGACGATCGACGGACCGCCGGAAATCAATCTTGCCGGCTACATCAACCATGATTGTCATCCGAACACTGAATCAGACATCGTGGACGGAAGAATCATCATCGAGGCGATACGCGACATCGCTGCGGGGGAGGAGCTGACGATCGACTACGGCAATGAATATTTTGACGAATTCATCAGGCCGAAGGGATGCAAGTGTGCGTCGTGTGAACGCGGGCTGCCATCGCCGCATTATGCAAATCGCGCTCAAGCGGACTAGCGGATAAGCGTGTCAACAAACGATCCTAGCGCGTACGCGATTGCCGCTGCGACCCCGCCAACAAGGAGCATTTCAAGTCCCGCGACAAACGCGTTCTTTTTTATCACGAGGGAGCGTGCTGAACCCACGACGAAGAACGCTGCTGCCGTAGCAATGGATGAGACGACGAAAGCATTCTCTGCTGCCGCGGGGACGAAAAAGGGGATGAGCGGCAGCGCGCCGGCGATGACAAACGAAACAAAGGTGACGACGCCGTCGGCAAATGGATTGCGATCGTGAGCTTCCGAGCCTTGTGCCGCGACGGCCTGTTCCGAGCGCATGGAAAGATATGCTGACGCGCCCATGGAAAAGCCGTCGGCGACGAGATTTGCGATCCCAAGAATGATAATGATGGTCGCGCTTACACCAGCGCCTGCAGCCGCGGCAACAACGGCAAACGTCGTGATGATCCCGTCGTTGGCGCCATAGACGATGTCGCCGATGTAGTACGCGAGACGCGAGCGAGCGGTTCGTGGCATGGTGGCAGTCTAGCATATGCGTGCTATACTTTCGCGCATGAAAGGACGCGGCGTCACCATTTTTTGGATCGTTATCGGTGTATTAATCGTCGGAGGGTTTGCGGTCTCAGCGTACATGCGCACGTTGCCCGGCGAGTACGACGGGCTTGCGCAATGTTTGAAAGACAAGGGCGCCGTGTTTTATGGCGCGTTTTGGTGCCCGCACTGCCAAACGCAAAAGCAAATGTTCGGCCGCTCGGCCGACCTTCTGCCGTACGTGGAGTGTTCAAATCCTGACGGACAGTCGCAAACGCAAGTGTGCATCGACAAAGGCGTCCAGCAGTATCCGACATGGGAATTTGCGGACGGCTCGCGTCTGACGGGCGAGCAAGAGCCTGCGGCGCTTGCCGAAAAAGCAGGATGCGCGCTTCCTGAATAGGAGACTATGGGTCTCTTTGTTACGAACCTCTATCTTGGCTACGCCGCCCTCGGACTCCAAATTGCGACTATCGCGCTGCTTGCTGTATTCGTTGTAAGGGCGCGTTTTGAGACGTTTACAAAGCTTGCCACGATTGTCGGCAGATGGGGCCTGTGGCTTGGGTTTGCCGCAGCGTTGTTTGCAGCGCTCGCCAATCAGTATTACAACCAAGTCCTCGAGATTCCTCCGTGCGATCTGTGTTGGTGGGGGCGTATTTTCTTGTACCCGCAGATCATTCTCCTCGGTATGGCCGCATGGAAACGTGACAGCTATATGGCTGAATATTCCATCGTTCTCTCAGTGATCGGCGCCGGGATTTCCCTGTACCATCATTTTCTGCAGATGTTCCCGGATTCGCTCCCGTGCCCGGCGACGGGTGTTTCTTGTGCGCAGCGTTTCCTGTTCGAGTTTGGCTACATCACATATCCGTTGATGGCGTTCTCGCTCTTTGCGTTCTTGATCATCGTGATGCTTTTTGTTCGCGCTCGACGTGGGATGTAAAAGCGGTGAGGAATTTTCGGAGTACCTGTGTTGTTTTTTCGTCCGACAGATTGAGATCGTCGTCAAATTTCTTCGATGATTCGCTGCAATAGAATTCCGGCTGGCCCATCGTGCGTGCATTGAAGTAGCTCATCACGCGCCGGACGTCGAATTGCGCGAGATTTGCCCCGCGAAGTCCCGATGACGCGCCGATAATCCCCACGGGCTTCAGTTCCCACGGCAACGGTTCGTCTTCCGGCCGCGACGACCAGTCGAGAAAATTTTTCATGGGCGCAGCTGGGGTGCGGTTAAATTCCGGTACGGCGAGAAGCACACCGTCAGCCGCGCGTATGTTCTCGCGGAGCGTCTTCGCCGTCTCAGGATACGCCGCGTCCTCAAGATCCTGGTTGTAGATTGGAAGCATCGAAATGTCGAGTATTTCAATACCCATCTCCGGTGCGAGTTTTTGTGCCGCGCGCAGGAGCGCGGTATTGTACGAACGTTTGCGCAGGCTTCCGGAGACCGCCACCACGTGCATGGGGCGAGTATAGCATTTAGTGCTTTTTGATCATGTATTTCTCGATATCCGCGAACGTTCCGCCCACCTTCTTGCCCGGATTGAAGATATTTTGCGGATCGAAGATGCGTTTAACCTCGGCAAACAGCTGCACCATCTTCATCCCGAACATTTGCTCAAGGTAAGGTGTCCGGATAATGCCGTCGTTATGCTCTCCGGTTGACGAGCCGCCATACGCGAACACAAGGTCATACACTTTTGGCGTCAGTTCAAGGATCATGTTTCTCGCGCGCTCGTCGTTCAAATTGACAAGGGGGATGATATGGAAATTTCCGTTTCCGACGTGGCCCGCAATCGTATAGATGAGATCGTACTTCCCGAGCAGTTCGTAGAGAGCGGGGAGGAATTCGGCGTAGGTTGACGGAGGCACGACGAAATCGTCGATAAACGGCGATGCGTATAAGCCCTTCAGGTTTTTCCGGAGCAGGGCGAAGCTTTCATGGCGGATCGTCCAGTATTTCTTCTCCATCTCCCCGAACGCGAGCCTTGTTTTGACGGGAAGATCGCCCAGATCGTGGCGAATTTCTCGCACTTTATCTCTGGCCGCCTCGGGTGAATCTTCGGCGAATTCAGCCATGAGGACCAATTTGGGGACACCGCCCGTCACGACCATCCACAGCTCCGGAATGAATGCGAGCCCGAGACGGATCGTCTCGAGGAATCCAAAATGCCCGATGATTTGCGGCATGAATTTGACCGCAAGGCGGAATGTCTGGTCGTCATAACTTTCGAACGACTCCGGATCATGCTTCATGATCCGATTGACGATTTCTGGTAGGAGAGCGATATCCGTCAGGAACGCAACCACCATGGCCCGATGTTCTTTGAGCCGTACGGTTTTCATGCGCGCTTTGGTAACGAGGCACAACGTCCCCTGTGAGCCGACGACTAGTTTTGTAAGATCAAAGGTTCCTTTTTTCTCATCTATCACGTCCCACAGCGCGTATCCCGCGGAATTTTTCGAAACCTTCGGCCGAGCGGCCTCAATCACGTCCTCGTGTTCGAGAATGAGGTCGTGGACAGCGCGGTAGATGGAGCCCTCGAGCGTCTGCTCACTTTCCTTTTGTGCTAATTCGGACTGCGAAAGCGGACGAAATACTGCTGCGGAACCATCAGAAAGGACCACGTCCAGTTCCTCAACATAACGGTCGGTCTTCCCGTAGTGGAGCGTCAATTCGCCTCCGGAATTGTTCGCAATCATGCCGCCGAGCGCGCAGATGTCACGGGACGCAGGGAAGGAAGGTATCAGCGCATGTGCCTTTTCAAGAGTCTGAGCCTCCAAGTCGCGGTAAAAAACACCCGGCTCAGCTACGACATAATCGGAACCGACGTCGTAGACGCGATTCATGTGCTTCGTGAACGAGAGGACAATCGAGTCCGTAAGCGGTCCACCGCTCATGTCCGTTCCGGCAGAACGCGCCGCAATCGCAACATGCTCTCCACGCATTCGTGCCGCATGCACGTACTGCACAACCGCGGCAACATCCGATGCGTCTTTAGGGAAAACAACTATCGAAGGTTGACGTTCGAATATGCTCGTGTCGCGGCTGAAGGTGCGAAGCGTCGCTACATCATCCGCGATTTCACCCTTAATAAGGGATGCTAGATCGGCCTGAAGCGACATCGAATCAGTATAGCGTGCTGCGGGTACACCTTGCGTAACAGAGGCGTTTATTGTGCAACCCGCTTTTTTGGTGGCGCATAAGACGCCATAACACTAAAGGACGCCATGTCTTATAATAGCATCTGTCCGTCACAATGTGACATTTTTAACGTACAAATTCATAAAGGACACTTTAGGATTTACTTCAATAAGGTCATTTTAAGGACGTCCGTTATATCACGGCATGGTTTGGCAGCACTGGCTATATTGACGCATTTGTGTGTCCTTATATCGTGTTCGCAGTCTTGATTGTTCACCCGACATTACACACTTTTAAACAGACATGTATGAAGCTCAACAGATTAGAAATTGCTGGAATTTTTTCTGCCGTTGTACTGGTGATCCTCGCGGGCGTATTTTTCGCGGGGCAAGTCGTGCACGCGGATGAAAATTTAACCCCGGTTGACCCATGTGAGGACATTTTTCCCAGTGTTCCGGGAATGCCCGGCTGTGACGAATCAGGCGGTGGAAACGATGATGAGAGCCAGGGCGGGAACGAAACACCAGTAGATCCATGTGAAGACATTTTCCCGAATATCCCGAACATGCCTGAGTGCGAAGGAGGCGATGATGGAGGAAGTGGTGGAGGAGAGACTGACCTCTGCCCGAATGACGAAGGTGTTCAAACATCTACACCGTGCCCGTCTGACGAGGACGATGAAGGCTCTGAGGGCGGCTCGTCAGGTGGCGGAGGCAGCGGCAGCAGTGGCGGAGGGGGTGGTAGTGGCAGCGGGGGGTCTGGCGGCGGATCTGTCCTCGGCGCATCCACAGGCGGCGGCCTGAGCTGCGAATATCTGACCGGCTTTATCAAGCCTGGCAGCAAGAACGATTTCTTCCAAGTTGCCCGACTCCAGGCTTTCCTCAAGGTCTTCGAAGGGGCAAGTGTTCAGGTGAATGGCACGTACGATGCGGCGTCTATCGCAGCGGTACACGCCTTCCAGACCAAGTATGCGTCTGAAATCCTTACGCCCTGGGGCGTCTCACGATCAACCGGGTATGTCTATCTCACGACCCGAAAAAAAGTGAACGAGATCTATTGCGACCGCAATTTCTCCTTCCCGCTTACCGAAGAAGAGCAACAGATCATCGAGCACAAGAAGTCGGCTCCGACGTCTGTTGTGCGCCCGGCGCAGCCTCGAGTGCAGCCTCAGGCACCTGCGGCACCACAACAGCCAGAGACGGAAGAGCGCGAAGAGGAGACGCCGGTCGTGAATACACCGACCAGCTCATTTACCGACTTTTTCCGACGGTTGTTTGAGCGATTCCGATAGAAGCACGTGATCTTTAGAAAAGGAGCCGGAGCGGGTCCGAGGCAGACAGCTTTACGCTGGTTTCCCTACTGTCTTGGGCCCACTCCGGCTCCTTTTCTTTTGGGGCAGCCATTGCTCGCTGTGATATGCCTTGTTTGTGCGACACATTGACTCACTCCGTACTTTGTATCGAATTGTTATCCACAGTAGCAAATACGTTGACTTCCTACTGAGACACGAGATAATTCGCGCAATCAGTACGCAGAGGGGGCGTACCGAGAAATAAAGGGAACCAGCGAAAAGGGAAACCAGCGATGTAAGTCGCATGGTTTATTTTATTTCTCACTCCGGTTTTGTTGCGCCGAACGCGTCACACGCGTGCGGCGTTTTTGCGTTTGTTCGGATGAGAGGGATCGCGTGAAGTGTACGGTGCGATCCCCCTCCCCGGGGGGACCGCGCCGTGGACTGCACGGGGGTTTAGCGGCCCAGACGAGTCCACCAGGTCGAACCTCAGCATTGCGCCATCCGTACGGGGGCGGAATGAGGAGATTAGTAGGGAACTTTATAAGAAATTCTAAATTCACACAGACTATGACACAGACACTCAATTACAGTGCAGCGGTTGCAACGATCGCAGCACTTGTCTTGTCCATGACGGCAGTCGGTACGGCCTTCGCAGGCTCGAACTCCGAACTCGATCTTGACATGGACAATGATGTGAAGATCAAAGTCACAAACAACGCCAACGTCATCAGCTCGACCTCGGCTTCGGCTTCGACCGGCGGTAACTACGCTGGTGGCTCCTACGGTGGCAACGGCGGCAACGGCGGCGACGGCGAAGAGGGCGGCGAAGCAGATGCTGATGCAGATGCAGATGCTGACGCAGACCACGATGGCGACGCTGATGCAAACGCAGACGCGACGGCAAACGGTGGTGACGGTGGTAAGGGCGGCAAAGGCGGCCGCGGCGGCGATGTCGGCGTTGGCGGCACGGTTGTGACCGGCGACGCGACGGCAAACGCTGGCTCGATGAATGTCGTCAACTCGAACGACATTAAGGTTGAAGGCTGTGGCTGCGATGCAGACCTCGGCGACCTCGATGATTTCGACGATGCCGACGTGGACCTCGAGAACGAGGTTGAAGTCGAGCTTCACAACAACGGCTTCGTCTACAGCCGCACGGATGCGTACGCTAAGACTGGCTGGAACAAAGCCGGCGGTTCTTCGGGCGGCAACGGCGGCGAAGGCGGCAAAGGAGAAGAGGGCGGCAAGGCAGATGCTGACGCAGATGCGGACGCAGATGCTGACGGCCACGATGACTCGAATGCAGACGCTGACGCTGACGCCAATGGCGGCGACGGTGGCAGTGGCGCGAAGGGTGGTCGCGGCGGCGATGTCGGTGAGGGCGGTCTCGTTTCGACGGGCAATGCTCGCACCAACTCGGGCTCGATCAACGTCGTGAACACGAACCTTGTTCGTGTAATCCGATAGTTGCTCACAGAAGGCAGGGAGGCCCTCCAATGACTGCAAGGTCAAAGGACGGGTAAACAACTCCCTCCTTCTCATGGAAATCGAAGCCTCCCGGTTTGGGTTTCCATAGGAAGGACATTACAAGCGAAACCACGATCCTATGAAAATTACGCATCCGTACCTCATGAAAATCGCGAGCATCATTACAGTGTTCGTGCTTGTGTCCGTCTATACGATGCCGCTCATTACGGTGCACGCGGAAGGCGAAGGAGGCGGCGAATCATCGTCGGTTGGTGGCTCGGGAGGTGATGGCGGCAGTGGTGGAAGCGGAGATACGGGAGGCGCCGGTGGCAACGCCGGAGGCGGAGGAGACGCGAACAGCTCGTCTTCGGGCGACAGTTCTTCGACTGCCGGAGGAGGCGGTACCGGGGGCAGTGGCGGGGACAGCACCGGCGGAGGATCAAGCGGAACAGGAGGTGATGGCGGTGAAGGAGGCGCCGGCGGGAACGCGCAAGACACTTCTAATGGCGGCTCATCGGAAGCAACTGGCGGCAACGGCGGCGACGGCGGCAGTGGCGGTAATGCCGAAGGAAATGGCACCGCAGGTAGCGGAGGAACTGGCGCGGGAGGAGGAGATGCCAATGCGAACTCAAATACAGACAACGGATCAGACGCATCAGCAGATGCGCAAGGCGGCAATGGCGGAGGTGGGGGAAGTGGTGGTGATGGCACTGGTGCCAATGCAGACGGCGGCAACGGCGGCGACGCCGGAACGGGGGGCGATGCGAACGGGAATGCCAACGCCAACGGTGGTGGGGACGCCGATGCGGGAGCGACCGGAGGCGACGGAGGAAGCGGTGGTGACGGTGGTTCAGGCGGGGACGCCAATGGTGCAACACCCGACGGCGCACCAACGACGATCGCTACAGGCGATGCGAATTCCTCGGCGAGCGCTGGTGGAAGTTCGAACACGACTGATGCGACAGTCCCGCTCGGTAATGAGGCGAACGATGACGAGACTGAGCTCAAACTTGAAAACGTGCTCGGCGCAACGACTACCGCAACGTCGACGGCGGAAACGGGAGAGAACGTGATCGAAGAGGCTGAAGACGGGACCATCCTCACCGGCGCGGCAAACGCCTTCAGCTGGATTTTCGCGCTCTTCAACGTTGCAGTCGTGAATTCGACCGGCTCCATCCATTTCTATAAAAATCCGGTCGGTGAAGCGTTGAATTTCACCCAGCGATTCGTTGACGCATTCCGTAACATGGCGCGCGACGGCGCATGCTCGCTCGTCCGCTGCGACGGAATCGACGGCGTCGTCCTCAAGGTGTACAACGAAAACGTCGCAAATGTCGAAAATGTCGCCGTGTCCCGCGCTCAGTCGGGCGGCAACGATTGCAGCAGCACCGACGGGACTTGTGAAATCGGGACCGGAGACACCGACGCGATGTCGGGTATCGTAAACGTCGGTAACCTCACGATGGTTGATTCGCGCTACCTCCTCCTCTTTATGGCAAATCAGGGTGACCTTGACGGAGACATCCTGCTGCCGGACGGCGCATTCTTCGAATCGCTCTCGACGGGCGCCCGCATCGGTCGTGCAAGTGATATCGAAGCGTCATCGACCGCAGAAATCATCGACACGGCATCCTCGACCGCCGAAACCGGCGCCAATACGGCGATTGGCCCCGAAGGCTCTGTAATCGAGACCGGTGATGCGAACGCGCATGCATCCGACATAAACTTCGTAAACCAGCTCGGTGCGCCGATCTGCTTCATCGTCGCCGTTGGGGGTGAGTGGCGCGGCGACGTCGTGCAGTTACCAGGCATGTTCTCGCACGAAAGCGCGCCATTTGGCGAAATCATCTGTGGTGCCGGAGGCTCCTCGCGCGATCCCGTAACTGGTCTGGAACTAGAAGTGGAAAACTACGCAAAAATCTTCAACACGGCGATCGCTGAGGCGGTCAGCGGCAACAACGAAGCGCAAGGTCTCCTGGCGAAAATCAAGACGGGTGACGCGAGCGCCTTCGCGCAAATCCTCAACCTCGTCAACGTAACGCTTATCGGACAGGACTGGATCTTCGCCAACTTTGCGATTTCCGGCGATTGGGACGGCGATCTGGTCTTCGGCGTGAAGCCGGGCGAGGACGACATCCTCGGTGACCTCATCGAGGAGCACGTTCTCGGCGTCTCCGGCGGCAGTGCAAGCGTCTGGAACCACCCGGAACCTAAAATCACCATGGTAAAGACAGCCGATGTCGAACAGGCGATGTCTCCAGCGACTGTTAATTACACGATCGTCGTGAACAACAACGGCGGTGACGCAACAGACGTCGTCGTTGTCGACACCATGAAGGGTCCGGACGGCTCCGTAATCGGCAAGCAGATGTGGAAACTTGGGAATGTGAAGAGTAAGGAAGAAGTGAAAATCACCTACACGGTCGAATTCAAAGGCGATGTGACGACGGGCTACTACACCAACACCGCAGTCCTCACCGGCAAGCGAAGCACCGGCAGCAGCCTCACCAAGGTGACTGCAACCGACGTGGTTGAAGTTGGCGTAGCCGAAGTGCTTGGGGAATCCTGCGCACCGATCCTGACCGAATACATCCGGCCGTGGCGCACAAATTCGCCGGAACAAGTCCGCTCGTTGCAGTCCTTCCTCAATGCCTACGAAGGAGAAACGCTTGCGGAGACCGGCGTGTACAATAGTGCGACGCAAGCAGCGGTGAAGCGCTTCCAGGGCAAATATGCGAGCGATATCTTGGCTCCATGGGGCATCTCGCAGCCGACCGGCAACGTCTACTACACGACCCAGAAAAAGGTTAACCAGATGGCGTGCGCCGACATCGACTTCTCGCTGACACCCGCACAGATCGCTGAAATCGAATCCTTCAAGGCGTCAACGAAGCAGAAGCAAGAGCAGACGATCCAGGAGGGCAATACCGGTGTGACGCCGAAGCACCTGCTGGAGTTGCCGTTCGTTGCCGCGCCGGTTTTCTTCAAGACGGATGCGTCGCAAGGTCAGCCGGCATCGACGTCGGCGCTGCTCCAGCAGCAGTTGAAAGTCTTCGCATCATGGCTAGTGTTCGCGCCGCTTGTTGAAGCGTTCGAGATATAAGGAGCCGTCCTGAGAACCATGAAAAGACTCTTCGCCATCAGCTTGCTTGCGATGGTTGCGGCGCCGCTTGCGGCGAACGCCGACTGGATCGAAGACGTGATTGAAGTCGTGAAATCAGGCAACGGTACAGTCGTCGAGTCGCACTCTTCCGCTTCGACCGGCGGGCAGACGGCGGCGAGCGGGCAAACGGTTACGACCGGAGACGTGAGCGCATCGTCGCATACCGAAACGCGCATCAATGCAAATTCTTCCGGCGGGGAGGTAACGGTGAAGGTTGAGACATCGCGAAACGGCGAGACGGAGACGAAAGAATATGCGCAACCGATTGAGCCGGAGGCGGGAGTGCATGTCGAAGTAAACGCGCATGCGACCAACGATGAGACGAACAGTGAGGTGCGAGTCGACGGAGAAGTTGTTGCGGAAACCGGAAGTGATTCACACGCTGAATCTAGTAGTACATCCGCCGGGATCTCGGCCTTTTTCACTGCGTCCGTGCCAAACTTTTTCAAAAAGGTGCTTTCCTTCTTCAGTTGGTTCTAGTACCGCTTCATCGGTGCGGCAGGCAGGCGCGCTACCATTGTGAAATGACCGAGCAGCCGCCCGCAACGACACCCGATGCTAAGCCGATCCCGTCCCCGGCGGAGCCGATGTAAGGTAGCGTTGGAATCTGTGCGATAATGCGAAGATGGCGCGGCGAAAACGGCGCGGAATCGACCTTGGAGATTTTGGGTGGAGTCCGCGATTTTTGAAAGAAGAAGTATATGTCGCGACGTTTGTGCTCGTCGTATGTCTTTTTGCCGGTGCGGGCATGCTCGATCGCTACATCAAAGAGGCAGAATCCCCTTACATCGCAGCGGTTATAGCAGCGGTACTGACGGAGCTTGCGAACGAGGATCGGCAGCAGGAGGGGCTACGGGCATTGCAAACCAATCCAAAGTTAGTTGCAGCGGCCCAGCGCAAGGCCGATGACATGGCAGCGAAGGGATACTTCGCGCACGAGACGCCGGAAGGGCATAATTCCTGGCACTGGTTTCGGGAAGTAGGCTACGACTATGCGTACGCCGGGGAGAATCTTGCGGTGAATTTTTCTGAAAGCGCCGACGTCGAGAAAGCGTGGATGGCTTCGCCGACGCACCGCGAAAACATATTGAATGCGCGGTACACGGAGATCGGTATCGCGACGGCCGTCGGGACGTATAAAGGAAAGCCCGCGATTTTCGCGGTACAGATGTTTGGGCACCCATCGGAAGCAGAGTTGCGATCGCGTGAGAGTGCCCCTGGCGACGTACCGGCTCGTGCGCCGGCGTCCGCGACAGCCACATCGGTCGGGGCGACGCTGGGCGAAGCGACAGAAACGGAAGAAGTACAGCCGATTGGCGCGCTCGCGGAAGAAGATGGTGACGCGGCGGTCATCGCCGAATCAGACATCCCGTGGTGGGCGTATCTGGCAGCGCAGCCGAAGCAGACATTGCGATATGCATACTATGTGCTCGGTCTCCTCATCCTGGCGGCGCTTTTCTTTGACATGGAACTCGAGCTGAAGTGGCATCACTTCCGCCATGCGCGCAAAGCCGGATACCTACTCGCGACGATGTCCATGCTCTTCATCGCCGCCGACTGGCTCTTTTTTGCGGAGCCGACACTTGCAGTACTAGGAATATTGGCCCATTAGATATCCACGGCTAAGCCTTTGCCGCCCCTTAGTTACAGATACAATCCGCTCATGACCGTGCGGATTACGCACATCGTGGTCGCATTCATCGCAGTGGTGGTACTCGTTGGCGGCGCGTTTACGTTTGGCATGAAGTGGGGCGGGAATCCGGAATCGCAGGGCGCGACGGTTGCCGAGGCGATCGATAAAGAAGAGTTTTCCGAGCCGAATGAGGAAGACGGCATGGCGGAAGGCGCGGAGCCAACGTATGCGGTGACGAAAATAATCGACGGCGACACAATCGCCGTCTCGATCGACGGGAAGACGGAGACGGTCCGTCTCATCGGCATCGATACGCCGGAAACCGTCGATACGCGCGTCGAAGTCCAGTGTTTTGGCGCAGAGTCGTTCGCCAAATTACGCTCGCTTCTCACCAACAGAAAGGTGTCTCTCGAGATTGATGAGGGAGAAGGTGAACGCGATAAATACAAACGACTCTTAGCGTATGTCTTTCGCGACGACGGGCTCTTCATCAATAAGTACATGGTCGAAGAGGGATACGCATACGAGTACACGTACGATACGGCGTATCACTACCAAAAGGAATTTAGAGCAGCCGAGACGGCGGCAAAAAATGCACAGAAGGGGTTGTGGGCGCCAGATGCATGTCCTGCAGAAACACCGCAGCCTGCCGCGACGAAACCGCAGGTGAAAGGAACGACGTCGACGCAAACCGAAGCGGCAGCGACCCCCGCAGCCGTCACGCAGGAGCAGACTGCGCAAACGGAAACGCAAGCTCAACAGTCGCGGGAACCGGAGCATGAACCCGAACCGACCACGCCGCCAAGTGGCTCGTACACGTGTTCGTCCAACAAATACAATTGTTCAGATTTCTCGACCCATGCGGAGGCGCAGGCGGTATTCGAGCAATGCGGCGGCGTGGACAACGACGTACACAAGCTCGACAGCAACAAGGACGGCGAAGCGTGCGAAAGCCTACCTTAATCCCGGCGGTCGCGAATGTCGATACCGAGGATGAACCCCAGGAGATCGATGAAGAAGCCGCCTATGGCGCGCGAAAGCGCGCGCAAAATCCGCAGTTCGAGGATGACGGCGTCTGCGAAAAGTTCATGGAATCGATAGTGTGTGATGCGTTGCATGTGCGGCTTGAGACGGGCTTTGTCAATGTCTCTTACAGCCAAAAAACCACCAAATTTGGCCTTTTCTAACGGACACGGTACTATGACCATTCATGGGTCCGATCGTCCGCAACCTTTCATATGCACGAAACGGAGCGGCGGTCGCCCTTTCATTTTTCACCTCCGAAATTCGCGGTCTCCAGGCCGCCGCATACATCCTTGCGATCTCTTCGCTCCTTTCCTCGATCCTCGCGCTCTTACGCGATCGCGTGCTCGCGCACCTTTTCGGCGCCGGCATAGAGCTCGACCTCTACTACGCGGCATTCCGCATACCGGATCTGGTGTTTATCGGCATCGGCGCCCTTGTCTCGGCGTACATGCTCATCCCGGAATTGTCCCGGCGCGATGAGACGGCGCAGAAGCGCTACCTGGATACGGTTATTGCAGGCTTCTCAATCCTCGTTGTGATTGCAAGCGCGGTAGCGTACGTCCTTGCGCCGCTCATTTTGCAGAAATTTTTCCCCGCACTCACCGTCGGCGATTCGTTTGCGACGCTCACGCTGTTAACGCGCATCTTGCTCGTGCAGGCGATTCTCCTCGGCTTTTCAAATATCGCCGCCGCGGTCACGCAGTTCAAACACCGGTATGCGCTCTACGCCGCAAGCCCGATCGTCTACAACCTCGGGATCGTCGCAGGCGCACTTTTCTTGTATCCGCTGTACGGCTTGCCGGGCCTCGTTTGGGGCGTCGTCATCGGCGCCGCACTTCATCTTGGGATCCAGCTGCCGCCCGCGATGCGTGACGGATTTTTCATCCGGTTCCCGCACTTCAAGGAGTCTCGCGCGTTTTTCGACACCATCCGGATCTCAATGCCGCGTGCGCTTGCACTCTCCATGAACCAGCTTGCGTTTTTCGGCCTACTGTCGCTCGCAGGGGCGCTTTCGGTCGGTTCAATCTCGATCTTTATGTTTGCATACAACCTGCAGGGCGTTCCACTCTCTATCATCGGCGCAAGCTATGCGACCGCTGCGTTCCCGACGCTGGCGTACGCATTTTCGCGGGGCGATAACGACGTATTTCTCGCCCAGGTCTATCTTGCGGCGCGACAAATCCTGTTCTGGTCACTTCCGGTGATCGCGATCATGGTGGTGTTGCGCGCACACATTGTCCGCGCAGTCCTCGGCAGCGGCGCCTTCGATTGGACCGACACGCGCCTTACCGCTGCCGCGCTCGCGCTCTTTGTCATCTCGCTTGCCGCACAGGGCTTGACACTCCTCCTCATCCGCGCGTTCTATGCGTCCGGGCGGACCCTGGCGCCATTTCTCGTTTCTCTCATGACCGCGATCGTCACCGTACTTCTCGGCGTCACCTTCCTGCAAATGGTGGGAAACCCGAGCGCGGGGAATTTCCTCGAGGCGCTCTTGCGCGTCGAGGGCGTGCCGGGCAGCTCTGTCCTCGTGCTCGCGCTCGCGTACGCGACATCTTCAATCATCGGTGTACTCGTGCTTGCGCTGTATTTTGAATCTCGCTTCGGCAATTTCTTCTCTGAGACGCGTCGCGTGTGGTGGCAGAGCCTCTGCGCAGCGCTCGGCGCAGGGATTTTCTCGTACCTCACGCTCCATGCAATCGGCGACATCGAGATCGGCTCGACGCTCGGCTCGATCCTGCTTCGCGGAGCCACGGCGGGCCTAAGCGGCTGCGCCGCCGCCGTTTTCGTCTACTATCTCTTGGGCAGCCGTGAATTGGCGGAAAACGTGGCGACCCTTCGACGCCGCCTATGGCGCGAGGCCGAGCCAGTTGCGAGCGCGGAGCAGTCAGCATAGGATGAGGCCTCATGTCCGCCACCATCCGCAACTTCTCAATTATCGCGCACATCGATCACGGCAAGTCCACGCTTGCCGATCGGATGCTTGAACTGACCGGCACCATCGAGAAGCGCGAAATGCGCGCACAAGTGCTCGACCGGATGGATTTGGAACGCGAGCGCGGGATTACGATCAAGATGCAACCGGTGCGGATGAGCTGGGGCGGGAACGTCCTTAACCTGATCGATACGCCGGGGCACGTCGATTTCGCGTATGAAGTTTCCCGCGCCCTCTCCGCGGTCGAAGGCGTCGTCCTTCTTGTCGACGCGACACAGGGCGTCGAAGCGCAAACGCTTTCCGTCTTGCAAACCGCGCGGGACCTCGGGCGCGTCGTGATTCCTGTCGTCAATAAAATTGATGCGCCACACGCGCGCGTCGACGACGTAAAGAGCGAACTTGCGCTCCTCTTAAACTGCGACGAGTCGAGCGTGTTGCTCACATCCGGGAAAACCGGGCAGGGAGTCAAGGAGCTTCTGGACGCGATCGTCGAACGAATTCCGCCACCGGAGCCGCGTGGTGACAAGCTCCAGGCGCTCGTGTACGATTTTTCATATTCCGACCACCGCGGCGTCATTGTGTACTGTCGGCTCTTCGGCGGAACGGTTGCAAGAGGAGACGCGCTAAAACTCGCCGCTGCGAATGCGCAATTCAATGCGCTGGAAGTAGGCGTGCTCACACCCGACGAAGAGCCGCGCGACTCATTGACCGAGGGCGAAATCGGCTACATTGTCACCGGCATCAAGAAGCCCGGTATCGCGTCGGTCGGTGACACCGTCGTTTCGGCGCGCATGTCCGCGCCCGCGCTTCCGGGATACCGGCAACCGGCGCCGGTCATTTGGGCCTCGGTGTATCCCGAATCACAAGACGATCTCGTGCAGCTGCGCCAGGCGCTCGAACGGCTCCGCCTCCACGACTCGTCGCTTTCCTACGAAGAAGAATCATCGGGCGTCATGGGAAAGGGCTTCCGGTGCGGTTTTCTGGGCATGCTCCATCTGGAAATCATCGTCGAGCGCCTGAAGCGGGAATTCAATCTCCCGCTCGTCGTCACGATGCCGACGACCGTCTACGAAGTGACGCGAGCGGACGGCACAATCGAAGAAATTTATAATCCGGCGCGATTCCCTGATGATGGCACTGCAACGCGTGTGCGCGAACAATGGGTGAACATCGCGGTCATTACGCCACCGCAATTTCTCGGAGGCATCACGCAAATCCTTTTCGACCACGAAGCGGTGGTGGGAGACACCGAAACGCTCCCCGACGGCAAGATCAAGCTCTCTGCCGAAATGGCGCTCAGAGAGCTGATGCGCACGTTCTTCGATAAGCTCAAGTCCGTCTCGTCGGGCTTCGCGTCGCTCTCCTACGAACTCATCGGTCTGCGCGATGCCGATGTCGTGCGGCTCGACGTGCTGGTTGCCGAAGAACTTATGCCCGCCTTTGCTCGCATCGTCTCGCGCCGGCGCGTACAACACGAGGCGGAGCACTTGGTCGAGAAATTGGAAGAGCTGCTGCCGAAGCAGCTGTTTGAATTGAAGATCCAGGCGAAATCCGGCGGACGCATCATTGCCTCGCGGCGCAAATCAGCGCTTCGTAAAGACGTGACCGGCTACCTCTACGGCGGTGATATCACGCGCAAGATGAAGCTGCTTGAGAAGCAAAAGAAGGGAAAGAAGAAAATGCTGGCGCGCGGCAAAGTGGACATTCCGCACGACGTCTTTTTGAAGGTGATCCGAGGAGGGGAATAGCGGCGGGAGCCTTACGGCTCCCGAGAAGAAAACAGCGCTGCGACGGATCGCAACATGTACGTTAGCAACATGAGTATCAGTATGATCGGCGCTGATACACTTGCGCTCGCCACCAAGGCCATCCAGGCCAGCAGTGCAAGGTCAGTGCCTAGCGCGTAGTTATTTAAGATGATCCACAGCGTTTCCAGCGGGATGATCACAACGGCGGCCACTAACGCCAATCGGATAGTCATCGCACGTTCTCCTTGTGAAGTGCCCACGCCGGTGGGCATCCTGCGCTGACAATATACTGCCGCTTACCGGCAGTCAATTAGTTAAACAGCGTAATCAAAAACTCAGGCAAGCCCGGCGCGAAAAAGAGCACCATGCCGAAGATGATAAGGACGGCGACGATGCCCCACACGACGTTCAAGACCTTTTTGGTTCTCCGATGGAATAAGAAGCTCATATTTCAGTGGTACAGCTACAGCACTTCCGTCGTCGCTCGCTCGGAAAAGCCGTAAACGCAATCCCCGGCTTTTCTCTCGCTTCACTAGACGGTAGAATCGTACCACTATGGCGACGTTTCAGCAAAGGCGTGACCCGCTGCGCCTCATGTGGCGGCGGCTCGGAGCGATCTTCATGCTCGTCATCATTGCGGTTGCCCTGCGCGGCGTGTGGGGAGTCTACCAGAAAGCGCAGGAATCGGCCGTCCTTCGCGCCGAGGCCGAAGCCAAACTGGCCGAACTTAAGGACCGAGAGCACCAACTCCGCACGGACATCGCCAACCTCAAAAGCGAACGTGGAATAGAGGCGGAGCTGAGAGAGCGCTACGACGTCGCGGGAGAAGGCGAGGGGGTAATTGTTATCGTCGAGCCGCCAACACCTCCGCCCGAGCCGCCCGCGTCGCGTTTCCAGCAGTTCAGAAACTGGTTTTCCTGGTGAAATATGGTATAGTGTTGTCCTGCGCTAAGCAGCCGCTTCGTCCAAGACGGAGAGGAAAGTCCGGACACGCGTGATTCAGTTCAAATGGTAGCGGGTAACGCCCGCCCGGGTAATCCGAGGGATGCGAACAGAGACGTCCGAGCCGAGAGGCGAGGAGATCCGCAAGGATCAGCTGATACGGAAACGTATCAGGTGCAACGGCAAAATTCCTACCTGCGTGCAAGGTCGTGTCACCCAACATGGGTGGAGAACCGCTCGAGGTGGTTGGTAACAACCATCCCAGATACATGGCTGCTCTCGACAGAATCCGGCTTATTGTGCAGCGAACGAGCGAGGCGAAAAAGCCTCGCTTTTTCGTTTCCGAGAGAGCAAACAAAAAACATAGTGAGTATCGCGCATAGCGAGCAACGCAAGCACGCGTTGCTCGTTTGCGTTCGAATGATGAAAATCTGTGGAAATCATCACGCAAGGTGAGCGGATTTCGCATGGTATTCTATATATCCATGGCTCCAACCGCACACAGCGGCGCAGTGGCAGTCCTTGACGGCATTGCGCGGCTTGCACTTATCGGCTTCGTTGCGCTGCTTCCCATATTCGTCATCCCTTTTCCGTGGGCGTCGATTCCGCAGTCCAAAATGATTTTTATCGCTCTCGTCGCGCTTATCGTCGCGCTCATCTGGGCGCTCGCACGTCTCATTGAGGGCAAGATTGATATCCCGCGCGTCTCGTTGATGTGGGCGGTGTTGTTGCTGCCTATTGCATACGCCGTCTCGGTTGCCGCCACCGGTTTTACGGGAGCATCCCTTGTCGGACAGGGGATCGAGCAAGACACACTAACCGCCGTCACGATGTGGTACGTAATTTTCGCGCTCACCGCACTTTTGTTTGCCGGCCATTCCGCGGGACTGCGCGCCATGCTTCGGGCGCTCGTCGTCGGGCTGACAATCTTTTTCGGGTTGCAGGTGCTGTATATTTTCTTCCCGACTTGGTTTAGTCTCGGCGTCCTGCAAGGACCGACGGCGAATGCGCTTGGGAGCTGGCATGATCTTGGTATTGTCGCGTCCCTCGGCCTCTTTCTCTCGGTGGTTCTCGTGCGCGGCGGCGCATTCGCCGGGACGTGGCGCATCGCGCTTGCGGCGCTCGGCATTCTTTCTACCTTTCTAATTATCGTCGTCCATTTTACGGACATACTCTGGGGAGCCGCGGCGCTGCTCGTACTTGCATGGGGCATTCTTGTGCGCGGACGCCTGCATGCAGACGGTCTACCGCTTTCACAAGCGGTCGCGCGGACGATAGCTGTCCCCCTTCTTGCCATTCTCTTTGGGTTCGCAGCGGCGTTTGGCACTCAGGTGTGGGGCAAGCTGCCGGCCCCCATCCTTATCACGGAGGTCGAGGTCCGGCCGTCGTGGCAGGGAACGCTCGATGTCGGGCGCCAATCGCTCGGCGCGCCCTCGTCGCTTCTCTTTGGTACCGGACCGAATTCGTTCATCCGCGAATGGGCGGAGCATAAGCCGGCTGGCGTGAATGTGACGCCGTTTTGGAACGCCGATTTCAACTACGGTATCGGCATCATCCCGACCTCCGTCTTCACGGCGGGGCTTGTTGGCACGATCGCCTGGAGTGCAATCGTTCTCGCGATCCTCGCGCTCGGGTGGCGTTTCGCGTCTCTCATCATGCGTCGCGAGTACACCGGAGCGATGCTCCCGCTCTCGAGCCGTCACACGTTGTTCGGCGCTCTGCTTGTAGGCGCCGCGTACCTTCTCATATTCCACCTCATCTATACGCCCGGCCCGGCATTTACGAGCATTATGTTCGTGATTTTCGGCCTACTCGCAGCCGTCGCGAATGATAACCCCGTTCGCACGGTTTCCACGGAAAATATGACAAGCGCGATCGCGTTCGCACTCCTCATCCTCCTCGTCGTGCCTGCCGGATTTGCCTCAGGCATTACGGCGCGGGAAGTCGTGTCAAACCTCCACGTCAACCGTAGCGCCGCAGCGTTCCGTGACAACGGCAATGTCGCAGAATCGGGACGCATGATTGAGATGGCGCTTGCCATCTCTCCGCGCAATGATCGCGCGCACCGCGCCGCATCCGAACTTGGACTCGTCGAATTGTCGCAACTCCTCGCAAACGGCAATCCGGAAACTCAGGAGGCGCTTACAAAGCTTCAGGAAACGCTGCAGCAAACGATCCAGCACGGCCTGACGGCAGTGGAAATCGACGACGCAAATTACCAGAACTGGCTCGTCCTCGCGCAAGTGTATGACTCACTGGCAGGAGTCAACGTCGAAGGCGCGTATGAAGAAGCTCAGCGGACGTATGAACGCGCGTTTGAGGCGAATCCGACGAATCCGGTCCCGAAACTACGGCTGGCGCAGCTTGCCGTCGTACGCGGCGACAATGCGACGGCGCGTACGCATCTCCAGGAAGCACTCGCACTAAAACAAAATTTCGCCGCGGCGTATTTCCTGCTCTCACAAGTCGAAGCGGCCGACGGTAACAATGAGGAGGCGATACAGGCGGCCGCAACCGCCGTACAGCTCGTGCCGAATGATCCGGTTGGCTGGTTCAACCTCGGCTACATTTTGTATCTCGGTGACGTGTTTGTGGACGCGGCGGCGGCGCTCGAACAGGCGATCGCGCGCGCAAACGACTACGCGAACGCGTACTTCTTCCTCGGCTCCGCATACTATGAATTAGGCCGTCCAGAAGATGCCGTGCTTGCGTTCCAGCGTGTCCTCGAATTGAACCCGTCGGAAACGTGGCTCAACGACGTCATCAACAATATCGAATCCGGCAACGAGCCGTTTGAAGGGATATCGCAAGCGGGGGAGCAGTAAGCTTACTTCTCTCCGTCCGCCACCCGCCAGAGGTACCACGACGCCACTGACGCGTGTTCGCGCCACTCTTTGGCCAGCTTTTCCATATGCGTGGGCGTCGGCAGTGTGCGTAGTTTGTAGACGATCTGAAAGCCCTTCCTGATGCCAAGGTCACCGGTCGGCAGGATGTCGAGGCGGTTCAGGGTGAAGATCAGGAACATATGCGCAGTCCACACGCCAACACCCCTTACCTGCGTGACATGCGTGATGATTTCGTCGCTCGACATGCGGGCAAATTTTTTCGGATCGATCGTTCCGTCGGCGAATTTCTGCGCAAGATCCTTGAGATAGGCGACTTTTTGGGCGGAGAGGCCGGCGGAGCGCAGGCTCTTCCGCGGCATAGCGAGAACCTCTTCAGGCTTCGGAAACGCGCGCGCGACGGGCTTCTCCCAGTCGATGGGCCCCGGCGGCAGGTTGATGTTAAAGAGCGCCACGAAGCGCCGGTAAATGGAGAGCGCGGCGGAGCCGGAGATTTGCTGGTAGATAATCGCGCGTGCGAGCGACTGGAATGCGTTCCTACCACGGCGCAGTTTTGGCGGTCCGTGTTTTCGGATGAGCGGCCCGAAATGCTTGTGCCGCCGCAAGAAGTGCAGTGATTTTTCCACGCGCCGAGTGTAGCACCCTATTTGCGCACTTCAAACGATGTGACGGTGATGCCGTATTTGTCGGCGATGTATTCGAAATCGGCGACCAGCGCGATGTGGCCGTCTTCGTACCAGACCGTGCCGCGACCGTCTTTTGCCTCGATCTCGGTAACGTACAACGTGCCGCCGAGGACTGCCGGTTCGGGAGAAAGCATTGCAATGTTCTGTCGTACGTATTCTTCGACGCTGGGGATGCGCTGGTCATCGGGCGTCCCTATGGGCGCCTCGACGATGCCGGCAAAGTAGGCGTATGCGCCAATCGCAACCGCAACGGCAATGAGGAGAACCAGGAAGCGCTGCATGAGCGAATGCTAGCATGGAAGGTGCATGATAAAAATGCCGTCGCGGCGGCCGTCGCGGCGGCGGTTTTTCTAGCCGGGACAAAGTGCGTCGATCAATGCTTTCTTAAGTTCGTCCTGGCTGAAAGGTTTCGAAACGTGTCGTATATTTTTCAACCCGCTCGTATCTTCGATCATGGCCTTGCTATAGCCTGATACGAATACGAAGGGAATTTCCCTCTCCAGCAGCAGTCTTGCCACAGCACATGAAGATTCGCCGTGTACCGTCTCGTTAACACAAGCGAGATGGACCGTACCCTCATTCACGTGCCGCAACGCATCGTCGATGTTTTTTACTGCGACCGCATGGGCGCCCCACTCCGCCAGAAGCGCCTGCAACTCCATGCTGATAAGCGGATGGTCTTCAAGTATCAGCACTACCGCACCTATGAGAATATCTGGCCTCGACGCAATACTTGGCATTAACATCCTCCTCGGCACTTGGTCACGTGACCAGTGTAACTATATCAAAACCGACCGTTCGTCCGGTGAGATGCTGAGCTGGCGGTAAATCCCTGCGTGTAGGGGAGGCTAACGGGTCAATTGCAATCGTAACGCCGACATTCACAGCACATTCACTTTTTGGATGATCATTTGAGAACTATGTCACACAGGCTGAGGTGGGCGAGAACAGTATTGCGAGGTACTAAGTCCCGGGCTCTCGATACTCGGAGTAGAAAATGTTGTTCTGAATGCAGTCGAACGCGATACGCATATAAGGGATAATATTCTCAGGCAATTGGTTGATGGGGTGCCAACTGAGATCATCACATTTTTCAGGTTCCAAGTTTGTTGGCTCGCCTTCCCAGTGTGCGGGAATCAGGTGGAAATCGATGTATTCGCGGTCAGCGGTAATGCGATGTTGGGCATGAACCACCCGAAGATCTGTCGCCACCAGATCGATATCGGCTTCTTCTTTTGCCTCTCGCACCATAGCGTCGGCAATCGTCTCGTTTCCATCAACATGGCCGGCCACCACGCCATACAGTCCGTCTTTCCAGCCGGTATTGTGGCGTCTCAGGAGGAGAATGCCACCGTCTCGCACAAGGTGCAGGTTAGCAGAGACATACATTTTAAATTTCTCAGCCATATCATCGTCTCAGGACGTCTTTCTTATAGTGCTTCAAGTATGCCACGACGATAAACGAGATGATGACAAGCAGAAACCACGACGTGATCTTGTTGGTCGACACGACGCTCCACGCATGGATTTGGCTCGGGTATTTCCAGGCGCCGTAGAACGTGGAGATGTTTTCGGCGAGCCAGATAAAGAATGCGATCAGACAGAACGCAAGGGCGAGCGGCATACTGCGGCGCTCCTTCGTGACAAGAAACGTGACACTTGTGTGCGCAAAGAGCAGGAAAACTGCGGGAATGAGGACGAGTCGCAGGTCCGGTATGAAGTAGTTTGCGAAAAAATTAAGATAGATGATGATGCCAAGTATAAGTACAACAAGGTAGTTCGGCGGGTTTTCCAACTCAAGTTTAAAGATGCGCCAGGCCTGCGCGATGTAGCTGCCGACCGCCGCGTACATGAATCCGGCAAACAGGGGAACGGTCGCAATTTTGAAAAATGCCTCTTCAGGATAGGTCCAGGAGCCGACCGCCGGATGCGTCTTGAAAAGCTCAAGCGCGGTCCCGAGGACGTGGAAGAGGAAAATTGTTTTCACCTCGTCCCACGTCTCAATTTTGGTAAGAAGCAGGACGATCTGCAGGAAAAGCGCGGCAAGGAACAAAAAGTCATAGCGATGGAGTCCAAAGAGGGGGATATGGTGCGAAAGAAACAGGAGCACGAAAAACGACCCCGCGAATATACATGCCCGCGCCTCCTTAGTGCCGAAAACAAAAAACTCCCACAGGTAACTCCGCATGTCGGCGATCGTTTGCGGCATCAGGGCATTGTACCGCGGCGTCTGCGCAGAATTTTTGACTTGCTTTGAGGAGTGTTGTATTTTCTGTCGAGGCAAACGGATAGGAGGTGTGCCGTGGTCATCATTGGCATATCCGGCGTAAACGTCAAAGAAAACGACGAATCCCATTGGGACAACCTGGAAATCGCGCTGAAAGAGCAACTTCCGCATGCGAAGTTCGTCGTTGAGCGGGAGCTCAATTGCCGCCCGTACAGTTTTTCACGCCTGCGGCAGCTAGCCTACAGGATTGCGCTAAAGCACGATACGGGAGAAGAAATCGTGCTATTGGGGAAAAGTGCGGGCGGGATCGTTGCGCTTATCGTCGCCTCGCTCCTAAAAAATTCTCGTGTGCTCTTGATTGCCACTCTCTTTGCGCCACATCAATTCCCATTGTGGGGAGCGTATCGCTGGCTTCTGGGGGCCCCGCGCGATCCTGGTGTACCGATCATCACGTTCCAAATGGTAGGCGACCGACTCGTGTGGTGGGGTGCACGGCATCCGCTTTCAAAATCGCACGTGGTATTGCGCTCGAATGTCCGCCATGCGCATAAGTATGCGCTGGTCAATGACCTTGAACTCGCCCGCGTCGTCGCTCGGCACGTTAAAGAAGCCCTCTTTCCCTCGGCCTGAAGCCTCTGCGCTTCAGGCCGCTTCTGCGTGACGGATGACCCTAAGGGGAATCTGCGTCAGCTCACTAAACTCGCTGCGTTCGTTAAGTGGCTTCTGCCCGGGCTCGCCCGTTGCCAAGGCGACATGGCTCCGCCTTTCGATTCCCGCACGCGACGTGCGAGGGCACGTCGCTTAGGATCAAATTTCCGTCCGGAAAATTTGACCCTAGCGGGAATCGAACCCGCGTTAACAGCTTGAAAAGCTGCTGTCCTAACCACTAGACGATAGGGCCGTTGTGTCGGCGTACGCCGCACAATATAGCCTATTTATTCAGGAATTTGAAGTGGTGTCGGAATCATGTCAGAAACCTCGTGCTATGCTTTTTAACCATGAATGGAAAAGAGGAGAAGTTCGGACTGCCCGAAAGACGGTATCGGCGGTCAGACGAATACTCCCGTAACCTGCGCCTTGCCATCCTTGCGGCGATCACGGGCGCTGGGGTGATTACGACCGATCCTGCGGAAGGAGCAAAGGCACCACTGGGGAGCGATGCTGAGTTTATGCAAACGATCGAAAATGGCCCCCCGAGCAAAACAAAAGAGGAAATCCAATGGCTCCAGCAATACTATTCGCGTGAAAACGAGCAACAAGGACCCCATGTTCGAAAAATCAAGGCGCTCGGAAAAAAGTATCCCGACGTACTGCGAGCTCTCAAAGAATCCGAGGCTGAACAAGAGCGCTCACGCGCTGACGAGCGAGAAGAAGCCGTCCACCTAGTGACGCGGTACGAATTAGCCGCAGATCTCATCGCGGGAGAGCTTGAAAGAATGCGACGGCTATTCGCGTATGAGCCTGAAAGTGCACAACGTATCTTGCGCGGACCGATGGCGACCAAGGAAGAGAATGGCTACTGGTTTGTCTCGAACGTTGTACCGGGGCTCCGCAGCTTTGCCGAGATGTATGCGATCATGCGCGCGCTTAAAAACGACTATGGAACGCGTGAGCAACTGCGCCGAGAATACGCGAACCAGCCGAATGTGCTGACGCGTGGCCGCATGAGTGATTTTCTGCAGCGAAAGGAGTCGTTCATGGAATTGCCGCTAGAAGTTCGAGACAGAATCCTTGCAGAGATCGTGCAAGAGGAGATAAAAAACCCGCCGAAACCGTCCCCTTCGTCCGGGCGTGAGAAGGGATAAGGAGTGGGCAAGAAGGCTAAATTTTGCTAGTATGTCGCCACTGGAGAGGTAGGAAATGCGGTTGACCGCATATCCCCCGGTGCGCGAAGCGCAAACGCCGATGTGAGCATAGCGAACAGGCGTTAGGAGCGTGGCCACCGATACCTTTTCGAAGGAGAGGTGGCTGAGTGGTCGAAAGCACCGCACTCGAAATGCGGCAGGTTCGAAAGGGCCTCGAGAGTTCGAATCTCTCCCTCTCCGCAAAAATAACGAGGACGACACAATGTGTCGTCCGACTATATTTTTACTGGAAGAGGGAGAGATTCGAAGGCGAGCATGGGGTGCCCGCTTAGCAAAGCGGGTCGTGCGAGCGTGGTCAGGCGGAGAAAGTGCGCGGCGGCGCAATTTTGAGCGCCTGGCCGAATCTCTTTGCACAAAGAGAAAAGAACGGCACATCGCGTACAATCTTGATATTTCGTCAAAATTTGCTATAATATTGAGGTGAACAAAGCCTTCGCATTCTTGGTCGCGGCAATCATTTTTCTCGGTGGAGCGTACTTTATTTTGCAGAGCCAGTGGGCGCCGTCCGTACAGGAAGGCACGAGCGCCGAGGACGCGCGGATGCTCGTCGAGAACTTCGGAAGGGAACTCCAAAATGTCTCTCTACTTGCGCAACGGCAGCAATTGGAGCGCGACATGCAAAATGCATACGGCCGATACGTGGCTCCGGATCTTCTCGCGGAATGGCTCAACAATCCGCAACAGGCGCCCGGGCGCCTCACTTCTTCTCAGTGGCCGGAACGGATAGATATCCAAAGCGTCGAGCAAATCGGCGAAGGGCCGATGTACTACATCCAAGGCGAGATCGTCGAAGTGACGAATGAGGGAGAAGGTATTGGTGAGGCGCCGACGGAGACGCTGCGTCGCCCGATCACACTTACGGTCGAGTTGCTTGTGGAAGGCTTGCGCATCACTGAGGTTGTGCTGGGAGCGGCGGCAAGCGATGGTGAGTGGATCTACACCGAGCCTAATGCGCAAGGAATCCAATTTCAGTATCCGCGCACGTTGCCGACGCGATACATTTCGGCGCCCACAGAAGGCTGGCCGCCGCGAGTTGCGCTTGAGGGCGGCCGCGATTTCTCATGCGCACCAGAAGGCACCCGCATGGTAGGCGATCGGCAATACTGCGTGACAGTTTCGAGCGAAGGCGCAGCGGGAAGCACGTATCGAACCTACGAATACACGACTGCGCAAGGTGATTTTCTCGCGCGGGTGGAATTTACGCTCCAATTCCCGCAGTGTGCAAATTATGGCGAAGACGAACAGCCTGTCTGCGAAGCGGAACAAGCATCGTTTGACATAGACGGTCTTGTCGACCGCATCGCCTCGTCGATTAGGATGCTGTAGCGGGGTATCGCTTCTTCATTATTACTACTGATTTCTTGACGATTGCTTTAAGCGTCGGGACATGAATGTCAGACATTTTGCGTACATAAATGCATGAGCCGCCGCTAACACTGTGCTTTCCGAGCTTTTTCAAAAGTGGCCCGAAATCCTTGAATCCTGGCATGATGTGGAAGGTCACGTTTGCGGCGCGAGGAGAAAAACCCGTCAGAGGCCAATCGCCCTCTTGGCGTGAGCGTTCGGACTTGTAGTGGTACTGCCCGAAGCCGACGATGCTTGTGCCCCACATCCGCGGCGTCATACCGGTCGCCTCCTTGAAAAGCTTGAGGGCGATTTCGGCGTCTTTGCGCCGAACGGGATCCTTCACCGAACTGATGAATTTCGAGACGCTCGCCGCCGTCTTTTGCGTTTTGATCTCTGCCATAGCTCTGTATTGTATGACAGCTCGGGCACGGGTACAATGACGGTATGAAAAACTTTCTGATTGGGCTCGTCGTCGCTCTCGCAATTGCGGCTGGTTTGTATTACTTCTTGCTGCAGGACGCAGCTCGTCAAAGCGCCGTCGACGATGAAATCGAGCGCGGCGCCGCGATCGACCTCCAGATAAACGAGGCCAATCGCATCCCGCCGGGGGTCATGATGGAAGACGGCGCCATTCCGGAGTAATTATTTCTCGTGGTGCACGAAGAGATACAAATCCTCGAGCGCCTTCACCGCGTCGCCTGACGCGATGTTGTTTTGGTGATACTTGCCGTCGGTACAATCTCCTGCAGCCCAGATGCGCGGGTGTGATGTTTTTTGCGTGTACGGATCGGCAATGACCTGGTTGTATTGATTTTTCTTCACGAGATCGCCGAGCCACTCGGTGTTCGGCACGAGGCCAATTTCGACAAAGACGCCGGAGACGGGCAGGTGCTCTTCGCCGGATGCGTCTTTGTAGCGCAGGCCGTTAACAAATTTGTCGCCCTCGATCGCGAGAATCTCGACATTATTGAGTGCCTTCAGCTTCGGATTTTTCAATACCTTCTCCACGGTCAATTCGTCGGCTCGGAAATCGGAGCGGGCGAGGAGTGTGACGGATTTGCAGTACGCAAGGAGCTGCATCGCGGTTTCGAACGCGGCGTTTCCACCGCCGATCACGGCGACGTCCATGTCGGCGAAAAGCGGGCCGTCGCACGAGGCGCAGTAGGTGAGGCCTTTCTGGTCGAATTCTTTCGCGCCAGGAACCTCCAATTTCCGGCGGTTTGAACCACTCGCGACCAAGGTCGTCTTTGCCTGGTGCGTCTTGCTGTCCGAACACGTGATTTCCAAGCCGTCGGCAATGTCCCTGATGTTCGTCGCACGGTGCGGTGAGTAGATTTCGAGCCACTCGCCCTTGTATTGTTCGACGTGTGATTTCAGTTTCTTCGCGAGGTCGGTCCCCGTAATCGACGGCTCTCCGATCCAGTTTTGTATTTCAGGCGAGACGGTGCTCTGGCCGCCCCAATCGTCGGTGATGAGGATCGTCTTGAGCCGCTTGCGAGCCGCGTAGACGGCCGCTGACACTCCTGCCGGTCCGCCGCCGATGATTGCTAAATCATACATAGGGAATAGGTGATAGGTTACAGGGAATAGTAAATCCAAGCACTCCGTATTCTACTACAACCCATAACCTATCCCCTAGAATCTACTTTCTTCGAAGGAAGGAGGGAAGGCTGCTCCAGCTGTCGTCATCATCGCCGACTGAAACGGACGGCATGTCGGCAGGCTTTGTGTCGCGCACGGGAATGGAGCGTTCCTTTTCCGAAGGAAGCTGGTCGGCAAGTGGCTTCTTTTCCGCCTGCGAAGTGCGCAGCGGCTGCATTTCAGGCTCGCGTTTGGAGAGGCGCGGAGGTGTCGTCGGCACGGCAACGCCCGGCGCCCCGTGGCGGATGCCGCCTTCCGGGAAGCCGGTCGCGATGACCGTGACCTTGACCTGTCCTTTCTTGAGCGTGTCGTCGGTGACGGCACCGAAGATGACCTTTGCTTCCGAGTCGATCGTCTCGGTGATGACGTTTGCCGCTTCCTGCACTTCGAGCATGCCGAGATCGTCGCCGCCGGCGATCGAGAAGAGGACACCTTTCGCGCCATTGATGGACACTTCCAAAAGCGGCGAATTGATTGCCTGCCGCGCGGCGGTTTCCGCGCGCTTCTCGCCAATCGCGTAGCCGATGCCCATGAGGGCGCTTCCGGCGTTGTGCATGATGGCGCGGACGTCGGCAAAGTCGACGTTGATGATGCCGGTCGTCGTGATCAAATCTGAGATGCCTTCGACCGCTTGCTTCAAAATATCGTCGCACATCGCGAATGCGTTCTTGATGCCGGTTTCTTTCGAGACGATTTCAAGGAGTTTGTCGTTCGGGATGATGATGATCGCGTCCACCGCTTTACGCAATTCCGCGATGCCTTGTTCCGCGAGGCGCATGCGTTGCGCGCCCTCAAAGCCGAACGGTTTCGTAACGACGCCGACGGTAAGGGCGCCCAGTTCGCGCGCCATTTTGGCGACCGCCGGTGCGGCGCCCGTGCCCGTGCCGCCGCCCATGCCGCAGGTCACAAAGACCATGTCAGAGCCCTTGAGGGCTTCCTGAATTTCCTCGCGTGTTTCCTCGGCTGCTTGTTTGCCCAAGTCAGGGTCCATGCCGGTGCCGAGTCCGCGCGTGAGGTTGCGCCCGATGTGAATTTTCCTCTTTGCGTGCGATTTGTGCAGGTCTTGCGCATCGGTGTTCACCGCCAAAAAGTCGACACCGATCACATGTGTCTTCACCATGTGATTGATCGTGTTGCCCCCTGAACCACCGACTCCTACCACTCGGATCCGTGCGAATGACTCTACTTCAGGGCGGACGAGTTTGGCCATACGTAGAGGCCATGATAGCACAAACAACTCGTTTGCAAATTTGACAACATTTACATTTTGACGCGCCTTGTTCATGGCTGTCTGCTCGTCGGGTGGCAGCGGCGCGGCTTCGCACCGAACACGGAGTGAGCGGACGCGCGAACGTCACATCTATGGCCAAAATGTCTCGCAGCCCCATTATTTGCTGCGCAATGTTCTCTCGAAGTCGCGCCGCTGCTGGTCTTCTCCGGTTCGTGTTCGGAGTGAAGCAGCGCCTCGCAATGTCGCGAGCGGAGATTTACGGCAAGAGCGATCGAAAGATCTGTTTTATGGAATCCAGCATTCGCGAGACGATGTCGCCAATCGGGTGGGAATTGTCCAGCATGTCTTCTGCGTAGCCCCAGCGGCACAATCCGAACGAGACCGCCCACGTCGCATCAAGCGCGGAGACGCGCGGAAGCATCATGGGAAGCCCTACTTGCGCGGGGAGCTTGAGCGTCGCGCGCGCCACATCGACGATAGGGGCAAGGCCCGCACCGCCGCCCGTGATCACGATGCCTGCCGGCAAGAGTCGTTCACGACCAATCGATTTCAAGTGCGCGTTGACGAGTGAAAACATTTCTTTAAGGCGCGACGCCATGACCTGCGACAGTTTTTTCGGCGGGACCGGGCTGCCGACGACGGCCCCACGCTTCAACTGCTCCGCCTCGGCAAGCGGCATCTGGAATGAGAGCGCGATCGCATTTGTGATCTCATTCGATCCGACCGGGAAGATTTTGAGCGAGACCGGCTTGTCGTCGTCGAAGACGACGACCGAAAGCGTTTCGGAACCGATGTTCGCGAGGACGACGCCGGCGGTCTTTTGCGCCTTTGAAAGCGTCACCAAGCTCGCGGCGAGCGGGGATGCCATGACGCCGTCGACTTCGACCCCGGCCGCTTCAACGGCTTCGATAAGATCGTCATGGTGTTGTGCGAGCATCGTGATGAGCATCGTCTCAACTCCCAGCCGGTTGCCTTGCATGCCTGTCGGACGGCCTTGGAGCGGCACGCCGTCGAGCCTGAATTCGAGCGGGATCGTGTGCAGTACGACGCGATTGGTGAGCTTCGACGTCGCGCGCTTTTCGCTCTCCACGATCACGCGCTCGATATCGCGCGGCGTCACGAGCCCGCCGGATGCGGTGAGCGTGATGTCGGCCGCTGAGCGCGCCTCTTCGAGCGAAATGCCGCCCACGGCGACGCGGGCGGCTTTCACGTGCACGTGCGCTGCCTGCGCCGCACGATCGACGGCGGCACGAACCGAGCGCGCGACTTCTCGTGTGTCGACAATGTAACCGTGCCGCATGCCTTTTGATGCGGCTGCAGCAGTTGCGAGAATTTGCATTGGACTTTCAGGAGATTGTGGCGGCGCAGCGATGACGACCTTCACCTGATGGGTCCCGATGTCGATACCGGTGTAAATTTTCTGAGCCATGCAAAAACACGCCCACCGTGGACGTCTTGCCATTGTACTGTATGCGTTGCGGCTTCGGCGGCCGTGCCTCGGGGATAGCTAGAAGCCGAATCGCGCCAAGATGGAGCGTTCACGCGCATCCATTCTGTCGCCGTGCGCGTAGCCGGCAAGGTGAGCGCAGCCATGCACGAAGAGGTGCGCGATGCGCGCTCTCGGGGAAATGCCGAGCGCGCGGGCTTCGCGCGCAGCTTTGCGTATATTGAGGAAAATCTCGCCTTCGCGTTTTGAAAGCGGGAAGGAGAGCACGTTCGGCGCGTAATGCTTCTTCCGATATTGGATGTTCATTTTTCGTGAAAGAGAGTCGCCGCAGATAACGAGGGATAGCTGGTAGCCCGCGGGCAAGGTCGCGCGCGCCAGACCCTCAAACGGAACGCGCACCGTATCGGAAACGGTGCGACGGATATCGAGCGTGGAGGCGGACATTAGCGTGCGATCGGGGTCGAGTCGCCGAGGCCGGATGAGCGGCCCGAACCGGTTTGCTGGCTGGCAGCGGTCGTATCGCGCTGCGGGCGGCCCTTCGGAGCAACTTCGGCAATTTTGCCTTCTTTGACGAGGTCGCGGTACACTTCGCGGCGCGCAATGCGCTTGAGCGCCTGCTTTTTCGAAACCGTCTTTGATTTTCCGCGCTCGAAATAGCGTCCCTTGCGGACAGTCTGAATGAGGCCCGTGCCCTGCACGCGGCGGGAGAATTTGCGGATCACCGAAAGCGTGCTCTCGGTACCACTCTTCGTCACTTCAGCATTAATCATGTGGAGGGGATACTACCACAACGGGAGCACAGAGGCAAGCGAGAGGGAATTACGCGTACACCCGCTGCCGGCGCAAGTAGCTGGTCAATTCCGGTACGGGGATAACCTCCTGTGAATTCGTCGCGACTTCGCGCACCAAGACGGTGCCCTCGATCGCTTCCTTGTGGCCCATAATGAGCATGTGGGAGACGCTCATGCGCTTCGCCCGCTCCATCTGCTCGTGCAGGCGCTCGTACATGAGGGATTGTTCAACGGGAATGCCGGCGCGACGCAGCGTTTCGAGGACGGGAAGCGCTTTGCGACGAGCTTCGGGGCCGAGGTGGGCGAAGTAGAGCGCGGGGACGCTCTTTTTTATCGGCTGCACCTTGTTCTTTCCGCGCACCTCGCAGAGGACCGTTGCGACGACCGCGGGCGTGTGCGCGCCCATCAGGCGTGAAGCAAGCGGATCATACCGGCCACCGACGGCAAACGGCACGCGCGAGCCTGACTCGTCATCGACATGCGACAGCTCAAAGAGCGTGTGCGACCAGAAATCGCGCGAACCTAGGACCGACGGGCTCAATTCGTAGGGCACGCCGGAAATCTCGAGATATTCCAACAGATCCCAAAAACGGCGGCGCTCCTCTTCGGTCAGATAATCGACGCTCTGCGGGGCGCGTGGCATGGCGGGATGCCCTTTTTCGAAGAGCTGTACCAGCGTGCCCAATGGATCATTCACGATGCGTGGGCGAAGTGTTGGGGAAATCGAATCGATATGCTTGCGCAAGAAGTGTCCGACATCGCGCACGTACCGGTTTGACGATTCGAGGGAGCCGATCGAATTGATCGCGAGCGTGCGTTTGGTAAGGCCGACTTCGTCGGCAATCGCGTTCAGGACGATGATGAGGAGCGCCTCCGCAATCGCGCTTGACGTGCCGATGCAGTGCAATTCCAGCGTCATACAGGAGAGCGGCGCGCGCGTGCCGGGAGCGTGTTTTGCCACGCGCCAGAGCAACATGCTCTCGTTTGGCGCGCGGTTGGTCGTGAGGCACATTCGTGCGCTCTGCAAGAGCGGCTTTTCGTCTCGGCGCGCGAATTGCGGCTCGCTGTTTTTGTTCTGCGGCGGGAGCGCGCGCTTGCCGTGCGCGAGCGCTGCTTCAAGCGGGAGAAATCCATAGTATTCAGCGATGCGGATCGCCCGCGCAATCAGGTTCGCCGTATTCTGGACGCGTGTGTTTTTGATTTGGATCACAAATTATTCCGCCACGTAAGTGGCGTCGCCCGGAAAGAGGCCGATGACATCGATGGGAAAGAGGCGGACCAGCACTTGTCCGATGATATTTTCTTTCGGCAACGCGCCCCACACGCGCGAATCGCTCGACACCTTGCGGTTGTCTCCGAGTACGAAATATTCTCCTTCGCCAAGCGTTACTTCCATGCCGGTTGGGCCGCCAATGTTTGTGTCGGCGACGTACGGCTCCTCAAGGACGAAGCCATTTGGGTTTTCCGCGTTCGTGATGCGTATTTGCCCGCCCTCCACTGCAATCGTTTCCCCCGGCAAACCAATGACGCGTTTTATGAGCGTCCGCGGACCGCGCCATTCTTGTTGCGCAATGCGCTTCCACAGCGAGCATTCACCCGTATTCGGTAGGCAAAACACGATGACATCGCCCCGCTCCGGCGCCGAGAAGTCGTAGGAAAGGCGATCGGTGATCAGATAATCCCAATTATCAAATGTTGGCTCCATCGAGGCGCCGGAAACGACGTAGGGCGCCGCGACGAAGAAGCGGATGAAAAGCGCGAGGCCGAGCGCGAGCGTCACATACCATGCGAATCCGCCTGAACGCGCGTCTCTCGCACTGGAGTGATCCGATGATTGAGACGGTGTCATCACAGGATCAGTCATGCGGGAGTCAGTATAACGCAAACGAACGTTGACACAAAGTATTTCAAGTGTTGGATGTGCATAAATTCATGTTTTCATGTAGCATGAATAGCGCGTTCATCCTCTATACGCTATTCAATATATGACATGGGTACTCGTTGGTCTCGGGAATCCTGATGAAGAACATGTGCGGACGCGTCACAACGCGGGGAGAATGGCGGTCGAGTATTTCGTGAAGAAACATGAACTTGGAGAGTGGAAAGATGAGAAGAAAACGAATTCATTTGTCCTGCGCGGCGCTCTCGGAAAGGCGTTGGTTGCCTGCGTTCTGCCGAATACGTACATGAATAAGTCGGGGAAGGCGGTCGCACACTATATAAAGAGCGTTAAGGCGGCTGAGAAGCTGATTGTCGTGTACGACGAACTTGATTTGCCGCTCGGCACGATCAAAATCTCATTTAATCGCGGCAGCGGAGGACATCGCGGGCTCGATTCGGTGATGCGCGCGGTCAAAACGCCCGCGTTTGCGCGTGTGCGCATAGGTGTCTCTCCCGCTAATGGCGCGGGAGGCGCACAAAAGCCGCAGGGCGAAAAGGAGGTGGAGCGATTTATCCTCGGGGAGTTCACCTCAAAAGAACTTCCGACACTGAAGGCTGCGCTCAAGCGCGCGAGCGAGGCGCTTGAAATGATGATTGTCGAGGGTAGAGAAAAGGCGATGACAACGTTCAACTAAACCGCTATCCACAGACGGCGTGTGCGTTCAGGAATTCTTTATCTTTGCGCCCGTATACTGCGGGTATTATCGAGCCGCACGAATGGGGAATAAGTGCGTTAAGCGCGTACTACTCATATGGGAAACAGAGTGACGGCAGCTTCTCTTATCAGCATTGTATTCGCCACGCTGCTCGTGGCGTTTGTGTTTACTCCCGCACCTGCTGCAGCGGCGCGCGGTGATGCGCATCGGTCGTTTGCTGAAAGCATCATCGATCGGATCAACGATCGTTTGTGCGATAGACAAAAAGCACTTGGCGGTCGTTTGCCGATCCCGCTTATCCACCCGAGCAAGTGTAAAAAGGAACCGCCCCCGCCTCCAGAAGAGCCGACAGTGGTTTTGACGGCGGATCCGCTCACGATCAACGAAGGTGACAGTTCGACCTTGGAATGGACGTCCGAAAACGCCGATACCTGCGAGGCATCAGGCGGATGGGACGGCGAGCGGAACACCTCGGGTACGGAAGTGGTATCTCCATCAGAAACGACGATGTACCACATCGATTGCTTTGGGCCCGGCGGTGTCGCGGGCGATGACGTCGTCGTGACGGTGATCCCGGATGAACCAGACGCACCGACAGTTGAGATTACTGCAGATCCGATGACGATTACGGAAGGCGAATCGTCGGAACTCTCGTGGAATTCTGAGAATGCTGACACCTGTACAGCCTCAAACGGATGGATCGGTGATAGGGCGCTGGATGGCACAGAAGTAGTAACTCCGGCAACAACGACCACCTATGCGATTGAATGTGAGGGCGAGGGCGGCACTGCGCAAGATAGCGTGACTGTGACGGTCACTCCTGATGAACCTGAAACTGGGACGCTTATTGTACGCAAGGTTGTCATTCGTGATGATGGCAATGACGCGGCAACGACGACCTTTTCGTTCGAAGTAAACGATGAAGACCCGATTTTCTTCGACGATGATGGCGAAGTGCAGCTCACGCGTCCGGTGGGAACGTACACGATCAATGAGGGTGCGCACGACGGCTTTACGATGAGCACGAGCAATTGTGATGCTGTCGAACTCTCCGAGGGTGAGACCGAAATTTGCACGATTACGAACAACGACGAGGCGGAAGAACCGGAGACCGCCGTTCTTACGCTGGTGAAAGTTGTGGTTAATAACAACGGAGGAGAAGCAACCACGACAGATTGGACGCTCGTGGCGGACGGTCCGACCGATATTTCGGGCGTTACGGGCAGCGCGGCCGTGACCGAGGCGGTTGTTGAAGTGGGCAGCTACGATCTTTCGGAGACGAATGGTCCGGAGGGCTACACTGCATCGAACTTCGTCTGCCAGATCAATGACGGTCCTGATGTTGCCGGTAACACGGTCGTATTGGAGGCGGGCGACGACGTCGTGTGTACGATTACAAATGATGATGAGGAAGAAGAGCAGGTCGGTACGCTTGTCATCAGTGAAGTTCTCTACAATCCCTCTGTTGCACAAGGAGTAGAGGCGGGGAACGAATGGGTGGAAATATTCAATGGGACGGCAGGGACGCTCAACCTCTCCGGATACTTTATCCAGGACAACAGTGAGACGTTCATCCTTCCGCAGGGAACGACGCTTGCGTCAGGTTCGTTCCTTCTGCTGACAGGATCATCCACGACGGCTGACCTCTGGACAGTGCCGAGCAGCGCAACGTGGCTCGTCTTGCCCGGCTTCACGAGACAGCTCTCAAACGAAAATGACTCTGTTGAATTATTTAACACCGCAAGTTCGTCTGTCGACGCGGTGTGCTGGGGGCCCAATGACAAAGCATTCGATTGCGATGCGCTCGTCGTCGATGACGGCGAATCCCTCGGCCGCATCGACAAATTCTTTGACACCGGGACGGCGGCAGATTGGCAGGCCCAAACGCCGAACCCCGGGGAGTAAAAAGGAACATTAACAGTGCAAAAATCCGCCCAGGGCGGATTTTTGCTATGCGCGTTTCGCTGCGGTGCGCGTCCGCATCAGGCCGCGAGCGTGTTCGTAGGTACGAATAAGCGGCGCCGCATGTACGGTGCGGCTGCGTGCCAAGGGTACGCCGTACCGGATGGCGGCGTACGTCGCATAGACAAGCGTCGCGACCGCGATCGCCGGCAGGAGTCGCTCGTTGACGACCCACACGACAGACGCCGGAATAACCACGGCGGCGGTTATAAGCACGTCACGGGCCGAAAGGGTGTCTGATTGTTCTTCCATATGCATTGCTCCAGACGGCGCAAGCGCGTCTTTATTACTGTGTGTAAGGTCCAAAACGTGTGCCATAGGTGGCCACGTATTACCATATTTTCCTACGTAAGCGCAAGTTGTGATGAAGAAGGCTCGCGGCAGCGCAGCAATTGCTTCCCGCCGAACACGGAGCCGTCAAACGCGTTACTGTCACATCTTTTGCGGTACGTCTCGCCGCATCCTTATGCGCTGCGCAAGGTTCTCTGGAAGCAATTGCTGCGCTGTCGGCTCGTAAGAAGTTGAAATTAAGTGGGCCGGCTACTTATTTCCCGCAAACGAGAGCGTCATCCGTCGTTCCTTCGGTTCGAACAATTTGATGACAAACGGATACACTTTGCCGAGCTCTAATTTCGATCGAAGCTCCGCCTCGTCTTTGAATTCGGAGATATGCACCAATCCGGCAACCCCCTCCTCGATAGAAGCAAGCGCGCCATGCTTGTTGTACTTGATGACGACCGCGTCCACCGTCTGATCTTTCTTGTATTTCGAAGCGGCCGCCTTCCACGGATCATCAGTGAGCGCCTTGATGGAGAGGGAAACCTTGTCATCCTTGATCTCGATGACTTTCACCTTGACGGTTTCCCCGACCTTGTAGCGGGTTTTCGGATTTTCAACCAGTGCCCAGTCCATTTCGGAGATGTGCACAAGGCCTTCAAGCCCTTCCTCCAACTTCACAAAGACGCCGAATTCAGTCGCGCCGGTCACGACGCCTTCGACGACATCGCCGACATGGTATTTCTCGACAAGAGATGAGCGCTCAGATGGACCCGCGCCCTTTTCGGAGAGGATGAGTTTCTGCTCTTTCGGATTTGCCGTAATGATCTGCACCTCCAGCTTTTCCCCGACAAGTTTCTTGAGCTCGACAAAGATTTTCTCTTTGTCGCCGTCAGGAACGCGCGGATAGTGTGCCGGCGCGAGCTGCGATGCCGGCAAGAAGCCGGAAATGCCCTGCCAATTGATGATGAGGCCACCCTTGTTCGCGTCGGCAACCGGGAGTTCGAAGACCGTCTTCTTCTGCATTGCCTGCTCGGCTTCATTCCAGATGAGCGCCTGCCGTGCCTCGCGCAGCGACAATTCGATGTATCCTTCTTTCTTTTCGGTGCCGACGACTTTCGCGGTGATGATGTCGCCAACGTTCGTGTTCTTCAAAGTCTCGCGGGCAGAGAGGTATTCGCGGCCATAAATGATGCCGGTTCCAAAAGGATGCAAATCGACAAACACACGCGCGCGACCAATCGCAACGACCGGCCCTTCGACCACGTCGTCGAGTGCCGGCGGCTTCGGCGTCGATTCAAAGAGCGCCTCCATCGGGCCCTCTTTCTTGATAACCTCATCCTTCTCGTCGACGTCCTTTTCGACGTCAGCTGTTGCTGTTGGCATTTTTCTTTCAGGTTGGGCTCTCCGCGTCCTGCATCCGTTCCGTTGACGACGCCAGAGGATTAACCCTTCCTTAGAGACTGGTAATGCGTGGGGAAACTATACAAAAGAAAGAGCCCCGATGCAAGCATCGGGGCTCTCCAGGACCATCGCTTCGCAGCCGTTGCCGGCTCCACTAGGTCCTTATGAAAGTAAGGACTGGGTTGGTGGGTTGGAACCAGCCCTCACATGAGGAGGGTGTTTGGTGGCTACCTCCTGTCCAGCTAGAGATACGATACTAACTTGAATATGATCTCTTGTCAAGGAATGGCAACTACACTATGGATTAAAATATGGCTTAAAACAACCACGATAGCGCCCTTTGCAGCGGATGCTATAATTATGGTCATGATTTTGACTTACCACGACGGCTTTTGTATCCGCGCGAGTGCGGGGGATACCACGATTGTTTTTGGGCCCGTCTCGAAGCAGTCGAAAAAATTCAAGCCGACGAATTTCGGCGCCGACGTCGCGCTTATTTCACTCAACCATCCTGATATGAACGGCGCCGAAGAGGCCGGGCGTGGCGAGAAGCAACCCTTTGTGGTCACGGGACCGGGCGAGTACGAAATAAAAGACATCGCGGCGTTCGGATTCGGCTCGACGTCAAAATATGGGGGACATGAGCGCATTAATACCGTGTACTCGGTGACTTTCGACGGCCTCACGATCATGTATCTCGGTGCCGTAGGGACGACCGTATTGCCAAAAGATATCGAGGATATGGATCCGCCGGACGTCTTAGTCGTTCCGGTGGGCAATGAGGGGGCGCTCACGGCGGCTGAAGCGCACAAGCTTGCGGTAAACCTGGAGGCGAAGATCGTCATTCCGGTCGGCTACGACGAGAAAACACTTAAGCAATTTTTGAAGGAAGCGGGTGCGGAGGGCGTGAAAGCGGAAGAAAAGCTGACGATAAAAAAGAAGGATGTAGCAGGGAAGGAGAATGAGGTGGTGGTGTTAAAGGCTTAGACGCGATGCGTCGGAAGTGCGTCCCTCGGGCACGCACATTTTCAGCTGAAAATGTGCTCATCCTCGCGCCGTCGCGCTGCGGGGTCCCTCGTGACGCAGTTCCGGCGCCGCGCACGACATGACTTCTGTTATAATGGAGGGATATGGTTGTGGGGAAAGCAATCGAAAATCTCAAGGACAAACCACATGAGGAGAAGAAGGTTGTGGCTGGCGGTATCGCAATCGCGGTTGTCATCATCCTGCTCGTCGGGTGGGGATTTTTCTTTTTGCGCAGCATCCAGCGGGGAAGCGCCGTCCCGACACTTCAAGGCGCGGCGGTTCCTGAGGATCAATTGGACACGCAATTCCTGCAGCAGACGCAGCAGCAGCTGCAGCAGTACTACCAGACATCGCAGCAGCAACTGCGGAAAATCCGCGACACATCGGGAGGCGGCAGCGTCAATGTCGACGTTGGATCCGGCGCGTCTCCAAACGGCGGAAGCGGCGGATTTGGGGCTCAAAATAACGGTTTTTAGGCGACTTTGCGCTGGCAAAGACGACCGTTTTCTGATATACTGATCCTATATGGCACGAGGCCAAAAAGGCGATGGGAACGACGCAGGGGCGGGAACACGGACGCCCCTTCGCATTGTGCCTCGCTCGATCACGACTGAAATGCGCGAGTCGTATCTTGACTATGCGATGTCGGTCATTACTGCCCGCGCGCTTCCTGATGTGCGCGACGGCCTGAAGCCGGTGCACCGGCGCATCCTCTACGCGATGCAGGAAATTGGGCTCACTGCGAGCGCAAAGACGAGAAAAAGCGCGACCGTTGTCGGAGAAGTGCTTGGTAAGTACCACCCGCACGGCGATGTGGCCGTGTACGACTCGATGGTAAAAATGGCGCAGGATTTCACGATGCGCTATCCCCTTATCGTCGGCCAGGGAAATTTCGGCTCTATTGACGGCGACAACCCCGCGGCGATGCGCTACACGGAGGTGAAAATGTCCCGTCTCGCCGGTGAGATGCTGAAAGACATCGAAAAGGACACGGTACATTTCCGTCCGAACTACGACAATACGAAGAAGGAACCGGTCGTCCTGCCGGCGGCAGCACCGAATCTCCTTTTAAACGGTACGTTGGGCATTGCGGTCGGCATGGCGTCCAACATCCCGCCGCACAATTTGCGCGAAGTATGCGACGCCACCGTGCACCTAATTGAAAATCCGGACGCGACGACGGACGATTTGATGCAATTCGTCCAGGGTCCTGATTTTCCGACGGGCTGCATTGCGTTCAACCAGAAGGACATCGCGCACGCGTATGCGACGGGACGCGGCGGCGTTGTCGTGCGCGGCGAAGCGGAGATCACGGAAAACAAAAAAGGTGACTACCAGATCGTCATCACGTCGATCCCGTATCGCGTCAACAAATCCGACCTTCTGCAAAAGATCGGTGCGCTCGTGCACGAGAAAAAGCTCGAGGGCATCCGCGATGCGCGCGACGAGAGCACGAAAGACATCCGCATCGTGATCGAACTCAAGCAAAACGCGAACCCGCAGACGGTTTTGAATTATCTCTACAAGCACACGCAGCTCGAAGAGACCTTCCACTACAACATCGTGGCGCTCGTCGACGGCGTCCCGCAGACGCTATCGCTAAAGGCGATCATCGAGGCCTTCGTTTCGCATCGTAAGGAAGTGGTGACGCGACGCACGACATTTGACCTTTCGCGCGCGAAAGAGCGCGAGCACATCCTCCTTGGCCTTTCCAAAGCGCTCGATCACATCGACGCGATCATCCAACTCATCAAGAAGTCGAAGGACGTCGATGATGCCCGTAAGGGACTCATGACGAAATTCAAATTCTCGGAAATTCAGGCGAACGCGATCCTCGACATGCGTTTGCAGAAGCTCTCCGGTCTCGAGCGCAAGAAGATCGAGGACGAGCTGGAGCAGGTGCAGGCGCTCATTGCGGAACTCGAATCGCTCCTGAAAAGCGAGAAGAAGATGATGGACGTCATCAAGAAAGAAGTGAAAGAGCTGGGTGAAAAATACGGGGACGACCGGCGCACAAAGATCATGAAGCGCGGCGCGCAGATACTCTCGGCCGAAGATTTGATCGCGGACGATGAATTCGCGCTTGTCCTGACGCAGGGCGGCTACATCAAGCGCACGAATCCGGCCGAATACCGCCGGCAGCGCCGCGGAGGCGTTGGTGTTGTTGATCTGGATACGAAGGAGGAGGATTTCGTGACGCACCTGCTTACCGCAAGCGCGCACTCCGACATTCTCTTTTTCACCGACCGCGGCAAGGCGTACCAGATAAAGATGTACGAGCTTCCGGAGGGCCGGCGCGCGACGAAGGGCAAATCGATCATGAATTTCCTTTCAATCGAGCAGGGCGAGCGCATCACTTCGATCCTTGCGATGCCGAAGGACGTTAAATCAACCAACGGGCTTTCGCTCCTGCTTGCGACAAAGAATGGCACCGTCAAGAAGACATCGGCCGACAAGTTCAAAGAGGTCCGCCGCTCCGGATTGATCGCCATTTCGCTCGATAGGGGGGACGCGCTCATTTCCGCGAGCTTCGTCCGAAAAGGCGATACCGTTTTCTTGGTGACGACGAAGGGGCAGTCGATCCGATTCGATGAAAAAGACGTGCGTGAAATGGGGCGGCAGGCGGGCGGCGTGCGCGGCATCAAATTGCAGTCAGGAGACAGCGTCGTAGGCGCGGGTGTCGCAGAAAAAGGTGGCGCGGAAGAGCTCTTGATCCTCTCGCAGCTCGGTTACGGGAAGAAGACGCCGATCAAGGAATACAAGGTGCAGGGTCGCGGCGGAAGCGGCATTAAAACAAGCGCCGTCACAGCGAAAACCGGGCCGGTGATCGCGGGACTCATCGTCAGCGAGCACGGCGAATTGATTTGCATGTCACAAAAGAGCCAAGTGATCCGCACTGATTTGAAAGAAATCCGCACCAGCGGGCGGCAGACCCAGGGCGTGCGCGTCATGGCGCTGCGAAGCGGCGACAAAATCGCGGCGTGCGTGGTGCTGGAAGGGAAGGAGGTTTGACAAATAGCGCGTGAGTAGTATAACTTCTTTTGTTCGCGTTGGTCTTTACACCCTGCTAATAGATAGGAGGAAGGGAATGATGGACCGTATTCTTAATAGGCTGACAAAAACCGACCGATCAGGCGCACTCGTCGGGTACGCTGTTTTTTTCGTCGGCTTCCCGGTTGTGATAGCGATTTTGGTCGCCGGCAACTGGGTTTATGTACGGATTGCGCCGCTTATCGGTCCCTGAACTCGACACCTATCCACGCCCGCGGCAACGTCCGCGGGCGTGAGTCTTTTTGCACGATATACTTATTCACATGTCACACGTGCGAGAGGGACGCGCGCATGTCTCGTCCGGCGCGAGCCGAGGCGGGGCGGCTTTTGCGCATCCGCCACGAAATATCAAGGCGCTCGGCATCGAGCCTGCGATGAAAATTGCGGATTTCGGCGCCGGGAGCGGTGCGTACGTCATCGCGATTGCGGAGCACTTGGAAAACAGCGGTCGCGTGTACGCCGTTGACATTCAGAAAGACCTACTGCGGAGGATTCACACGGAGGCAGTTAAGCGCGGATTCAAGAATGTCGAAATCGTGTGGGGCGACCTTGAGATGCCCGAGGGTTCGAAAATTGCAGACGCATCGCTTGATCTGGTGCTCATTTCAAATCTATTGTTCCAGGTTGAAGACAAGCAGGCCGTTATCGAAGAAGGAAAACGCGTGATCAAGCCGGGAGGCCGCCTTGCCATTATCGATTGGTCGGAGAGTTTCGGCGGCATGGGTCCTATCAAGACAGCGGTCGTCACGAAAGAAGAAGTGCTTGCGCTGGCGCGGGAAAGTAGCCTTGTGTTCCAAAAAGAATTCCGTGCTGGCGCGCATCATTATGGACTGGTCTTTCGCAAAGAAGCGGGGCGGCGCGCTATCGGTGTGCAATCCAAGCGGGTTACAATGCGACCATGAAAACGGGAATGTCGATATTCCAGGTCATTCTTCTATGCGTCTTCGGCGCCTTCGCGATCGCTGGCATCCTGATTTTTGCCTTCCTCATCGGTTCAAGCAACAACTCTTCGATCGGTGAAGTCGTGCTCTGGGGCACGTTTGATGAGACCGCGGTCGTGACGGTCATGCGCCAGCTTTCGGAAAATGACGACCGCTTGCGGCAAATTATCTACGTCGAGAAAAACCCGGATACATTCGAACAAGAACTCACGAGCGCGCTTGCCGCGGGGACCGGCCCCGATCTCTACATCCTCCGGCACGATTATGCGGTCATCGATGCACCGAAAATCGCATCGATCCCATACGAACAGTTTTCGCGTGAGCAATTCGACGACCTGTTCGTCGAAGCCGCGCAGCCGTTTCTCTCCGCAGACGGCGTCCTTGCGGTCCCGCTTGTCGTCGATCCGATTGTCATGTATTGGAACCGCGATTTGTTCGCAAACGCCGGGCTTGCCCGACCGCCCATCTTCTGGGACGAGCTGCAAGGCGTTGCGCGCGCAATCAGCAAGCGGAACGATGTCGGCTCTCTCGTACGCAGCGCCGTCGGGCTGGGCGAGTATGCGAATGTCACGCACGCGAAGAACATCATCGGCACCTTGATTTTGCAGGCGGGAGGATCGGTCACTGCGCGCGCCAGCGACGGCGTCTTGCAGCCGGCATTGCAAGCACGCGGTACCACGATTGCGCAGCCGGCACAGAGCGCGGTTTCGTTTTATACAAGCTTCGCAAACCCGTCGCAGGATATCTACAGCTGGAATCGTTCGCAAAAGGAAAGTCGCGAAGCATTTGCTTCCGGCGATCTCGGCCTCTTCATCGGCCTCGCGAGCGACGAACCGCTTATCCGTCGTCAAAATCCCAACCTGAATTTCGGAGTGGCACCTCTGCCGCAGATACGCGATGCAGAGCGCTCGATTACTGGCGGTTATGCCTATGCATTTGCAGTCCCGCGTGCGTCGAAAAATCCGGAAGGCGCGCTCACGGCCGCGTACCTTCTCGCATCACCCGAAGCGTCGCGCGCGCTCTCTCTCGCATTTGGCGTCGCGTCGGCACGCCGCGACGTCCTTGCCGAACCTGCGCAGGGTATTGATGACCTCTTCAATAAAATGGCGATCATCGCGCGCCTGTGGGAAGATCCCAATCCACAGGCGACGGACCGGATATTCCGCGATATGATTGAATCGATCACATCAGGCGCGGCGAAGATAACCGAAGCCCTTCAGCGCGCCGAGGCCGCGATGCGGGAAATTCAAACGCCATGAAATCCATACGGGCAGTACGCGCGAAAATATTCACTCTCATGATTCTTGCGTGGGCTGCGATGCTGCCAGCTTTCGCGATCGCGCAGACGACGAACTGCGGCGCCGGGCAGAAATGCCTGCAAAATCCACTGCGCTTTCCAAGTATCGAGCAATTCATTCAGGGCGTCCTGCAAGCGATTGTTATGATTGCACTACCCATCATCACGATTTTTATTGTCTATGCGGGGTTCAAATATATTTCAGCACGTGGCAATCCCAGCAAAATCGGCGATGCACATAGGAATTTCATGTACGTTGCTATCGGCGCGGCGCTTATCCTCGGCGCCTGGGTGTTAGCAACTCTCATCGGCGGAACGGTGACGCAGCTCCTCGGCGGCAAGTAAGTATGGTACGCGCACTCGCTGTTGCCGTGATGTTTCTGCCGACGGTTGTGACAGCGGCTCCGCGGACGTTCGACCAGCTGATCGACCTCATCATCAGGCTCTTGAACGCCGGGATCGGGATCACGCTCATCCTCGGTATCGTCATCTATTTTTACGGTGTTGCGACATCGATCCCAAAGTTTAGGACTGACGATTCCGAGCGTCTGCGCGCTCACTTCGTCTGGGGGCTTTTGGCGCTTTTTGTCATGTTCAGCGTCTGGGGGATTCTTGCGCTCGTGCGCAATACGCTGTTTGCCGGCGGCGGGTACACGTTTAACAATAGCACGACGGTGGTATGCGAAGGATCGTTTGAAGACTGCGTCTACGGCCAATTTTAAATATGACTGACCAGATGGAGGTTTTGCTCTACGCGCTTATCGGCATTTTCGGGGCGCTTTCGGTCATCGTCTTTCTTTGGGGTTTTGTCGTCTATCTTGCTCGGCTTGGGACAGAGCGGCGCGTCCTCGGTATACGCATCATGGAATGGGGGGTCGCACTCATCCTGACGGCGATCGCCCTGATTGGCGTACTTCGCTTTTTCGAATAACAAAGATATCCACATCTCGCACGGGGAAGCATTGCGGCGGCGGCCGGGCGCGGTACGATTACGCTATACTTAACGGGCAACCTAAGAGGACCTTACCTATGCAATCGCGATCCATCGTTTCCGCTTCGGCACTCGGTGCAGGTGTCATGCTTTTGCCGTACTTGGCTTCAGCCCAGACGCTTCTCAATACCCTGGCGCTTGTCTCTACGTTCCTCAATTCGCTCGTATATCTCTTCATCACGCTCGCGATCGTCGTCTTCTTCTGGGGACTCATCAAGTACTTGTGGTCATCGGCCGAGCAGAAGAGCGAAGGCCTTCAGATCATGATGTACGGTATCATCGCGATTTTCGTGATGGTCTCCATCTGGGGCATCATCCGCCTGCTGCAGTCGACCTTCCGTGTCACGTCTACCGAGCCGGTCATTCCAAAGACGATCCAGCTCGATACGCGCTTCGTGCCCTAATCATGCGGCTGCGTAGCAGCCGCTTCCTCGTATGAATCCCGGCGCCGGACAGGCACTGTTAGACCGCATCGAAACATACGTCGTCGAGCCGATCATCGCGGTCATTTTTACATTGGGGCTTTTGATGTTTTTTGTCGGTATCGTCGAATTCTTGTGGCAGATCAAGGATGGAAAAACCGAAGGGGATGGCCGAAAGCACATGGTTTGGGGCTTGGTCGGGATGCTCATTATGGTGTCCGTCTACGGCATCATTAATCTCATCATCAATACGTTCGACCTTGATGATGCGATAGACACGAGCCGTGCACAAAATGTCCGTCCGGCCGATCAATTCTTCAACCCCTTTAACGCACGATAACCTTAAGAGCAGTGCAGCGCCGCCCACTCTTCGCTTCACTCGGTGGAATTATATGACAAAATCCGAACCTACTTTGAGCGGAACTGACCGCCCCGCCGCCGCTCGCTGACGCTCGCCGCCGAGCAAAATACTCTTTGCATTTTTTGATTTGCGCGCGATGCCCTAAAATTTTTTCAATTAAG
>DATMBM010000005.1:0-13981 GCA_035559235.1 Minisyncoccota bacterium
GACACGCACGGTCTTCTCACCGGTCGTTGCGTACGTGCGCGAAGCTTGTTGTGAGGTGCCTGATGGAACGAAGCCTGTTGGAGGAACGAGCTCGTCAATGCTGCCGTCGGCGTTCCAGTCGATGCCGTACTTGATGTCGTCGCCGTCAGGATCAGTCGACGTCATGGAAATCGTGTGTGGTTCTCCAACGACGCAGGCGCCTCCTGAAGAGAGCGAGGGGGTGGTGGGGGGGCTGCCCGAGGGGGCGACGACGGTGATGGGGCAGGAGAGGGATTGCGCCGGCACTGGCATAGAGTAAGGAACCTGGGAGAAGTCACCGGTCTCCCGCTGCATTGCGTTGTTTGAAGTTCTACACGACCCCGTCGGCACGCAACTTCCTCCTTCCGCGATAAACACGCGGCCATAGAAGTTGCCCGTGGTGGCCGCCCAATCAAATGTAGCCGTCCCCACTCCCACCTGTTCTGCGGTACAGGTACGCGCGGGATCAGTTGCGACGCCCTCACAAGAAAGAGCGCCCGATACTGCGATCCCCTTCGCGGGAGGAGCAATCGAAAGGGATACGTAAAAATCGCCAGTCACATTGTCAGAAAGCTCGGTCGTTCGCTTTGTATTGACAAAATCCTGCTCGGGCAAATACGTACACATGTCCGCGACAGGCTTGCCTGCCGCGGCTATCCAGTGGCCGTAGGGAGTGTCAAAAGAACCTCCGAGAGAAAACCAATACAGATCTGAATATTCATGCGGGATAAAACGGAACATAATTTTTGTTCCTTGCGTGACCGTGCTGCCGCAGGAGATAACCTGCCCCGTATCGGCATTCTTCGCCTCAATGTGGTACGCGACGGAAACATTCGGATTATGAAGCTTTATATACGCTTTTTTTGAGTTCTTATTCATGCTCGACCAGCAGCTATCGCTTGAGGGAGATGGGTCGATGAGACGAAAGGGAAACGCGAAGTTCCACATCACGCTCTCCGCATGCGAAACAACAGGAACGACAAGCGCTGCGAACAAAACGAGAACAATCATGCGAGAGAGTAAGATGCGTGTCATACTAATTGGTATTCATAGTGGTTTGTGCGTCTTGGGGAGCGCGCCGAATAAACCGCCAGAGTACGAAGAAGAGGAGAAGCAGGATGAGAATGAACGCGACCACGATCCACAGCGAATAATTGCCTCCCTTCGGACCGCAGATCGTGGGATCAATCGCTTGGCAATCATAGGTAATATGCGCACTGTCGACGAGCGAGCTGTTTTGGTAGAGCGAGGCGTTGAGTGTGACGTAATCGTAATCGCGCTCTGGGGTAAACGCGCTTGCGACCCCCATCATGTCACTCGTTACGTCTCCGTCATAGATGTGCTCGGCGATGAGTGCTCCATTCCTGTCGGTGAGGGAAAGTTCCAAGCGGCCGCCCGGGAGAATCGGCGTGTCGCTCGTGTTGTGGAGGCAGGAGAAGAGCGTGTTCGCCTGTCCTGCCCGGAGCGGGAATGACATGACACCGGGAAAGTTGATTCGAAGCCGATCGACTCCGTCGCGCACAAATCGGACACCGATGATTGATTTCGTGTCTTTCCATGTCAGTGTGCCGACGGCGTAGTAGACAGGATACGTTGCATCGCGAACTAGAATAGAAATAGGAACGGAGCCGCGGGCAGGGACTGACACTGTTGTGTGCTCATTCTGCACCATGTGTTCCCTCTGCTGGGCATCCCACTGATAGATATTCCAGGAGATAGTTGCTGTCTGCGGGGTATCTGCCGTATTGCGCACTGTGGCGCGGACGGTTACCGGATCGGTTCCAACGCGCGGAGGAAACGTTGCAAACCGGTATCCGTCGTCGTTCACGCGCACACTTGCTTTGTCAATGAGCACACGTTCCGTTTGCTCACCAACGACCGAAAAGAGGACGGTGTTTCCCACGACATCGTCGGTGAAAGAGAGACCGAGAAGGTTGAACTTGTGCGAGGTCGTGAAGAACGTAGCGAGGCGATAGTCACCGCTTTGCGCGTAGCTCGGCACTTTCCACGTAAAGGTTACGGGAACTGAAGTGTTGGCCGGTATGGCTATCCCCTCTTGCACGAAAAATTGGTCAACAACATCGGGTCCGTTGCCGTCGTTCACCGCGCCGCGGGATTTGAAGACCTTGACGTACAAGGCGCCGTCGACGATTGGATATGGATTTGCGTTTTCGAGGGTACCAGAAAATGTCATCGTCGCGCCCGATACCGTTGACGCGACGGATGAAGTGAGCTTTGCCTGCACCGAGCCGAAGGAGTAGTAGTCAAAACACGAGACCGTGCCCGCGGGTGCGGCAACATCAGGGAAGAAATTAGCCTCTTCTGTGGTGTCCTCTTGCGCATACGAGAAGACGGCAATGAAACCGACGATCACAGCCAGTGCGCATACCCCACTCGCGAAGGCACGAGTCATACGTACACCCAATCTAGCATGGCAAACTAGTTTGAATCTTACTTGTTCACAGCGCTGGAGAATGGGCCAATGCCTTCCGTTGGACACGCTGTAATGCCATGCATGTTTTCAAAGTTGAAATGAAAAAACCACTCTACGCAACAGCCCCGAGCATGGCATAATGAGGCTCTTCACGCGCTACAATCCCATTATGAGAGATTCCACCGCGAGCGCAAAGAAACACCTGAAGAAAGCACTTGAGGAGCGGGCATTTGTGCGCGGAAAAGACGAGCGGATTATTCAAGCAAGTGGCGCAATTGCGCCAGAATCAGAATGGCTCTTTGATATTCGGCGCATTGTGATGGAGCCGGAAATCATGAGAGATATTGCGACACTCTTTTGGCATACATTCTCCCAAAAAAAACCGACGCAGATCGGCGGACTGGAAGTCGGCGCGATCCCGCTGGTTACCGAATTGGTCGCGCATGCGCATTACCGGCGCGATCGCAAGGACGTATCGGGATTTTTCATACGTAAATCGCGCAAAAAAACGGGCCTCACCCGTATGGTCGAGGGGCAACTTCACAAAGGACGGCGCGTCATCCTTGTCGACGATCTCACCAACAGCGGCAAAAGCTTCGTGAGGCAGGTCGAAGTCTTGGAGTCGCTCGGACACACTGTCGAGGCGATCTGGGTTATCGTCCGCTTCCGCGACGAGGACTACTACGCATACTTCAAAGAGAAAAACATCGCACTTCACTCGGTGTTTGACCTCAATGATTTTGCCGATACGCTCGGCACGAAGAACCTCACCAAAAAAAACCCTCCTCCCCCGCCGGCACAGAGCTTCAAGGTCCACTGGAAATTCGCGAGCGCAAACCCAAGCTACCATTATGTCGTTCCCAAATCGGACCCTGCGATAGACGAACACCGTGTCTACATCGGTTCCGACGCCGGTGTCATGTACGCGCTCAACCAATCCGACGGGACGACCGCGTGGTCGTACCGCGTCGGATTCCATGTGAAAGGAAAAGGGATTTTTTCATCACCCGCGCTCCACGACGGCACCGTATATTTCGGCGGATATGACGGCAATGTATATGCACTCGACGCCAATACGGGCAAACGGAAATGGGTCTCACTTGAGGCGGATTGGGTCGGCTCGTCACCGGCGCTCGCGCCGGAGCTTGGCCTACTCTTCATCGGCCTCGAATACGGGCTGTGGAAAAAGCGCGGCGGCATTGCGGCCTTGGATTTGAAAACGGGTCGGACTGCGTGGGCGTATCGTGACATGCCTTGCTACACGCACTCGTCGCCGCTCTACCTCAAGAAACACCGGCAGATCGTTATCGGATCGAACGATGGCGGCGCATACCTTTTCGATGCGCGTCGCGGGACCTTGGTGTGGAAATATACGGCCGGCACGCTAACTGAAGAGGAATTACGCACGGGCTTCAGTGCGCATGACATCAAGGAATCATTCGCGTACGACGAGAAGCGCGATCTCATCATCTTCGGCACGATGAGCGGACAGCTGTGTTTCGTGCGTCGGAAGGACGGTACCCTGGCGGGGTCGTTCCAGGCGGAGTTTGGATTCAACGCTTCTCCCGTCATCTGTGGCAACGCGGTGCTTGCGGCATCGCTTGATAAGCACTTGTATTGCATCGATCTCGATACGTTCAAGGAACGATGGCGCTGGCACGCGGGCGCACGCCTCTTTGCGACTCCCGTCATCATCGACGGCACGATCTACATCGGTGCAAATACTGGCCGCCTGACTGAGATTGATCCCGAGACGGGAGCGGAAAAAGTATCGGTCACGCTTACCGAGCGCATCACTAACAAGATCGCCTATAATCCATCAACGCGCCGGTTCTTTGTCCCCACGTTTGCAAACGAGTTGTACTGTATGGAAAAGATCGAAACTGCTACCGTGTGACATATGCACCGCAAGCAGATCTTGTTTATATCGGTTGCAGCCGTCATCGTCGGATTCAGCGCAGGTGTTGTTCTCTCTCGCGCATCCTCTTCGGCAGAAGCACAGCACTCGACGCATGATCCCGACCACGCTGAAACGCTTGCGGCATTCGAGGATCGTACGCCGTCATTCCTCACTTCATTTATCGCCCGCTTCTCGCACGCGTTTGAGGGGAGAGCCGCGCGCGCCTTTCGAGAACACGCGCAGAAATATTCGGTCGATATCCCGCTTGAAATTATCAACGAGTATTACCCTGCCCTCGGGCCAGATACTATCCTCGCGATTCTCGAGGAAGACCCGTATTGCCATACGAAGGGACATAATGTCGGCCGCGTTATCTTCGATACTGTCGGCGAATTGCCCGCGGCGCTTGCGATTGCCACGAACCGCTGCGCCAACGGCGCCTTCCACGGCGTCCTAATGGGCGCGTATGAAAGCCTGGCGCGGGAGGACGGCTACCTCGATCCGGATGAAGTCGCCCGTTTTTCCGTCGGGCTGTGCGATTCGCCGGAGCTGCTCGCCACCGCAGGCCGTGGCTCGTGCTTCCATGGCGTCGGGCATGCGCTTGCGTTTCTCGCCGACAACGACATCCCGCGTGCCCTCGATCTCTGCAGCGCGTTCCCCGAAATGGGCGGTCGCTACTACTGCGCGACGGGAGTGTACATGCAGCGCGACCAAGATCTCGGAGAGCACGATGCGGAGATATCGCCCACCTACCCCTGTGATGCCTACGACCACCCCGCCGCGTGTTACCGCTACAAGTTACGACGTATGTTCCCACCTACCGACCCCGAATCTGCCGCTTCACTCTGCCGTTCCCTTCCCGAGGGTGAAGAGCGGCACGGCTGCTTTCATGGTGTCGGCTTCGGATTCAACCAGGAATTGTACGGCGACCCGGATCGCGTCGTCTCGGCGTGCGCCTCAGATGATCCATTGGATTCCCGCATGTGCATTGAAGGATTCTCCGGCGTGATGTCCGTCTACGCGTCGCGCGAAGACGTGCGCGCGTTCTGCAACCGGATGGAAGAGCCGTTTGCGTCGTGGTGCGTTATCGGCGTCTCAGTCTCAAATTTCGGGACGACACGTGATTTCAATCGTTACTATTTTGAGCGCGAGAATGCTGGAACAAGCGCGCAGCCGCAATGAGGCAGTGGCCCGCCGTATCGATCCACGCATCGGTGTTTGACCAATCGTGCCGGAATCCGCCGAGAAGGCGTGGCACGACGTCTTTCGACACGAAATACGCACTCGATTTTGTGTATTGCATCGTCCGCAACCATCGAGAGAGCGTCTCGATGTGCGCATGGTATCGTCGCGGATCGAGAGAAAATACTTCTAGTAGTTTTGCTGCACCGCGTGTGTATGCGTATGGCGACTCAAAACGTCGCTTCTCGCTCGGCATATCCGACGCCGCAATCGCGTCCATGATCGTATGTGCGCTGCCCTGATCTGTTTGCCAAATAAGCGCGGCAGCTTCAGCCCACTCCACCGCGTTAAACGACGCCCTTTCGCTCTGAAAACGACGGACCAGTTCCTCTTGCATCGCACGTCCTCTGTTGCGCACAGCTTCCTCGTGACTCTCTTGGAGCGCTGCAGCGATATGGGCCGCGGCCAATACGCTATGTCGTCGTTTTGACAGCGCCTGGTCGAGACGATGTACAAGTGTGGAGCACGTCTCTTGCTCGTCGAGGGCGCGTGCGAGCTTGACCATGTACGCGAGCATGAGTGGATACTCGGCGCGGTGCGAAAGGTGCGTGCCGAAGTCGAAGCGTGAGATATACGCGTAGATCCGACGCGCAGCATCCATGTATGCGTCGTTGTCGACGTATGCGCCAAAAATCGCGAGCGCATGACCAACCGCGGCAAGCCGAAGCCAGTCGGCCGGTTTCGTGCGCGCAGACCTGCCGGTTGAGGCGTCGATAACCGCGGGCATGTGTCCATCCTCCTCCTGGATACGGCAGAGCCATTCTGCCGCTTCTGTACACCACGCCAACCCGTCTTCATCTTCGGGGCGCGCGGGAATAGGCCCTACCAGCCGAAGCGCAGTCGTACGATCGGGAGATTCGATCCAGTCGATGACGTCAAACATGTGTACGCTCCCGGTTGCGCTGTGCGGACGCACACGTGCCTTTCGGGTTATGAGGGAATCGAGCAATTGGGTAAGTGTCGGAAGACGGAGCGCCGTGTGTACTTCGGGCAAGTACCACCCTTCACGGGCACCGCTCCTGAAGACGTATCCTTTTTCAGGATACACGCGCCCTGTTGAGTGCTCGGATCGTGTCAGCGGCACCTCAAGCGGAGAAAAAACCACGATTTCGACGCGCATGTCCGGCAATTCGCCTGCGGCAACAGGTTTGTATCGCGGGTCACGACAGGCACGCAGTGCGGCGTCGATGACGCCTTGCGCAAGCGGACCGTGAGCAAACCGTGAACCGCGCATCTCTCCGCCGATCCATACCGTGACGTCAAGCCGGGCTTCGAGAAGGAAGCGTGGCGGCAGGTCGCCAAATTCCGCACGCACGACGGTCTCACGGTCGCGCACAAAGCGCTCGATGGCAGTGCGCGCGAGCATGAGCAGTTTCTGTTGCTCGCCTTCGTCGATGCCCCATCGAAGCGGTGCGACGTGACTGTCGGATCGTTTCTCAAGCACTTCCAATGCGGGCGACGAATAGATGGGTGCCCAGTTCATCTCGTTCTCGCGTGCGCGCCGAGGAATGGTGACAATGAAATCGGAAGCGCGTCGTGAAGATGGAACGAGGACGCGTCGTCCCCATATGTCGCCGATTTCGCACTGCGCACGGAATGAATGAAAATTGATCTGGACGACTGCTCCGCGCGCAGCGACCTGAGTGATCCAGCGCAGCGCGACGAAGGCGAGATGCAGGCTGCCACGGACGCGGACGCGCGAGGACATGGCGCCATTGTAGTGCAGTTCGCGCGCGGCACAACGCGCAGCGCTATTCTGCCGGAGGTACGACGCGTGAGGAGGCCTGCGTCCCTTCAACAGGCAGACCAGCTAGGACCCAGTTCTCGATGCCGCCCTCGATGCGACGAATGTTGAAGAAACCGAAGTGCTGCAAGTAATGGTATGCGACACCGGAAGCTCGGCCGCCGCTGCAGATAAGGACGATGGTTTTCCCACGCTTCGGAAGCGCGTGCCTCATGTCGTAGAGCGTATGGAGTGGCATATTGATCGAGCCGGCTGCATGAATCGCTTTATAGGGAGCCTCGGGGCGTACGTCGATGAAAATGTACTCGTCGGGATTAGCCGCGAAATCGGCTTGGAATTCGTGCGGATCGATGTCCCATATGGTCGGCTCGACGAGTGTAATCCACTTGAGCGGCGTGAGGTAAATGGCAAGCGCCGTCACTACGACCGCGCCAAGCGCATACACGAGCGCCATGCGTCCGGAAATTGTCATGCACTATACCGTATCACGCATCATCTGCCGCCGCGCGAAGGCGATGGGGATAGTTACTCTGCCGCGCGGACGTATTCAATTGCCGCGTTCACTTTTTGGAGATAGTCCCCCGCGACGAGCACCGTGCGATGTCCCCGCCGCACCAACACACTCGGGGTCATCGTCACTTGCGCGAGCGTCCCATCGATGTGGTCGCGCTGTATGCGATCTTCCGCAGCCGCGCCAGCCATGCATTGGTCAAACGCATCCCCTTCAATGCCGAGTTGCACCGCTGTGGCACGGAAATCTGATGACTGACCCGCGGGTGCGTTGCGCTCAAACATTCTGCCCAGATACTCCCAAAACGCCCATTCGCCCGCGATAAACCCGGCGCACTCCGCCGCCTTGGCCTCGTCGCGCGAGCCAATGAATCGCGGCAAAAAATAATGGCGGTACGTAATCGCCGTATCTGCTCCCCATCGCTCCTCGAGGAGCGGAAGGGTGTTGCGATAGAATGACTGGCAATATTGGCACTCCGGATCGCTGTAAATAATGAGTTCTGTTTCGGCGTCGCGCTGACCGCGCACATGGTCGTCCGCACCGATCGCGCGCGCCTGTATCGTGGGTGCGATCGCATCAGCGGCGTTCTGCATCGCACCGGAGCGCACTTGGTAGAAGTAGAGGCCCGTAAGTGCCGCCACCACGAGTGCGGTTACGAGCCACACGTACGAAACGGGCCGCATACGCGTGTATTATCGATCGAAATCGGAGTCTTCCCAACCGAGCGAAGCCAAGTAGGTCTTGAACGCCGGATCGATCGCGCTCATGTTTGCGAGACTGTCATGCATCCAGGTGTCGGCGTTCCGCTGCGCACGCAAAAAGGGCGTGATCGACTCACGCGCGTACGCGTCGGAGGTGTAAAACGGCGCGAGGAGCGAGATGATGTCCGCATGGCGGTCCTCGCCAAAGTAACGCTCGAGTGATGCGGCGTAGAGAAAACGCTCAAACCCGTCAAGACCAGGACGCGGATCATTGATCGCATGGAGATCCATCGCTTGCTTGAACAATACCTCGGCGTCTTCTAAGGTGGCTTCTCCCAACTGTGCAAGCGTTGCAAGCGTCATGCCTTTGCGCATGATCGCGCCCGGGATCGAAACGCGAGCGTTCGGATCGTCGCGCGTGCGCTCAATGTCGGCATCGACCTCCGCGAGTCGTGCTCGTACCAAACCGATATATCGCTCGACACCTTCTTCATCCCCTTCTTCGTGCAAGAGGATCGCCTCATTTGCATACCAATAGGCGACGCGCGCCGCCGATGTGGCGAGCGGATATATCGACAGTGCGTGCTCGTACACACGACGATACGCCCGGTCTCTCCCCTCGTACGTTGTGAGGTCGACATCTTCCGCGAATGATGCGTATGGATCACCTGTGAATGTCTCGTTGACGATTTCAGGATTGGCATGTCCGTACTGGTAGTAGGTCGACGCGATTGATTGCACGGCGTATGCGCGCACATAAACGTTGTATGCGCCGTTTGCGGCGATGTCTTTGTACATCGCAATTGCCCCCGCATAGTCGCCGGCGGCTGCGGCTGAGAGTGCAATCTTGTAGCGTACTTGCGCTTCCTGCGCAAGGTCTGTTGCTCCGCCGAGCGCGCGCTCAAATGCCGCGCGAGCTTCCGTATATGATCCTCGCCGATACAACCTGTCTCCCTCGGCGAAATCGGAATTCTGTGTGGTCAGGGTCCGGTAGGGCGTATTGATGGCACTGTCGTAGCGAGCTACTTCAGGTGTTTCCGTACCCATCGGACTGACTTGCACGTAGAAATATCCGATGAGTCCGCTTAATAGAACAAGCACGAGAACGCCAGCAGCGATGAGAAACATCCGCCATGGAAATGCTGTTGACGGCTGTGGTCCGGGAGCCGGCGGCTGCGGCTGTGGTGGCGTTATAGGCGCCGGAGGAGGTGAAATCGGCGTATCCATATGAGTTAATCGCAGCAATCGCCGGAGTCGCAGCCGCTGTCGCCACAGTCACCTTGATCGTCGCCGCCAGTATCACCGCCGCCGCCGTAGCCTCCGCCGCCACCGGGAGCATCGGCATGCGCGATCCACAAGTCGCTTGCCGGCAACGTGAGCGAAGTTTCGGGAGATGAGCGATGCTGCGACGAAAAAAGAATGACGATAAAGCCAAACAGAAGTGTCGCGCACCAGAATGCAGCCTGGAACGCACGCCGCGCGGCATTCCCCGTTTTTCTGATAACGACCATGGTTCCATTATGGCACGGTACCCCATTCCCCAAAGGAATCTTTGTGGAAAAGATACTACTGGTACGTCGCGCGGCCCGTTTGTAGCGCCGATATCGCGCGTTGATAGCCTACATAGTATCCGACCAGATGAAGAACGTTCACCCATGAAGTTAAACGGAGCGGTCGCAACACGCACTGCGTGAAGCGCGCGGCTATCAATCGCCGGGATGGCGTTGCGCACACATCAAGACCCGCCGGCGCAATGCGCTCGATGAGCGCGGGAAGCGCCGCGCCGCGGACGAGCGCCGTCTGCCAGAACGCCCGCAGGCCGAGCGTGCGCATATTGGTGACCGGAACACGCGGCACGAGTGCCATGCATCCTCCGGTTCGCTGTACTCGATACGCGAAATCAACATCTTCATGATACGCGGCGATGCCACGCATACCGACTGGATAAAATCCTCCGACTTTCTTGAACACATCCGCGCGTACTGACATGTTTGCGGAATCATACGGAGTAATGGCGGTCGTCGTATCGTTGGTCTTCACCAAGGTGCCGCGATAGCGTGCGACGAAATAATTGTCTTGGAACGTGTTGCGGTAGCGCGAAAGGATGCCCGCTCGCCCGCCTGAGAGGATGCCGCCTCCGGCACCGACGATGTCGGAATGCTCCCGGTACGCGCGCACATGCGTGCGCAACCATTGTTTCGGCACGCGGCAGTCGCTGTCGGTAAAAAAGAGGATGTCACCGCGCGCTTCTGCCGCACCGCGATTGCGCGCGAGCGCGGCGCCACGGTTTTCCTGGTGGACATACGTGATCGTGCGCCCGGGGTATTCTTCGGAGAGCGCCTCAATGGCTTCCGCTGTCCCGTCGGTCGATCCGTCGTCTGCCACGATGATTTCATAGCGATCGTGCGGGTAGTCTTGCTCCACGACGGCGCGGATCGCCTGCACGACCATGCTCGCGCGATTGAACGTTGGAATAATGACGGAGCAAAACGGGAGCTCATCCGAGGGCGTGCTCGCCTCTTCCGGCGGAAACGGCACCAGCTGGTGTACGGTGACTTCGTGTCCGCCCACAAACCGACGCGTGAAGTACGACGGATTGCGAAGCTCGTACGTCGTGTTCGGCCCGAACCCGGTAAGCCGATTGACCCACTTGCCGACGATCAGGCACGCGAGCCACAGCACGAGGGTGCCGGTTGGTTCGCTTCGCGTGACGGGACTCGAGACCCATGACGCATAAATGCCGAGCGCCGTGTGCAGGTCGGGTTTGGTAAGCCCGATGAATTTCCGCGCATGGTAATCCATCCCCCTGCCCTGCCGGATGGTGCGGAAGATGAACGAACGCAGCGTGTAGTGCTTGTGGTGCGTTACGGCAAGCGGAATATACACGAGTGATCGCTGGAGTGCGATCGCGCGCGCTTTCAATTCCCAATCGACGCCGCCGGTAAAGTACAGCGTCTCATCAAAGCCGCTGACCTCGTCGAGAAACTGCCGCTTGTATGACATGTTGGCGGTATTCCCTGCGGGAGAACGCATGGTATTCGTCCAGACTTCGCAATCGCGCATCGCGGGAAACAGCGCTTCAAATTGCAGTTTGAAAAGGCGTTCGTACGGATTCGTCGCCGATGCATGCGCCGGCCAGTTCCAGCCCCCGACGCCGACCGCATCTGGGTAGCGCGCATGCGCGTCCGCGTGCGCGCGGATCCACCCACGCGGTGCTTCGCAATCGTCATCGATAAAGAGGATGATGGCGCCGCGCGCTTCCGCGACGCCGCGGTTGCGCGCCTTCGCGCAGCCGCTGTTTTTCTCCATCCGAATCGAGCGGAGGCGATGCGGGTATGCAGCGACAGCCTTTCGAATCACTTCGGCGGTTTCTGGGCCAGAACCGTCATCCACGACAATCACTTCGTAGTCGTCTGCGTCCTGACGTGCGAGGGATTCGAGGCACTTCGCCAGCATGTCGGGCCGGTCGTAGGTCGGCACGACAACCGAGAAGCGCACGTCAGCCATACGGCATATACTACGCGAAAACCTCCCGTTTGCATGCGTTGTCGCCTCTCCTTCTCTGCCCTACACTGTAGAGTGAATGAAGGCTTATATTCCGCAGTGGATGCGCACGCTGGCAGACCAAGTACGCGAACCCTATCGCGCGCTGTTCTCGATCCGAGAGCTTGAGGAAAACCGCACCGTGCAATGGATGTTCGGTGCAATGCTGTTTTTCTTTTTCCTCACGTTTTCGAAGTGGATCAGCAGCCACGCCATCACGCTGCAGACTGCCTACAATGGCACCGCGCTCTGCTGGCCGTATTTCCAGGAATGCGCACAGCTGTACTTCCTCGAGACGTTGCCGTACGGCTATTCCCAGTCCACGCTCTACATGGCGCTCTACGGCGTCATGGCGGCAATCGTGTATGCGATGTGGAAGCGCGACTGGATGCTTGCGCACGCCCTCATGCTGCCACTCTTTCTCTGGAAGGTGTTCGTCGTGTTTGTCCTCCATTACACAATCGCCGGCCCCTACGACTACTATCATCTCATCCTCACCGCTGCGCTTCTCTTTATCCCGCACAAGGAATACTTCCTGAAGCTTCTCTTCGTACTGTTGTATTTCCTATCGGCCACCACGAAATTCGATGCGTCGTGGACACTGGGCACCTACTTTTCGACGCTCCAGACGGGCCTGCCGCTATTCCCGGATTCACTCATACCACTCTTCACGAACCTCGTGATTTTCATGCAAGTCGTCGGCGCGTGGTTTTTGCTCTCGAGTCGGATGCGGCTGCAACGGACGGCGCTCGTCTTTTTTGCCGCCTTCCATCTGTACTCCGGCATCCTGGTGTACTACCACTATCCTTCGATTGCGCTTCCCGCGCTTCTTATCCTCTTCGGACCTCTCTATCGTTACACGCGACCACCATGTTCACGCCGTGTGATTGCAGGCTGGCTCTTGGTCTTCGCCGTGATCCTCTTTGAATTGCCGCCCGCGTTCATAGACGGCGATCGGCGGTTGACGTTGGAGGGAAACCGCTTCGGCATGTTTATGTTTGAGGCGAATCATCAGTGCGTGATCCGGACGACCGAATACGGCAACGACGAGCGCGCGAGGGCGGTTCAAAATGTTACGGCGGCACCGCGTTCGTGCATCTCTCAACGCTGTCTCGCGTCGCGTCGCGTCTTTGAAGAGCGCGGCACGCCGGTCATCGAGGAGACGTGGGAGATTGCCGCCGCATGGAATCGATGCGACCCGTACGTCGAGCTGAAGCGGATACAAGGACGGTGCGTAGAATCGGATCGAATCGCATTGACGCTCGACCATTCCGTGTCTGGCGGACCGTTTTACCGCATCGTCGACGTCGAGGACGCGTGTGTGCTCACTTACGACGCCTTCCGCCACAACGATTGGATCACAATGCCTCCGGAAGCGCCTGTACTCGGGTACCCCTTAAAAGACGAATACCGCTACTGATATGGAAGCTACAACCACAGTGATGCAACTGACCACACTTATCGGAAACGACCCGGCAAATTTGAACGCACTGCAGGTCGCGCTCGCACCGTACAACGATCTTCTGGTCGCCTTCTGGTGGGCGCTCTGGTGCACAACGGCGCTCTATGTCGTCGTCTATGCGTGGAAAAACCGCGTCTCCGGTGATTTTGAGTAACAGTGGGCACCTTGTATCATCGCGGCATGCTACGGGACTATCTTTCCTTTGACGAATGGTGGGCCCGGCTCCATCCCCGCTCTCCCGTCCGAGATGCGGTGCGCGCCTTCGTGCGATTTCTCGAGCGCAAACTCTCTGCATCCATGGTTGTCGACCGTGATGCAATCCCCTACGGGGACGATGCGCTTGCCGACCTGTTCCTGCTTGCGGAGCGTATGCGCTCGCACGGTATCCTGCGCTCCTATCACCTGCGCCACGACATGCCCGATGAG
>DATMBM010000006.1:0-28764 GCA_035559235.1 Minisyncoccota bacterium
AACGCGATTGTAGCCGCGATTGCGCTGTGCGCAATCGCGGCGGGTTCCGCGCGGATGCACCTTACCGTGCTTGAGCGAGAGCCAATCTTGGATGCCCGCGTCGGCGAGGAAGTCATTATTGAAGGAATCGTCGTCAATGAGCCGGACCAGCGCGAGAACAACGTGCGCATTCCCGTACGCGTCGCCTCTGTCGCTTCGACGACGATTGAAAGCCGGATACAGGTGCTCGTCATCGCGCCCCTCCACACCGAAGTCGCATACGGCGATCGTGTGCGTGCGGAAGGCGAGTTGCAACTGCCGGAATCATTCGAAGCAGGCGCGGGGCGCGAATTCAACTACCCCGCATACCTCGCGAAAGACGGCATCGTGTACGAGCTTTCGTTTGCCAACGTTGAGAAGATCCGCCTCGGCGAGACCGAGTCGAGACGGGTCGGCGAGACGAGGACGAATCCGCTCAAGGCGGCGGCGATTTGGATGAAGCAGGCGTATCTTGATGGCCTAGCAATGGCGCTCGTCGAGCCGGAAGCCGGTCTTGCCGGAGGCATAACGGCAGGGGACAAGCGGGGCCTCGGCAGTGAACTGTCGGAAACATTTCGCATCGTCGGGCTGATACATATCGTTGTTCTCTCTGGCTACAACATCATGGTCGTCATTAGTTTTATCGAGCGTGTGTTGCGCCGCACGCATCGGTACGTGCGCTTTTCGCTCAGTGTATTCGTCGCAATCTTTTTTGCGCTCATGACGGGGCTTGCGGCGTCCTCCGTGCGCGCCGCCTCGATGGCGGTCATTGCGACGATCGGGAAGGCGACCGGCCGCGTCTACCTGGCCGCTCGCGCGCTCGCAGTCGTCGCGCTTGGGATGGTTGTCGTCAATCCGTACGTGCTCGCATTCGACCCAGGCTTCCAGCTCTCGATCATCGCCACGTGGGGCCTCATCAGCATTTCGCCGCTGATAGCCGGACGGTTGCGATTTGTGAGTGAGAAATTCGGTCTTCGCGAAATCGCGGCCGCAACACTGGGGACGCAGGTCGCGGTGCTGCCGCTCATCCTGTACCAAAGCGGAGCGCTCTCGCTCTATGCGCTTCCGGCAAATCTCCTGACACTCATTGTTGTCCCGTACGCGATGCTCCTTTCGTTTGTTGCCGGTCTTGTCGGCGCGATCGCGGAGCCGATCGCGCCGATTGTGGGCTTTCCGGCATACGTGCTCTTGTGGTACATCGTCTCTGTCGCGCAGCTTTTGGAAGGGCTACCGCTTTCGTCGGTGGAGATCCCCGCGTTTTCGCCAGTTGTGCTACTTATTGTGTACGCAATCCTCGTGGGCAGCGTCGCACTCATGCAAAAGAAGGCGGCCGCGAGTGTGCTCGCGGCCGCAGAAAGAGCGTAAAGGAGTTTCGCTTAGATGTTTCGTAGACCGTTTCGCGTACGCTTGCGATAATTCGGCGATTGCATCGCCTCGTCAGTCGGTGGTCGATTTTTCTTTTCCGGTTGCTGCCGTGTAGTCGGCTCGTGAGCGATGAGGTTGCGGAGGAACTCCACCTCCTCAGGAGTGAGCGAGCGTACGCGCAGTTTTCCGTTCATCATCTTCTCCTCGTTGTGCCCTGTGCGAATGTAGCAAAGCGATGCAAGGCACGTCAACCTTTCGCATTCATGAAGCGCGCTTCGGCGACGCTCCAGTTTAGATTCTTGAAAAACGCGTCGATGTACTTACCCTTGCCGGTCGCGCCATAATCGAGAATGAATGCATGCTCCCACACATCGAGTGCGAGAATGACCGGAAGCGTAACGAAATGTCCTTGGTGTTGCTCTCCCGTAAAGCCGGCGAGGAATTGCTCCGCCTCGTTGTCCCAATACAAGAGTGCCCAGCCAGGGCCGCGCATGTTGCCGATCGCTTTGAAATAGTCTTGGAAGTAGCCCATGTATTCTTTTTTCAGTGCTTTACCGAGGTCGGATGTCTCATCGAGTGCTTTCGCGCCACCTTCAAATTGTGGGAAGTACAGCTCATGGAGGCGCATGCCGCCGAATTCGAACGAGCGGCGGCGGATCAGTTCGGAGAGCGCGTGGGCGTGCTTTTCCGTGTCTTCTTTCGCGTATTCGGTCAGCTTTGCGGAAATCGCATTGAAATTTTTCACGTATCCCTGGTAAAGGCCGAGGTGCTCGTCCATCGTCTTTTTCGAGATGCCGTCGAGTTCGGGGAAGGAAAATGTCTTGGCGGTGTATTCCATATATCTGAGAGTATACACGAAAGATGAAGAGAAAAAGAATGCGCCGTGGCTCAGCGAGCCACGGCGCACCATCATGTCTTTAGGGAACGATTATTCCGGCGGTCGGGATTTGTTGATGCTCTTTGCCCATTCACAGATCAATCCGAAATGGCCAAGCGCCACGCAAATTGCAACTACCGCGGTGCTACCGATGAGAATCTGTTTCAACATTGGACACCTTTCTCTATGTTCCCCTCATTGAGGAAGTGCCCATCATATTCCTCCTTGCTCATCTGCGCAACGGATTCCGGATATACTTTTGTAATGCGATCAAGCGCGAAAGTAATGGGCGCGACGATCATTCTACTCCTTGTAGTAACGATCGTGATCTGGGTTGCGGTGGCACAGGCAGCGACCGGCGGGAAATTGACGGTCACATTTTTGGATGTGGGGCAGGGAGATGCGATTTTTGTGGAATCCCCCTCAGGCGTACAGATGCTGATTGATGGCGGGAAGAACCGGAGCGTGATCCGACAGCTCGGTCGACAAAGCCGATGGTTTGATCGTTCAATTGATGTTGTTGTCGCGACACATCCGGATGCGGATCATATCGGCGGACTGCCGGATGTGTTGGAGCGATATCAGGTTTCTTTGGTGGTGCAATCGAGCGTGCGCGACGACGGGGGAGATGCCGCCGCCTTTGCAAAGGCGGCGGCACAAGAAGCCGAAAACGGTGCACAGGTTCTCGTTGCAAAGCGCGGGCAGGTCATTGATCTCGGAGGCGGCGCATATTTTGAAATCCTGTTTCCGGATCGCGACGTCTCCGGCGTAGAGACGAACACGGGCTCCATCGTCGGGCGGCTCGTCTACGGGGACACCGCGTTCATGTTCTCGGGTGATGCGCCCGACAACGTCGAAGAGTATCTCGCGAAACTCGATGCGAATGCGCTGCAATCAAATGTGCTGAAAGTCGGTCATCACGGCTCGCGTACGTCGTCGTCACTTCTGTTTGTCGGTTTCGTCTCTCCGGAATATGCCGTGTTCTCGCGCGGCTGCGATAATTCCTATGGCCATCCGCACGAAGAACCGGTCGCCGTTCTTGCGCAGCTTGAGGTGACGACATTCGACACGTGCGAGGATGGCACAGTTACGTTTGAGTCCGACGGGCACAGAGTGCGTCGGCGATAATCGCAGGAGCGCACATTTTCAAGTATCATGTGTGCAGCGGGTTTTATGGAGGCAAGGATGGACGATATCGAAGATCTCATGGGGTTTCTCATTGCACTTGCCGTGCAATGGGCGGAGGAACATTAGGAGGCAGTGATGGTGGAAATCTCGCCGCAGGCGAAACAAAAGCCGGACTTTGCCAGCAACCTGATCGGTTTTCTTTTCGCCATAGGTTTCCTGATATGGGCAGTTTGGGCGCTGATCACGACCGTGCAGGATGCATATCGTGATTTCGCGGAACCAAACTGGCGGATTGTATCGACCAAAAAATAGCAAAAGGCCGCGCCGGGTAACCGCGCGCGGCCACGCATTTTAAAAAATTATTTGACGAGTCCCGCAGTGCGAAGCGTCTGGTACACGCCGCGCTTCTGCATGGTTTTCAAGCCTTTCGCCGAGACCATAATCGTCATCTTGCGGTTGAGTTCAGGAACGAAGATGGTCTTTTTTTGCAGGTTCACCTGGCGACGACGCTTGCCGGTGGGGTTGAATTTGGTAGCACGCGTGCGGTTTGAATACCCGCCTGCGACTCGGGACCGTTTTCCTGTTATGACGCATTCACGAGCCATAGTCGGGACTACTATACGATAGATGGGGGAAAAATGCAAAAGACCGCTTTCTCTACCTCAGATCCTTCAATTCAGGGATGTATTTCGAGTAGTGCTCAAACATATTGTAGTCCGGCCAAGGAGCCTTGAGGATATCAAGAAGGCGTTGCGTTACCGAAAGAAATTCCGGAAGTCGGACACGTTGACTTGCCCTCCATTGTTCTTCTGCAGCCTTTGCGGCCTCGTCTTTCGGCTTTCCTGTCATAAGATCGATATCGCCATATCTGCTTGGCGCGCGATGATCGCCAACTTCCGACTGTCCGGCATAATCGCTCCAAATATTCTGGATTTTGCGAATGACATCGGGGCGTTTTCGTAATGCTGGCTCAATCGCAAAAAGTGCCAAGCAGCAGAGAAGAAAAACCTGTGGTTGTGAATCCGGGGCAAGTTCGTACTCCTGATGTTCTCCACTTACCATGCCATGGACCGGCTCTTTTTCCTGGAGATACGCCCATTTTTCCTCTACGGTTCGATGCGGATCGGAAACCGTATCGAACATCATTTTCTGCAGCGTTCGCGCGGGGTGCTTGTCGTTCGCGGGATTTCCCGAGTCTGCAAGCAACACAGATATCTCCTTGAGGATAGGTGTTGCAGGTGATTCGGCTGGTGGAGGTTCTTGGCCCGTAAATTTTTTGTATTCAGCTGCATCCATATCGGCAAATGTATCAACATCGTACCATGCATTATGCTACACTTCCGCAATGGATATTATTGATGCAGTCTTCCTCATCGCGGTCATCATGTTCTCCGCGGTCATCCACGAAGTGATGCATGGGTTTGCCGCAGACCGCCTCGGCGACCCGACGGCGCGCTACGCAGGGAGGCTCACCTTAAACCCGATCCCGCACCTCGACCCTTTCGGCTCGATCCTCCTGCCGCTCATCCTCGCACTCACGAGTTCCCTCGCACTCACGAGTTCTCCGATTTTCTTCGGTTGGGCAAAGCCGGTGCCGTACAATCCGTTTAATCTCTCGCGCAGCCCCTATTGGGGTGAAGCAATCGTCGCGGGCGCAGGGCCGGCATCGAATTTCGTGATCGCGCTCGTCGCGGCGCTCGTGATGCGCACCGGGCTCCTCTCGCCGGAATTAAACGGGGTGATTTTCATCATCGTGATCGTCAACATCATGCTCGGCATCTTCAATCTGATCCCGATCCCGCCCCTGGACGGCTCGAAGGTGCTGTCAGCAATCCTGCCGCTGGGGTTGCGTATGCAGTATGATCGGCTTCGCGCGCAGCTCGAGTACAATCCGTTTTTGGGCTTCGGCATCGTCATCCTTTTCATTCTCGCCTTCGGCGGCGCCTTCGGCGCGTTCGTCTACAGTCTCGCCCGCGCACTCGCGGGGGTGTAAGCAGAAAAGCTTGATTTTGTTGAGCGTGCATAGTACACTTTCCGGGCGCCTGAAAGGCGCGGTTTTTTGTAAACCAATACCAATAATTGGTTTCGAGCTCCTCGGCTCGGCAATACGAAAGCATTCTTTAGTAGTATTGCTCTCGCCTTACGTCGCTCGTAAAAGCTATGGCAACCATCAACCAACTCGTACGCAAAGGGCGCGGCAAGCGCGTCTACAAGTCGAAAACGGGCGCACTCGCTCGCGGCTTCAACACGCTTGAAAACCGCCCGACTTTCTTCAACTCGCCGTTCAAGCGAGGCGTGTGCGTACGCGTGACCACGAAGACCCCCCGCAAGCCGAACTCAGCAATCCGTAAGATCGCCCGTGTGCGCCTCTCAAATGGCATGGAAATCACGGCCTACATCCCGGGCGAAGGGCACAACCTCCAGGAACACTCGGTCGTTTTGGTGCGCGGTGGTCGCGTGAAGGACATCGGGCTCCGCTACACGATCGTGCGCGGCAAGCTCGACACCGCCGGCATCGAGAAGCGCCGCCGCGGCCGCTCGCTCTACGGCGCAAAGAAGCCGAAGGGCGGTAACTAATCTTTTCTATGCGTCGTCCCGTAAAAAATCGAAACATGCCGGAGCCGGACCTTGTATACGGCTCGGTGAAAGTGTCGAAGCTCATCAACTATGTGATGGAGCGCGGCAAGAAGGACACGGCGCGCAAGATTGTGTACAAGGTATTTGATGAATTGAAAAAGGATGGCGACCCGGTCGCACTCTTCGAGCAGGCGCTCGAAAACGCTGCGCCGTCGGTTGAAGTGCGCTCACGCCGCGTCGGTGGCGCCAACTACCAGGTGCCGCGCGAAGTTCGTCCGGAACGTCGCCTCGCACTCGGGCTTCGCTGGATCGTGGAAGCCGCTGAGGGAACGAAGGGTGTCCCGATGGATAAGGCGCTTCTCAAGGAAATCCAAGCTGCGATCAAGAACGAAGGTGCCGCAGTGGCCAAAAAAGAAACAACGCACCGCATGGCGGAAGCCAATAAAGCCTTCGCGCACTTTGCGTGGTAGTGATGTAAACAAATATCCGGCAAACCCCCGCGCTCGCGGGGGATTTGTTTTTGTGCGACAGTGCGTGCGGTTGATCGAGATGCCGTTCAATCAGGTTCAGCGACGGAGGAATAGATGTTGCAGTGGTTACGACAACAGTTTGCACCTGATCCTTGGGAGAAGGGCGGCAATACGTACGTTTCCCGCTTTCGGGAGGAGTTTGATCGTATCGCGACTGCGCTTTCGCAGTCGGGATATCAAATCCAGACCCGGTTCAATGATGAAAAGCGGTGCGCCGAGTTTTTTGAGGTCTGCACAGATCGCGTTCTTATCGAAGTGTGGGTGCACGGGGAGTTCGGGTCGCCGTACCAGGTGATCGTAACGTCAGCAGCGCCACTAGCGACAAGCACAGAGGCGTTTTTTAAACCACTACTGCCTGATTCGTGGCTCGGTCCCGCCGTGTTGTTCAAAGTAAGAACAACACCAAAGAAGTAATCAAAATTGTCAGCCTTCCTGCGCGTGGCGCGGGAAGGCCGGTTTGTTTAGTGCTTCGTCGGTTTCGGAGGAGGAGGGCGCATTTTTTTGCGTCGAGCCTCGTACATCGCGCGTCGTAGTATCACCTCAGTGAGTTCCATTTCGAACCGCCATCGTTCCCGCTTATCCATTGCCTTGTGGATTTGTTTTAGCTCCGGCTCGAATCCAAGATGCACAATCGCGTTGACGACGACATCGTGGCGTGCACTATCAATGAGCTTCTCAATCATTGTTTCCACTACTTCCTCGGGAAGCGAATAGCGCTCCCACAGACCTTCTGGATCCGTTTTCTTCGGCATGACGCGCACTCCTCACGCAGCCTCTGTCTGCACTTTAGCAACCATGGATGAAAAATGAATGCAGCGCGGGACGGATGTCCCGCGCTGCATTGAGGGCAGATTCTCCTTGCAATTGCTAGGAAATACGCTACTATTTCGGCACGCCTTCGGGCGATTTTAATTTGAATATGTCTCGAGACTACCCATTGGAGAAAGTTCGCAACTTCGGCATCGTCGCCCACGTGGATGCGGGGAAGACCACCACGTCTGAGCGCATCCTCTTTTATACGGGCATGAGCCACAAGATCGGCGAAGTGCACGAGGGAGACACCGTCACCGACTGGATGGAACAGGAGCGCGAACGCGGCATCACCATCACCGCCGCCGCCATCACCTGCTTCTGGAACCCGACGTACATGGGGCAAGACACCTCGCACAAGCACCGCTTCAACATCATCGACACCCCGGGCCACATCGACTTCACCTCGGAAGTGAAGCGCTCGATGCGCGTCCTCGACGGCGCGATCGTCGTCTTCGACGGTGTCGCCGGCGTGGAGCCGCAATCGGAGACCAACTGGCGCTATGCGGAAGAGGCCAAAGTGCCGCGCGTTTGCTACATCAACAAGCTCGACCGCACGGGCGCGTCGTTTGAGAAATCGTACGCCTCTATCCTTGATCGCCTCTCCAAAAAGGCGGTGCGCCTCCAGATCCCAGTCGGCGCGGAAGCAGAATTCGAAGGCGTTATCGACCTTCTCGTGATGAAGATGTACAAGTTCGAAGGCGAGATGGGGAAGGAAGTAAAACAATACGACATTCCGGAAAACCTTAAGGCAGACGCCGACAAGTATCGCGCAGAATTGATTGAGCGCATCGTCGAGAATGACGAGAAAATGATGAACGATTACCTCGAAGGCAAGGAGATCCCGCTGAATGATCTGAAAAACATGCTCCGCAAAGCCGTAATCGCGAACGAATTGTTTCCGGTCTTGTGCGGCTCGTCGTTGAAGAACAAGGGCGTGCAGCTCGTGTTGGATGCGGTCGTCGATTACCTTCCTGCGCCGACGGAACTTCCGGCCGCGAGGGGAATCAATACAGACACCGGCGCCGAGGAGGAACGGCCGGCCTCCGACGAGGCGCCCTTTGCCGCACTCGTTTTCAAATTGCAGGTAGACCCGTTTGTCGGCGCGCTCACCTTCTTCCGCGTGTATTCAGGCACCGTGAAGGCGGGTGATACCGTCTACAACTCCGCAAACAACAAGAAAGAGCGCGTTGGTCGCATCGTGCGTCTGCAGGCCAATAAGCGCGAAGAAGTGCAAGTCGTCTACGCGGGAGAAATTGCTGCGTTCGTCGGTATGAAGGAAGTGAAAATCGGCAACACCGTCTGTGATCCGGCGCATCCGATCGCACTTGAAACCATCGTCTTCCCGCAGCCGGTCATCTCGCAGCGCATCGAACCAAAGACGAAGGCTGACCAAGAGAAATTGGGCATCGCACTCTCGCGCCTCTCCGACGAAGACCCGACTTTCCGCGTCACGTCTGATCCGGAAACAGGCGAGACGATCATCTCAGGCATGGGTGAATTGCATCTCGAAATTTTGGTGGACCGCATGAAGCGCGAATTTGGCGTCGAAGCGACGACCGGTAAGCCGCAGGTTGCCTTCCGCGAGACGATCCAGGGGACGGCCGATGTCGAATACAAGCACATCAAGCAAACCGGCGGCCGCGGTCAGTACGGACACGTCAAAATCCGTGTGAAGCCACTCGAACCAGTCGTAGAAGGCGTAAAAGTGAAAGCGAACGTCGAGCGCGAAGACCATTTCGAATTCATCAACAACATCAAAGGTGGTGTCATTCCGGCCGAATACATCACTTCGGTGAAGAAGGGCCTGAAGGAGGCGATGGATCGCGGCGTGCTTGCCGGATTCCCGGTCGTCGATATCTCCGTCGATCTCTACGACGGCTCCTACCACGAAGTCGACTCGTCAGAAATCGCCTTCAAGCTTGCGGCGATCAATGCGATGCAAGAAGCGATGCAGAAGGCAAAGCCGGTACTGCTCGAGCCGATCATGAAATTGGAAGTCGTCACACCGGAGAAATTCCTCGGTGACGTCACGAGCTCGATCAACTCGAAGCGCGGCACGGTGGAGGCGATGGGCGATCGCGGCCAGGCAAAAGTCGTCACGGCAAAAGTCCCACTCTCCGAGCTTTTCGGCTACACGACGCAGCTCCGCTCGCTCACCGAAGGCCGCGCGGTCCCAAACCTCGAATTCTCGCACTACGCGGTTGTTCCGCGAAATGTTGCGGATGAAGTTATCGCAAGTCGCAAGTAATTTTGCTGATACCTAAAACGGCCGCCCAATTGGGCGGCCGTTTGGTATACTGGATGCATGACCCTCGAAGCCGCAGCGCAATTGCTCGCAAGCGCTCTGATGTTGCTCCAGGCCGTATCAGCCAATCCATCGCTGCCGCAAGCGGTCCGCGACCAAGCGCAAGCGACCGCACAAAGCGCCATCACTGAGGCGACGCGCACGATCGGGCGATCGGGTACCAGCAGCGGCGTTTCGTGTACGCTCACGTCGGACAAGTACAATTACGCGCTCGGCGAAGTCGTCGTATTCGATTGGACCAGCACGAATGCCGCGACGCTCGAATTCATTCCTGATGCGGAAGGGGAGAGCGCCTTTCCGCTCCCGACCGGCTTCCTCTTTCCGAGCGGCCAATACCGAAAGGCGGTGGAAACGCGGGGCTATCCGTTTTTGACTATCAAGGCGACGGGCGCGGACGGAAAGAGTGTGACGTGCTCAAGTATGGTGCACGTGCAGTAACCCCGCGCGAGGGGCTGCGGCCGGCGCGGAGCGCCGGACGCAGTTCATTCGACTTTCGACGCCGCCTGGCGGAACCAGGTGCGCAATTTCTCAATATCTGCTTTCCGATCTTCAGACCCGAGCACGATGAACGCGACGGTTGCAGTCTCGCCGTCGACCGGCACTTCAAATACCGTCGTCATCGTCTCGCGCGCTTCGTTCGTGTAGCCGGTCTTCCCCCCGAGGAAGCGATCGTCTCCGTGAAAGACGTTGAAGTTGCCGAGCGAGTAGCGCCGACCACTCTTGGCGGTAATCGTCTCGCCGGTCGCGCGCGTCATCGCGAGAATGTCGGGCGCTTCGTCGTAGAGGTGGCGCGTGAGCAAGAAGATGTCGACTGCGTTTGCGCGGTTGCGCGAGGAAATGCCAGACGGGTCTTCAAACGTCGCTCCGCGCATACCGGCTTCTTTTGCATTCGTATGCATCTCCGCCATGAACGCGTCGGTGCCCGCGGCGCGGGCAAGCGCGTATGAAATCGAATTATTCGATTCGGTGAGGAGCGCTTTGAGCGCCTCTTCCATCGGGAACGATTCGTTCAGCGTGATCGAGCCGGGGGTTCCTTCCGTCTGGCGTCGGTCGTCGGCGTTGAGGGTAATCGCGCTACCGTCCGGCAGTAGTTCTTTCGCCGTGAGCGCGGTGAGGAGCTTCGTGATCGAGGCGATCGGGTACGTCACTGCGGCGTTCTTGTGCGCGAAAATAGTGCCGGTTTCCATGTCGCCGACAATGAATGCCTTTGCGGAAACATGCGGCAGCGGCTTGTCGCTTATGGTGAAGCGCGACGGCGCCGTGCCACCGCTTGCCTCGACCGCGCGTTCGTCTTCGATGCTTGTAAATTCTTCCGCCGACGCCGGTGTCACGAGCGCGGTCTGCGATTTGCGCAGATGTTCCGACGCAAAGACGGTGCCGTAGCGAATGGCGGTGAGAAGGCCGAAGGCGGCGACAAGACAGAGCGCCGCGAAAAGAAAACCGCGTGTATCAAAACTGTGCGGACGGTCGTACATTTCCCGTATTGTACGCTCTAGAGCAAGGGTGGGGAAGGTTTTGATGAAGGATACGTGCCCAGCGGTGTGGATTGCGCGAAGCATATGGTCACGGGGTGCGCTACACTGTCGATATGTCATTAGGAAGCTCTCGTAAGGGAGGCGAGTTGCTCATCATCGGTTTTGTCTCGATTGGACTTATCGTTGCCGGGCTCTTGTTTGCCGCCTGGTACTACGGCGGTTTTGACATGATGGAGCCACAAACGGCGGAGGAATCAATTGACGCGGAAAAGATGAACGTCCTCAAGCAGGTATCGGTCTCGTCCCAGCCGTCGGTCACCGCGGATGAGAAACGCGAAATTTTGCAAGCGCTTTCGGAGTCCAGCGCGAATACGGAGGGGAGCGCGCGCCTCACCCCTCAACAGCCCGCGCCATCAGAAGAAGAGAAAATGCAGGTACTCCGATCACTCGGAGGCTCACAATAGTATGGTCAGACACATCACACGAGTTGCAGCACATCCGATGGCAGGCCCGACATTCGTCGTGACAACAAGCCTCTTGGTGTTCGTGATCCTCATAACCTTTTCTGGCGGGCTCTTCGGCGCGCCGCAACAAGCAGAAGCTGACGCACAGACAGTGCTTCTCATACATGCCGACGGCCCTGACGATTCAACCACCTTTATTGACAGCAGTACCTATGCGCACCCTATTGTGAGGGGCGGCACCGCACACATCGACAACGCTCAGTCGAAATTCGGGGGCACGAGCGCATTGTTTGATGGCACGGGCGATTACTTGCAACTCGACGGCTCCGCTGATTTCGCGTATGGCACCGGGGATTTTACCATCGATTTCTGGATGCGAGTGCCGAGCGTGACTTCGACAGCAAATCGCACTGTATACGATGGGCGGCCTGCCTCTGTACAGGGCGCTTACCCAGTGATCATTCTCATGACTGACGGAACTCTGCGTTACTACGTGAGCGGCGCTGATCGCATCATATCGAGTGTCGTTACCGCGAACACATGGATTCACGTTGCGGTAGTTCGCAGCAGCGGGTCCACCAAAATGTATTTCAACGGCGTCCAAACCGGTTCGACCTACACCGACAGCACCAACTACATCACAACGACAGGCCGCCCCTACATAGGCACGGGCCGGAATATCACCGCAGGTTTTTCAGGTTGGCTCGACGAATTTCGCATTTCGAAAGGCATTGCGCGCTGGACGACGAACTTCACACCGCCCACGGCACCGTACGATACCGCACAATGCGCAGATGGTGTTGATAACGACAGCGACACAAAAGTTGATTATCCGACAGACCCTGGTTGCTCGAGCATATCGGATACAGATGAGACCGACCCTCTACCCGGCACCCCGGGCACCCCGACATTTTCAAACGTCTCATACACAACCATGCGCGTGAATTGGACCGCCGCATTGAGCGCCTCGAACTACACTGTCGAGCGTTGCGCCGGCGCAGGGTGCGTGAATTTTGCACCCATCGCAACAGGCGTGACGAATTTGTATCTCGATGAATCGAATCTCTCACCTGGCACTACATATCGATACCAAATATTTGCCACAAACAGCGGCGGCGACGGCCCGTATTCGGGTATTGGCACGCAGGCAACTAATGCTTGCTCCAGCGGCAGCGAGGGCGGAAATATGCTGGGCTTCGCGTGGAGCGAGACGATTGGATGGATTTCGTTCAACAGCTCGTCCGACCCGTGTACATCGCAAACCTACGGTATGAACATCGACGAAGACGGCAAGCTGTCGGGCTACGCATGGAGCGAAAACATCGGATGGATCTCCGCGAACTCATCTGATTTAGGCGGCTGCCCGCAATCACCCTGTACCGCGCGCATGGAAGGAAACGCCCTGAAAGGCTGGTTCAAGGCGCTTTCCGCCGAAGCTGCTGAGAGTGGTGGTTGGGACGGCTGGATTAGCCTTAGCGGGTCGTCACCCGAGTACGGGCCGACGATCTCCGGCGGCGTCTTCTCCGGCTATGCGTGGGGGAGTGATGTCGTCGGGTGGATCAAGTTCTCGTCCGGCACCGATCCATCCGACCAGGAGGATTTCGAAGTGGTCACTACCTTTACCCCGTGTCTGCCGGATCCGAACGCGCAATGCGTCGACGCGACGCACTGGGATAATATCTGCACGCCGACAATCCAGGAAAACAACGCATGCGATCCCGGATACATTTGCTCGGCAGGTGCCGTCCCATGCGTCGTGCCGGGCAATGCGACCGGGGAATTCTGGCTCTCGCCCTCCCTTGTGCCGACCGGCAACGCGACGCAGGTGAACTGGGATGTCATCGACACTGTCTCGTGTCGCGTCTTCAGCGATGCGGGCGACGAGTGGTTTGGCGGCGCGAGCGGCAGCGAAACGTCAAGTCCGATCCTGGAGACAACGCGCTTTACGCTCGAATGCTCGAATTCGCTCGGTGAAGCGACGTCAACCATCGCCATCGTCTACGCAACCCTTGTCCCCACGTGGGTGGAACGATGATGTCCATCCGTTAGTAATCATTTATCATTACTCATATCTTCTATGCACGTCACTCATCGAAATACGTTTTTAGGCCTCGTCACCTTGACTGTCGTACTTTTTGTCGCACAAGTCGCGATGAGCTGGACGGGCCCGAGCGGCTCACCGCCGAATAACAACGTCGCGGCGCCCATCAATGTCGGCTCGACGGAACAATCGAAAAACGGTGTCCTCGGCGTCAATGGCCTTGCGGTTTTCGGCAATACCCTCCTTTCTGGTTCGAGCCGGTACCTCAACTGGGGCGGGACGGCTGGCGCATCGGGATACGGTATCCGCGACAATGCGGGAACTTTGGAGTTCAAAAACACTGGCGGCAGCTGGGAGAGTTTGCAGACGATCGTCAATAATTACATCGCGCTTGGCGGAGGGGGAAGTCAGTGGGTGAGTGGCAGCGGCGGCATCATTTACTACAATGGCGGCCTTGTTGGGATCAACACAGCGTCTCCTGCGCACCGGCTCGACGTGGTTGGAACGGTCCGTGCTGGTGCATTCCTGTATAGCTCCGACGCGCGCCTCAAAGACGATGTGGTGGCTATTGAACGCGGACTTGCAGACGTGCGCGCGCTTCAGCCTGTATCATTTCGATGGAAGGAGGGAGAAAAAGAGGGGGCGACAGACATCGGCTTTATCGCGCAAGACGTGGAGGCAATCGTTCCCGCGGCCGTGCAGACAGGTGCCGATGGAATCAAGGCGGTCGATTATTCAAAACTCATCCCGCTTTTGGTAAGGGCGGTGCAAGAACAGCAGGCACAGATAGACGTGCTGCAAAATGAAGTAGAGGCACTCAAGCGCGATCGCTAACCATCATGTCGCAGCGTACTACACAACGCGCGCAAGACTTGCGGACAATCGGGCGTCTGGCCATCGTGCTCGTTGCACTTTCGTGCGTCGCGATACTCTTCGATATGTTTCAGCCTCGCGAGAAGTTTGTCTCGTCGGAGTTGCAATTTACCGACCCTTCACCCGCGGGACTGCACATCATGCCCGCGTCGTGCGCATCGGATCCTACTTACAACCACCTGAACCTTCCGCAGACGAGCGATGGCGGCGGGTACTATGTAAATACCGGGGTCGTCGAAGGCGGACTAACCAAGGATTTTGATCCAAGTGCCCGCCTTGATATCAAGTACGTATGTGTAACCAACAACACCGGCAGCACCTACTTTATTCCCGCAACCACGAAAGCTGAGTTGCAGACATTCATCAACCTGGGATCGAGCGTGCCGAATCTCCAAGTGTGGGGGCAGTAAGCGCCGTACGGGTACGCGAAGGCCTATGAAGGTTGGTAGTGACGACGGACGCATAACGGAAGCTGCCCGTGTCGGCGTCGCTGTCGTCGTGGCAGTTCTTACAAGCGCCGCGATCGTCATACTATTCAGCCTGTCGGTGCTTGCGCCGGTACTGGAAGACATCGAATACGCGCGCGCGCCGTCTGCGGCGCGCGCCTACGAAATTGCCCAGACGCATTTTAATGCGGTCGACGCGAGTGAATACGACATACTCCGCGCCGAATACTATTTCCGCGAAGCGCTGCGGCTCGACCCGTCGATGCCGCTCGTGCGCCACGAGCTTGCCCGCATTGCATTCTTGCGTGGGCTCTTCAGCTCCGCGCTCTGGCTCATCGACGAGGAAATCAGGTTGAATCCTGAACCGTCGCCTTCGTCGTACTATATGCGTGCACTCATAAAGGGATTTTCGCAGGATTATCTTGGCGCGGTTGAGGATTACGAGACCTATTTTGCGCTTGCGCCCGCGAATTGGGGCGCGATCAACGACTATGCGTGGGTCTTGTTAAAGGCCAGTGCGCCGAGTGTTGCGCTCGAGGCGCTCGAATGGGGACTTCGTGAGTGGCCAAACAATCCATGGCTTCTCAACAGCACGGCGATCGCGCTTTTCGAACTCGGAAGATATGAAGAGGCGCGCGAGGCAGCCTCGCGCGCCGCCGCCGAAGTCGAACACGTCACGAGGGCGGAATGGTTGTATGCCTATCCCGGCAACGATCCGCTCGTTGCCGGGGAGGGACTTGCCGCCTTCCAAGAGGCCGTTCGAGCCAATCTGGAGAAGATAGAGGAGACGCTTGAGGACTCAAAAGGGGAATCATCCTGATTTCCGCTGCGGCGTTCGAGCTTGCACCCCAGTCTCAATTTGGTAGTATGCAGGCACGCACGCTCTGTGCGTATTTCTTTGCCTATTTTCTCCGTGCAGCGTAGCGAACTGCAGTAAGCGGGGGAGGGAAAAGCAAGAAAGTACCGGAGCACTCAACGCGTTGGCAAAAATCGGCCTCGGCCGGATTACTAGAATTATTAATCATTTGCAAAAAATATGGCAGCAGAATTTGCACGAACAAAGCCGCACGTCAACGTCGGCACGATCGGCCACGTCGACCACGGCAAGACGACCTTGACCGCGGCGATCTTGAACGTTCTCTCGAAAGCGGGGAACGGCTATACGGCGACCGTGAAGGGCGTCGATGATATCGACAAGGCGCCGGAAGAGAAGGCGCGCGGCATCACGATCTCGCTCTCGCACTCCGAGTACGAGACCCCGAGCCGTCACTATGCGCACGTCGATGCGCCGGGTCACGCCGACTACATCAAGAACATGATCACCGGCGCGGCACAAATGGACGGCGCCATCCTTGTCGTCGCCGCAACCGACGGCGTCATGCCGCAGACGCGCGAACACATCCTGCTCGCGCGCCAAGTCGGTGTGCCGAAGATCGTCGTTTTCCTCAACAAGATAGACATGGTTGACGACAAGGAACTCGTCGACCTCGTCGAAGAGGAAGTCCGCGACCTTCTTGAAAAGCAGGGATTTGACGGCAAGAACGCGCCGATCATCCGCGGCTCAGGTCTCAAGGCACTTGAAAATCCGACGCCGGGCAACGAATGGAGCGACAAGGTAATGGAACTCGTGAAGGCACTTGACGAGTACATTCCGGAGCCAGTTCGCGAACTCGACAAGCCGTTCCTCATGGCAATCGAAGACGTCTTCTCGATCGAAGGCCGCGGCACTGTCGTGACGGGCCGCATCGATCGCGGAGTCGTGAAAGTCGGTGAAGAAGTTGAAATCGTCGGTATCAAGGATACGCAGAAGACGACCGTCACCGGCGTTGAAATGTTCAACAAGTCCCTCCAGCAGGGCCAGGCCGGCGACAACGCGGGCGTCCTTCTTCGCGGTTTGAAGAAGGAAGATGTCCACCGCGGCCAGGTTCTCTGCAAGCCGGGGACGGTGAAGCCGCACACGGAATTCGAAGCAGAGGTCTACGTCCTCACCAAGGAGGAAGGCGGCCGACACACGCCGTTCTTCACGGGATACAAGCCGCAGTTCTACGTCCGCACGACGGACGTCACTGGCGAAGTGACCCTCAAGGAAGGCGTCGAGATGGTAATGCCGGGCGACACAGTGACCTTCAAGGTCAAGCTCGTCGCGCCGATCGCGCTCGAAGAGCAGCAGCGCTTTGCTATCCGCGAGGGTGGCAAGACCGTTGGTGCCGGAGTTGTCACCAAGGTTGTCGCGTAATTACGCAACGACTGCAGGGAATCCTGCACGAAACAGTCCGTCCAAGTGGCGGACTGTTTCGTGCGTTGCATCCTTCGTTGCGTTGCTGTATAACTCGACGACCGAAGCTCTTTAGGAGGACTCATTATGGCGGTCGAAATTATGGTGAAGAACGAACTTGTTGACGAGCTGCGCAGGAAACTTGATCCGATGTGCGCTGATCATCCGCCAAAAGTAAGTTCAGACGAGAAAGTGCCCAATGCGACCTTTCTCACATATTCCAACGTTCAAGGCGAAGCTTACTTCGCGGCATGCGCGATGCAGCTCGGAGCGAGCAGTGTTCGCAAATTATAGTTAAGCTCGCTCATGAGAAAAGCCCGCGAGCGCACAAAGCGCTCGCGGGCCGAATCTTTTCAGCGTATACTCACGATATATCAGGTATATTTGAAGACACGAAAAAATATTTTGTACTCTACAAAACATCGCCGGAATATTAAAAGGCCCCGAGCCGCATTGGCACGGGGCGATTCGCGTTAGTGGACGCTGCTGGTTGCTAGTGCGCGCCGGATATGCCGCTTACGAAATCCTTAATGACCAGTATCAACTGGTCAGTCGGCTCGATCAAGCGTTGCCTTCTGTCGCTGCCGGACACTACCTTCAGCCATCCATAATCGATGGCCAGATTCACGTACTTGGTCGGCGTGGTCGGGTGATTGGCGCGCATGATGTGTCGTACTGACTTTTTGGATACCTGGTTTCCCTTGAGGTACTCGATGTACACGCCCATAACGATACGGAAGATCGCGTGCCTGGTCGCCGGTTTCAGACCTTTGCCGATCCAATCGCCGCGGGCGAACTCAAGGAGTCGTATTGCGGTCGGAAGATGACGCTGCACCTTTTCCTCCTATCCTATGCCTGTTGGTCCCGATTGAGCCTATCACAAGGCAAAAGGGTATAAAAGCCGTATAATGCCGCGATGAAACTCATCGTCCCTTCGACTACATACAAAGATCCTACATCGTTGCGGTAAAGGAATTTCAGGTCGACAGCGATCCGACTGACCGAGGCAAAGCTTATTTGCAAATTTCAATCGCCGAGCTCGAGCGCGATTTTAGCGCGTACGTCGAGAGGAAAATCAGCCAATCGCGTGGTGAGAATCTACCCGAAGGATACGTTCCCGCGACAGAATTCTGGCTCGTGGACGGTGATGAGTATATCGGCAGCGTCAATATCCGTCACCGCTTGACTGAATATTTGAGAACATTGGGCGGCCACATCGGCTACGACATCCGCCCGTCGAAGCGCGGCAGGGGATACGGCACGAAAATCCTCGAGCTCGCGCTGCCGAAGGCGCGCGAGCTCGGTATTGAGCGCGTGCTCGTCACGTGCGATGCGACAAACGTCGCATCGCGCAAAATCATCGAGAAAAACGGTGGCGTCCTCAAAAACAGCGTCCCAAATCCCGCCGCCGGTGTCGAGAAATTGCGGTTTTGGATCGCGGTATAATCGGAGGATATGACATTCCTTAAAACCTACGCTTGGCCAGTCGTCGCTGGGCTTCTCGCGTCGTTCGTTATCATGATGACGCTCGAATACATTAATTCGCTTTTTTATCCGCTTCCGGAAAACCTTGATTGGAATGATGCCGCTGTCGTCCAGGCATTTACGGCAAGCCTGCCGTGGACGGCGTATGTCCTCGTTCTTCTCGGCTGGATTGCGGGCGCATTTGCCGCCGGTGCACTCACGACATACCTCTCGGCCGAAGAAAAATACCGACTCTCGCTCGTCGTCGGCATCATCCTGACGCTTGGTGGCATCGCGAACAACATCATGATCGGACACGACATGTTCTTCAACATTGTCGGACTCCCAATGTTTCTCATCTTTACCTACCTCGGCCATCGCTTCGCGATGCGACGAGGGCCTGCGGCCTATGATACAGTTTCAGCATGAACAGTTATGTGCTCGGCGCGCTTGCGCTCATCATTGTTATCGGCGGGGGATATTGGATTTATATGACGCGTCCGGCAGCGCCGCAGGTGCAGGAACAAATGCCGACTAATATGTCGCAGACCATTTCGCAAAATGTCAGCTACTTCCAAGGCGCAAACGGCTACTTCGTTCGCCCGACAGCCGCTGGAAATTATCCCGGGGTTGTCATGATCCACGAAAACCGTGGACTCCGGCCGGAAATAAAACAAGCTGCGGACAATCTTGCTAAGGAAGGCTACATGGTGCTAGCCGTCGATCTGTTCCAAGGCCAGGTGCTCGAGACGCAGGAGGAGGCCCGCGCATTCACCGCGCAATTCGATCAGGCGCAAGGCATCGCGAATTTGCGCGCGGCGGCACAGTACCTGCGCGGGCAGGGCGCGAGCAAGGTGGCCTCGTGGGGTTGGTGCTTTGGCGGAAGGCAATCGGTCAACCTTGCGATCTCCGGTGAGCCGATGGACGCGACCGTCGTCTACTACGGCGGCGGCATGGCGACGACAACCGAACAGCTTGCGCCAATCCGCTGGCCGGTCATGGGAGTTTTTGGCGACCAGGACCAGGCGATTCCCGTCTCGATGGTACGCACGTTCGAATCGTCCTTGAACACGCTCGGCATCGAGAACGAAATCTACATTTATCCGGGCGTCGGCCATGCTTTTGCAAACCCGTCGAGCCCGAATCATGCGCCCGAAGAAACGGCCGATGCGTGGGCAAAAACGGTCGCCTTCCTCGACAAGCATTTGAAATAAGGTGCAGCGCGTTATCCACCTTCCTCACGCATCCGCGCGGGTATACGATAGCGGAAGTACCAACAGTGCATGAGGTATGCCATGCGCATGCATGTCACCATTGGAACTCAGGATGTGGACACGGTACGCCGGGCGCTCGCGCCCGTCGTTGACGCCGAACCGTCTATCGAGACTGTTGCGGGCAATACCGAGATGGCGCGACTGGTCTACGACACAGTCTCCGACGCCGGTGCGTTTTCGCGCAACCTGATCGCACTGTACAAGTCGGTGACGATTTTCGCCTTCGGCTTTATGTGACGTGTCGCAAAGGCCCGCCGCGCTCGCGGGCCTTTGGTTTTCTTCGTGCGAGATGAGTATGACGCGCCCCGCTGCCAGAGGGGGAATCGAAGCGGTGCACGTAGACCAAAACTTGCGCAAACCCCCACAATAGTGCATACTCCACGCGTTCTATGACAGCGACAAAGACGGCAAAACCGAAGGCAGCGCGCGCCCCGCGCGCCAAAAAAGCCGCCTCGGATTCTCATCGGCTGCGCATCAAGGTGCGCGCCTACGAGCATGCCGTCCTTGACCGTTCGGTGAAGCAAATCATCGACACCGCTGCCCGCTACAACGCCAAAGTCATCGGCCCCGTGCCCTTGCCGATCGACATCAAGAAGTACACCGTCAACCGCGCGTCGTTCATCGACAAGGACTCTCGCGAACAATTTGAGATGCGCATCCACAAGCGCATGATCGACATCTTGAATCCGGAAGCGAAGGTCATCGAAGCGCTTACGAATATCGATCTTCCCTCGGGCGTCTCCATCGACGTGAAGATGATGTAAGCACGGCGCGGTATAATCGGGCTGTGCCCGACGCCCGTGCCAGATACGCGCTCCTCATCGCCGGCATTGTCGCCGGCAATATCGTACTGGGCGGATTCGTAAAAGGGGAAGGGCAGCTCTTCCCGTTTTTTTCGTGGTCGCTCCTCTCCCATGTGCCGCAATCCAGCGTTCATATCAGGCTCCTGGTACACACGGGCGATTCGGCGGGAGAAGACTTGCAGTCGATTGTGGAAGCGCAAGGCGCGGAATTCCCGATCGACACCTACAACCTGGTGAAAGACATGGGCGAAGCATATCTCCAGCGCCGCAGCGATTTTCCGGAACTCCGGACGCGCGTCGAGCGCGCGTATCTACAACCGGGCGTCACCTACAGCTTGGTGCGTGAAGAGCGCGTGCTTCCGTCCGGCGCGCTCATACACAGCCAGACGATCGATACGTTCGTCGCCACAGACCATGATCGCTGATTATCTCGCACGGATCGTCTTCGACGTACGCCAGCTCGCACAGCGAGCCGAACGATCGCGCGACGCATGGATACTGATACGGGTGTTTTATATTTTTGCGGGATACGTTGCGGCGGAACGCATTACGGCGGAGCCGTGGCACGTGCATGCGGGAGCATTCGAACCGCTCTGGCCGCTACTTTGGGCACAGACAATCGCCCCGGAGACGCTCATGTGGATACTCCTTGCCGCGGCTGTCGCGGTGTGTACGGCAGCGGCAGCCGCGCCGCACAATCGCATGCTGCGCATCGTCGCACTTGTGAGCCTGCTTTCAGTCGGCGCATTCATAAACTCATTCGGAAAAATCGGACACAACCTCCATTACTGGATATACGTCGCCGCCATTTTCGTTTTTCTACCGTCGCGAACAAATAAAGACGCCGATACGCTCACGCTCACCACGTTTTGGTGCGCGCAGTTTGTCATCCTCTCGACGTACGCGCTCGCGGGGCTCTGGAAGGTCGTGCGCGCGCTCATGCAATCCAGCGAGGGGCTCATCTCGATTTTCAACGTGTCGGGCCCCGTGCACATTCTCGTGAACCGCACGCTCAAAAACGGCGAGGTGGGAGTTATCGGCGAATGGTTTACCGCGCATCCAGAAATACTGTGGGGCGCGTTCTGGATCGTCGTACTGGTGCAGTGTACCGTTCTTGTCGTCGCGTACCTGCCGCGCCTGCACCGCATCGCCGGAATCGTGCTGATCGCGTTCCATGTCGGGATTTATCTTGCCATGGACATCTCATTTATCCATGTCATCCCGCTCCTCGGTCTCTTGTTCGTATGCTCGCCGCTTGGCGAGCGCGCGTGGTCCTTCTCGGACAGATCGCTAAACCGCTCCGAAACCGGTCATTGATTATTCGATGTCACGCGTCATAATCGACGCAATGAAGATCGCGTACCACCTGAAGATTTTCCCAGTCCTCTCACAAACATTCATCGGCCGCGAAATCGCGGCTCTTCTCGACGCGGGGCTTCAATGTGTCGTCATCAGGAAATTCGTCGGCACCACCGATATGGCAGATCCCTCGGTCGAGCGTGTTATGCCGCTCGTCCGGACCTTTTTTGCACTCGACCCGAAGGTATTCCGTCGGCGATACGCATATTTCCTCTTCCGCCATCCCGTCCGAACCGTGCGCGTGTGGGAGCAGATCGTATCCACGCGCTATGCGTCGACGAAGAGCCGCGACGAGGACACGAACCTGTTTTACCGCGTGCTCTATCTTGCAGGGATGGTACGCGACGAGGACATCACGCATCTCCATGCGCCGTGGGCCGATTACGCCGCATTCGAGGCGAAACTTGCCGCGCAGCTTGCCGGTATTTCGTATTCGGTGCAGGCGCGGGCCGGCTACGACATATACAGCACACACTCAAATCAGGGGCTCGTGGAGAAACTTTCCGGTGCACGCTTTATCATTACGAATTCCGAATACAATCGCACGCACCTCGCATCATTACTGGGCGAGGCTGCGCCGCCGATACATGTTATTTACAACGGCGTCGACGTCGAACAATTCAAACCGCGGGCACAGAAGACGGCGGGTGTCCCGCGCATCGTTTGCATCGCGCGGATTGTCGAGATGAAGGGGTTGGATCACCTGTTGCGTGCCTGTGTTGTCTTGCGTGAGCGTGGCATCTCATTTCAGTGCGATATTTTCGGCGGAAAAAGTGAGTTTTACCAGCATCATGCGCACTACCACGACACGCTGATGGCGTTCTATCGCACGCTCGGCATCGAGGCGCAGGTGCGCTTTCGCGGCGCACTTTCCCCGCGCGACGTCGCAAAGGAAATGCTCGCGTCCGACGTCGTCGTCTTGCCGTCGGTCATCGCCTCCGACGGCGCACGCGACGTGACACCGAACGTGCTTCTTGAAGCAATGGCGCTTGGCGTGCCGGTTGTTTCGACGACGGTGGCGGCAATACCGGAATTGGTGACTCACGATGTCGAGGGACTTTTAGTGCCGCCCGGAGACCATGTCGCACTTGCGGATGCGCTTGAGCGAGTGTTGTCCGACGCAGCACTGCGCTCAAGCCTCGGGAACGCGGGGCGGAAACGCGTCGAAGCGACGTTTGATCTCGCAAAGAATACGCGTGCGCGCAAGGCGCTTTTTGATGCACTCACGGTATGATCCGCGTCTACCTCACCCACGGAGTCGTGCGCAACTTCGACCGATCGCGCCTGGTCCATCGCAACCTGCTCGATAGGGACGTGTTTGTCGCGCACTTGCGCTCGCGGAACCAGCCGTACGTCCCGCTTGAAAGAGCGCTTCGCGGCGAAGGTGACGCGCTCACCGTGGACGATGCGACACATTCCGGGGCAGAAGCGGCCCGCCTTGCGCGCGAGAACGGACATGCCGTCACCTTTTTCATCAATCCGTGGCATGTCGCCGAGGCCCGTCCGTACGCGCCGGCGCTTTTGAATGCGTTTTTCGATACCGCATCGAGCATCCGCTTTCGCGGCATGGAGTGGCCCGGTACCGCAGAAGGAAAACGCGCGGCGAGGGAAGAGCTGAAAAAAGCCATACGTGCCGCAAAAACCGGGGAGGAGCAGGAGCGCGTGATCGAAGAGAGCGCTCGTGAAAGCGGTGTCGCGATCCAATTGCCGCCGCATCTGGAAACGCTCTCGACCGGCGACGTACGGGAATTGCAGGAAATCGGCGTCGATATCCGCAACCACGGCTGGATGCACCTGCATCACGATGTGCTCACGCCTGAAGAAAAAGAGCGCAACATCAGCGCCGGCGAGGAATGGCTGCGGCATGAATATGACGTCGAGTCGGACGACTTTGCGGTGCCGTGGGGGATAGAACGCGACCGATTGCGGGATCATGGAGTGTGGTACCTCTTCGACCTTTCGGCACCACCCGGCTTTTTTGGCGAAGGGCTCGTCAATCGGGAAGATCTTCTTCTTTCGTAAGATATGAAACGAACAGCCAAAAAAATCCTTCTCTTCGCGCAAGACGGCAGCGGGATTGGCCACCTTCGGCGCCTTTCGCGCATCGCCGAACACCTCCAGGCGTCGCATACAACACTCCTCGTGACCGGCAAGCGCGAAGCCGCGTACATGCTGCCGCCGCAGTGCGAATTCATCCATATCCCGAGCTGGCGCAGCATGGGACACGGCCCGCACGCGCGGGAAGAGACGCGATGGCGGGACATGAGCGCCCGCGATGCGATCGTGTTCATCTCGGCGCTCTGCGAACGGATCCACGATACCTTCCAGCCTGAGTGCATCATCGCCGATTACTTGCCGTTTGGGATGTTTGACGAGCTGCGAGGGCTTTTGAAGCGGACGGGCGCGCGGAAATATCTTGTCGAGCGCGGTATTTTCGATTCGCACGACACGCACCGTTTTACGGCTAGTGTGCTCGACGAGGTGCGAAGCACGTACGATGCGGTTTTATTCGCATCCGACGCGCGTATATCGAAAGAATCCGGAGGTGCGTTCACGCAGTCTCTCGGCACGCGCGTGAAGCATATCGGCTACATCATGCCTCCCGCGGTGGATCGCATGGCAGTGCGAAAAGCGCACGCAGTCCCCAACGGCCCATGGATCGTGTGTTCGGCAGGAGGCGGCATGAAGGCGGGACAGTTTCTTGCAGAGTGTGCGCGAGCGGCCATGGCGTTTTCCGACGCCTTTTTCGACATTGTGCTTGGCCCATACGCGGCCGAAGATGCGCAGTCGTTTGATGCCGCACCGAATTGCAGGATACGTCGCACGCAGTGGGATCTGCCGCGGATGCACGCGGCCTCTGACATCGCGATCATCAACGGCGGGTACAATTCTCTTCTTGAGGCCGTCTCGGGCGGCGCGCGCGTCATCGTGTTTCCGAATCAGCAGCGAGTGGGTGAACAAGTGATGCATGCGAAGCAGCTTGCGGAGTTTTACCCGATATCGGTGCTTGCAGATTCATCAGGGCTGTCTGCCGCAATTACGCAAAACATGCGCTCGCTCGAGTCCCGTCCGACGTTTGCTTTGGATACCGCCGGCCTCGAAACACTCCAGAAAGAAATCGAATCGTAGTTGAGTGTGACGCAACATACAAAGAGGGCCGCGATGCGGCTTTCGTAAGATGTGCTGCAGAACACGCTATTCACTGCACGAACTGCGGCTTTTCGCAGTTGAGCCCAGCGGCACACATGCCGCCCGAGAGCGCGTATACATTGCGCGCCGCGTAGCCCGCCTTGATGAACGCGCGTGCGGCGTGATCGCTGCGTACGCCGAGCCGGCATACGAACACCACTTTGCCGCGTACTCGCTTCATCCAGCCGTCGGCCATAAAGCCGACTTCCAGATCAAACGGCGCCTTGATGACGGTGCAACCTCGGCACGGCGGCTTCCATTCGACACCGCCATCGGTGTGCTCGTTTGCGAATGACACGTATACATACGTGACGCGTTGAAATGCGGCAGACTTTAGCATCGCGAGCGAAACCGCTCGGTGCGAAACATCCTGGGCAAGCGCTGGGCATGCCCAAAGGGCGAAGAGCAGTGCAAGAAGGGCGCGCATAGGTACCTCCGTAGGGGCGCAGTCAAACCTGTATTCACCTTAGCAGAAGCGCAGCGTTGATCAAACTATATCGGGCAGACCGGCGGTCTATTGATCGCGCGCACCAACAAGAACGACGAGAGCATGAGGAGCGCGATTCCGACGTGCCCAAGCTCTTCGCCGCCATACGGCAGGAATGCGAGGAACCCGACGCCACCGACGCTTGCTGCGAGCGACGCAAGAAAGAGCGAACCGCATGCGGCGCAGCCGAAGCCGAGGATTGCGGCAAGCGCCCCAACAACACCACTGCCTGCAGCCGCCGCGGAGGGCGCCGCACGATACATGCGGAAATAGAATTCGAGGAGCGCGACATTGAGTCCTATGAGAAGCGAGAGCAGTCCGACATACGCTGCTGTTTGCAGCGGAAGAGTAAAGAGTGCGGCGTGCAAGAAGGTCATGAGAAGGGGAACTTTGTCTCCAGCGTTAAGAGCAGGGTCCGCGAGGATGATACGTATGATACCGAGATCCTGCGTGACAAGGACTGCGGCGTAGAGTGCCGCCGATGATGCGACGAAGATCATGATTGAGCGCGTTTTGGTAAAGACGCGGATCATGCAGGGATTATAGCGCGGCGTATGGCGATGAGTTGCACGCGGCCCATCGATTGGTACAGTGCAGGTACGGTCCTGGTTTCTTCCGGATCGAGCACAAGAGGAGGTAGCAATGCGGATTTTCGTGATACTGTTGGGCGCCATGATTGCACTCGCGCTTTCGGTCGGCGATGCGTCCGCGCGCTCGTGCACGGATATGCACAAGGCCTGCATGGCCACCTGCTCAACGAAGGGCGGGCGGAATGCGATCGGGTGCTGGCGCTCATGCGACACGTATTTCGACATCTGCAAAGGCCCTCGCGGCGTATTCCCGTGGGCTACAAAACCTGCAGAGAAACCAACTAGCAAGTCCTCGTTGGACCCAGCGTACTTGCGAGCCGCCGCCAAGGCGGCTCCTTTTTATAACGTGATCGTTTCAGAGGGACTGATCGTTACTGAATACACTGCTTGTTCATACGGAGCGCGGATGTCGAGCACATCTGCAATAAACGCATCGTCAAACCCGGCAAGCGGCCGCGCGCTGAGAGACAGTGCTTCAGCGACCAGTAAGATGTTCTGTGCCATGTGTCCCGCCTCAAGGAGTGCATGTGAGTACGCAAAGTCTCCATATTTTGCACTCGAACGTTCCCAGACGGCAGTAAAAAAAATCCGGAAGGCGCCCTCAATCCGCGCCGACGACGTGTTCATGTCGAGCGGTTTGAAATCAGCCGGCATGTCCCAAAGGTGCTCAAGCGCATGTGTCGTCGGATGATAGTGGAAGACGCCTGGCGCTGCGTCTTTCCGGACATATCCGACAAGATAAGTTTCAATTGGAAACAGTGCTCCTGCCGACGGGTAATGGCGCAGCGGAGCATTGGTCGAGACGCCAAGCGCGGTGCCCAGGAGCGTTCCTAACACCTCATCGCTCAATCCTTGTGCGATACCGTTGCGCCGCAGTGATCGGCGATTTCCGATAGCGTCATAAAGCGGCGTTTCAAGCCGCCTCGGTTGCGGCAACATGATGCGCGGCATCCGCGGATATTCTTTGTGCGCTCCGGTTGGAGCATCCGAGGGATGCATCGTCGCGCCTCGGTGCGTCCGCCGCGCGTCTCGTATTGCCTCATGGATACGTGGGATCAGGGACGACATGGTTATGAAAACGGATGCGGCTCCGCGCTGAATGGTTCCGGCAGCGGCGTATAGCCGAATTGCAGCGGGACACTCGCAAGCCTGCGCGGGTGGTGGTGCGGAAATTGCTCCGAGACATGCATCGGGTGCAATTCCGGGATGACGACCATTTCGACATGCCACGGTGTGATGTTTGCGCGCGAATCGGTCAGGCTGACGGATGTCAATTCATAAGCGCGGTCTGTGCACCATTTGGTTATACGCTCGAAATGTTGTGCGATGGAATCATCTTCCCAGACTTCTTTCGGAAACGGCATACGCTCTCCCGCAATGAGGAACGAAAGCCGAGGCGCGGTGTCTTCGCGTGCCCAATACGTCAGGCGCTCGCGATGTCCGATTGTCGTTTCCACAGGTGCGTCTTTTGCGCGCCTCGTCAATCGCCGTCGCGTGCCGCGTCGTGCGCGGAGCGCCTCGATAATCGCTTTGTACATTGCCGCGCGTGGGTCACGATGCGCCTTGAGCCCGACGGAAAAACGCGGCGCCATCCCGGAACTATCTTCGACAACTGCTAGGACAGCGTGCGCGGGTGCGTCGGTCGGCAGTCGCACCGCGTGTAGTTGTAAACGATATCGCACACATTGTGCGCGCAGATGCGCGAGCGGTTCGTAGGATGCTGCGAGCGCATCGATATCGTAGCGGGGCGGCGAAAGTTGATTGAGCCAGGTGACCATGTACGCGTCCCGCTCGATCACTTCAAGCGCGCCGGCAAGGAGCGCCTCCTCGCGCGTAACGTGCGTTGCAAGTCCCGTCGTGATCCGGCCGCGAAGCAGCGGCTCAGAAAACTTCCCATGCTCGGTTATCGTCGCACTTGCGCTCACGGTTTGCGCCGGAAGCCACAACGGCCGCCCTTCGGTCCATGAGTACCCTTGTATCCAAAGGAAGGTGCTCTCCGGTGTTACGCGCAGCCGCGGATGCGCGCTACGTTGTGCGTCAGAAAAACCAGTAAAACGCTCAGGTGCGATGTGCGGGTACGCCGCCATCTCGGCGACTGTCTTTCGCATGGGCAAGAGGAAGTAGTCTGAATATTCGTACCAGATATGGCGCTCGAGCGCCTCGGCGAGGGCGCAGGTGAGTGCATGCCTCGAATCGCGCATATCTGAACCCGATCCCTTGCCCTCATCTGGTGCGTCGCGGAAGCGAACCTGCCAGTAGTGCATCGGAGGCTCATCGGGCATGTCGTGGCGCAGGTGATAGGAGCGCAGGATACCGTGCGAGCGCATACGCTCCGCAAGCAGGAACAGGTCGGCAAGCGCATCGTCCCCGTAGGGGATTGCATCACGGTCGACAACCATGGATGCAGAGAG
>DATMBM010000007.1:0-83690 GCA_035559235.1 Minisyncoccota bacterium
AAAACCCCCGCCATGGGGTCGCATTACCTGCCGTATCGGGAAACTGGTACGTACGCGCAAGCGTAGCTCCGTGGCGGGATTTTTGCGTTTGGGGAAGCGCAAGACCGCGACGGCTTACAAGTTATCCGTATCGGTTATGAAAAAAGTATTCCTACTTCTTGCAGTGTTTTTGTTCTTTCCCCTTAGCACAGTCTTCGCGTTCGGCGAGTTCGACCCCGGTGGCGTCTACAATCCCATCCACGTCGAAGTTCAACCGACGAACCAGCAGCGGAACCAGAACCTTGAGGCATCGCTCAAAGCGCAGTATGGCAGCTCCGCGTTCTACTCGTGCATGAACAAAGTGAGTGCATGCAGCGGCGATCAGAGCGACCCATCGCGTCGGTACGCCTGTCTGCAAAACATAGAGTATGCGTTTCAGACGCCGTTGTGCCGGGCGCAACAGCCGGTCCAATGTCAGGCGGGCTACACCTTGGTCAATGGCTCATGCGTGCGTCAGCAGGTAGTGCCTACTGCATGCCCGAGCGGTTATATGTTCATCGGGACAGGATGCACGCCATTCTCGTGTAGTGCTGGATATGTGCCCCAAGGCAATCAATGCGTGAAGGTACAACAGAACATCGTGCCATCTCAGCCGACGGCGCAACAACAACAGCCGATCTGGAATGGAACATCACGATTGAACAAGTTGATGCCGCTAGTGGCTCAACCGGAGGCGGTTCATCTGCTGGCGGTAGTGGTCCCGTTCTTGCGTCGTGCGTGCGAAAGGTGCTAAGCGTGGACACGGACTTCGGCATGCTCTCACCTGATGAGTGCTACGCCACGTGGCAGGCAGCCGTCGAGATTGCAACGGCAGACTACATGCCGCGAGAACAGTCACAGGTTACATCACAATCGGAGCAAGTCGCTTCTGCCGCACTTACAGATTGGCAAGCTCCTGCTGACGAAGAACCTCAGCCTACCCCTCGCCGCGGCTTCTGGTCGTGGCTTCTCTCACTGTTCGGTTTATAACTATGACCGCCAAAGACGAGCTAGCGGAGCTGATAAAGAAGGAGTACGAGCAAAAGGGACAATCCCTGTCCGACTCGGAAGCGCAGGAAGCCGCCCGCAATCTCGTCGGCTACTTCGACACCCTCTATCGCATCGCGGTGCACATCAAGAAGCTCGACCGGCGTCTCAAGACGGAACCGGACGGCTTCCCGATAGAAGGTCCTCACACATGTATTCTTTGCAGCCGTTCGATTGATGCGTCGAACGGCTGGTATCACCACGGAGGACAACGCTGTCTGACATGCCACAAGGCGATCATCGAGGGCGTTGTGCCTCCGTTTGTGTTGTGGGCGCACGATAGTTATTTCAAAGCGTGGAAGCTCAAGGAGTTTGGCGTGCATCCATCCACCGCACGCAAGTATGTGAAGGAGGGGCGCTTGAAGGCGCGGATCATCATGGGAGAAAGCGGACGCCCTTATGAGTACATCTTTCTCAAGAAGGAAAACCCGGAGCTTGTCGTGTGCGAAAAGTGGAACCCAATCTACAAATCGCAGAAGCGACAGCGCGATAAGGTGTATGACGCCCTGTCTCGGGAAGAACGGCGTAAATGGAGGGAGGAAAGGGAGCGTATAGAAAAATGAAGGCGATTTTGGTAAGGTATTAAGCGCGACTATAGATATTAGGCAAGACCCCACCATGCGCGGAACATGTAGCGAATATGTCACTAAAACTACGAAAACTCGACCTACATGTTCATACCCCAGCGTCGCATGATTTTGGCGATAAGACCGTTACGGCGGATCAAATCGTAGAGCATGCCCAAAAGATCGGTTTGGACGCTATTGCCGTCACCGACCACAATACCGTCGATTTTATTGATCATGCAAAAGAAGCTGCCAAGAAGAAAGGGTTTACCGTTTTCCCCGGAATCGAAATCTCTTGCGGCGGAGCTCGTAACGGATCGATTCACGTTATTGCGCTATTCGATCCGGCAAAGACGAAAGATGACCTGCAAAAGGTGCTCGGAAAACTCGACATTAAGGGAGCCGGTGAAGACGCGCTTACCTCTAAGAGCGTGTCTGACGTCATCGACGTAATCAGGCAGGCAGGAGGGTTACCCGTACTTGCGCACGCGAACTCATCACATGGCGCTCTGTCAGACATCACGGGCAATCCGCGTACCGACATAGTGAAAAATCCTAACCTCTGCGCGGTCGAGGCGACCGACACCGATTTCAAAAGGACCGATGGCAAGCGACTCATTGATTACCTCAACGGTAACGATCCGGTGTATGAGCGCAAGCTGGCGGTATATAAATCATCGGACAACCGATCTCCAAATAACGGCGGACACTGCCTTGCCTCGATCGGCAATCACTTCACGTATTTCAAAATGGGAGAGCTTACTCTTGAGGCACTGCGACAGTGTTTCGAGGATCGGGATAGTCGCATAGTGCAGGACTATGAGACAGAAAAAATAAACTCAGCTCACCCCCGTATCGAATCCATCACAGTCTCCGGTGGCTTTCTTGATGGGCAAAATATTGTTTTTAACCCCGGCATGAACAGCGTCATTGGCGGCACGGGCACCGGCAAATCGCTCATTGTCGAGTTCCTTCGTTTTGCCTTCAATCGACAACCGCACCCGAGCTTGTTCTCTGATCATAAGGAAAAGCTTGAAAAGCAGCTGCGCATCAACGGCGAGGTTAAGGTTCTGTTCCGAGATTCGTCCGGTGAGGAATACGAGCTGACGCGAAAATACGATAATCCGCGTAGCCCATATGCCTCAAGCGTGTCGTGCAAAAATAAAACTACGGGAGATGCTTTTACCGGTGATGCAACGTCTATCTTTCCACTGCTCACATACAGCCAGAACGAAATCCTTGAAATAACTCGTGATCCAAACGCTCAACTTGGGCTGCTTGATAATTTCCGTGACTTTGATACTTATCGCCACAATGTTGCGAGGATCACGCAGGAAATCGGAAGTCTGGATCACGATCTGTATCAAGCCGTTCAGGATTCCGCAAACCTCGATGACCTGTATAAACAGCAAGGTACGCTCGACGAGAAGCTAAAAAAGCTTAAGCGAAAACTTGGTGGCGATGGCAAAAAAGGAGCCTCCGAAGACTACTTAAAACTCGTAGAGGAGCGTGCTGCTATCGAGGAACAAATTACCGGCTACGATGATCTTTTAGAGAAGATTGCCGAGACCATAACCGATTTTGAAGGAGCTGCACCAACTAAGAAAAATGCTCCGAAGGAGCTCGTGGATATCATAGAGGCTGGCATTAGCAATGAGTACGAGGCGGTTGTTACCTCATTGAGGAAGCACGAGGAAGCAGCAGCGAGGGCGAAAGAGAAAGCGCAGACCCGTCTGCGATTATGGGAGAAAACGAACAAGTTTCTCCGAGTCGAGAAAAAATACAACGGCGAGTTGAAACAGGAGAAAAAACAACAGTCTCTTGAGACGGAGCGGAAGAGGCTGGCGGCAGAGAAAAAAGAGGTTGACGGACAAGTCGATACAGCGAAGAAGGCGGCAACTCGCTGTGACAGCCTCAGGGCAAGGCGCATCACGCTGCTGCAGGAGCTTAAAACGGCGAAGCATGCCTATTTTACTGAGCGCTCAGCACAAGCGGGGCTCATCACGAGTAGATCCGGTGGCAGGTTGCAAATCACTGTACAGCAAGGCGATAACAGTGCCACATACATTAAAATGCTAAACAAGCTCAAGGTGGGGTCATTGGCAGAGAAAAAAGAGGTTGAAGAAATCACCGATCGTATTTCGCCCATTGATCTCGTCGAAATGGTTTTAGATCGAGACGCGAAGAAGCTTGCAAAGACAGCAGAGCTCACCGAACAGAAAGCAGAGAACATCATTGATAAGCTCATAGGAGCTGAAAATCTTCTTGAAACTCTGTCGCTGCAATACAAGGGATACCCAGAGGACAGAGTCGAAATCTGCTACCAAAAGAAAGACGGCAAATACTACCCTCTGTCCGAGCTATCAATGGGGCAAAAGGCTGATGCGCTCATCATGATCGCCCTTGGCGACGGGGACATGCCCGTGGTTATTGACCAACCGGAAGATGCACTTGACGTACCGTCTATCTGGGCGGACATATGCTCAAAGTTGCGAGTGAGCAAACATGGGAGACAGTTCCTATTCACCACCCACAACTCAAGCATCTCTGTCTCGTCGGACTCCGACCAGTTCATCGTACTCGAAGCCGATGGTAGCAAAGGCTGGATCGCTCGTTCCGGATCCATTGACCAGAAGAACATCAAGGATGATGTTGTAGGGCACCTCGAAGGCGGGTATGGTTCTTACGATTTGAAGCGAAAGAAATACGGTCTTTAACCTTATTTAGAAATAGGATTCGGTCAGTATCTGTGTTCGCTCCACTCCCGCTGTTACGAGAACGTTCTTGATTCCCAGTACAAAGTTGAGCGAACCGCTAATCAAATACTGCGTTTGAGAATCGCGATTGCTGAGGATATCATCTGGTCGCATTCGGCGACATTTTAATTCTGTAGAGAAAATGGGCTCTTTTGTAACAAATCTCTCCATATAAAACGAAGAATGCCGCTGCGAGACCTCATACAGCTCGTTTCCAAAGGGCATATCTGTTAGAATCTTAGCGCTGTAAAAGAGCCTTATTTGTGGATGGAGAGACAATGACACGGCTTGGACAATTACACCCCGAAAGGGCGTAATGCCCATGCCTCCAGCAAGGAGCACTATGTTGCTCTCCCATGTCGGACAAAAAGTGCCCTGCGGCTCTGACGCGAGGATTCGATCCCCGGGAGCCAGTGAACATAATCGATTGGAAAATCTCCCGATCGTTTTCACTGTTATGGTACACACCTGTTCGCACGGTGCGCTCGATATGCTGTATTGTTTGCCAAGCGTAGGGCTAAGATCGGGGAAATATACCGTGAGGCACTGCCCTGGAAAGAACTGCGGGATGGAACCGTTCGATTTCGTAAGTGTAAGTGTGGTCGTGGTGCAAGTTTCTTGCTTCCGTGCCAATACAATATATTCGGAAACACCGGCAAACATGGATGTTTATGCTGCGGTCGGAGAAATGCTATGTATCTCTTCAGGTGTGAGAATAAGAAGCCCTTTAACGACGCGATCACGCAGGTTTTGTGCTACCCATGTCTTTGCTTCGTCAAACTGGGGACCTTCAGTCACATACAAGACGCTCCCTTTTACCTGGTATCCGTCGAAACCTTTCCATCCTACGAGCGATACGCGGGATTCGGCAACGATATTTTCAATCGTCTTTCTAAAGAAATAATTCATAAGCCAAATCTTTCCGTCGACGACGCGGATTGTCGAGACCGGTACGACATTGAGCCCATTCGGTCCAGTGGTCGCGAGAGCTTTGCTGTCTGCGTTTAGCAAAGAATCAATAATTTCTTTTCTGAGTTCCATACTATTTTTAATTAGGCTTCGCAATTAACGCAGAGCTTCTTCCTGTTGAGGGTCTGTGCCGCGTTCATGCTGTGTTGATAATAAAGCGATTTCACGCCCTGCTTCCATGCCTCGATGTAGAGCGCATTCACGTCTTTGGTAGGGGTCTTGGGGTTAATCATGAGGTTGAGCGACTGGCTCTGATCGATGTACAGCTGGCGTACAGCCGCTTGCCCCACGATGGCGTACTGGTCGATCTCCGCGAACGTCTTAAACACATCCTTTTCTCCTTGCGTCAGAAACGAGAGATGCTGTACCGAGCCGTCATTATCGCGGACACTGTGCCATGTCTCTTTGTCGTTTTTTCCTCTCTCTTCGAGTAGCTTTTCAAGAAATGGATTTTTGATCGTCACTTTCATTTTGTCGATGTCTTTCACATAGCAGTTGGACCATACTGGCTCAATGCTCTGCGAGACTTGCCCGAGAATGAACGCTGACGATGTCGTCGGAGCAATCGCCATGAGCGTAGTGTTACGACGACCATATCCTTTAAGAATCTCTGGTTCACCGTACAGGTTTGCGAGCTCTGCGGATGCCGAATAAGCGCGCTCCTTGATCGTCTTGAAGATTTGAACATTGAGCTTTGCTGCTTCCATGCTTTCAAACGAGAGCATTTTGCTCTGCAAGAGCGAGTGCCAGCCGAGTACGCCGACGCCAAGTGCGCGGTTCGCTACGGCAAAGTTGTATGCTCGTTCCATAAACCGGAACGCCAATCTGTGCTCTCTCGACTCCGAGTCGCGCATTTCTTCGAGCTTACCGATGAAGTCGGTCATGACCGCATCAAGGAAATACACGAGCGTCTCGACTGCGTCCGTTTCTTTCCACGATTCGAAGTGGAGGAGGTTGAGAGAGGACAAATCACACACGAGCGACCATTCCGCGTTGGACGGCAGGGCGATCTCACTGCATAGATTGCTCGCGTGGATGCGCAGCCCTTTGTCCTTGTACACGTCTACGGTGTTGTTGTTCACCGTATCGGTAAAGAAAATGTACGGGTAACCCATTTGTGAACGGCGCTGCAGCACCTTTGCCCAGATCGCACGTTTCGCCGTATCACCTGCGATCATCTGCTTCATCCATTCATCGCTCACACATACCGCGTGCGTGAGTTCCTGAATGGGATTTCCTTCGGTGCCGATTTCGAGGAACTCTTCGATGTCCGGGTGATCAATAGGAAGATAGGGAGAGAAGTGTCCGCGCCGAGTGGCTCCTTGTGATACGACATTCACGACGCTCTCAAAGAGACGCATGAAATGCACTGAGCCAGACGAAACGCCATTGTCGGTAATTGGCGCCCCTCTCCCACGCAGAGCCCCAAAATAGCCGGATGTGCCGCCGCCAAACTTACTCATCATGCCCGCCTCGGCTTGTGTAAAGAGTATGTCTCCCATTGTGTCGCCGATGTAGGAACCAAAGCAGCTGATCGGGAGACCTTTGCGCAGACCGAAGTTCGCCCACACTGGCGTTGCAAGCGAGTAGTACCCGCGAGACATGTAGTCATAAAACTTATCAGCGAAACCCTCGATCCCGAGTATTTCCTGCGCTCGATCAGCGATAAATCTGATACGAGCTTCAGGACTGTCTCCGGAACGGAGATATCCCTTAGCGAGAAACGCCCTGCTGTTTTCATTGAGCCAGTACATATGTTGAATTAGAAAAGATCATCCTCAGTAATACTCTTGCTACGCTTGTTGTAGTTGATGGAGCGCTTCACGAAGAAATCGCCATGCTTTGTTGCGATAACTTCATCGTCGAACCACTCAGTCTTATCAAGCAGTTTTCCATCCGTCGGAAAGATACGCGGCAGACCAATGGAAGCGAGCGAGTTGTTGAAGCGATTTTTAATGAACTCCTTCACAACCGCGGAGGGAATATGTTCAAGCTCTCCATCCTCGAAAATCCAATCGACGATAGCACTCTCCGCTTCAAATGCCTCGCGGCACGATTCGATGATGGACTCATTGTAGGCGTCATCGAACCATTCGGGATGCTCCTGTTTGATGATGTTGATGATGTCGATACCGAAGAGACCGTGTATTTGCTCTTCCTTTGACGTTGCCTCGATCACGTTCGAGATGCCCTTGAAGATATTTTTGTACTTGTTGAACGCCATGATGATAAGGAACTGCGAAAACAGCGACACATGCTCCACAAATAGCGAGAAAAGGAGGATTGATTGCGCATAGTCACGATTGTCGTCGCTCTTCGCGTGCTGGATTGATTTCTCAAGGTAATTCACGCGCTTCAGAATGGCTGGCATCTCTTTTATTTTTTCAAACTCGTGATTCAGCCCGAGTATCTCAAGGAGGTGGGCATAGGCATCCTGATGTCGCACTTCGCTCTCTGCGAACGTATAACCCACGTTGCCGATCTCTGGCTTAGGCAACTTATGGTAGATGTTCCCCCAAAACGTTTTTACCGAAACTTCAATCTGCGCTATTGCGAGCATCGCATTCTTAATTGCCGTGCGTTCGGCGGACGTCACATGCACCTTGAAATCTTGGATGTCGCTCGTGAAGTTAAACTCCGTATGTATCCAGTACGAGTGGCGGATGGCATCAACATATTCCAATAATTCAGGGTATTCATACGGCTTGAGGTTGATGCGCTTTTTGAAAATATCGCGCTTGCGCATGAGCGCGTGTTCCTGGCGGTAGAGGATATAGGCTTTAGCGGTGGCAGGATACTCCTGTAGCATCAGCTCTCGTTCGACCTCGTCCTGTACCCCCTCGACGGAGGGAATGAAACTGGGATCGGTCTTTTTCTTTACGTCAAGAGCCTTTACGACCGCATCCGCGATGTCCTCCGGCGCATGATCCGCGTACTCTCCCGCAGCCCGCATGGCTTTCTCGACAGCGACAGCGATCTTATTTTTATCGAACGGTACCCGCGAACCATCGCGTTTGATTAGTTCGGTAAGGACTGGGGATTGTGTATTAGACATAACGCCAGAGTTTGTTATATTGATAATCGTCTATACATAATATCCATAGATGAGTATCTATGAGTAAAAAATCGATGGGGATAAAGCGCCGCAACACAAAACAGGTACACAGTAAAGAAGAAAAAACATATCCGCGCCCCGAATGGGTCAAAAGCGGCGAGGAAGAGCTGTGCCCCGACTGCTTTAAAGTGGTCGGTGATAGAAGCCGCTATAACCTTGTATGTATGCTCGGTAAAGCCAAGGAGGGCATGACGGTTGGAGAACTTACCGAGCAGGTAAAGCTGAAGCAACCGACCGTGACACATCACCTCAACGTTCTTCGGTCTGTTGATGCGGTAAAGAGTGAGGATCGCGGTAGGGAGCGTGTGTATACACTCAATCGTGACGCACACTGCTTTGAGGATTGTAAAATCCCATATTAAGAAACTCTATGAACACGCTCCTTGAAATCTGGTCTCTTTTCTACTATCTCATCGTGCAAGGGTTTGGTCTTGTGCTCGCCGGACTCGCGGCACTGGTTTTCCTGTACATCGTGCTACGAAAGCATTATTCGCTTCGCAATACGCTGCTTTTAGGCACGTTTTTTGCGGGAGTGATGCTCTTTTTCTGGTTCCCTGTGGGTGTTCCGCACAACCTTGCCTATCCGTTTGGGCTTACAACATACGGTCCTGCCGACGGTCCGCAGCTTCCTCTCGGAAATATATTTAAGTTTTTCTCACATCTCGACAGCTACGAGCGCATCCCTGACATTGCACGCAGCTCTTTGGACGTGCCTCCGCCAACGGGGAGAACCGAACCGACAGACGTACATATCGAACTCACCACAAAAGAGGTACTTTCTGAGATAGCCCCCGGAGTCATGTTGAACTACTGGACATTTGATGGCACGGTGCCGGGACCGATGTTGCGTGTTCGCGAGGGCGATACCGTAACGCTTACCCTTCATAACGATCCATCAAGCCTCCACATGCATTCGATCGATTTACACGCTGTCACGGGACCGGGTGGTGGTGCGACGGTTACCGATGTTATGCCTGGAGAATCGAAAACTATGCAGTTTAAGGCACTGAATCCGGGGCTGTACGTGTATCACTGTGCTCATCCGAACGTCGCCAACCATATGGCGCATGGGATGTACGGTTTGATCCTCGTTGAACCAAAAGAAGGCTTGCCGCCTGTGGATAAAGAACTCTATGTAATGCAAGGCGAGTTTTATACCGCTGGATCACGTGGGACAAAGGGGTTGCAGGTAATTGATGCAGGCAAAATGCTCGACGGTAATCCAGAATACGTCGTCTTCAATGGACGTACTGGCGCTATCTCGAAAGACAAGGTAGTCGTGAATCAGGGCGAGAAAGTGCGAATGTACGTCGGCAACGGCGGTGTGAATCTCGTCTCTTCATTCCATCTCATCGGTGAAATATTTGATACAGTGTATCCCGAAGCAGCTATAGGCAGCGAGCCGCACAAGAATGTGCAGAGCACGATTGTGCCCGCTGGTGGAGCAACTATCGTGGAGTTTACGGCAGACGTGCCGGGAACATATGTCTTGGTTGATCACGCTCTTGCTCGTCTCGATAAAGGGGCGTGGGGCACACTTCAGATCATTGGCGAACCACGTCCTGACATTTTCGATGGTGACCCCTCCGATGATCATAGCGGGCACTAATAGCGTTGCGGAGCGATAGGGACGGTGGGGTCGGTGTCTCCCAGTAACTGTTGCAACTTAGGGGACGATCTATAAAACGCCCAGAACTCAGCCAAATAAGTTTTCATTCGGTTCAATATTTTATATGCTGAGTCCGCATAACGCTTGCTTAATTTCATGAATGTGCTACCGTGTCGGGGAATGTAAGTTTCCCCACCTGTGCGCGTTTTACGAGGCTAGGGAAAGGAAAGGTTGGTTTACATTTTTATACAAGCAGCACAGAACACAATGGCTAAGAAACTCTATGTGGGCGGCCTTCCGTACTCAACGACGGAAGATCAGCTCCGTGACGCTTTCGCGCAGGCCGGCGCCGTCTCGTCCGCGATCATCATCATGGACAAGATGAGCGGCCGCTCGAAGGGCTTCGGTTTCGTCGAATTTGCCTCCGATGACGACGCGCAAAGCGCGATCGACATGTGGAACGGCAAGGAATTCGGCGGACGCACCCTTACGGTGAACGAAGCGCGTCCGATGGAAGACCGACCACGCCGAGGAGGTGGCGGCGGCGATTGGGGCGGACGGCGCTCCAACAACTGGTAATTTCCCAGTTATCTACACCCCCTGATGGCTTCGGCCGTCAGGGGGTGTATGATTTTTGCATGCAATTCGCATTGCGCGCCCTCGGGTGGGGAGTGGTCATTTATGCTGTCATGTACCTCCTATGGTCGGGGCTTGTTATCTACGGCCTCGCCTTCGGTCTCGTCGCGCTCGCGATCCGCATCGCGGTCCTCGCGTCAGTGACGACAATCGCAGCCCGCTCGCTCCGCGCGACGACGCGCATGGACGTCGCACCGTATTCGATCAGCTGGGCTGTGGTAGCCGCTGCGCTCGATGCGATCGTACTTGTACCGTTTTCCGGCTGGGGGCTCTATTCTGAATGGAGCGTCTGGGCCGGATATGCACTCGTCGCCTTAATCCCGCTTGCGACCTTCTGGAATCCGAAAATCGCACCGCGCAGCCGTCCTGAAGCCGCACCCCGCCCGCGCATCCAGTAGTATGGGTCGCTCCGGCGTGGAAGCGCTTGCGATACATCGCTATTTGTTCCGTCTCGCGCTTGCCGCGGGAAACTTTTTTGCATGGATCGTCGTGTTTCGCGTGTTATTTTTCTTTTCGTCCGACATCTCGCTCGCGCTCGCCGGCACCGCAATTTTGTATGCGCTGCAGCACGGCATCGCCGTGATCCTCACGCCGCTCGCGGCCGCGGCGCTGCGTCATGGCGTCCGGCGCGCGCTCATGCTTGGCACATTTGCAGCTGTCGTCTCGCTCGGTCTCTTGGCAGAATTGTTTTTTTCTCGCCTCGCATTCGTTCCCGAAGTCGTCTTTACGCTCATCTCGGGCTTTGTCATCGTCGGCGGAATCCAGCGCGCATTGTATTTCGTGCCATATGCTGCTGCCGCGGTGCAGAGTCATCTGGATAGTCGTGACTCGCTCATTCGGGAGGCTTCGCTCGCGTTGGTGCCGCTTATTGGCGGCTTCGTGATTGGCGAAATCTCGGGTGGCACCGGTCTTCTCTTCGCTGCAGCTGCGGCGTTTGCGGGAGCGTCGCTTTTGGCGCTTTTTGCCATGCCCGAGACGTACGAGCGATTCGAGTGGGATTATTCCGAAACGGTGCGCGCTCTCGTTTCTCCTTCGCATCGGGACGTGCTCTGGGTCGCCATATTCGATGGTATGCAGGGCGCTGCGCTCCTTCTCGTGTGGCCATTGGCAGTCTTCATCATCCTTGGGCAGTCATTTTTCTTGCTCGGTGCCGTATTGTCGGCGACGTTCTTAATGGCGTTTCTTGCGCGGCACATAGTGCGATCGTTCATCGTTCGGCGCGAAGCACAATCCCCGTATGTACTGGCGACCATTGCATTTTCAAGCTGGATATTCCGTCTTGCCGCAGGGACGCCGCTGCAGATCGTTGTCGCGGATATTTATTATCATTCGGCGGCGCGGCCGGGGGAGCGCGGCATAGACGCACATGCGCACGACCAGTGGGCGGATAGAGGGCACTATGTCGACGAATATACGGCGCTCAAAGAAATGGGGCTCGCAATCGGCAGGATTGCACTGGCCTCGTTCTTTGTCGTACTCGTGCTGCTTACGCCTGTAGTTGTTGCGTTTGCGACAGGCATCGTGCTCGCTGGGTTTGCAGCCGCCGCGTCGGTCATGCTTTCACGGCACGTGCGAAAGGAGGCGTTTTAAAAAAGGGAATCGACGACTTCTTTCACGACCCCACCGTCAGCGTTGCCAGCGAATTCCTTCATGACGGCGCCCATGAGCTTTCCCTTGCCCGCGGCGTCGACGCCCATTTCTTCTTTCTTAGCGCGCGCAACCTTCTCGATATCTTCCCGAGACGCCATTTGCGGCAGGTAGCTTTCGATGATTGCAAGTTCCTTCATTTCTTTTTCGGCAAGTTCCGGCCGGCCGCCCTTTTCATACTGCTCCGCGGAATCCTTCCGCTGCTTCGACAATCGCTTCAGGACGGTCATCGCCATCGCATCATCGACTGCGTCAGTCGGCTTTTTGCTTTTCGCGACCAGCTCGTTCGTGAAGGCGGCGATGGCGCCGCGCAATGTCTGCACGCGCAGATCATCTTTCGCCTTCATTGCGTCCTTCATGTCGCTTTTTATCTGGTCGACAAGCATGGTGGAAGTGTAGCAAAGGGATACAAAAAAAGAAGGCCGGGCACGCGGGTACCCGGCCTTCTACCCGCAGCGTCGAGGTGGGACTGCGGGTCTCCGGGCAGGCGATGGTGTGATCGCATACACACCCGGAAAGAACAACCCGCCTATGGTACGTCAGAGGCGGTTTCTGTCAATCGCGGAAACAGGTACAATATGCGTATGGAGTGGCTCATCGTCATCCTCCTTATCGCCAATTTTGCACTGGTGAGTTTTCTCTTTTGGCGCAGCCGCCAGCCGCGCGAGGACGGCCAAGGCCTGATGCTTCTACAAAACCAGCTCCAAGACCTGGCGCGGCTCCTCGGCGACGGCACCAACCGGATGAACGAGAGTATGCGCGCACAGAGCGCCGAAACCCAGCGCCTCATGAGCGACATCTCGGAAAAGGTCGCGCGCCAGCTCCTTGAGGTCGTCAAAGGCATTACTGAGACGAAAGAATCAACAAAGCAGGTCTTCACGCTTGCGGAGCAACTACAAAATCTCGAAAAAGTGCTGAAGCACCAGAAACAGCGGGGGAATCTGGGTGAGGCGTCGCTCGAACTGATTCTCGCCAACATCCTTCCGCCCGGTTCGTACAAAATGCAGCACGAATTTCCGGGCGGGGAGACGGTCGATGCCGTCATCATGACGAAGGAGGGCATTATCCCGATCGACGCGAAATTTTCGCTCGACAACTACCAACGGCTTGTGAGCGCGATCGACGACAGGCAGCGGGAAGAACTTGAGAAGCAATTCAAGAACGATTTGAAGTTGCGCATTGACGAATGCGCCAAGTACGTACGGCCAAAGGACGGAACACTGCCGTTTGCCTTTATGTATATACCGGCCGAGGCGATTTACTACGATCTCCTCGTCAACGAAGTCGGTTCGGTGAAAGTGAATACCCGCAACCTCATCGACTATGCCTATAACGAAAAAAAGGTCATCATTGTCTCACCGACGACGTTTGCGGCGTACCTCCAATCAGTCCTGTACGGGTTTAAGGCGTTCAAGATCGAAGAAACCGCAAAGGATATCGTGAAAAACGTTGAGAGCCTTTCGCGGCATCTTAAGGCCTACGAAGACTACTACAAGAAACTCGGTAATTCGCTCTCGACGACAGTGAATCACTTCAATGCGGGATCGAAGGAACTGGGGAAGATTGATAAGGACGTGCTGCGGATAACGGGCGAGTCGTCGGGGCTTGAAGTTGGGATATTGGAGCGTCCGCAAACGTTAGAATAATGCACTTGCCACTGCTAGTTTAATGCGATATATTATCCGCGCGAGAGGGGCTGAGACGTCTTCCGATTTGCTCCGCTACCATCGCAAACAGGGCGGACTTTCCTAGGGTGTGGTCTTCCCAGCGACCGGGTCGCAAGGCCTTGGTGCGGCAGCAAGCGTCTCGTTGTCCCTAACTTTTTCAAACAACTTATGGCCAAATTTGCCATCATTTCGACCGGCTCGAAGCAGTACCTCGTCAAGGACGGGGACGTCATTTCTGTCGAGCGCCTGAAGGGGACGAAGGGCAAGGGCTCGAAAGTCAATTTTGATACCGTACTTCTCACGGCCGATGGCGACAAAGTCACCGTCGGTTCTCCGCACGTCTCAGGCGCAAAGGTCGCCGGAGAGATCGTCGACGAAGGCCGCGACGACAAGGTCACCGTCATCCGCTACCGCCAGAAGTCGCGCTATTTCAAGAAAAAGGGCCACCGTCAGCCGTTCACGAAAGTGAAAATCAGCCTGTAGGAACCGCTTCGTTTACCGCGCACAAACACCTGTAGTAGGGTGTTATTAGTTGATGCCCGTCAAAGGAGGCACACATGCACAAAGCCATCAGCTACTATGATTTCTCTCAGGAGGAGCAAAGCATCGCTGAATTGATCGAACTGATTGAGAAAAATGGAGGGGCCATCGGTCGCGCGGCGGACACGCTGCTTAAGAAAAGCAGCACAACGCACACGATTGCGCTGGAATGTACTATAGCCGTTATACACAGCGGCAAGCTCGACCTTGAGACACCGCGGGTTGGAGACTTATACGACATTGCATCCCAGGAGGGATTAAAGTAATTGCCGATGACAGTGGTTTTTGGGCTCATCGCGCCGTATGTCAATGGTGAGTTTGATGTTCCACAACTCTCTATCTGCCACCCGCCATTTCAACTTCGGACGCGGAGCGGATGGCGCGACTTTTGCATCAACGTGTGCCGCCGCGGTGTTAAAAGACAGTGGGGGCTCGGGGCCACCATAATCCGGCGAGAAAAAAGTGTTTTCTCGCGGTAGCGGCTTCGTATGGCTCTGCCCCTAGTATTCGAGCCCGCCGTGTGCACACGGCGGGCTCTCAATCATGTTTACTCCCCCTTTGGCGGTTCACTGTAGCGGGCAAGAAGCGCGGCAACTACCACGATGATCGCAAGGATGAAATAGTGATATGTCCTCAAAAGGATTGGGTCGAAGACATGATACAGCGCAACGTAGCCGATCAGGAGAGCTGTAAGAATGATCACAAAACGGCCAAGCGAGGTTTTCCATAGTACCGACACGGAGGTCCTCCATAAGCGGATGCACAGTCCCGCCGTATTCTCTGTATTTCATCGACGATTGTCAAAGGCACTCTTTAATGTGTCCGGATCGGCGTATTCAAGCTCCGAGCCAGTCGAAAGCCCGCGGCCGAGTTTCGTGATTTTGATGTCATTTTTCGACAGTTCTTCACGTACCCGTGCCGCGGTCGCATCGCCTTCCGGGTTGACCGGAAACGCCAAAATAATTTCAGAAAGACCTTTTTTCGCGCGCGCAGGGATCGAAGAAAGCAGCTCCTTGATACGAAGTCCGTTCGCCTTATCTGAAGCGAGCGATACGAGCCCGCCGAGCACGAAATACCTACCGCGGTATGTACGCGAACGTTCCAATGCGAGGAGGTCTGCGTCCGACGCGACGATTGCGAGAAGCCCGAAATCACGTTGGGTATCGGCGCAGATAGTGCACGCGCCCTTCGTGCCCGCAAAGAAGCGTTTGCATTCGGGGCACTGGTGCACGGAAGACGCAAGGTCGCGCACACCCTCGATCAGTTCACGACGTACGGCCGGCGACGATCGCAACAGGAATTGTACGAACCGCTGTGCTTGGCGTGGGCCGATGCCGGGAAAGCGCTCGAAGAGCGAAGAGAGGCGATCGATCGGATCCATGCGTGCAGTGTATCAAAACGGCGCCTCGTCCAATCCAACACGCGCCTCCGGGGTGAAGTCACCGAAGTCGGCCTTTTCAATCGTGCGGAACGTTGTCTTCTCTTCGTCAAACAGGAGCTCGATCTTCCCGACGGGCCCGTTGCGGTGCTTCTCGATGAGGATTTCGGCGATGTTGTTCTTTTCGCCGTCGGAGCGACTGTCCATCATGTCTTCGCGGTGGATGAACATCACGACGTCGGCGTCCTGTTCGAGCGAACCGGAATCACGAAGGTCGGACAGTTTGGGTCGTCCGCGGCGTTTTTCGATCTCGCGCGAGAGCTGCGAGAGCGCGAGCACCGGCACGTCCAGCTCGCGGGCCATTTGTTTGAGGGAACGGGAAATCTCGGTCACTTGCTGGACGACGGAGACGTTCGAGCCCTGCGTCGTCGGCGTGATGAGCTGCAGGTAATCGACGATGACGAGCCCCAAGCCCTTTTCGATTTTCATGCGGCGAGCGGTCGAGCGCATGGCGAGTACCGTAATGCCCGGCTTGTCGTCGATAAAGATCGGCGCCTCGCTCAGCTCGGCGATGGCCTCTTGCAGCCGCTCGTATTCCTCATCTTTCGAAATCTTGCCCGTCCGCAACCGCCACGAATTGACGCCGGCCTGTGCCGCAAGCATACGGTCCACCATTTGTTGTGAGCTCATCTCAAGCGTAAAGATGCCGACTGGCGTTTGGTGCTTGGTCGATGTTTGTCTTGCAATATCGAGCGCGAGCGCCGACTTGCCCATGGACGGTCGCGCGGCGAGGATGATGAGATCGCTTTTTTGTAGGCCCGAGAGCATATTGTCGAGTGCGGGGAAGCCGGTCGGGATGCCGCGGAGCGCCCCTGTGTGCTTTTGGAGCGCCTCGAGGCGCTCCCACGCATCGTCCAGCTCTTCTTTGATTGCGGTAAAGTTGCGCATCGTTGAGGCGTTTGAAATCGCGAACACCGCCGCCTGGGCTTCGTCGAGCACCTGTTCGATTTCGCGATCTTCCTGGAAACCCAGCTCGCCGATTTTGGCTGCGGCGTTCAAGAGCGAGCGCAACATGAATTTCGTCTGCACGACTTGCGCGTAGTGCGCGGCCGAGCCGGGAGACGCGACCGAGCCAGCGAGTTCCGAAAGATATGCGCGGCCGCCGATGTCCTGCAATTGCTTCCGCTCATCTAATTTTGAGGCGACCGTAACGATGTCGATCGGCTCGCCCTTGGTGTAGAGGCTGAGGATCGCGTCGTAAATGGAACGATGCTTTCCGGCGTAAAAAGAGTCGACGTGTACGATATCTGCCGCTTCGTAGATTGCGGCCTGGTTGATCATCAGTGCGCCCAAAAGCGCCTTCTCGGTTTCGAGATCATGCGGCGGCACGCGGACTCCTTGCGGGGAGGATGCGGACGGCAAAGCCATACCCAAATACTACCACTGTTGCGTTTCGTGAAGATCTGCGGTATACCGATGGCGCTTGTGCATAGGGTGTGGATGCAGGGTGGACAGGGAGCCTTGACATCATTGATGGCGATTGATATAAGGTATGTCACGAAGAGAGAGTAAGTCAATTTTGATAAATCCATGACCGCGGACCGCAACAAAAAAATAGCAGTAAAACAGGGAATCACCCTCTCCTTTTCCCCGAAGGCCGTTTCAAAAGACCTCCTGCAAGGCCTCCCGGAGCGTGCCCGTCGCGTTCTTATCGACCGCTTTGGACTCGCGGGGACCGGCAAGGGCCGGACGCTCGAAGCAATCGGCAAAGAGTACGGCATCACCCGCGAGCGCGTCCGTCAGATCGAGTCCAGCGGCATTGCGAGCGTTCGCGAATCGAGCGCCTACGCACAACACGGAAAAACGTGGGAAGAACTGAAGCGCGTCGTCCACGAACTTGGCGGTGCGTTGCCTGAAAGTCTCATCCTCGCGGAGATCGCGAAGAACGACCAGGACCGCAATCACACGCTCTTTCTCCTCACCGTCGGCCACCATTTCGGCGAGAAGCGTGAGGATGCGGATTTTCACCGCCGTTGGCACGTGGATGCGTCGCTCATGGAAGCGATCGAAGGCGCGCTCACGAAGTTGTACGAATCCATCGAACCGATGGCGCTTCTTTCTGAAGACGATTTCTTTGACGAATTTTCCCGTAACCTCAAAGACACCGGCGCACGGGCGCGCGATGTCGAGATCATGCGGCGCTGGCTCGCGCTCTCAAAGCGCCTCGCGCGCAATCCGCTTGGCGAGTGGGGACGCGTTGAGTCCCCGCATGTCCGCATCAAGAATACGCGTGATTTTGCTTATCTGACGCTGAAGCGTCACGGCTCCCCGATGCACTTTACGGAAGTCGCGCGCGGCATCCGCGAACTGTTCCGTCGTGAGGCGCACCCTGCGACGACCCACAACGAACTCATCAAGGACGAGCGCTTCGTGCTTGTCGGGCGCGGCTTGTACGCGCTCAAGGAATGGGGCTATGCCCCCGGCGTTGTGCGCGACGTCATCCGCAACATCCTCATGCGCGATGGCGCGCTTACGCGCGAAGAAATCATCGATCGGGTGAAGCGCGAACGCTACGTCAAGGACGCGACGATCGTCGTCAACCTCCAACACACGGAATTTAAGCGCGACAATGAAGGGAAGTACATCGTCAGCCGATAGTTTTTACGTATCGCTTTCACCGGCCTTTGCGCCTGCTCTGTAAGCGCGCGCCGTTCAATGGTACACTTATCCTATGCCTAAAAAGGCAGAAAAGGGATTTGCCGATTCGCTATTTGAATCGCTGGCTGGCGGGATCGAGTATGTCATTGAGCCTCCCAAGGAGACGCTCTGGCATACGATCACGCACAAGTGGCTCTCCATCACCGCGTGGGTCGAATATATTTCGGAAGATTGGAACGTTTCCCGCGGCGTATTTCTGATTGGACTCTATGTGCCGCTCTACATCACCGCAGCATCGCTCGTGCCGCAGTTTTCAAGTCTCGTCGGGGGTTGGATTTTGTTCGCGCTACCGGTCCTGGCGCCTGCTGCTGCCATCGCGGGTTTTTGGGGCGTATGGATGCTGTATGTGCAATCGCTCTTCGTCTTTACGCGCACCGATCCCATCCTTCTGGAAGTAAAAATGCCGACCGACATCACGAAATCACCCCGCGCGATGGAACAGGTGTTTGCGAATCTTTGGATCAGGTACAACGAGACAACCTTCATCGACCGCAACTGGTACGGCGGCGTGCGCCCGTATTTTTCCTTCGAGCTTGCGTCATTCGGCGGCGACGTCCACTTCTATATCTGGACGAGGCGCATGTTTAAAAACACGATTGAAGCGAATCTGTACGCCCAATATCCGGAAGTGGAGGTTGTCGAGGCGGAAGACTATGCCGCGAAATTTGTGTACGACGAAAGCGTCGAGTGTTTCGTAACCGAATACGGACTCGATTCAGCGATGGCAAGGTGGACGTGGGAGGACACGCTTGATCCATTACACGCGAAAATTAACGCGTACACACCGAAGACGTACGTTGATTTTGAACTCGACAAAGACCCAAAAGAAGAACACCGGGTCGACCCATTTGCGTCAGTAATTGAGGTGCTCAGTTCGATCAACAAGAACGAGCAGATGTGGGTCCAAATGGTCATCCGCGCACACCTCAAAAGTTCGTGGCGGGAAACCGTTGAGGCGGAAGTCGAAAAAATTCGCAAGGAATCAACAATACTGAAGGACGCGCAAGAAGATCCGGATGCGGTTGGCTTCCCGCGCCCGACGTGGAAGCAGACCGAACAGATTCGCATCATGGAGCGGCACCTTTCGAAATTACCGTTCGAAGTCGGATTCCGCGGCATTTATTCCGCGCCCGCAAACAAGATGCGCGGCCCCGAATACACAATGATGCGCTGGATCTACCGGCCGTTTGCAAATCCAAACTGGATGTCGGTCCTCCGCCCGCGCCGCGGCCACAATATTTTCGATTTTGCCTGGCAGGATTGGAACGGAATCCGGTATCGCCTCATCTCACGACGCTTCATCGATGCGTACCGCCGTCGCTGTTTCTTCAATTATCCGTGGATTACCCCGCATCACATTTTCTCGACCGAGGTACTTGCGACCTTGTGGCACCCACCTTCATCGACGGTACAAGCTCCGGGTCTCGCGCGTATTCCGGTTGCAAAAGCTGAAGCACCCGCGAACCTGCCGATATAATCACCGTCCATGGATTGGGAACAAATACGTCAGTACGCATACCGTGTGTTCGAGTGGCTGTATTACGAGCCATCGCGCCTGGCACAGGAGTGGCGCGAGCAGGCAAACCAGCGTTCGATCGTCATCATTGTCGCCGGCGGGCTCACGGCGCTCCTGTTGTACGTGCTTGCCATCGCGCCGCCCAGGGAATTTCCCGTCGGGACACTGGTAACGGTACCGGAAGGAGCATCTGCCGCGGAAGTGGGCACCATGCTCGAAGAGCAGGGGGTCATACAGGAATCGCACGTCTTCCGGATTGCGGTGCAAATTCTTGGCCGCGACCGCGGCGTGCGCGCGGGTGATTACCTTTTCAAGGAGCCGAAGGACGTGTTTTCAGTTGCGCGGGCAATTACGACCGGTGCCTTCGGTCTTGAGCCTATCCGCATCCGCATCCTCGAAGGCGCGACCACGCGAGACATGGCAAAAGTGTATGCAACGCACCTGCAGCGATTCAACGCGGAAAAATTTCTCGCAAAGGCGCAGCCGCAGGAAGGGTACCTTTTCCCGGACACTTACTTTTTTCTTCCAAACGCGACGGAAGATACCGTGATCGAGGCGATGCGGCAAAATTTTGATGCGCAGATTGAATCGCTCTCGAAAGACATCGAAGAATCAGGCAGGACGCTCAACGATATCGTGATTATGGCTTCGCTTCTGGAAAAAGAGGCGCACAATTACACGGATCGTCGGCGGATCGCGGGCGTCTTATGGCGTCGCATCAGGATCAATATGGCGCTCCAGGTCGACGCGGCATTCTTGTATTCGCTTGGACGCACGACGTTTTCCCTCACCAAAGCGGACCTCGCGAACGAGGAGGACCCGTACAATACGTATGTGCACAAGGGACTGCCGCCCGGCGCGATTGGGAGCCCCTCGCTCGCATCGCTTCGCGCGGCGCTCAACCCGATTGACGAAGGGTATTTGTTTTATCTCGCGGACCGCAACCACGTGACGCATTATTCGAAGACGTACGAAGAGCATTTGCGGAAGAAGGCGTTGTATTTAGGGACCTAACACCAGAAGTGCTTCTCTCGGGTCGCTATCTGCGCGCGCTCGCGCAGCGCTCCGCCTCGGCGCCGACGCGCCTATGAAGACCCTCATGAAGCATTTCTGGTGATAGGTTGTGGGTTGCGATGATGAAGTATAATCTGCCGCCATGGGGCAAACGGTATTTGTAGGACTTTCGGGCGGCGTCGACAGCGCAGTCTCTGCCGCGCTTTTGAAGAGTGAGGGCTACAACGTCATCGGCGCGTTCATCAAAATATGGCGGCCGGAATTTATCGATTGCCCCTGGCAGGAAGATCGGCTCGACGCAATGCGCGTCTGCGCCTCGCTTCAAATCCCGTTCAAAGAAATCGATCTCTCCGAGGAATACAAAACGACGGTCATCGATGACATGGTGGCCAATTACGCGCGTGGCATTACGCCGAACCCCGACGTCCTCTGCAATCGGAATATCAAATTTGGAGCTTTTGCATCGTGGGCGCGCGAGAATGGCGCAGACTTCGTCGCAACCGGGCACTACGCCCGGAATATCGGAGCGAGTTTGTATCGCGGGGTGGATTCAAACAAGGACCAATCGTACTTCCTGTGGCAGCTGACAAAGGCGGATCTCGAGCGCGTACTGTTCCCGGTTGGCGGACTCGCGAAACCCGAAGTACGCGCCCACGCCGAGCGACTGAATCTTCCGGTAGCTCGGAAGAAAGACAGCCAAGGGCTCTGTTTTGTCGGCGATGTGACGATGCGTGATTTTCTTGCGCACTATGTGCCGCTTGAAAAGGGAACAGTGCTCGATGAAAAAGGGAGCGTGATCGGCGAGCACGACGGCGCGGCACTTTATACGCTCGGGGAGCGGCACGGCTTTCGCGTCACGACTCGCTCCGCGCACAATGATCCGCATTACGTCATCGGGATCGATACGAACGCGAACACGATAACAGTCTCGCCCGATCGGACGAAAGCATCAAGAAAAAAAGTAACGCTTATCGACACCAATTGGCTGCATACACCACAGGGAGAACTGCAGGCACAAACCCGGTATCGGGAAACGCCGGTTGCCTGCACGGTATCCGGCGCGACCGTCACGTTCATGGAGCCGCATTTCGCGCCGCCCGGGCAATCGCTCGTCGTATATGATGGGGATAAGCTTGTCGGCGGAGGCATCATTGCGCCGTAAAATAAAGGAGTGCCGCAGATTTGGATCATAAAGGCCGACGGGGAGAAGGAGTTGTTCGATCCGCGAAAGCTGGACCATTCGCTGCAACGGGCCGGCGCTAATCCGGATGCGCGCAAGCAGATTTTGCAGGCAATCGAGAACGAGCTGGAAGACGGCATGCGTACGGAAGACATCTATGCGCGTGCATTTGACATGTTGCGCTCCGGCGCTGCGCCGGCGGTTGCCGCGCGCTATTCCGTAAAGCGCGCGATTTTCGCATTAGGGCCGTCCGGCTTCCCGTTCGAGCAGTTTTTCGCGGAAATTCTCAAGGCGCATGGTTGGCACACGAAAACCGGCGTGGCACTTACCGGTCGCTGCGCGCCGCACGAAGTCGATGTGCTTGCGGAGAAAGCGGGCCGACGTGTCGGGATCGAAGCGAAATTCCACAACGAGCCGGGTGGCAAGACGGACATCAAGGACGCACTGTACGTGTATGCGCGGTACGAAGACCTGCGTCGTTCCCCCGAGAAGTCGTCGCGCGTCGATGAGGGATGGCTCGTGACGAATACGCGCTTCACGCGCAACGCGATTCGGTACGCGCAGTGTTCCAACCTCACGCTTATCGGCTGGGATTATCCGCGCAACCGCGGGTTGATGCATATGATCGAGGAAGCGCGGGTGCATCCGTTGACGGCGCTCACGACGCTTAGCGAGGGCGAGAAGCGTCGCCTGATGGAGAACAAGATCGTGCTTTGCAAGCACGTACAGAGCCCGCATCTGTTGCAGGAATACGGCGTGAAGCCCGACCGCATCCAAAAAGTAATGGAAGAAGCGAAATATCTCTGCCAGCCGGTGTGGTCGGAGGCGCCGCAATTCACAGCACACGGCGTCGCGACGCACTGATCGCGATACAATTATCGTATGGACCCCGCAGTCGTCATGTTTGGCCAACTCATCCTCGCCGCGTTTCTTGGTGCGCTTATGGGCGCCGAACGTTCGGTGATAGCGCGGCAGCAAGCCGGCATGCGCACGTACGCGCTCGTATCGCTTGGCGCGTGCGCATTCGTCATCGCGGGCACGTATATCGATGCGCAATATCTTAATGCAAATTTTGATCCCGCGCGCGTGGCCGCCGCGATCGTGCAGGGGGTTGGCTTCATCGGTGCGGGGCTGATTTTCATGCGGGGAGAGAATGTCCACGGCATAACGACCGCGGCAGGACTTTGGGTATCGGCCTCGATCGGCGTCCTTGTCGCATTTGGGATGTACTCGATCGCGGTTTTTGCGTCCGCGCTTACGCTCGGTATCTTTTTCGGGCTGTGGTATATCGAACAAACGATGAAGCGCTGGCACGCCGACGAAAAATGCCAAAACAACGCGTGAATTCATGAATACTGTTTCGTGAACGCTGCGGTGGTATACTTCGGCGATGTCGCAGTACTACAAGCCTGACCGAAACGCCGCGTGGAATTACGGCGGCAAGAATTTCCGGCTGTCGCGCTCGAAAATCGGCCTCTTCCAAGAGTGCCCGCGCTGTTTTTACATCGACAACAAGCTCGGCACGGGCCGCCCACCGGGCTATCCGTTCAGCCTCAACTCGGCAGTCGACGCGCTTTTGAAAAAGGAATTCGACATCCACCGCAATGGCAAGACGTCGCACCCGCTGATGGAGCAATACGGCATCAACGCCGTGCCATTTCAGCATCCGAAAATGGACATTTGGCGCGAGACGTTCAAGGGGATCGAACATCGGCATGAACCGACGGGCTTTGTGGTGTGCGGCGCTGTCGACGATGTGTGGGTGAACCCGAACGAAGAACTCATCATCGTCGATTACAAATCGACCAGCAAGGACGAAAAGATCGAGGAGCTGAACAAGGATTGGCACGATGGCTACAAGCGGCAGATGGAAGTCTATCAGTGGCTGTTCAGGCAAAACGGCTTTGCGGTTTCCGATACCGGCTACTTCGTCTACGCAAATGCCGACAAAGATAAAAAAGCCTTCGACGGAATCCTTGAATTCGACGTAACCCTCGTGCCGCACAAGGGCAGCGACGCGTGGGTTGAACCGACGCTGTTCAAGATCAAGGAATGTCTCGAGAGCGAAAAGCTCCCATCCGTTGGAGACGGCTGCGATTACTGCATCTACCGGGAAACCGTGGGAAAAAAGCTGCAAGCGTTTATGCCCAAGAAATCGCCGATCAAGGTAAAATCGATGCCGAAGGGCACACAGGCTGCACTCGATTTTTGATATGCTGCACGTATGAAAACATTTCGCGAAAAAGTATTGGACCTCGTCAGGAAAATCCCCAAGGGTGGTTCGATGACGTACAAACAAGTCGCGCTGCGAGCGGGAAACCCCAAGGCGGCGCGCGCCGTGGGAGCGATCATGCGCACGAATTACGATCCGACGGTGCCATGTCACCGTGTCGTTCATTCCGACGGTTCGATCGGCAACTACAACCGCGGCGGCACTGAGCGCAAACGGGAAATTTTGAAGGCCGAGGGCTACCTGTGATAGAGTAGCCCGATGTTTGCACCTCCTCGCGCGCCGCAACAACCGCAAGAATTCCTTCTTCACGACACGAAGCGCGTCGATGAGTACGCATGGTTGCAAGATGGCACGAGTGAAAGCGTGCAGGAATACTTGCGGGCGGAAAACCGATACGCCGAGCGCTTCATGCGGCCGCTATTGCCGCTGCGCAGAAAGCTCTACAAGGAAATCAGGGGTCGGATCGTCGAGAACGACATGTCCGTGCCGGTCAAGGACGGGCCGTATGATTACTACGTGCGGACAAAAAAAGGCAAGCAGTACCCCATCCATTGCCGGCGTGAGGGCGAGAAAGGGAAAGAGCAAGTCATCCTTGATGAGAATGAGCTTGCAAAGGGGTCAAAGTATTTTGCGCTCGGCGCCGCCGAAACATCTCCCGACCATCGGCTTTTGGCGTACACCGTCGATACGATTGGCAACGAAAACTACACGCTTTTCATCAAAAATGTGGAGACCGGAGAACTCCTCAAAGAGCGGATGACTTCGGTTGGTGACATCGTGTGGGCGGAAGACGGGGAGCACCTGCTCTACACGCTTGAAGAGCACCCGTTTCCGCCGCGTCGCGTGTATCGCCACAAGCTTGGCGACGCGCAAACGAATGACGTGCTCGTATACGAAGAACATGACCCGCAGTGGTACGTATCGATCGGCAAGAGCCGGAGCCGAGATTTTATTTTTGTCCAGGCGGGAAATTACAAGATGACGGAGGTGCGCTACCTTCCGGCGCGGGAGCCGGCGCAAGAACTTACCTTGCTTGCGGCTCGCACCAAAGGCGTGCGCTATTACGTCGAGCATCATGGCGATTTCTTCTACATTTTGACCAACGAAAAAGCGATCCAGTACAAGATCATGCGCACGCCGGTCCAGTATCCGGACAAGGCGCATTGGAAGCCCTGGCTGGCGCACGACGCGTCGCGGGCCATCACAGGCTTCATCCCGTTTGCGTCGTTTATTGTACTCACGATGCGCGAACGCGGCTCGGAAGAAATATATGTTTCGTCGCCGGATAAGCGGATGTATCGCGTTGTGTTGCCCGAAGGCGAGCACGCAATAGATGTCTCGACAGATATCGAATATGCGTCGTCTTCGATTCGCTTCTCGTACTCGTCGCCGACGTCACCGAATACGGTGTTCGATTATGACGTCTTTGCGCGGACGTTCCGGGAGAGGAAAAAACAAAACGTCCCGGGATATCGGAAAGAATTGTATGTGTCGAAGCGCGTGTGGGCGAGAAACGGTACTGTGCGCATTCCCATCGTCATCGTGCGAAAACGCACCACGAAGATCAACGGGAAGGCGCCGCTCCTCCTTGAGGCATATGGGTCGTACGGCATTTGCAACGATCCGCAGTTTTCCGTGGCGCGTCTTTCACTTCTGGATCGCGGATGCATCGTCGCCCTGGCGCATCCTCGCGGCGGCGGAGAGATGGGCTGGCGCTGGCACAAGGATGCGCATCTCCTGACAAAGCACCGAACGTCCGACGATTTTATCGCATGCGCCGAATATCTCATGCGTCACCAGTACACGTCTCGCGACAAACTGGCAATCGCGGGAGGCAGCGCCGGTGGGATGTTGATGGGACAAGTCATGAACAAGCGTCCCGAATTATTCGCCGCGGCGCTTGTCTACGTCCCGGCGGCGGATCTCATCACCTCGCTTCTCGACGAATCGCTTGCCGGCACACGGCTTCACTACGACGAGATCGGCGATCCCCGTATCCGTAGGCACTACCGGTACCTGTTGCGCCAATCGCCGTACGAAAACGTCCGCGCCACGCGCTATCCGGCCATATTGGTGCGCGCATCGGTACACGATATTCGCACACCGTATTGGGAAGCGGCGAAGTGGGTCGCGCGCCTGCGCGCACGGAAGACCGACTCAAATCCGCTCCTGTTCAAAACCGAGCTCGACGGCGGTCATTTTGGGAAAAGCGGCCGATACGAATGGATCAAGGAAAAGGCCTTTGATTACGCGTTTTTACTCTCTATACTTCAAGGCAGGTAAGAAACGGAGGTACACATGGCCCGCACAAAAGGCCATCGGCATCGATGGCAGTACAAAGGCGGGCTCGGTCGCTGGTACGTGTGCCGCGTCAAGTCCTGCCAAGTCATTGGAGATCGCTTCGCGCCGGGAGGACGTGGGCAGGTGACACCGCGCCGCTGCAACCATGCGGAATGCACAATGCCTGCGGTCCGACTCTTCGTCGGAGTCGGGACGTTCTGTCTCAGACACAGCAAGAAGTACCAAGGCGGTGATCCCTTCTGATCACCGTCTTTGCCGTGGGAAGGTAGCGTGCATACGTGCTTCGTGGTATTTTTCGCCAGTATGAAGACGTCGAACGAGATCCGCGCGACATACCTGAGGTTTTTCGAGGAACGCGGCCATGCGATCATCCCGTCCGCCTCGCTTGTCCCCGAAAACGACCCGACGACCCTTTTCACCGGCAGCGGCATGCAGCCGCTCTTGCCGTACCTTCTCGGCCAGCCGCACCCGAAAGGGAAGCGCATCGTCGATTCGCAGAAGTCCTTTCGCGCGGCCGACATCGAAGAGGTTGGCGACAATCGTCATACGACGTTTTTTGAAATGCTCGGTAACTGGTCGCTTGGCGACTATTTCAAACGGGAACAGTTGCCGTGGTTTTTCGAATTCCTCACGAAGGAAGTCGGGCTCGACCCGAATCGGTTGTATGTCACGGTCTTCGACGGCGCGGAGGATATCGGCGTACCGCGCGACGAGGAATCAATCGCTATTTGGAAGAAACTATTCGGCGATGTTGGCATCGACGCTGAATTCGTGTCGATCGGAAGCGAAGCGAACGGGTACGTTACAGGGATGCACGGCGAGCGCATTTTTGGCTACGACGAAAAAAATTGGTGGTCGCGCGTCGGGGCGCCTAAGAACATGACTGAGGGCGAGCCGGGTGGACCGGACTCCGAAGTTTTTTACGACTTTGGCACGCCGCACGATCCGAAGTGGGGAAAGGAGTGCCATCCGAATTGCGATTGCGGGCGCTTTTTGGAAATCGGAAATTCGGTGTTCATGGAATACATCAAGAAGGACGGTGCATTCCAGAAACTGCCGCAACAGAACGTGGATTTCGGCGGCGGGCTGGAGCGTATCGTCGCGGCAGCGAAGGGCGACCCAGATGTGTTCACGATCGACACGCTCGGGGCGATCATTTCGGCGCTGGAAAAGGAAAGTGGCACGGCGTATGCGGAAAACAAAGCGGCATTCCGCGTCGTTGCCGATCACATGCGCGGCACGGTTTTCATGCTGACGGACGGAGTCCTGCCGTCGAATACCGACCGCGGGTACTTTTTGCGCCGTCTTATCCGCAGGGCGACGCGGTATGCCGATGTCATCAAGTATCCTGCGGGACAATTGTCGGGGCTTGCCCGCGTCGTCGCGGCGTCATATGGAGAGCATTATCCGGAAGTGCGAGAGCAATTGTCAGCGACAGAAAAAGCTATTGCTGATGAGGAAGCAAAATTCCGCGAAACGCTTTCGCGCGGCATGAAGGAGTTCGAAAAACTTCACACGGGAGACACGATCTCTGGTCGCGATGCGTACGTTTTATTTACAACGCACGGATTTCCGCTCGAATTGACGCACGAGCTTGCGAAAGAACGTGGCGCGTCTGTCGATTTTGATGCTTTCAAAAAAGAAATGGATTTGCACCGCGATCTTTCGCGCGCAGGCGCCGAGCAAAAGTTTAAGGGCGGCTTGGCCGACCAGTCGGAAGCAACGGTGCGACTCCACACGACGCACCATCTTCTGCTGAAGGCACTGCAAATGGTCCTTGGCGACCACATAAAACAACGTGGCTCAAATATTACCGGCGAGCGACTGCGCATCGACTTTTCGCACGGCGAAAAAATGACGGACGAACAGAAGCGCGAAGTCGAACGTATCGTGAATGAAAAGATTAAGGAACATTTGCCGATGATCCGGTCGATCATGAAGCGGGAAGAGGCGGAAAAATTGAACGCGCAGCACGAATTCGGCGCGAAGTATCCCGATGTTGTCTCGGTCTATTCGTTGGGTCCGGCTGGTGCGACGGAAGACAACCCGCAATTCGACAAGGCGTTCTCGATCGAATTTTGCGGCGGCCCGCACGTCGCCAATACATCAGAAATCGAAAAGGCGGGCACGTTTAAAATTCAGAAGGAAGAAGCCGTGGCAGCGGGGATACGACGTATTAAGGCCGTCTTGCAATAATTTTTTGCTATACTAACCGCAATGTTTTCGCTTGGCACCGCTAAGGGAAAGGTGGCGCTTATTGCTGACATCGACGACATAAGCGTCGGTGTCGCGATCGTTGAACTCTCTGCAAGCGGTCCCGTAGCGCTTCTCACGAGCGATCGCGTGATGCTACCCATCGAGAATCGCGACGCGAGGCAAAGCGTTGCGGGCATCGCCCAGGCTTTGGAGCAATGCGCAGACAAGGTCATAAAAGCGTATATCGGCAACGGTGCGAAACGCCCGGCACCTGAAGCCGTGCATATTATCCTGCGTACGCCGTGGACCCGCTTTCGCACCGCGCAAGCGGAAAAAACCTTTCCTGAATCACGTGCAACGACCAAGGACATGATCGCCGACCTGGCGAAAAAGGCAGTAGGCACCATAACCGACCTCGATACAGGGAACATCCTTGAAGCAGGCGTTATGCAGGTATTCCTGAACGGCTATCCGACCGGCAATCCACTGGGGAAGCGCGCGCAGTCAATCGCCGTCACCGCGTTCGAAAGTGATGTCAATCCCGAGATCAAGCGCGCGGCAATCAACGTTCTCGGGAAGCTGCTTCCTGGACGCACACCGACCGTTCGCTCAGGCATGCGCGCCCTCCTTGCGGTCCTCCACGAACTCATTCCCGACGTGCACCGCTACTGCCTTCTCGACGTCGGCGGGACTGCAACAAGTTGCGCCATTGTGCGCAAGGAATCGGTGACGCAACACGACGAGGCGCCCGAGGGTTTCGGAACCATCATCAAAAAAGTTTCCGGCGCAGGGCTGCCCGAGGAGACGCTAACGCAGCTGCGCATGCTCGCGGCCGACACGTGTTCGACGGATGCCTGTCGCGCGATCAAAGACGCGCTTGGCCGCGCTGAGCCTGAGCTTGCGAAAACATACGGTGAGATGTTCGCGAAGCTTGCGCAGCGACGGCGGCTGCCGAACCACGCGATCCTTTCGGCGCCGGGCGAGCTTCTACCCTGGCTGCAAAATTTCTTTGAGCGTATCGACTTTGCTCAATTTACCGCGACGACGCAACCGTTTGAGGTGGAAGCCCTCACACCGGAGCATTTGCAGGAGAAGGTCGTTTGGAAAACGGGCGCACGGCACGATGTGGGCCTCGTGGTCGCCGCGGGTTGTGTTACTATTCTTGAACAATCCGCATAAGCGTACTACAGTGAGCGATTATGGCGCGCCATTACATTCAAGACATTATGCCCGCGGGCGATGAGCCGGAGGAAGTGCGTGGCCGTCGGAAAACGCCTGAACGGAAACCCGAACCGGAACCTGAGCCGGAGCCGGTTCCGCGGTCAATTCGCGACATCCGCCCATCCGCCGAGCGCTCGCGGCTTGTCCGCCCGCCCGAGCCGCGAATGGAACATCCACTGCCGCATGTGCCGCAAAAAAGAAGCAGGGCGCGCTACGGCATCTGGGCGGCGGCAATCGCGGCGCTTGTCGTCGTGCTCGGCGCTGGATTGCTGTTTGCATTTGCCTCAACCTCGATCACCGTTATTCCATACTCACAGACAGTGACTTTCGATGCATCGACGCCGTTTACCGCCTATCCGGAAGCGAGTGCTGCGCCCGGAACGATACCGTATACCGTAATGACGCAGGTGTTCGAAGACTCGGCAGTTGTCCAAGCGAGCGGAACTGAGAACGTGGAAGAACAGGCAACGGGGAACATCGTCATCTATAACGACTATTCAGAAGAACCCGTACGGCTGATAAAGAACACGAGATTCCAAACGCCTGAGGGCCTTATTTTCCGCATCCCCGCGTCGGTGGACGTACCGGGCAAGACCGCGGAGGGCCCCGGATCGATCGAAGTAACGGTCTTTGCTGACCAAGCAGGACCCGATTACAACGTCGGACCGTTTGAGCGGATTACCGTGCCGGGCCTTCGTTCGACAAAGGAGATGTATGAGAACGTCTACGCGAAATCAACAACTGCGTTTAGCGGCGGTTTTTCCGGAGCGCGGCCCGTTGTCCCAGAAGCGATACTGGACGCATCAAAGGCTGAAGTGCGTAATCGTCTGAATGAGAAGGCACAAGAATTCGTGCGGACTGCTTCAGAAACCGCGTTTGCCGGTCTTATGGTCGTCAATTACGAAACCTTGCCGCCGACACAAGAAAGCGGCGGCAACGTACGTATCAACGAACGCGCGACTGTTTATTTGCCGGTGTTTCCGACCAGCGCGCTCGCGCAATCAATCGGCCAAACAGTCAGTGCGAGCGCCGAAGGGCAGTCGATCTCCATACGATTCGCGTCAGACGTGACGGCGGAACCGGCACAGGCGTTCTCGTCCGCCGATCTTGGCCAACAGCCAATCGTGTTTACGATCAGCGGTCGCGGACAGCTGGTCTGGGACGTGGATTCGGCGGCACTCGCCGAGGCGCTTGCTGGACGCGAAGAGGCAGCCTTCCAAACCATCATCGGTAGCTTCCCCTCGATTGAGGAAGCGCGGGCGCGCATCGTGCCGTTTTGGAAAAACACCTTTCCGGAAGACCCAAGCGACATTTCCATAGCCGTCGAAGAGCCCTCAACCCCGTTTTAGGCTCTAAATTTGACTCTTTTTACGGTATTTGTTATTCTATCTCCGCGCAGATATGGCTGAACCCGAAATCGTGGAAGGAGTGGTCGAGGAGGCCCTCCCGAACACGCTGTTTCGAGTCAAACTTTCAAACGGCGAGAAGACGCTTGCGTACCTCGCTGGAAAGATGCGTTTGCACCGGATTCGAGTTTTGGTCGGCGATAAAGTTGCTGTTCAGCTCGATCCGTATGGCGGACGCGCTCGGATCACACGACGGTTTTAGCTACGATCTGCATTTATCACATGAAGGTCAAGGCTTCCGTCAAAAAAATCTGCTTGAAATGTCGGCATGTGCGCCGGAGGGGTCGATTGTGGGTGATTTGCGAAAATCCGCGCCATAAGCAACGCCAAGGATAATATGTTACGCATCGCAGGCATTACCATTCCAGAAAAAAAGCGGCTCGAAATCGGGCTGACTGCCATTTATGGCGTCGGCCGTCCGCGCGCTCTTAAGACGCTGAAGGCGCTTGGCATCGATCCGGGGGCGCAACCAGAAAGCCTTTCTGCAAAGCAACAATCGGCGCTTCGCGAGGCCATCGAGAAGAATATCGTGGAAGGAGAGCTTCGCCGTTTTATTTCAGGCAACATTCGTCGGCTCAAGGACATCAAGTCGCATCGCGGCACGCGGCACATGAAAAAGCTGCCGGTGCGCGGGCAAACGACAAAAACGAATTCCCGGACGGTCCGCGGCAACGTTCGCAAGACGATGACCAGCGGTCGCCGCAAGCTTGAAAAGACATAAACCGACACTATGGGAAAGAAACGAATCATTCGTAAGATAGGAGAGACCGTCGACCAAGGGCTGAAGTCGCGCTCGCTTGCGCGCACGGCAAAGCGCACGCTCGCATCCGGCACGCTGCACATCCAGGCGACGTACAACAACACGAAGGTTCTTCTCGCCGACAAGGACGGCAACGCTGTCGCGTGGTCGTCGTCGGGCAGTCTCGGCTTTGCGGGTGCCAAAAAGGGCACGCCGTTTGCGGCCGCGAAAGTGGGCGAACTTATCGGTGAAAAAGGCGCCATGATGGGACTCAAGGATGTAAACGTCGTTATCCGCGGCGTCGGCGCAGGCAGGGAATCAGCGCTGCGCGGCTTTGCGAGCAAGGGTATTGAAATTACCCGCATTTCCGACGACACGCCGGTGCCGCACAACGGACCTCGACCGCCGAAACCACGCCGCATTTAATCTATGTTGAGAATCAAATCAAAATACAAGATCGCTAAGCGTCTCGGAAGCCAGATTTTCGAGCAGACGCAAACGCAAAAATTCGCGCTTTCGGAAGCGCGATCGAAAAAAACGCATTCTGGCGGACGAAGCAAATCCGACTATGGCCGTCAACTTATGGAAAAACAGAAAGTGCGCTTTACGTACGGCATTTCCGAAAAGCAGCTCGCGAATTACGCGGCGGCGGCGACCAAGGAAAAGAATCCGCCGGAATCCCTCCACCAATCGCTCGAGATGCGCCTCGATAGCGCCGCGTACCGCGCCGGCTTCGCATTGACGCGCCGTGCCGCCCGGCAACTCGTGAGCCACGGGCACCTCCTCGTCAATAGCAAGCGGATTACGACGCCGTCATATCGCCTGAAGAAAGGAGATACGATCACCGTTCGCGAAGGATCGCGCGCGTCGGTCCTGTTTGCGCACATGGGCAATCCTGAAGCGTCCGCGCGCACTATCCCCACATGGCTCTCTGTTGACCTTCCGACGATGGTTGCGAAGGTTGAGGGAGAGCCGGGCTATTCGCCAGCGGAAATCCCGCTCGATTATCCGGCGGTATTTGAATTTTACTCGAGATAGTGGTATACTATTTATAAGCGCTTTATAAGGTCGCGCCCCTTTTTAATATGCTTGATTACCATATTGCCTTGCCCAGCAAACCCCGCGTCGTCTCCGAATCGGAGCGCAGCGGTGTTTACGAAATTGACGGCCTCTATCCGGGCTACGGATACACGCTCGGAAATTCTCTTCGTCGCATCATACTTTCCTCGCTTCCGGGCGCGGCGGTGACGTCGGTAAAGATCTCGGGCGTTGCGCACGAATTTTCGACGCTCGAAGGCGTGAAGGAGGATGTCGTGACGCTTCTGCTCAACGTGCGCAAGATGCGCCTCAAGCTGTCGACGGACGAACCGCAGACATTGACCCTTTCCATCAAAGGTCCGAAAACGGTCACCGCAGAAGACTTCAAGCTTCCCGGCCAGGTGGAGATCCTGAATCCCGAGCAGTATATCGCCGAAGTGACCGGCAAGGTCACGTTGGAAATGGAGGTCCGCGCGGAGCGCGGGCTTGGATATGTCCCGAAGGAAGTGCACCAAAAAGAGCGCGTGGACATCGGCACGATCGCGCTCGACGCGATCTTCAGCCCGATCCGCCGCGTCAACTACGAAGTGGAAAACATGCGCGTCGGCGATCGGACCGATTTCAACCGGCTTCGCATAATCATCGAAACGGACGGAACCATCACCGCGCGCGAAGCGCTTGAGAAGTCGATCGAGACGATGATCCATCAGCTTCGTGCAATTGTCGGCTTCAAGGAAGAAGAGGCGGCGGTGAAACCGGAAGCCGAAGAAGATACGGGAAAGCTTCGCAAGGAGGACAAAATGGCTGATGCGGAAATGCTCAAGACCCGCATCACTGAATTGAGCCTTCCGCAGCGCGTGGAACAAGCGCTCGACAATGCGTCCATTCGAACCGTCGGCGGCTTGGTGCGCAAGCGCGAGGACGACTTGCTCGCGATCGAAGGCTTGGGCCAGAAAGGATTGCAGGACATCAAGCGTGCGCTTTCAAACCTTGGACTTACGCTGCGTTCGCAGTAAGATATCGCGACTATGAAGCACGGGAAGAAGCGCCGCACACTGAATAGAACGAAGCGACAGCGCGTTGCGCTGTTGCGCGGTTTGGCGCGTTCCCTCGTGCTCCACGACGGCATCACTACGACCGCGGCGAAGGCAAAGGAACTTCGTCCGTTTGTCGAAGAGTTGGTGACCGCAAGCAAGGCAAATACAGTTGCCTCGCGTCGGCTTGTCACTGCGCGTCTCAACGACAAAGACGCCGTCAAGAAATTGCACGACGAATTCGCGAAGCGCTACGTCTCCCGCAGCGGCGGCTATACGCGCATCGTGAAATTGGGCCGCGTCGGGAAACGCGTCGCTGAAATGGCCCGCATTGAATTCGTCGCATAATTACGCATATGACACAGGCACCGGCAAAAAAATACGATATCGACGCATCTGGCAAGACCATCGGCCGCGTCGCCGCGGAAGCGGCGCGCGCGCTTATGGGCAAGGCGCACGCCGATTATACGCCGCACATCCCGTCGATCGTCGTGGTGACGGTCTCGAATGCGGGGAAAATTCGCGTCACTGAAAAAAAGCGGCTGCAGAAAACCTATACCGACTACTCGGGGCATCCGGGTGGTCTGAAAGTGGAATCACTCTCATCCTTGATCGGCCGGCGCGGAAAGAGCGCCGCGGTGCGACGCGCGATTGAGCGCATGCTCCCGCGAAACAAGCTCCGCCCGGGCCGTTTGAAGCGACTGACCATCACCGAATAAGCATATGGCGACCAAAGAATATATCGAGGCAGTGGGACGGAGGAAGACCGCATCGGCACGCGTTCGACTCATGAGAGCAAAATCGAATTCGATCACCGTGAATAACAAAAACGCGGCAGAGTATTTTCCGCTTTCCCTTATGGTTGATACCGCCATGGCGCCTTTGAAGATCGTTGGCGGCACGTACGCTGTTACGGCAATCGTAAAAGGCGGCGGCCACAAGGCGCAGGCGGAAGCCGTGCGCCACGGTATCGCGCGCGCCCTGACCGAACTCGAAGCATCGTTCCGCAAGGACTTGAAAGTTAAAGGCTACCTGAAGCGGGACCCGCGCGCGAAGGAACGCAAGAAATTTGGCCTCAAGGCCGCACGACGCTCACCGCAGTGGTCGAAGCGCTAAACAAAAAATCCCCGAAAGGGGATTTTTTGTTTTAGTGTCGATTTGGTATACTCCGCGCGTATGATTTCTCAGCCGGACGAACGCGAAGACGTTGACTTCGAACCCGAAGACGAGCTTGGTAGCGCTGGCGCAGCGCAAGCGAAAATAGCCAAACTTCGCGAAGAGCTTCGAGAAGCGCAGGCGAAGGCGGCAGAATATCTCGATGGTTGGCAGCGCTGCAAAGCCGATATGGTGAACGCGAAAAAGGAAATGAGCGAGACTTTGTCGCAGGCAACCGGGCGCGGGAAGGAAATACTCGTCGAGGAATTGATCCCCGCGCTCGATGGATTTGATGCTGCGATGCAAGGGCCGGCATGGAAAAGCGTCGACGCAGCGTGGCGAAGCGGGATCGAGAGCATCAAGTCGCACATTGAGGGCGTGCTGAAGGCGCACGGAGTTGAAATTTACGGCGCAGAAGGAGAAACATTCGATCCCATGCTTCACGAGCCTATTCAAGAGGCCGAAGGCGGCACGCCGAACACGGTTGCACGGGTCCTACGCCGCGGATACCGGAGCAATGGGCGCGTACTGCGGCCCGCACAGGTCGTTTTGTATCAATAGAGCGATATTATCGCTTGACAGGCGGATGAAGTAGGGGTATATACTTTTACCAAAAACTCATTATCAATCATCACAATCAACACTATGGGAAAAATAATCGGCATTGACCTTGGTACGACGAATTCCGCAGTCGCAGTTGTGAAAGCGGGCGAGCCAACAATCATTGAAAACGCTGAAGGGGCGCGCACGACTCCCTCGATCGTGGCTGTTTCGAAAACGGGAGAACGACTGGTGGGATTATTGGCGAAGCGTCAAGCCGTGACGAATCCCAAAAACACGATTTACCAAATCAAGCGCTTCATCGGCCACAATTTCGACGAGCCGGCTGTGCAAAAAGACCGCGATGCCGTTCCCTATGAGATGCGCAAATCCGCAAACGGCGGCATCGAGGTCCAGATGGGAGATAAATGGTACCGGCCGGAAGAAATTTCCGCGATGATTTTACAGAAGCTGAAGCAGGACGCCGAGGCGAGGCTTGGCGAGACGATCACCGAAGCCGTCATTACCGTGCCCGCGTACTTCAACGACTCGCAACGAGCCGCCACGAAGGATGCCGGAAAGATCGCGGGCCTCGACGTAAAGCGCATCATCAACGAACCGACCGCCGCCGCGCTTGCTTATGGCTTCAACAAGAAAAAGAACGAGAAAATCGTCGTCTTCGATTTCGGCGGAGGCACTTTCGACATTTCCGTTTTGGAAGTCGGGGATGACGTGATCGAGGTCAGATCAACGGATGGGGATGCGCACTTGGGCGGCAAGGACGTGGATCAAAAGATCATGAACTGGATTGCCGAAGAATTCAAAAAGGAGAGCGGCATCGACGTGCGCAATGACGCGCTCGCGAGGCAGCGTCTCGATGAAGCGGCGGAAAAGGCAAAGATCGAACTCTCCACGGCGGTAGAGACCGAAATCAATATACCGTTTATCACGTCGGACGCTTCCGGGCCGCGGCACCTGCTCGTCAAGATGTCGCGCGCGAAGCTCGAGGAACTTGCCGAAGAATATATCCGGCGCGCGATGGACATCACGAAGCGCGCGATGGACGCATCGCCGTTTAAGGTCGGCGAGATCAATGAGGTTATCCTTGTGGGCGGACAGACCCGGATGCCGGCGATGCAACAGGCGGTTGAGAAATTCTTTGGAAAGAAGCCGCACATGGGGGTAAACCCGGACGAAGTCGTCGCGCTCGGCGCGGCAATCCAAGGGGGCATCATGCAGGGTGATGTGAAAGACGTGCTTCTCCTCGACGTCATCCCGCTCTCTCTTGGTATCGAAACCTTGGGAGGCGTTGCGACAAAGCTGATTGAGCGCAATACGGCGATCCCGACCTCAAAATCGCAGGTATTTTCGACCGCCGCCGACAACCAGCCGTCGGTGGAAATCCATGTCGTCCAGGGTGAGCGCCCTATGGCGGGAGACAATAAATCACTTGGCCGGTTCAACCTTGATGGCATTCCACCGGCACCTCGCGGAGTTCCACAGATCGAAGTGACGTTTGACATCGACGCAAACGGTATTCTTTCGGTAAAGGCGAAGGACAAGACATCCGGTAAGGAACAATCCATCCGAATCGAACAGCGGAGCGGTTTGACGGACGCCGACATCGAAAGGATGCGCGCGGAAGCAGACGCAAATGCGGAAGCCGACAAGCAGAAGCGCGAACTCGCAGAGACGCAAAACGCGGCGGATCAGATCGTCTACGCTGCGGAAAAGGCGCTTAGGGAGCACGGAGATAAAGTATCCGAGGACATCAAGAAAAAAGTGCAGGAAAAGATAGATGCCCTGAAAGGAGCGCGCAACGGAACGGATAGTGCGGCCATCCGCTCTGCGTCTGAGGCTCTTTCGACGGCGCTCAGTGCAATCGGAGAGTCAATGTCCGTCTCGTCAGATGCGAATCGCGACGGGCGGAAGAACCAGAACGAGGAGGGCGGTGCCGGCACGCAGCAAAATCCCAAAGGAGGAACCCAGTAGCCATGGAGACGCTCACGCTCGACGGACGGCGTTTCCACTTCCTCGGCGAACAGCGCGGCGGCGCACGGGTATACCGTGGGGAGGACGCGTACTTGCGAATCGGCCCGTATGAGGCAATAGAGCGCGACCTCGGGCTCCATCGCGCAATGGAGAAGGCGAAGTACCCGGTCGCGAAGATTATCGATGATGGAGAACTGTACGAGCAACGGTACTTTATCGAAAGCGCTGTCGGCGACCGTTCGTTTCGCGCGATCTTTCAGGACGACAGCGACTCGGCGCATGGCGTAACTGACGATCATTTTCGCGAATTTCTTGAATTGATGAAAAAACTGTATACGGCTCAAAAAAGGGCCGCTAAGGGCGCGTGGGATACGGACGAATTCGCGGCAGGTATCCGTCTGCCGGAATTATGCCGCGAACTACCGGTTCATGCGCCGGCAATACGGGCTCGTTTTGAGAAGGCGATTTCACGCATTGCGGCGCTTCCGCGGACGATCACGCACGGCGACTGCAACCCCGCGAACATGTACCACGGCGGGATCATCGATCTGGAGGATTCGTTTTACGGTCCGCTCGGATACGATGTCGTCTCAGCGCTCATGACAATCGAGTGGTCGCCTGAATTGCGCTCGTACGAGTTTTACGCGCAATACCGGTTTACGGAAAAGCAAACGCAGAAATACAAGGCCGCGTTCCGGGGGATTGCGCCTCACTTTGATGATTTCGCGTTTTGTCGTGCTGTATGGCTCTGCTCAGGCATGCGCAAATGGCCGCGCATCCAACAGTGGCGGTTTGAAAAGTTTATTCATGAATATCTGTCGTAATCTTGCGCGCGAGGTCCATGGAGATATAATGATGCGGAGTTATGAAAGACTACTATCAGATTCTGGGCGTCACCAGAGATGCGAGCGAGGAGGATATCAAGAAGGCGTTCCGTTCCCTCGCGCATAAGTACCATCCGGACAAGAAAGGCGGTGACGAGCAAAAATTCAAGGAGGTGAGCGAGGCGTATGCGGTGCTTTCAGATAAGAAAAAGCGCGCTCAATATGACCAATTCGGAGCATATGCCGCTGGCGCCGAAGCGCAGGGCGGGTTCGGTGGGTTTGATTTTTCCGACTTCGCGCGCAATTTTCAAGGCTTCGAAGGGTTTAACGCCCAGGGCGGAATCGAATTCGACCTCGGCGACATTTTCGGTGACTTTTTCGGCGGATCGCGTCGCAACCGGCGCGGGCGCGACATTTCGATGGATGTCGAGATTCCGTTTCGCGATGCGGTCTTCGGCACAGAGCGACGCGTGCTCATTTCAAAAATAGGCCTCTGTGATACCTGCGGCGGAAGCGGCGCGAAGAAGGGGAGCGGTACCGTAACGTGCACGACATGTAACGGCAAAGGGCAGATCCATGAGACCCGCAATACGTTCTTTGGTACCGTCTCAACCGCACGCACGTGCCCAACCTGCAAGGGGCGAGGCGAAGTCCCAAAGGAAGCATGCGAAACCTGCCATGGGGAAGGCGTGCTCAGGAAGCAAGAGGAAGTTCATGTCGTCATCCCTGCGGGAATCGAAGATGGCGAGATGATCCGTATGCCGGGAAGAGGAGAGGCGCTTGTCGGCGCTGCGGCGGGTGATCTGTACGTGAAAGTACACGTCAAGCCGGATAAGCTTTTCTCGCGCGATGGAAACAATTTGGTGACTGCCCTTACCGTCAAGCTTTCCGACGCATTGCTTGGTGCCGAATATCGAATACAAACGCTCGACGGTGAAATGACGCTCTCAATCCCGCAGGGCGTGAAGCAGGGCGAATTTATCCGTTTGCGCGGCCGCGGTGTGCCTTCTGCGCGCGGTAATCGCGGAGATCTTTTTGTGCGGATCGACATCGAATTTCCGAAAAAACTTTCGCGTGCGGCGAAAGAGGCTGTTGAAAAGCTCCGCAAGGAAGGTATTTAGGCGGTACAATTATCCGGATGGAAGCATTGTCCGGTGTGTTTGACGCGGTCCCGATTGATTGGCTGGTCCTCGGAGGTATCACGGTCGTGGTTGCGCTCGACGTGCTGCGAGCCGGTCTTGGCCGCGCGATTGCGATCTCAATTGCACTTCCGCTTGCGGCATTCCTTTTCACGCTGGTGGACGAGACGGTCGTTTTGGGGTCTCTCGATGCGCTGAGCGGTGCGACTGCCCAAGCGGGTCTTTTCGCCGTTTTGGCGGTCGCACTGTTTTTCCTCGTCAGCCGCATGGGCCTCGATTACGTCGACGGCGGGATGGGAGAGCCTGTGCAGGCGCTTCTCGCCGGCGGCGCCACTGCAGCTATCTTTGCAAGCATTTGGCTGCAGATGCCCATTTTGAGCGAATGGTGGTCATTGAGCGACCAAGTGCAGGCCATTTTCGCACCAGCATTCCGTTTTTGGTGGATCGTCGGTTCCTACGCCGCCCTCGCGTTTGCGCGGGGGTAGTGCTCTTGTAACTTGTATGAGGTCTCGGTATATTTTCGCAGGGTGGATCCACCGCCCGGGAACGTCTCACTCCGAAAGTTGAGATGAGGTATAGGACATGCTGACTCCCGAAGAATTTGTCCTTGCACTTCTTGCGGTCACCGAACAGGTCTCGACCACCGTGCTCGGCATCAGTCCGTTGCAGCTTGGTATCGCTGCCGGTACGCTGCAGATATTGGGCTATGCGCTCTATATCTACCAAAGCAATCGAAGAGAACTCGAGCCGAATCCCGCAGCATGGCTCATGTTTGCGTACGGTACCGCGCTCCTAACTGCTCTGGAGCTCGACCTAGATGCAGAGTTGCATCTCCTAATTCTTCCCGCAGTGTGTTCGCTACTGAGCGTCTACGTTGCACTTCTTTGTTGGAAGCGGGGCACCTTAACGTGGCCAGAGGATACTGCGGATCGACTAGCGTTCATCGCAGATATCATTCTAACGATTGCATATATTGGTGCCTGGGCTTTGAGGGCGCAAGGATCAATCAGTGAAGAGGCGCGAGAGTTCGCTACGTTTGCGTTTCTGCTCTGTTCAAACGCAACCACGTTTACTGCGTTTTCTCCGCTGCTTCGTGATGCGTATCTGCATCCAAATCGCGAGCGATCGCTCGCGTGGACGATTTGGACTTTGGCGTACGTGACGCTTGGGGTAGCAACGGTGTGGGAACACGGTTGGCATTCAGTGCTACTTGTATATCCGATTTCGAACGCAGTGCTTCATTTCTCGGTTGCTTGGCTCGCGCGGCCACATCGCCGACGACACTACAGCGCAGTGTAAACATGGGTCGTGGCTCTTCCCAGTGCCGCGACCCTTACTGTTGTCCTAAAGATGAAATTTTTGTAAACTCTGTAAGGTATTTACCTTTATGAAGAAAATACGCGTTGATACAAGTCGGATAGACGGCAGAGGGATTTTTGCTGACGAATTCGTTAACAAGGGAGAAAAGATACAGTACATAAAGGGGAAGAAAGTGAAGAAAGTGATTCGAAACGTTCAAGACTCAAAGGAGATCGCGCATTGGATTGGGGTGGGGAAATTTTTATGGATCAATACCGAAGGGACGCCGTTTGAATTCTTAAATCACTCTTGCGAACCAAATGCGGCGATCATTGGAACCAAAACGCTTGTCGCAATTAAAAATATCGCCAAGGATGAAGAAATAACCATTGATTACTCAATGACAGATGCAGATCCGTACTGGAGCATCGAATGTACATGTGGTGCAGAAAATTGTCGCAAGATAATCCAGGCAGTTTACTCGGTCCCCGAGGAGGTCTTTTTGAAACATATGCCGCATATCCCGCGGTATTTCCAAAGAGCCTACATCCGTAAACATATCCACGACCGTGCGCGCCTCTATAAGAGTGCGGCGAAAAAATAATGTTACGATGCATCCATGCGGGGACTTTCCGCCCACAGGTTTGCATATATCACGGTCGCAATTATAGCACTCTCCGTCCTGGCACTTGGTGCACGGTATCTCGTGTTTAGCGACTATGTGGTTATCGTCGAAGAAGGTACTACCGATGCCCGCTCCGCAAAAATGATGATGGCGGAAGATGCCCTTGTCTGTGAGTGGGACTACACGCCGATTTTTTTTCTCGTTTCAGACAACGTTTTTTCGCCGCTCATTTATTATTCCCACATCTTTCCAATCGTAGGGGGAGCAATCCTTGCGTTCCTCATCTGGAGGCAGCGTGGAGCCGAACTACTGAATCGACTGTTCGTCGCCCTCTCAGTTTTTTTTATCACATGGTGCATATTCGATTTGATTCTTTGGGCACACGCGAATCCTGATTACATAATGTTCTTTTGGTCAGCGCAAATTTATCTCGATGTGCTGATTTATCTGTTTGCCGTGTATTTATTCTATGTATTTTCGTTCAAAAAAGATCTTTCCGATCGTTCCAAGCTTTTTGGGCTGGCGATTTTGTTGCCCGTAATTGCGTTGGCACCCACAGAATTGACGCTAACCGCATTCGATTACACGAACTGCGATCGGGAAGCGCTCGAGGGACCGCTTTGGTATTACGCGTACATCATTGAATTGTTCCTGACTGGGGTCCTCATTGCTCTCGCGGTGCGGGCTTACGTGAACGAAAAATCACACGGACGGCGAGTGCAAACGACATTGCTAGCTACCGGTCTTGCACTCTTTTTGCTCGCTTTTTCGTGGGGCAATATTGTCGGGAGTCTTTCTGAAGATTGGTCGCTTGCGCAATACGGCTTGTTTGGGATGCCAGTATTTCTCGCAATCGTGACATATTTGATCGTTCAGTTTCAGGTTTTTCGTGTTAAGGTGATTGCAACATCAGCACTGGTGACCGCTCTCTGGGTACTTTTATTCTCTGTACTGCTTTTCGAAAGTATTCAGGCTGCGCGCTCGGTCATCGTTTTGACGCTCCTCTTCTTTGCGATTATGGGTTTTCTGTTGGTGCGAAGTGTCCGCCGAGAAATTGAGCAGCGGGAACTCATCGAACGCCAGGAAAAGGAACTCGAAATTGCGAATCGCCAACAGGAGAGTCTTCTCCACTTCATCAGCCACGAAGTGAAGGGCTACCTGACTGACGGGCAGAATGCCTTTGCCGCCATCATTGAGGGCGATTTGGGAGCGACACCGCCGAAAATGAGGGAAGTGTCGCAGCAGGCGCTCGTTAAGATGCGGCAAGGTGTCCGCACGGTTATGGAGATTCTTGATGCGTCGAACCTGAAGCTAGGCACGGTTTCGTACAAAAAGCAGCCGTTTGATTTCAAATCAGCGGTAGAGGAAGCGGTGGAACACTTGCGACCGCGTGCGGCGGAAAAGCAGCTCCAGCTCGATCTTTCGATTGATGCGACAAAAAAGTATTCGCTGGTCGGGGACAAAGAAAAGATTACGCAACACGTCGTGCGCAATCTTATCGACAATGCAATCCGCTATACGCCGAAGGGAAACATTCACGTAACGTTGGTGCGCACCGACCGTGCAGTCCGGATGTCGGTGAAGGATACTGGCGTCGGCATTACCGACGAGGACAAGAAGCGGCTGTTTACGCAAGGCGGACACGGAAAGGAGTCAATCAAGGTCAATGTCGACTCGACCGGTTACGGCCTCTTTGTCGCAAAACAGGTTGTAGAAGCGCATGGCGGCTCCATCCGTGCCGAAAGTGCCGGGGCGGGGAAGGGGTCCGAGTTTATCGTCGAGTTGCCGGTTACTTGACGGTCACGCTCTTTGCGATATTGCGCGGCTTGTCGATGTTGTTGCCGCGTGCTTTTGCCATGTAGTAGGCGAGGAGCTGTAGCGGGATAATATTCATAATCGCGGCAGTCTCCTTCGTGTCTGGCACTTTGACCCAATCGGTGAATTGGCCGGAATTGGCGGGCGAGACGCCGATGACCTTTGCGCCGCGAGCCCGTACCTCATGAATCGCGTTCAGAACATCGGCTTGCAGTGAATCGTTCGATACGACTGCAATGACCGGCGTACCTTCCTCCATCAGGGTGATCGCATAATGCTTCAAGTCACCCGCGGGGATGCCGTGCGCATGGACGTAAGATCCCTCGATGATTTTCACCATGCCCTCCTTAATGATCTGCATATTTTGACCCTTGCCAAGCAGGTACAAGTCATCCTTTTTAGCCATACGACGAGCGAGCTCTTGCAGGATCCTGATCGTCGATTCGTCACCTAAGTATTTCTCGACAGCGCTTGCGAGCGATTTTATGTTCTTTTTGCCGTCGGTTAACTTTCCTCCAACCGCTTTCGCCACGAGGTACCCCCACGCAATCTGCGAAGTAAAGATTTTCGTCGACATGACGCAGATTTCAGGTCCGGCTTGCGCCATAAATTTGAAATCCGACATACGGGTCATCATGCTACCGGGCATGTTTACGTGACTCGCTATCCTCGCGCCCTTCTTTTTTGCGATTTCCAATACCTCAAGAACGTCCGCGGTCTCACCGCTTTGCGACGGTGCTATCAGCAGATCACCCTTTTTGAACAATTGATAATAATCTGACGCCTCGGCCCCAATGAGCGCAGTGGCGCTTACACCGCCGTAGACGCGGAGATAATAGGCGATCTGCGCGGCAGCGGCGCCGGCCGTGCCCGAACCGATCGTATAAACGCTTTTCGCTCCTCGGATAGCGCGCGCCAACGCAAGAATGCTCCCATCTTTTTCCTTTAGCAGCTGACGAATGACAAACGGCGAGTCGTGAATTTCCTTAAGCATATAATGCTCGTACGCGCCCTTGTCGACTTCCGCCCCGACGATCGCGTTTTTTTCAAATTTTGGGGCAATGGTGCGACCTTTCGTGATATCCGTGACCTTTACGCCGCTTCTGTTTTTTGTGACCATTTGGCCGTTTTCCATTACAAGCACGCTCGTGACATACGGGGCGAACGACAGCACATCAGACGAAAAATACAGTTCGGTGTCATCCTTCGAGCCGAGGACGAGCGGGGAGCCATTTCGCGCAGCAATGACTTCGCCGTCTCGCGCAAGGACAATAATCGTATTGCGACCATGCAGTTCCTTGAACGCAGCTCGTACCGCTTCGGTGAGCGTCTTTGTTTTCGCGCGTTTGTCTTCAATAAGACGGACGATTACTTCGGTGTCGGTCTCGGATTTAAATGCGTATCCCTTTTTCATAAGCGCTGATTTCAACACATCGGCGTTTTCCACGATACCGTTGTGCGCAAGGACAAACGATCTGTCCGACGCGTAGTGCGGATGCGCGTTGGTTTCGTTTACTTTGCCGTGCGTCGCCCAGCGCGTGTGTCCAATCGCGATATTTCCGCGGATTGAAAGCGGCTCTTTCGCAACTTCACCAACTCGTTTTTCAACGTCGATTCCGTGACCGTTGAGGACCGCCACACCCCAGCTGTCATATCCTCGATAATCCAATCGACGAAGGCCTTCTAATACCGCGTCCGCTGCCTCGCGTCGAGTACCCACGTACCCAAAAATGCCACACATATATGTTTGTGCGTTATTGCGGCCGTAGCCGCTCGATAATGCGAGACGTCCCATTGTCGCCACTTTGTACGCCGCGTTACCGCAGCGCTTTCTGACGACATTTCAGCAGGGAACACTGCTGGAAGGTTTCCGCTGATACTTGGCTCGGCGCGTGCGCCGGCCAGTCCGATCGTCTGCCTCGCGGCAGACCCCTCTCCTCGTTATCCCGTTTAAATGGCGGGATCCATACGCTTGTTTCCGATAAGTCTCGAAAGAACACCCTCTGAGAGAATATAGCCGCTTTTAAATGTGCGCAAGATGAATCCGTGCGCGTTTTCTGCTAATATGCCGTAATGGCGCGATTATTTACCGGTTTTCAGCCTTCCGGAACGCTGCATCTCGGCAACTACTTTGGTGCACTGAAGCCGACGGTAGCGCTGTGCAAGGAACACGACGGTATCGTCTGTGTCGTGGATTACCATGCGCTGACGACCGTCCGGGACCCGGCAGAACTCCAGAAAAATATCCTGAACACCACTCGCGACTACCTTGCTGCTGGGCTTAATCCTGCAAGAACGGTGATTTTCCAGCAATCCGCCGTGCAAGAACATACCGAGCTGGCATGGATCCTGGAATGCCTCGTCACAGTTTCGTTCTTGGAACTCGGGCACGCGTACAAGGACAAGGTCGCAAAGGGTCTTGAAGCGACCGCTGGCCTTTTTAACTACCCGATGCTTATGGCGGCCGACATCTTGCTCTATGACACTGATGTCGTGCCGGTGGGTGAGGATCAACGCCAACATCTTGAATACGCGCGTGAGGTGGCAGCAAAATTCAATACTGCCTACGGCGCGACCTTCAAAGAGCCCAAGGAATTGATAAACAAGGACATCGCCGTAATTCCGGGCACCGACGGCAAGAAAATGTCGAAAAGCTACGGCAATACAATCCCTCTTTTCGGCACAAGAGATGAGATTGCGAAGGCGGTGATGTCGATCGTGACGGATTCGAGTGGAGAGTTGCCCGAGAACGTCTATGCCATTCACCAACATCTGCGCGATCGGGAATCCCTTGGGGAGCTCTACAAAGCTAACAAGGGGAAGTACAAGATATTGAAAGAAGCCCTCATAGAGGATATTGAGGCGATCATCAGTCCGATGCGGGAGAGACGCAATTCAATCACCGATGATGAAGTGCGGCGCGTCCTACGGGAAGGAAGCGATAAGGCGCGCGAATACGCGGCTCAAAAGATGCGCGACGTGCGCGCAAAGATCGGTGTCACCATATGAGAACGCTCATACAAGACCTTAAGGAACAGACGGGGAAGGAAGTGACCGTCAAGGGGTGGATTTCCGTACGCCGCGATCAAGGAAAAATGGTGTTTTTTGATATACGGGACCGATCGGGCACCGTGCAGGCGGTCGTCTTGCCAAAAAGCGAGGCGATTGAGACGGCCAAGGAGACGGGTCTTGAGTATGTCGTCGCTGTTGAGGGTCGCGTCAATGAACGCCCGGAAAAAAACAAGAACCCGAAAGTTCACAACGGCGACATCGAGTTGGAGGTTTTGAAACTCACCATTCTCGCCAAAGCCGAATCGCTCCCGTTCGATATGTCGATGGAGGGATTTAACCTCGATTTGACGACGGAGCTCGACCACCGCGCGCTTACGCTCCGCCATCCGCGGCTGCAAGCCATCTTTAAAGTGCAGGCCGTTATTATCGATTCGTTTCGCGAGTACATGAAATCTCAGGGCTTTTTCGAATTTCAGGCGCCAGCGATCGTGCCTGCTACGGCCGAAGGCGGTGCCGAAGTCTTTGAAATCAAGTACTTCGAGCACAAGGCGTACCTGACGCAATCGCCGCAGCTTTACAAGCAGATCGTCATGACCGCATTTGAGCGGGTGTTTTCGGTTAACAAAATTTTTCGCGCGGAGCCAAGCGCGACGACGCGCCACCTCACCGAAGTTGTTTCTCTGGACGCGGAAATGGCGTTCATCGATTCTTGGACTGACGTGCGTGACATGTCCGAAGCGACGGTGCGCTACATCCTCGAGCAAGTCGCTAAGCGATGCGCGGACGAGCTTACTCTTCTTGGTGCAACGCTCCCCGTCATGCTCGACAAAACGCCGACGCATTCACTGACCGAGGCGTTTGAAAAACTCGGAGTCCCTGCGGATAAGGATCTCAACCCTGAACAGGAGCGGCGGCTTTGCGAAATCGTGAAAGAAGAGACGGGTTCAGACTTCGTTTATGTGTACGGCTATCCGACGCGTCAGCGTCCGTTTTATGTATACCCGAACCCCGAAAACCCTGAATTCAACGAAGGGATGGATCTTTTGTGTCGCGGCGTCGAATGGCTTTCCGGCGGGCGCCGTATCAACGACTACGCACAGCTCATGAAGCACGTCGACAAATGGGGAATGGACCCGAAAAAAATTGAGATGTTCCTTGAGGCGTTTCGTTATGGAGTGCCGCCAGAAGGGGGCTTTGCGTTTGGCGCCGAGCGAATGACGATGCAAATACTCGGCCTCAAAAACATCCGTGAGGCATCAATGTTTCCGCGCGACATGAACCGCATCGACGTGAGGCTCTCGGAGAATCCTGAGGCGTAGTACAATGTTCCCGTGGAACCGTTTACGATAGAAAGCGAGCACTACCAGGGCCCGCTGGAGACGCTGCTGGACCTCATTGAATCGCGAAAACTCTCCGTCTCGATGGTGTCACTTTCCGAGGTATGCGATGCATACCTCGCCTACGTCGAAAAGCTGCCGGAGTTACCGGTTTCCGAAACATCGCAGTTCGTTTTGGTCGCTTCGACCTTGCTCCTCATCAAATCGCGTTCGCTCTTGCCGGTGCCGCTTACCGACGAAGAAGAGCAATCGATCGAGGAGTTGGAGCGGCGTCTGAAGCGCCTCGCAAAGATACGCGAAGCGTCGAAAACACTCAAAAAGCACTGGGGTACGACGCCGCTTGTGTTTGCGCGTCGTACGCCGAATGCGGCAACCATCATCGGAATGGAGAAGCCGGCATTTGCGCCGGCCGAGACGACTATGCAGACGCTTCGCGCTGCCGCGCAAAAGCTCATTCAGACGCTCCCGAAGCCGGAGCGACTGGCAGAGGCGACGGTCGCGCCGATCCTCAAGTTGGAAGATGTCATCGTCGATCTAAAAAAACGGCTCACCGGAGCCGTAAAGGCGCGGTGGAGCGATTTTACCAAGGGCGCATCTCGCGGCGACCTTATCGTGCACTTTCTGGCCGTTTTGGAGCTCGCGCGTCACGGCTCGGTTTCGGTCACTCAGGACAGGCTTTTTAGCGATATAATCATTGAATCAGAGGTAACTGACGGTGCCCCCCGCTATGGATAAGACGGCAAAACAGATTCAGGCGCTTTTGTTCGCCGAAGGAGGCGCATTGACCTACGCCTCGATCGCGCGGTCTCTCGGGTGCGGCGAAAAGGATTTACCACCTGCGCTCGATGCGCTCTCGGCAGAGCTCGAGGGGAGCGGGCTCGCGCTTCTGCGTTCTGATACCGAAGCCGCACTGGTGGTTGCGCCGGATGCCCGCGAGGTCGTGACGAAAAAGCTCACCGAGGAGTATGAACGAGATATCGGTGACGCGGGACTTGAAGTCTTGGCCATCCTTTTGTACGAGGGACCGTCGACTCGGGCGACGATAGATTACATCCGTGGAGTCAATTCGAGTTCGACCATCCGTAATCTTCTCTCGCGCGGTCTTGTCGAGCGAAGCGGGAACCCCGAAGACGGGCGTGAGTTTATCTATCGGGCGACAGTCGAGCTCTTGGCGCATGTGGGGGTAACGCAACGAGAGAAGCTTCCCGAATATGATATGATTTCTCGCGAATTAGCCGCGTTTAAAGCCACTGAAAACCATGGGGGAGGGACCGGAACAGAATCAGCCTGAAGACCGGCACGAGCCAGAGCCTGCTGCGCTGTCTGATGGCGGTGCGGGGCTTGCGGCACAGCTGGCGGAACAATCGTGGCAGACGCCGCTTCGCAAAGTGTACGGCGGCCTCCTCCTGTGTGCCGCGATCGGCTCATGCGCGCTGCTCTTCCTCGCCTACGCGCCGCAGGAGGCGCTTGAGCCGAGTTCACAGGTTGCCGCTGCGGAAGCAGTTGACGCGAGCCCTTTTGACGACATCGAAATCGCGGCGCGAGCCGCCTATGTATACGACGCGGCGGACGGCAAAGAGTTATACGCGAAAAACGCGTCGCAGCAGCTGCCGCTCGCATCCATTACGAAAGTCATGCTGGTACTTGCCGTCTCAGAGGTTTTGCCGCTCGACGGTACCGTTTCAATTTCGCAGGCAGCAACGATCAAGGGCGGAGGCGGGCTTACCTGGGGGGAAGTGTGGCGCGTAAGGGATTTGATAGACTACACGCTTATCACGTCATCGAACACGGGCGCCGAAGCGCTCGCGGAAGCGGCTGATGCGCCGTTGCGTGCAAAGTATGCCGCTGCGCCAAGTGGGGGCGCGGCCGTGTGGCGTATGAATGCGCTTGCCCAGGAGTTCGAACTCGAATCAACCTACTTTATCAATGTAAGCGGCCTCGATGAGAGCGCGACGCAGGCTGGGGCACTTGGTTCGGCGCGTGACACGGCGCTCCTTTTCGCGCGCGCGGTCGAGCGGCCGGAGCTGTTTGCCGGCACAACCCGCACGAACGCCGCGTTGATGCCGCTTAATTTTCCCGGACGCATCGCGGAGAACACCAACAACGCGCTTTCCGACATCCCGGGACTTCTCATGGGGAAGACGGGCACCACAGACTTGGCCGGAGAAAACCTGGCGGTGGTTTTCGAGGCGGAAAATGGCCATCCGATAGTGGTTGTGGTCCTCGGATCGCCCGCTCCCAACGGTCGGTATGACGACATGAAAAAATTGGTCGAGGCCGCAAAAGGCGCCGTGCGTCACTAGAAAAGGGCGGCGTTCACGCCTAGTTTCCGCCGCGTACTCGAGATATACTGTTCGCCATGCTTTCCGATGTCGTCCGGGTTCTCGTGCCTGCCGCCATGAGCTTTGCCGTCGGCATCGCGTCAACGCCGCTACTGACGTACTACCTGTACAAGTACAAGGCGTGGAAGAAAAACGCCGGGAAAATCGCGTACGACGGCTCCACTGCGGAGGTTTTCAACGGCCTGCACATGCAACATGAGGTACGGGCTCCGCGTTTCGGCGGGGTTGTCGTATGGGGAAGTACGCTTATCACGATCATGCTCGTATCGCTCACGGCGCATATTATTCCTTCGCCGCTGACCGAGCAGCTCGATTTCCTGAGCCGCTCGCAGACCTGGGTTCCGCTTGCGGCGCTCCTTGTCGGTGCCATCGTCGGGTTTGCAGACGATCTTTTGATCGTACGGCCCCAAGGCGAGGGTTTGCGGCTTCGATGGCGACTCATTGCTGTCGTCATCCTCTCGCTCGCTATCGGATGGTGGTTCTACGACAAACTCGACGTGACCGCCATTCGATTGCCGTTTGACGGGCCACTCGAGATTGGCTGGCTCGTCGTGCCGTTCTTTGTCGTCGTCTCACTTGCGCTCTATGCAAGCGGCGTTATCGACGGTATCGATGGGCTCTCCGGTGGCGTCTTTGCGTCTGTCTTTGCGTCATACACAATCATCGCCTTTACACAACAGCAGATCGACCTTGCGGCCTTTTGCGCGACGATCTTGGGCGGCCTCCTCGCGTTTGTGTGGTTTAACATCCCGCCGGCTCGCTTTTACATGAGCGACACCGGCACTATGGCACTCACGCTTGCAATACCGGTGATTGCCTTTATGACGGATGATCTGGGTGGGGGGATCGGCGTGGCGGTCTTGCCGGTCATCGGCGCGCTCCTCGCGGCGACCGTCGCCTCGGATATTCTGCAGCTCGTGTGGAAAAAAGCATTTGGCAGGAAATTATTTTTGATTGCGCCGCTGCACCATCATTTCGAGGCGATGGGCTGGCCGGGAGAAAAAGTGGTCATGCGCTACTGGGTACTGTCAGTCGTTTTTGCGTTTCTTGGCGTGATCCTTGCGATCGTCGGACGATAACTATGTTGAAGTCGAGGGCGGACACCATGCTCATCGCGATCGTCGGAGCGCTATTGTTGGGAGGCGCGCTCATTTTTACTTCGGCGGCGCTCGGACTCCTCGCCCGCGGCGCAACGCACATTTCGAGCGTCGCATTCAACCACTTTGCGCTCGGCATCGGCGGCGGTCTTGCGCTCTTCATTGCGGCATATGCGGTCGAGTACCGTCGCTGGCGCAGTCTTGCGCCGTATCTTTTCGGAGCAGCGCTCGTTGCGACAGCGCTTGTGTTTATCCCGGGGATTGGATTCGAACACGGCGGAGGAAGGCGGTGGATAGACCTTGGTTTCGCGACCATACAACCTTCTGAATTTCTTAAAATCGGCGCCATCCTTTTCGCGGCGTTCGTGTTCTCTCAGCTTCGTGAACAAACTGCGTCCTGGCGCGGACTTGCCGCGTTTGCGGCAATCATGGCGCTGCCGGGAGTGTTGCTGCTTTTGCAACCGGATTTGGGCACGCTGGGCATTATTACGATGTCTGTTTTTGCGATCCTGATCGCGGCAGGCGCTCGTGCGCGCGATATTGCGATCCTCATGGTGGCCGCGCTGTGCGTGCTTGCGCTTCTCTCGCTCATACCTCGATATAACTACGTGTACGAGCGTATCGACACGTTCTTCAATCCTGCCGCGCAAAATGCGTTGAGCGAAGGCTTCCAGATTCGACAGTCGTTGATCGCGATCGGGTCTGGCGGATGGAGTGGCCGTGGATTCGGTCAAGGGGTGCAGAAGTTCACGTACCTGCCGGAACCGATGGGCGACTCGATTTACGCTGTTTTGGGCGAGGAATTCGGTTTTTTGGGGGCGGCCGGGCTCATCATTCTGTTCCTGATGCTTGCACTCAGAGGGTTCGGCGTTGCGGCCCGAGCGCCGGACTTGTTTGGCGGGCTACTGGCTGTTGGCATCGCCACATACCTCGCCGGCGAGGCATTTATCAATATCGCCGCCATGCTCGGCCTCGCGCCGCTCACCGGTATTCCCTTGACCTTCATCAGCCAGGGGGGTTCGGCAATGCTGGTTTCCCTTGCAAGCGCGGGCATCCTCCTCAATATTTCGCGGCGACAGGCGAAAAAGGTCTCGGCGTAAGAGGGAAATGTGCATTTTAGCGCACGGATAATGGTGTAAAATAGCCGCATGAAGATCGTACTTACGGGCGGCGGTACAGGCGGGCATTTCTACCCATTAATTGCCGTCGCCGAAGGCATCGAGGAGCTGTGCAACGAACGACGGCTCGTCGAGCCCCGGCTGTTTTATTTTGGACCCGCGCCGTTTGACCCAACAGCACTCGCGGAACACGATATCGAACATGTGGCTGTCGGCGCTGCGTCCGTCCGGAAAGACGCAAGGTCGAGCGCGTTCGGCTACATCGGATCACTTTTTTCAGCAGCTGCGGCGTTTCCAAAAGTTTTTTCTATTTATCCCGACGTGATTTTTTCGACCGGAGGCTATGCGGCCTTTCCGACTCTTTTGTGCGCCAAAATTCTCCGGATACCGGTTGTCATCTATGACGCCGATGCGAAGCCGGGCCGTGTGTCGCTCTGGAGCGCGAAATTTGCCCGCTGGATTGCGGTTGCGCACCCCGATGCGGCTGCCTCCTTCCCGGAGAAGCTGAAGCCGCGCATGGCACGCACCGGACACCCAATTAGGCGCGAGATCGAGAATCCTGCGCACGAGGGTGGACACGAATTCCTGAAGCTTGATCCGTCGCTGCCGACCATTTTTATCGTTGGTGGATCGCAAGGCGCGCGCGCAATCAACGAGACGGTGCTTGACGCGCTTCCCATGCTCTTAGAGAAATACAACGTCGTCCATCAAGTCGGAACGAACAATCTCACCGAAGTGCAGGGTATCGCGAGTGTCTCGCTGCGTGATTCGCCGTACCGAGAACGGTATCGGATCTTTGGCCTCCTCAATGCGCTTGCTTTGAAAATGACGGCGGGCATTGCGTCCTTGGTGCTGTCGCGCGCGGGCTCGGGAAGCATTTTTGAAATCGCCAGCTGGGGAATTCCGGCGATCTTGGTGCCAATTTCGCTTGACGTGTCGCACGATCAGACGGAAAACGCTTTTTCGTATGCGCGCGCCGGCGGCTGTATCGTTATAGAGCAGCGCAATCTGACGCCGCACGTGCTCGTTGCTGAGATTGATCGCTTGATGGGAGATACGACCGTCCGCGAAAAAATGAAGAAGGCCGCCAAATCGTTTTCGCGCCCACAGGCGGGAAAAAAGATTGCCCAGATACTCCTCGAGACCGCGCTCGAGCACGAACCGAAGTAAGTATGAGTGTGAGAGTACGCATTGCGCCGAGCCCGACCGGTTTTTTGCATTTTGGAACCGCCCGGACGGCGCTCTTCAATTGGCTATTTGCGCGAAAGAACGGCGGCACATTCATCGTGCGCATCGAAGACACCGATATGGCGCGCAACAAGCAAGAATACGACGAAGACATTTTTGAGCAGTTGCGTTGGCTCAAACTTGAGCCGGATGAGACGTATCGCCAGTCGGAACACCGTCAGGCGCATGCCGATGCGCTTCGTGCGCTTATCGATACAGGTCGGGCGTATGAATCGGAAGAACCGGCAAAGGACGATCCGTCAAAGACAGTTCGAGTCGTCCGCCTCAGGAATCCCGGAAAGACGATCACCTTTACCGATACCGTGCATGGTGACATTACGTTTGACACCTCTGAGCTGAAAGATTTTGTCGTTGCGCGCTCGGTGACGGAACCGCTGTATCACTTTGCGGTCGTCGTGGATGATCACGACGCCGGCATCACCCATGTGATCCGCGGCGAGGACCATATCTCCAACACACCGCGGCAAATCCTCATACAGGAAGCACTTGGTTATGATCGGCCCGTATATGCCCATATTCCGCTCATTTTGGCGCCAGATCGCTCGAAAATGAGCAAGCGCAAGCATGATACGTCGGTGCGTACGTATCGCGAAAAAGGGTACCTCCCGGAGGCGCTCATCAATTACCTGGCGCTTCTTGGCTGGAATCCGGGGACCGAGCAAGAGCTATTTTCGCGCGATGAACTTGTCCGGGCGTTTAGCCTTGAGGGCATCCAAAAGAGCGGGGCCGTTTTTGATGATGAAAAGTTACGCTGGTTCAACCGTCAGTATCTTGTGACTGAGGATGAAGAAACGTTCGCAGCAACCGTCACACACATCATGAAGATTGGACTTGAAAAAAGAGGTGTTGCGTGGGACGAAAAGCGGGCAAAACAACTGATGCCGCTTGTCCGCGAACGCATCAGCGTTTATGACGACCTGCGTTCGCTCATCGCGGACGGTGAGTTTGATTACTTCTTTTCCCGACCGACATACGATCCGCATCGCATACCTGACAAGAAAAGTACGCCTGAAGATGCCGCAGCGTATCTTGCGCATGCGGCGGAAATTCTTTCCTCCAGGAAAAATGTTGCTGATGTGAAAGAAGTGTTGTGGCAGTACGCAACGGAAAAGGGAAGAGGGGCGGTGCTTTGGCCGCTGCGGTATAGCCTTTCCGGCAAAGACAAGTCGCCGGACCCATTCGTGCTTATTGAAATATTGGGTGCGGATGAGTCACTTTCGCGCATTGCCGCAGCACGGGAAGCCCTGAAAGAAGTATGAGTATTCGACATTACATAATACTTGGCGTCATCGCCCTTGTGCCGCTTGTGGGAAGTGCGCAGTCCGCCGAGCAGTTGCGCCAGCAGATTTCAGCGCAACAGCGGCAGCTTGAACAGATCAATAAGGAGATCGAGCTCTACGAAAAGGAATTGGTGCAAGTTGGAGCGCGGAAACAGACCCTCCAGAACGCCGTCAACGAGCTTGACGTGACTTTAAAAAAAACTACAGCACAGATAAAAGCGACTCAGAATCGGATTGCGACTACCGAGCTTGAAATCAAAGAATTAGACGGCGACATCGTGCAAAAGGAAGAGCTTATTGCGATCGATTCGGCGGCGATAGGGGAAATGGTACGCCAGTTGCACTCGATGGACGAGGCGTCGTTTGTCGAACACCTGCTTTCCGAGGACTCTCTTTCTGGCGTCTGGGACGAAACGGAAACAATTATGACGCTGCAGCAAACGATGCACGATCATATGGTCTCTCTTTTAAACATAAAGGAGGATTTGACGCGGGATTTGAGCGCGGTGCGAAAAAAACGAGAGGAGTTGGAGCAGCAGCGCCGTACTCTTGCCGCTGAAGAGCGTTCGGTGAGCGTTACTAAACAAGAACAATCAAATTTACTCTCGCAGACCAGATCGCAGGAATCCAACTACCAAAAATTGCTTGCGGACAAGCGGGCCGCCAAAGAGCAATTTGAAAACGCTCTCGACGATCTCGAATCACGCCTGCAATACACGTTGGACCCGACGCATATCCCGCCCGCCGGTAAGGGCGTGCTGCGCTGGCCACTAGATCAAATCACGATCACGCAGCAATTCGGAGTTACGGCTGATTCCCGACGTCTCTATGCGTCTGGCAGTCACAACGGCGTCGATTTTCGTGCCGCGGTCGGAACACCCGTTAAGGCCGCACTTTCGGGAACGGTGCAGGCGACGGGGGATTCTGATTCGATACGAGGATGTTATTCCTACGGTAAGTGGGTTCTGATCAGGCACGGCAATGGCCTCTCAACGCTGTATGCGCACTTTTCCGACATCGCGGTTTCGCAAGGTCAGAGCGTCTCGACGGGGCAGGTCATTGGATATGCGGGGGCGACCGGCTACGCCACCGGCCCGCACCTGCATTTCACCGTATATGCCTCTGATGCCGTTCAGGTGCGTCAACTCGGCACCAACACGCCGTGCGGCAAGGCCGTGATTCCGGTATCTCCGCAAAGCGGTTATTTAAATCCACTTGATTATCTCTAGCCGCGTCGCTTTGTGCGTGGGTCAGGGAAGTCAACGATTGAAAGCGCGCGCCGCTCGACATCCGATGCGCGGCGTAATCGGCGCTCATAATTTTTCGCAACGACAGGGAAGTAGCGCGTCTGCGAAAGCCGTGCCATCAGCCAGTCCAAAGACTCCTCCGACGTTATCCATTTTTCAGGCGTAAATCTGGACAGGTCGAATGGAGCTGAATATGCGCGCATCGATTTGCGTCCGTCCCACAAGTAGAACTCATGGAAATAACTCATCGCGAGTTCGCGCGGACTTTGATACAGTGGATCGCGATACTTCAATACGGCATGGTTTGTTTTACTGATTGCGCCCCATTTTCCGCGCACTTTAAAAAGAGCGACTGTGTGATCCTCATCATCGTACGCAGTCGCAAAATCCATGAGAAGCGGCTTCTGGCCGTGAAAGGCGAGTGCCGCAGCCGCAAAGACGGCCCCCTCAAAGCAGTGAGCGGTCCGACGAGTAAAGACCTGATATGGAGATAGGTTGGTCTCCCCCGAAGGCTCAAAATTTATGGGCAAAGTATCCAGATAGTCCTGGATGGCGTCGGGTGATTGTAATTTCAAAAAAAGACGATGCAAATCTCGGGGGAGAATTTTTTGAATCTGTTTGGCGTATCCCACAGGGAACAGTATACAAGCATTGTTTTCGACGCGTTTATGCGGGCCAACAATGTATAGGTCTGAATGAGGCGTGGCTGATATTTTCTCTAAGCTATATGTCGGAAAAGATATATTGTGCGACATTTCTATCTCGGGAACTCGGGATAGTTATCCACACCCCGCCATATTCCCTTCATATGTCAAGGGACCTTGCTTAAGTCAACTTAGAAACGTCATCTAGAAAAAATCTGGAAATTTTACGCGCAAATTTTCTCGACCTTATCAAAGCACTCCTTCCCCTGCCCCAGAGGTACGCCGGTCAAATTGGAGACCATATCTTACTTCCCCAGTTTCTCAAGCGCGCGCAGAACCTCCAGCGGAACCGCAAACACGATCGTGTTTGATTGGTCGGAAGAAATGTCGTTGATTGACTGCAGCGTGCGCAAATGCAAGGCACCCGGTGCTGATGCAAGAGTTTCTGCGGCTTTCGCCATGTTGTTTGCCGCAATGACTTCACCCTCTGCGCGGATGATGACAGCGCGTCGCTCGCGCTCAGCCTCCGCTTGTTTTGCGATCGTTCGTTCCATGTCTCCGGGAAGTGCGATGTCCTTCAATTCGACGTTGATGACCTTTATCCCCCACGGATCAGACGCTTCGTCGACGACTGCGCGAATACGCTCTGAAATATTATTGCGTTCGGCCAGGAGCTGATCCAATTCCACTTCGCCCACCGCATTACGCATCGTGGTCTGCGCCAGCTGCGACATCGCATAGCGAAAATCTTCTACTTCAAGGATCGCTTTCGCGGCATCGGAGACGCGATAATAAATGACCGCGTTTACGCCGACGGAGATGTTGTCTTTCGTGATCGCCTTCTGTTCCGGAACGTCTACGGCCTTTACGCGCATGTCGACTTTTCGCATTTGCTGGAACACGGGAATGACAATGCGCCATCCAGGCTCCTTCACGCCTACAAAGCGTCCCATCGTGAACATAACGCCGCCCTCGTACTGGTTTACCTGGCGGAGGATCGCGACCAAAACACCGATGATAATCGCCAAGAGGATGAGGATTTGGTAGGTCATACCCTCATCGTACTCCTCTTATTTCCGTTGCCAAGGGCACGGTGCGGCGAAAAAAAGCGGGGTGTGGCTGATCGATTCCGACTCTGGAATATCGTACATCGATTGGTAGTAGGCGTTCACCGGGCCGAAAAGCGCGTCGCGCATATCAAAACCGAGTGCAGCTGCCGCCTCTTGTAGGTCAATGTCACCTCCCCTGCCCCTGCGTCGCGCCCACCTTCTTGAGTTTCGCCCGAATCTGGTCCGCATCCACCTGCGGGAAACGCGCCTCAAATTCCTGCTTCATGCGCTTTTCCACGGAATCTCGTATTGCGAGAATTCCGGCAGCAGCTTCCGTCCGTACAATAATCGCGAAATGACCTCCGCGTGGGAAAGTGCACCGGTAAGCGCATTGTGCGGTTCCGGCTCCCGCGGAATGCCGCAGTAATTGAGGACCGCGTCCAAATCAAGCGCCGAGCGGCGGTTGGTCGTGGGCGGTTGCATTCCGCGCAATATCATGTGCATGTAGCAGAGTGTATGCGTATCGATTGTGCGATATGCGAACGGCCATTCAGTGTGCCCCGCCCTCTCGGCGGCGTTTTTCAAAAAATCCCGGTCAAACGAAGGGTTTTGCCCTGCCAGCGTCCGCTCGGCCACACTGTCGCTCCAATGCAAAAACGCGTGCACCAAATCTGCTTCGCTTTGCTTTTGCGGGTCAGTAATTTGCTCCATGGTAAATCCGTTTACGGCGAGTGCCTCGTCCATGACATGCGCGCCATCCCATACACGGCACTCCTCGTAGAAGCGGTTTGAAGGATTAGCAAAGTCCAACGCCCCGACGGACACAATTGAATGTTTGTGCGCTTCGACCCCCGAAGCCTCAACGTCGACGACAAGCATGGACGTATTGTACCTGGATTTAATCGGCGACCAAGCCTTTACAACTTTTAGACGGTACGTAGCCCGCCTTTTCCGCCGCTTCTTCACTGGTAAACCACAGCTGGTTTTCCCGTTTAATCTGCGACGCTCCCCCGCACCAGGGGTAGTGGTACACTGACCCGTTGCGCGACGCCACCACAAGGCCGCCGACGGCCATTCCGGCGCGCTCGGTGTACACGGAGGCTTCCGTAATTGATACGACGGGCTTTGCTGCTTCCGTCGCGGAAAGGCGCCCGAGCCCGAAACTTGCGAACGCGACCAAGAAGATGGGTACGATCAGCCCCCACGCTTCGATCGCAGCCTCCGCCGCCCATTTGACCTTCAGCCAAATGTCCCGTATACTGCTCATACCGTGGTATTGTATCGCATACATACCTGGTCCTACACGATATGGCAACAACAAAAGCAACCGGAACAGCGAAAAACCTGCGCGATTCAAACCCGAAGTATCTCGGCGTAAAACGAGCCGATGGCGCATCGGTCAACATCGGAGAGATCATCGTCAGGCAGCGCGGCAGCCGCATTATGGCGGGCAAGAATATCGGCGTCGGCAAGGACTATACCCTCTTTTCGAAAATCGCCGGAATCGTTAAATTCGGCCTTAAGCGCAAGACGAATTTTGATGGACGCACGGTCACCCGTTCCATCGTGGACGTCGTGCCGTCTAAATAGAGCGCCTAGCTCGGGATCACGTCGACCGTAATGGTCGCCTCATGCGAGCCCAGCCGGATAACCACCGGCCACGCACCGATTTCCTTGATCGCCATTTTGGGGGCTATCGCGTCTGCAGGGACGTCTATCCCCTGCTCGGCAAGTACGCGGGCAATATCTTCTGCCGCAATCTTCTTAAACAGATGCCCCTGCGTGCTCGCACGCGCGCGAACGAGCAGTGTAAAATTTTTCATCCTTCCCACGATCGCTTCCCATTCTTTTTCCTGTGCCGCTCTTCGTGCATTTTCGTCGGCAAGACGCTTTTCAAGCCCCTTGAGCGCATCGGCGGTCGCGAGTTGCGCCAGCTTGTTCGGGATGAGGTAATTCAACGCATAGCCATCGGAAACGTTTTTGACGCTACCTTTTTGTCCTACCCCAGCTACGTCGCGAAGTAGAATGATTTGCATACGGCTATCGCAGTAGTTCCACCGCCCGCTCCATCTGCGGATCGTCTCCCGCCTCGATATCCTCTTCCGTAATAGCAACCTCATAATCCGGTGCGATGCCGCTTGTCGGGATCTGCGCACCGCTTGGCATAAGCCATCGGGCGACAGTGACCTTCAGGCCGGTATCGTCGGTGATCGGCACGAGTTCCTGGACCGAACCCTTTCCAAACGTATTTGTCCCGACCAGTTCGGCACGACCGTGGTAGCGAAGCGCGCCCGCAAGGATCTCTGACGCTGAAGCGGAACCTTTGTCGACGAGAATCACCATCCTTAGGTTGTCATTAAAGACGTTGTAGCCACGGCTACGATGATCCACATTCGATTGGTTGCCCGCGTAGTCTTCGGTCACCACAAGTTGGCCTAAAGGCAAAAACCAGCTCGCCATGTCGACTGCTGCTTCCAGATAGCCACCGGGATTCCCGCGCAAATCGAGGATGAGACGCGTCGAGCCGCTTTCGATAAAGCTTCGCAGTGCGCCGCGGAACAAAAGCGGCGAATTCGAGGTGAAATTATGCACCGAGATGACGTAGATGCCGTCGCTACGGTGCTCCGTATCAATAACCGGTATGTTGATCACGTCGCGCGTCACCTTGATATCGCGCGGCTCGATCCAGCCCTCGCGAATCATTTTTAGTGTGACGTCGGTCCCCTTCGGGCCGCGAATGCGGTTCACCGCGGTCGCGATGTCCATGCCTCGCGTCGAAAGCCCGTCAATTTCCAAAATTTGATCGTTTGGTTTTATGCCGGCTCGCTCCGCGGGAGTTCCCTTGAGCGGTGAGACGACCGTGGGCACTTCGTTCTTGATGGCGATCTCCATCCCGACGCCGGTAAATTCCCCACTCAGGTCTTCCTCAAATTGCTTTTGTTCGACGGGTGGCAAAAAGAACGTATATGGATCGCCGAGCGATTCCGCCATGCCTTGGATCATGCCCCAGACCCGCTGCTGCTCGGGAGTTCCTTCGACGAGACCCGCCGCTTCTTTGGTAGACGTACCGGTCGTCGTTGCGACGGATGCTGGTACGAACTTCTCATCAAGAACGGCCCATGCGCGCCAGACCGGCGAGAAATCAACGCCCTCAGGCGGTTGTTCTGCGCCGATCGCTTGCGCGACCGACGCCGGCAGCATATGCGCCGCCTTTGGCGACGAGCCCACGAGAAAGCCGCTTGCGAAGCTCGCCGACACCAACACCAGCGCTCCGGCAACAATAAAACGCGTACTGACGCTTTGCATGCCACTAGTATGCCACAGCAAGGTGAATTTTCCATCAACGCATCGTTGCGGCATGCTATGCTGGAGCGACTACGTACACGCATGGAACTCTTTCTCGAGATCAGTATCCTGATCGCGGTTGCTACAGGAATGGCGCTGGTGATGCGGCTGCTGCGTCAGCCGCTGATTATCGGCCACATTCTGACAGGGCTCATTGTGGGGCCGTTCGTGCTTGACATCGTTCATTCGACGGAAACCTTAGCGCTTCTGGGCGAGATCGGGGTCGCAATACTCCTCTTCACCGTCGGGCTGCACTTAAGCCCTGATATTTTCCGACAGTACGGTCGCGTGGCGATCATCACCGGCGTCGGACAAGTCGTCTTGACGGCGATCGCCGGTTACTTTGTGTGCGTTACGCTCGGTCTCAGTCCGCTCGCTTCGTTTTATGTATCGGTCGCCCTCGCTTTTTCGAGCACGATCATTATTCTGAAGCTTTTGTCGGACAAAGGTGATCTCGATGTTCTTTACGCAAAGATCGCGGTTGGATTTCTTCTGGTGCAGGATCTCATTGCGATTTTGCTGCTCCTCGCGATACCGCTTTTTTCCAGCGGCGAGACTTCGGCAACGGACATCGTACGTTTTGTCGTCTCGGGCGCGATCCTCATCAGTTTCATTTATCTCGCATCGCATTTCTTCCTTTCACGGATCAGTTCATTTATCGAGCGCTCACAAGAATTTCTGTTCCTTTTCGCGATAGCATGGGGGATCGGCATCGACGCGCTCTTCCGGGAGTTTGGGTTCTCCCTTGAAAGCGGCGCATTGATCGCAGGTGTCGCCATCGCGTCCCTCCCGTCGCGACGAGAAATCAGTGCCCGTCTGACGCCGCTGCGTGATTTCTTTATCGTGATGTTTTTTATTTACCTCGGCGCACAGCTCCAGCTCGACGCCGTTGCCTCCTTGCTTCCGGCAGCTGTCATTCTTTCAGCCCTTGTTCTCATCGGTAACCCGATCATTCTCATGGGCATCATGGGCGCGCTCGGATACCGGAAAAAAACAAGCCTGCAGACCGGGTTTACCGTCGCTCAAATCAGCGAATTTTCGCTTATCCTTGTTGCGCTCGGCGTCTCCTTCGGGCACGTGAGCGCGGAAATTCTCTCACTCGTCACCTTAGTGGGCCTTATTACGATATTCGGCTCGACATACTTGGTCCTGTATTCCGATCGCATTTATCGCGTGCTCGAGCCGTACCTAGGCCTCTTCGAGCGAAGTGATGCGCATGAAGCGCGTGCGAGGAGGACCTCCTTTGATACGGTGCTTTTTGGCTGCAATCGGATCGGCTATGATTTTCTTGAGGCGCTACTCCCGCTCGACAACAAACTGCTGGTCGTCGATCATGATCCTGAGATTGTTGAAAAATTGCAAAAAGCAGACGTTGCCGTCGCCTATGGCGATGCGTCGGATATTTCCTTCCTCGAGACGATCGATTTCACAACCGTCGACCTCGTCATTTCGACGATTCCCGATGTTGAGATAAACGCTTTGATTCACCGGACAGTGAGAGCGGCTAATCCGCATGCGATTGTACTCGTCGTTGCGCATCGGGCGTCCGACGCTCTTGCGCACTATGACGACGGTATAGATTATGTCATTCTCCCGCATTTCCTTGGCGGCAAGTACGCGGCAGACCTTGTCGTAAAGTACGAAGGTGACCCCGGAAAATACGAGCACCTGCGCAAGCGCCATATCGAACACTTGCAGCTGCGCATCGCAATCGGACACGACAACGCGCCGCACAAGCGGCACGGCTGACGCATCCTTGTCGCCGTCACGGCAACTGGTAGGATACTCGCATGTCGTTCATACAAGGAATTTTTGTGGCGCTGCGTAACGCCATCCACGACCTATTGAACGGTGGAAGCCCGCGCCCGGAGGAACTAAGCGCGCCAATCGTTTTCCACAACAGTCTTTCCGGCACGCGTGAGCCGTTCACACCGCACTCGCCCGAGCGAGTCACCATGTATAACTGCGGGCCGACCGCCTACGATGTCGCGCATATCGGAAACCTGCGCTCGTACGTCTTCGCAGACACCGTGCGTCGGACGCTGCTCACAGCGGGCTACCACGTACACCAGGTCATAAACATCACGGATTTCGGCCACCTCTCTTCGGACGGCGATTATGGCGACGACAAAATGACGAAGGCCCTGAAGCGCGAAGGAAAGGAACTGACGCTAAAAAACATGCGCTTGCTCGCGGAAAAATACACCGAGATTTTTATCAGCGACCTTTCGCGCCTCAATGTCGATACCGCTGCCATTCAGTTTCCGCGCGCCTCGGACTACATCGCCGCGCAAATCTCGATCATTCAGATGCTCGAAGAAAAGGGGTTTGCGTACCGTGGCGACGATGGAATGTATTTCGACACCGGTCGCTTCCCTGCCTACGGCAAGCTCGGCAATATCAATCTCGAAGGCCTCAAGGAGGGTGCCCGTGTTGCCGCAACCAGCGCCAAACGCAACCCGACCGATTTTTTGCTGTGGAAATTGGACGCCAAGATGGGCTGGGACTCTCCGTGGGGCAAGGGATTTCCGGGCTGGCATATCGAATGTTCCGCAATGATACGCGAGACACTCGGCTGGCAGATCGACATTCACACCGGAGGAATCGATCTCATGCCGACGCACCACAACAACGAAATCGCGCAATCAGAAAGCGCAAGCGGCAAGAAGCCGTTTACGCGCTACTGGCTGCATCACGAGTTCCTGAATATTAAAGACGAAAAAATATCTAAATCCGTCGGCAACATCATCAATCTTTCCACGGTGTTGGAGCGTGGCTATCATCCGCTTTCTCTTCGCTACCTGTACCTTACGGCGCACTACCGCTCTCCGATGAATTTCACCTGGGAAGCGCTTGATGCCGCGCAGACGGCCTTTCTGAAACTGCGGAAATTCGTGGACGAAGTGGCGGCGCTCGGTTCCCTGCCGTCGCCATATGTCCAACGCTTTGCAGCAAAAATCAGCGATGATTTGGACACCCCTGGTGCACTTTCCGTTATGTGGAACATGCTCGGAGATAAGGATGTCAGCCGGGAAAACGCGCGCGCTGGACTTATCGAATTCGACAAGGTGCTTGGGCTCAACCTCGCGCAAGCGGATGAGCATGCTAAGGACCTTTACCGAAAGGAATTTGGCGTTCCCGTGGGAATCCACGATGTGCCCGAACGTATCCAGGACTTGCTGACACAGCGCGAAGCCGCGCGCATGGAAAAGCGATGGGGTGATGCCGATGATCTTAGGCAAAAAATCGAGTCTGCGGGCTACGCAGTAGAAGATACGCAGGACGGCCCGCGACTTGTTGCCAAGTATTAAAACGCAGCCCCACGACGATGCGCGGGGCGTGGACCTAGCCGCAGAGTAACCACGCTGCGGCAATGAAAGCGGACGCCAACAGAGAACCGGTAAGGACGAAGGCCTTCATGGCCGAACCCCCCTGGCTCGCTGACGCGCGCACTTCCTATATTATATAATACATCGAGATATTAGTCAATAACGAAATTGATCAGTCTATTAGCCACAAAAACAATCTTCTTGTACGACTTACCAACCAACCACTTTGCCGCTGCCTTTTCTGCGGCGTCTTGGACTTCCTTTTCCGTGGAATCAACAGGCGCTTGAATCTGGGTTCGAACTTTGCCGCTGATTTGCACGACGATGGTGGTCGTATCTGCGGTGAGCTTCGACTCATCGTATTGCGGCCACTTGCTGACGTGGATTGAGCCGCGCTGGCCAAGAAGGCTCCACAATTCCTCCGTAATGTGAGGCGCAAATGGCGCAAGGAGTGCAATGAACGTACGGTACTGCGCCTTGGTAATGCCGCTTTTTTCAGCGCCGTTGACGAAGATCATCATTTGGCTGATCGCCGTATTGAACTTGAAGTTTCTGATGTCATCACCGACCTTTTTGATGGTTTTGTGCAAATCCCGTTCCGTCGAATCATCCGGTGATGTCACTAATTTCTCTTGCAGACGCCACACGCGCTCCAAAAAACGCCGAGCACCGATGAGGCTCGCAGTCTTCCATGCGATCGCGTCCGTAAACGGGCCCATGAACATCTCGTACACGCGCAACGTATCGGCGCCGTACGCGTCGACGATATCATCGGGGTTGATGACGTTGCCAAAGCGCTTCGACATCTTGCGGCCGTCTTCGGCTTGGATGAGCCCAACCGAGATGAGGCGCATAAATGGCTCCGCCGTCGAGACGATGCCGAGGTCGTACAAGAACTTGTGCCAGAAGCGGGCGTAAATAAGATGGCGAGTCGCGTGCTCGGCTCCGCCGACGTACAAATCAACCGGTGCCCAATACCGCTCCTTTTTTGGGTCAACCAAGGCCTTCTTGTTTTTCGGATCCATAAAGCGCAAGTAGTACCAACTCGAGCCCGCCCACTGCGGCATCGTGTTTGTTTCCCGCTTGGCCTTACCCTTACATTTCGGGCACGTGGTATTTACCCATTTCGAAATAGCCGCAAGCGGCGACTCCCCTGTGCCGGTCGGCTCGTAATGTTTTACTTCCGGCAATTTCACCGGCAAATCCTTCTCCGGGACCGGAACGATGCCACAACGGTCGCAGTGAATGATTGGTATTGGCTCGCCCCAGTAGCGCTGGCGCGAAAAGACCCAGTCGCGTATTTTGTACGTCGTCTTAGGTTGGCCGAACCGTTCGGTAATTCTCGCCTTTGCCACTTCGCTCGGCATGCCGGAAAATTCCTCCGAATTCATGAGCGTTCCTGCCCCGACATACGGGATTGCCGAACCGTCGGAGTCAATCACCGGTATAACGGGGATGTTAAATTTCTTCGCAAATTCAAAGTCGCGCTCGTCATGTGCGGGTACCGCCATGATGGCGCCCGTGCCGTAGTGAGAAAGCACATAATCTGCGACAAAAATGGGGATTTCTTGTCGTGTCGCGGGATTAACTGCGCGCACGCCCTGCAATTGGACGCCTGTTTTCTCCTTTCCCTCCGCGGTGCGTTCAATTTCATTTTTTGAGGCTGCTTCGGTTTGGTAGCGCTGTATGTCTGTCCAGTTTGTAATGCGTGAACGTAGCTTTCCGAGCATCTCGTGCTCTGGTGCCACGACCACATATGTCGCGCCGAACAGGGTATCGGGACGTGTGGTGAACACCGTCAGCTTTTCTGGAGTTACCGTAAGCGGAAAATCGATCTCTGCACCCTCACTCTTCCCTATCCAGTTGCGCTGACTCTCCTTAATATGTTCCTGCCACTCGGGTAAGAATTCCAAATCTTGCAGCAAACGTTCTGCGTACTGCGTGATCCGCAAAATCCATTGGCGCATCGGACGCTTTTCGACAACGGTACCGCAGCGCTCGCAGACGTTCCCCTCGAGATCTTCATTGGCAAGACCCGTCTGGCACGAAGGGCACCAATTGATTGGCTCGAATGACTGGTACGCGAGCCCTTTTTCAAAGAGCTTCAAAAAAATCCACTGCGTCCATTTGTAGAAATCAGGGTCCGTCGTATTGATCTCTCGAGTCCAATCATAGTCCAGTCCGATCATCTGCAGCTGCTCCTTGAATCGCTTGATGTTTTTTTCAACCGCTCTGCGCGGGTGCACCTTGTTTTTTATCGCAAAGTTTTCGGCCGGCAAACCGAAGGCATCCCATCCCATCGGATGAAGGACAGATTTTCCTTGCATGCGGGACATTCGGCTGTAGATATCTGTCGCAATGTAGCCTTTCGGATGTCCGACATGGAGTCCTTCTCCGGACGGATACGGAAACATGTCGAGCACGTACGCTTTTTTCTTGCGTGACGTCTCCTTGGAGCGATAAATGCCGGATTTGGCCCATGCGTTCCGCCATTTTTTCTCTATCTTTTTGTGATCATACTGGCGCATTGCAAAACTCTACCATGAAGAAAACGGGCACGCATGTGCCCGTTTTACTTTTTTTCGTTACAGCCCCTTCGTATACGGTGGGTAGCGTTCAGGGTCGATGGTCCTGTCAAAGCACGCTTCTCCGGCGCCGTGCTCGAAGCTGCCGTCGAGCGTGCCGTAGGCGCGCACTGGCATTGCTTCCGGCGCCCCACGTGATTCCGCGTTGAACGTTGCGCACAAGCGGAAGGATGTTGAACTGGTGCGCTCGTAGCGGTATTCGTTGCCTTGCGGATCTTTAGGGAGCGACCAGCCGCGAAGCGGGTCTTCAAGCTCCTCAAGCGAAGCGGGCAGCGTCTGTTTTTGCTGCCAGAAATTCACCAACTCCCACTGTATTGACTGCAAATCGGAAACTTTCTGGGCGTCGAATCGATAGAGGCGGACCTGGCCAGGCGTTCCCATAATAAAGAAACCTGCAATGATCGTGAGCACGACCACGGCACCGGCTCCCCATCCAACCATCTGCGCGCGGCTCGGGAATTGGTTCCAATAGCCGCGCAAATCCGCCAGAAAGTGCATGAATACGCCGCCGGCTACCAGAAGCAGCACAAGCACCTTCAGAACGAATCGCATCGTGAGGTCGCCGCCAAGGAAGTAGTTTATGAGCGTAATGAGATCGCCGACGACTGCGAGACCAGCGATAAAGAGCGTAAGCACGAGCGCCCATCGACGCACCCAGAGGTCGTTTTTCTCGGGTGTCTGTGCGATGTCGTTTCGGATCACGCGCATAAGGAGGATGGCCACCGGAACCATGACGATCAGAGTCGCCATCGAAAAACGTATCGCGCCGGAGTAAGGGTCGCCGAAATATTCGTATGACAGAGGGTCGGGGAAGGCGTAATTGATGTACTGAAACAGGAGCGTGATAAACGCGATAATGCTGCTGTAGAGCGCGACCACCGCGCCAAGCCAAAGGAAAAAATCCTTGGGCGTTACTTTGGGGCTGTTCATACATAAAAGTATACGCACATTCGTTGGCTTCACAACGCCAATGTGGATAGAGCCGGTCGCGCGGACCGGCTCTCGTTTGCTTACGTCACTTGCTCTTCGACGGCACGCAGTGCGTCCTCGAGTTCGTGGATCAGCATGATATGCCGTTCCGCAAGTGGCATAATGAAATCCTTAGTCTCGGAGATCTTCGCGCGCACCCTCGCTGGGTCTTGCGACCAGATGGTCAGAAGGTTGTGCAGCCGATCAGCGAGCTTTATCATGACGGCCTTACGCGGTGCGCGTCGTAGATTCCGGTGATATTTTCGATCAATATCGCCGACCGTGCGGTACGAGTCGCTTTGCCTCGGCTTTGTGAGCCACCAAACGAGTGCTGCGACACGTTCGTTAAATTCGCTCGTTAGGCGCTCGTGTGTCCATCCGTCTACGTCCTCGCATATATCGTGCAGCAATGCCGCGGCGATAACATCAGCATCGTCGACGCGGAGGTGCACGAGGAGGATAAGTGCGGTCGCACGCAAGTGCTCGAAATACTTTTCACCATCATCGCGCACATGCGTTCGAAATGCGCGCTGAGCTGCATCATACGCTCGGTCGATTAATTTATACCGTGCATCCGTTGTCGGAAAAATATCGCCCACACGCGCGAAAAAGCTTTCTTTAGACTCTGTTTTCGATTTGAGAAAGCTTAGCTTGTTTGCGAGCCATTCTGGGATGACCGCCTGCAGATGATTGCGATTGGCGTCGTTCATGACACGCCCTTTCTCTTTCTGCCTATGTCCTGCCGCTACACTACCGTATCGGGCAAATACCGCAATCAACTATGGAAAAACTCCATGACGTCGCCATCCTGGACGACGTATTCCTTCCCTTCGGTTCGAACCCACCCTTTCTCGCGCGCAGCAGCCCACGAGCCCGCTTTGAGCAATGTATCCCATTGGATGACCTGTGCTCGAATAAATTTGTCGCGGAAATCGGTATGGATTGCCGCGCCCGCTTCCGGCGCCGTCGCACCGCGACGAATGGTCCACGCGCGCGATTCTTTTTCGCCCGTCGTAAAAAAGGAAATCAGGTCGAGAAGCTGGTAGCCCCCTTTGATCAGATCGTCGATGCCGTCTGATGAGACGCCGAGTTCCCTGCGAAATTCTTTCCGCTCCTCACCCTGGATGTCAGACAAGTCATTTTCAACCCCAGCGTCGACGAACACCGATTGCGCATTTTCGTCTTCAAAAAATTTCTGCAATTCGCGCCACCGGTTTCCGTTTTCCGCGTCGATGTTTACTGCCCCGCTCTTTCGGTTTAATACGTATATCACAGGCTTAGTCGTCAGTAGGTTGAGCCGCTTTGCGATATCACGCTCCTTTTCATCAAGCGCAACCGTGCGCGCAGCTTTGCCCGATTTCAATGCTGGCACGATTTTGCGGAGCACGTCACGTTCGGCGACGATCTCTTTATCGCCGCCTTTTGCGTCACGTTCCAGGCGTTCCAATCGTTTTGACGCGACCTGCTCGTCGGCTAGCACCAGTTCAAGGTTGATCACCTCGATGTCGCGCAGCGGATTGACTTCCCCATGCACGTGGTGGATGTCCTCGTCGTCAAACAAGCGCACGACTTCCGCGATGGCATCGGTTTCGCGTATGTTGGTGAGAAACTGATTTCCGAGTCCCTCACCCTCTGATGCGCCCTTGACGAGCCCGGCGATATCGACAAATTCAACAGCGGCGGGAACAGTCTTTTCCGAATGCGACATTTTCGACAGCGCTTCCAGGCGATGATCTGGCACCGCGACGACGCCTACCGACGGATCGATCGTGGCGAAGGGGTAATTCGCGATGAGGACTCCTTTCCGGGTAAGCGCATTAAAAAGCGTCGACTTGCCGACGTTTGGGAGTCCCACGATCCCTATCGCTAGTTTTGAGCTCGACATAAGGATTTGTTGAAGACGGAAAAAGGAATTCCCGCTGGATCGGCGAAACGACAGCGACCGGCAGATAGCCGCTCACCTCGAGCCGTCCGGGGACGCCCACGATCTCGTCTACAACATCGAGTACTATGTCCCGTTTTTGCTCAAAACTCAAGCCGTGGAGCGCTGAAATCACCTCCGTGTCGAGGTAATCCACTTCCTCGGTTTGAAGTATTGAATTGTCATTTTCGGGCGGGGACACCGCCTGCTCGTTGGCTACTTGGCGTTCCAATTCTCCTATTTTCTGCTTCAAGGGAGCAGTGAGTTCCATAAGCTGCGCAAGCTCAAGTGCTCCTTGGCCGTACGCGACTTGGTAACGCTGTTCCTGTTTTTTGAGAGTGGCGATCTCTCGCTTGAGGGTGTCGATGTCGGAATTGCTTACGACCAGCTTCTGTCCCTGTCGCTGCGACCATCGCTCGAGCTGATTTTTCAGCTGTTCCTTCGATGCCATCAATTCTACGATCTTCGACCACACCTCGCCATCTGCGATGCGCGAGTTTATGCCCTTCTCTTTGCATGTGGGCGGCAGCGGGAAGTTCTTGACACGATTCGAGCAGCGATAGTATTGGTATTTTCCCTTTTGCGGTCCTTCGCCTGTTCTCGAGCATCCGCACGAGCAACGCATGCGTTCAGCGAGCAGATAGTTGTTCACTTTGTTGCGCTTGGAGTCCTCGTAGTTTTTCTTGAGCTGGAGCCGTGTGCGCTGAAAGAGCGCCCTGCTTTCTTCGTCGTCTAGGATCGCCGGCACGGGAATCTGTATCCATTCTTTCTTTGGCTTCATTTTCCGGCTCGTTTTCTTTACCTTCCGGTATTTGATGCCCTTTTTCCACGGATTTCGTGCCTCTACGGCGACAGACGCGTTGAAATACGCGACACCAATGTAGGTCTCGCGGCGCAGCATGGTCGAGAGCGTGTTCGTGCTCCACACGCCATTCTTGTTCTTGCGCGGTTTAACGCCCATTTCCTTCAGACGCCTGACGACTTTGCGCAACGTGAGCCCTTGATTCCCTACCCACTCGAACAACATGCGTACGACCCGAGCCTCGACGGGATCGATCACTAAGTGCGTTTCGACGAAATCCGGATCGGTCGGCTTGCCGCGACGTGTGATGAGGCGGTAACCATACGGTGCGACGCTTGTGATGATGTGCTTATTAGAAGCTTTACTCAGCTTCCCAATGCGAAAACGTTCTCGTATTTTTAATCGCTCGTATTCAGCGAAGATGCCCTGTACACCGTACAGCACTTTTTCCATGTCGTTCCGGGGTTCAGAGCGTGTCCTAAAGCGAAGTTCTTTCCCCGCTTTCTGTAGATCGTCTTGCACAATCCTCTGCATATGATACTGACGTGCTAAACGATCCGGGTCATAGATGAGCACAGCATCCCACATATTCGCCTTTGCATCTTGCCGGAGCAAATCTAATTGCGGGCGTTCAAGAATATCACCCGACCATCCTTCGTCGTAATAACGTCGCACGACCAGATAATTACCCGCCCCATATAGCTCGTTTGCAAGGTTGTTGAGTTCCATCTCCTGATTTTGGATAGTCTTTTGGTCTTCCTGATTCGAGGTGGAAACGCGCCCGTAGTAGGCGATCAGTTTCGTTCCGTTGTTTGTATTTGAGAGAGACTGCATGTTGGTTCGATTTTACTATGCACTGGTAATATTCTTGTCCCCTTCGGCGCTGCGCCTACGCAGCAGTTCCGCAAAAAGCCTGTCATACGCCCTATTTACGCGCTCCCTGCCCTCTGGATTGTCCAAATGCCGATAGAACAAGCCGAGGGGTATCGAGAGCCATTTTTGGACGAATGCGGCAATGTCTGGTGCTTGTTCGGTCATATCAGAGCGATATATTTTTCTGCTCAAGTATCTCGACCTGTCCGCCAAGATGCCCTCCTTGCTCCAAGGCGCCCTCCGGTTGTGGGGCATCTTGGGCGCCTTCGCGCTTCGGCAGTTCCCACAGCCACTCGCCGCGGAATGATGTCTTGCGCGGGACAACACCCAGCTTCTTCTGCGCGGTGCGTATCTGCTTTTCCGTGAGCCCTACATCCTCCCCCTCCTCGTACACTTGCTTCGCTGTCTTCGGACCTTCCGAGAGGATGCGCTCCAACATCATCACGGCGAATCCCGTCGCCATTTTCTCGTCAGCGGAATCGTTGGTGAGGGCGAAATCGGACGGGATGTCTATCGGGTCGGGTTCCCATACGATGACCGGACTGCCGTTCTCCGCCGTCGTGACGGTGTATGCAAGGCCAGGCTTCTCGCGCTCGGGAGAAATGTTGTTCTTTATCGGGAAGAATAATCGCCGTGAGCGGTTGTCGGGGTCGCGCATAATGAAGAACACCGCGCGAGCTGCCGCGACGAACGCGAGCGAACCGCCGGGACGATAGAGCGCGTTCTTTTCGCCGCTGTTCTTGTTCAAGTGCTCGATGGCGACAAGAGCTATCTTGTAACGAGCAGCGAGCCGCGCCATGGGTGCGAGCAAACCACGCACCGCAGCGTTGCGATGACTGTCAGTCTGCCCCAAGTACGCCGAGATCGGATCTATGACCACAAGCTTGCATTCGGGCAGTGATTTCAACGCCGCCTCGATTGCATCGAGATCGCGCTCGAGCGAAAACATGCGCTCCGTCTCTGAACCGTCTGGGTTTGCAACCCGAATCGCCTGCAGGATGTGTATTCGCCGCACGTCAGCCCCTGCTGCTTCAAGACGCGGCTTTATGGTGTCCGATGCATCGTCTTCCGCCGACAGGATGATTACGTCACCCTTCGGGCACGGGAGATTGTCCACGTACCAAGGATTGCCGTTCGACACTGCGGAAGATATCGCCGCCGTGAGCAGACTCTTTCCTACGTCGGGATCGCCAACGAACAAGGTGAATTTCCCCAATGCGATGCGATATTGCCAGAGCCATTGAATAGGCTCGCTCTTGATGTCGGCGAAATTGACGAGCACAGCTTCGGTTGCCGCGGATGCTTGCTCACGCCCCGATAGTTCGCGCTTTAAGATGTTATTGAACGTGTTATCAAGCTCGCGCTTGCGTATTTCCCACCGCTCCGGCGATTTGTTTTGGAAGCGATCCCACGCATAGAGCGCGATGCGAGCCATCTCGACCTCTTCTGCGGTCTTTGCGCTGCGGAGATAGTAGCCAGCGACCTGCGCTATACCCGCATGACGTAGTCCTTTGCCGACCGGCAATCCGGCGAGCACCTTCGAGATTGGCAACTTTTCCGCACTGATGTCGGAGTCGCTATACCGAGGTACCGCCCGATCAAGCTCGTCGAGCGTAACGCGGCATTCCGGCTTGTAGGATTTGACGTACACCCTGAACGGATTGCTTGGGTCTTTGAGATGGAGTGTCCCGGGCACACGGAGAATCCGCGCCGGATCCTTGCAGTGCGGGTCGCCATTGAAGCAGCGCACGAGGCGATTTTGAACGTCCCGCCATCGCGCGATACTGTCTGCGGTCGGCTCCAACTTCTGCGGGTACAGCCAGATCATGTGCACTCCCTTTCGCGTGCGCGTGATGATCGTAGGAGACGGCACGCCAGTCTCGAGACCGCGCTGTATAGAATCCTGAATTACCTGCTCGCGCTCTTCCTGCTCCATGTTCGGATCGGTGTCGAAATCGACATAGTTTCCGTTGAGGGAGAGCAGACGAGACTCGTCTGCTCTACCCTCCGCCGGAAAGCCGTTCACGCTGAAGAAAGTGCCGTACCCCTTCTTGCTCCACGTCAGGTCGAGCGTGTGCGTGCCCTGCACCACGTCCTTCGCCACATCGTGGATGTAGCGAAGACGGGTGTCGGGAAAGAGCGCAAGGAAATCCATGCTATTCATGCGCGTTCTGCTTGCGCGCGACTTCGTCGAAGAACACCGCAAGCGCCGCATAGCAAGGATCCGTCTCGCGGGTTATGGCTTTGCCAACCACGGGAACGACCTGAAGCCCGTGATGGTGTTCAAGCGACCACAGTAGCCAGTACAGGCGGAAGGAGTCCCCTCGCACAAGCGCGTCGTAGTTCAGTACGACGAGCTTCGTCGCCTCGTAATGACGGGCGTGCTTGGCGATGTAGCCGAACGCGCGTCCGAGATGATCGAGATGAGAACCGTAGTCCTGCATCACGTCCACGACGGTGAAGCCGTGCCGCGTCGCGTAGTCCTCGCACGAATCGACCTGATGATCCCACCGGTCATCCTCGAAACCGCGAGGCGGCGTAGGGATGCGAGCGTAAATAATTGAATTCACTGTCGGTTGTTTTTCGTTCATACAGATGAGATGAACTGCTAATGGTGATTTCATCGTTCTTCATATGCGCCGAAAAACAAAAACCCCGAAGGCGCTGGCGAGGTCGACTTCGAGATGGAATGCGAAGCGCCGCCAGCCCCTCCGGGGCTCTTTACTGCTATAGCGTCGACACAGCTACCGCATTCCATGTAGTTCCGAGCGTAGCTCAGTACCACTGTCGGAATGCGAGGGCGAAAATGCGAAAAATCCTTTGTTTTACACAAGGATTTTGAATCTCGACGCTCAAAATAGCTAGTCAAGGGCGTCCACGCACTCTTTTGTGGATAACTAGACGTCTATCTCCATCTACTGAAGAAAAAAGTGTGGTATTCCGGCTGAAGTAGTATCGCAAGCACCAATATTGTAATGCCTATATACAAGAGGAGGTATGTATGCGCGAAGAATTTGCCGTCACCGCCTTCGCTTCCCGCCTTCTCCCACTCTTGCGGATAGATCGACTTCTCCTCCTCGTCGAATACGCCGGGCGCATACAAGCCGAGCGCCTTCTCGATTCGCACAGCAACGCGTTGTTGTTTTGAAAAACCTTTTTCTAGATCGTCGAGATATTTTAAGCGTAGCGCCCAGAACGCCACACCAAGCGCAATGATGTACAAGAGTTTCTGCTTCGGCGCGATGAGCGTACCACTCTGCACGAACCATCCCGCCGCTGCGAGCATGATACCGAGCGCCCACAAGCCGACGCTTTGCACGCGCTCGCGAATGGTGCGCATCGCTTCGTATCGCTCCTCAAGAGCGGTAATAAGCACATCTTTTTTGTCTGCATTATTGGCGTCTTTCATGACTCTCTGATGTGAGACCATACTTGCAAGGCGAAATCTTTAGCGCGTTCATGGGTACGATGTGGGCTTCCCTTGAAAAGCCAACGGAGGTCGCATACTTCCGCGTATTGGTTCGCAAGCGTCGCGTTCTGCATATCGTCCCAAATCTTATCCGCTACCGCCAAGGCGTCCTCTCGGTATGTCTTTCCGTCGAAATAGGTGTCGGGCACGTTCCAAACGAGGCATTCAATGAAGAACGATGGCATGTCCCCGCCGCGCAAGAGCTTCTTATCGTTGAGGTCATTGCGGACGTTCTTAAATATTCGTACCACCGACTTGAAAGCTTTCCCCGTCCTATTGTTCTTCGCTACTCCGTTATCATAATGCTGGTTCGGAAAGCTGTGTATGATGTCAAAGCTATTATCCGGAACAAGGGCTATGCCTTCGGCTTCAACGACATCGTAGGATTTGTATCTGCGGTACGGAAATACAGGCACTACATCCGCGTTGACGCGGTACGAATTACCGCTGACGCGAATGCATTTGTTTTTTCTCTGCGTGTTCGCGAGTCCAAACTTTGCCTGAAGCACCGCGTTTACGTCTTCCTTGAACTTTCTGTATGGATAGGCTGCCGGGCTGCTATGCCTCTCATAGAGCTGCTTATCTGCCGGGGTCAAAGCCCCTGTACCTGGAAAATAGGAACCGGAATAGAGCACCGCAAGGTCAACATCACTATCGTGTCGAATATTGGTGTTGTTGCGATGGGAGCCTTGTCGTATGAATGAAATTTTGTCGCCGAAGTGGTCTCGAAGGGCGTCAGTAATTTGTTTTATCGCGTTCGTGCATTTTTCGCTCTCCGTCTCGCTTGGAGGGTTAGCCCACCGGTTGATTTGCTCCTCGCTTATCATAATGGGATTTTCATCTCGCTTTCTGCAAAAAAGCGCACCTGCATAGTACGCCCGACGGCTCCATAACCGCAAGAGCACCGCAAAATGGCCAAATTAAGCCGTTTTTCGCACGGTACCTGTCAGAAACTCCCAGACGCTGCGCGCCCAAAGGATCAGGGACGACCAGAGGACGACAACCACCAAATATTTGACCCCGAATGCAAGCCAATCCTGCCTGATATAGAGACGCATTTTTGTAAAATCGACGGCGAAATCCATCCTGAACTCCTTGTCGGAAAGCATGACCATATCGCCAGGCTGATCGTTAATGCGTGCTCCAAGATTTACGGTTGATGTGCCCACGTTAATGCCGTCAACCGCATTACCGATTTGCTTGCAATCCGCCTGTTCAAATGGCCACGCTTGGAGTATGTCGTATTCGACTGTGTAGGGCTCTGGCAACACCTCTCTCACCTGTATCTGAACATCTCCCCTGTCTGGACGGTCAATGATCGTCTTGCCGCCCATTGTTAAGGCTCCATGATTCTCAAAACAGATTTGGTACCACCCCAATTGAAGGGATGTCTGGAGAAATTCCGCGATAAAGGTGCGAGTGAGGTCATCCTGTATTTGCGTGCGAGATATGAATTGAGGTTCGTTAGTATTTGCCTTTAACTCAATACGCGTGAACGGGTCGAACATCAGCCATGTGAGAATCAAAGGTATACCGAGCACTGTGGCGAGACGACCGCAAAAACCAAAGCGAGTATCATTAAGGAAGCGACTGTTGCGTATCTGCCGGAGATCAATCTTCCACTTCATTATTTCATTGCAGTATCAATTTCACCCATAATGCTGCGAGTCTCGGAGAGGGCGACAATGACTTTCTGATAATGCTCGATATCAGCGGAGGTGAGGGTGCGCCCAACGCGATCTTTGAGCCATTTCTGAGCGGGCTGATACCCGCCTATGTAGAATGTCCATACAACTTCAGGAACATTGCCGAAATATTGCGTCTCGTTGATGTATACGCTGTCGCCTTTCCGTTTGATTTTTCCTACCCTGTTCGTACCTCCCTCGGGATACGTGGTAATGGGAGTGCGCACTGCTGGAGATTCGAGCAAGTGGAGCTCGCGCAGCTGCTTGCCGAGCGCCGCGAGTGCGCCAAACTGCGCTCTGTCTTTCGGATACGGCACGCGGGGGAAGTCAATTTTTAAGAACTCTTTGTATTTTTCGCGATAGTTAGACGAATGCAATACTGCATAAACGTAGTCAAAAATTTCTTCGGGAGAAGGTTCGCAACCTGCTGAAGAAGCGATTTGCCTCACGATTTCTGACTTCAGGCTTGCGTGGCGTTGTCCGCTTTCATCGTATTGATACAGCGGGAAGAATGAATAGTTACCGGACGCAAGCGATCCTTTCTCTACAATAGTGTTGCTTACCAATGCTACGAATCTTTCCCCCTCCCCATTCAGTCGCAGCGTAATCAATGCCAGGTTTTCACCGTTTAGCATGTGTCGCGACGTGTCGTGGCGAGGATAGGCATGGAACCCCTTTGTTGTTCCTGTGTATAGCGTCCATCTAATGTCAAAAGGGCGATAAAGAATCGGGACAATTCCAGCTTCGTGCTCGGTAAGATCGCGCTTTGCCGCAGACACGGTCCAATCACGCCCATCAGCCCGAAGCTCATATTTTGTTCGCAATTCCTTTTCGGGCAATGACAAAAAGTCTTCCCTTATTTGTTCGAAATCACCCTTATCGAATCGAACCGAGAGAGCATCTCTTTTTGTTTGGATACCTGTGTTGTTGGTCAGGAATAGCTCTTTTATGCTAAACCCTTGCTGATATTCGGCGTCGCCTGCGAAATCTTTGGGCACAAAGAAATAATTTGGCTCACTATATTTCACTTTCTGCCATATCCCATCCTCGATTGAGAGGGCGTTCAGGGCGTCGAATTTCTCATCGCGCTTACCCCAAAGCTCAGCGTGATAGACTGCCCCGAGCTTTTTCTTGGGGCCACCTCGTTTGATAAACAGCGAGATAGAAACGCCCTGCTGGATTTCAAATACGTTTTGGTCATCACCGCCGTTTGGCGCTCGTTCCGCCCGTAAACTGTTGCCGTGCAGATCGAGCACATAAATCTCATCAAAGGTCTCTAGAAGGTGCTTTCGCATCTTCCGGTGAGTGACGCCATCAATGAACGAGTGGTTTGTGATCATTCCTACCACGCCCGCCCCATTCTTCTCAATAAAGTACTCTGCCAAACGAATGAATTTGATATAGTCATCATCAAGATTGATCTTTCTTTCGCCTAAATCCTTTTTGTAGTCATCAATAAGCTCCCCTATCCATGTTTTTCGCTTCTTTCCATCTGTACCCACCACTATGGAGGGATTATTAGAACTGACACTATAGGGTGGGTTTCCGATCACAACCATTATCGGCGTATCGTTCTTAATACGTGCAGCGGCGCGACTCTCCTCGCTGATACTCTGCGCGAGACCGAGCATACCGAAAAGCGAGTCGTCGGGGCGATCCACTTTCTCAAGAGAGTTGGTGAGATAGACTCCGATGCGCTCCCTAAAATCTTTCGCGCCCGATTCGCGCAGAGTTGCAGCAAGCTTGAGGTGGGCAATTGTGTACGGCGCCATCATGAGTTCAAAGCCGTGGAGACGAGGGAGCAAATCTTCACTCACGTATCCGCTGAAGCGTCCCTCTTGCCCCGCAAACGTGCTGCGGATGATACGGATTGTTTCGTTGAGGAATGTGCCGGTACCGGTCGCGGGGTCAAGTACCTGAACCTGATGGATAGAGTCCTTCACCTTCCTGCCCTGCACAGTTCTTGTAACACTAATCTTCTTTGTATCGGCAAGGCCTTGAGGGAGATCGAAATCGCGTTTAAGGATGGAGTCGACAGAGCGCACGATGAAATGCACGACTGCTGGAGGCGTATAATAAGCACCGAGCTTCTTTCGCTCCACAGGATCATACGCCTTGAGAAAGTCTTCGTAGAAATGGATGACGGGATCGGGAGCTGCATGTTCCGCGCCCCACAGGTCTTGCTTGTAAATCTGTTGCATAAGGGCACGTACATCAGTGCTGCCAAACACTTTGCAGAGGTCATCAACTATTGGCTTCAGGCGATCATCAAAGTCCGCGCCGGCGATGTGGTCGAAGAAGCGGCGCAGAAGCGGGTTTGAGTGCGGAATGAGCTCGCGCGCTTCGGCTCGTGTGAAATCCCTGGGAGATTCATCGTGATACCGAGCGACAAAAAGACCGTACACAAGCGTCTGCGCGTACATATCGGTAAACTCTTCTAGCTTGAGATCATGGATGAGCTGCGATTTAAACGCTTCGTAGATGTCGAGCAGTGGCTTGTTCTTCGGGCTATCGGTCTTAAGAAAGCGCAGGAGGTTAGCGCGGAGTCTTTTGCCGTTCTCTCCCATGATTTCGGCAAGACGGCTTGCTCGACGCACTGGCTCTGCTGCGTCTTCAAGAAAGGCACGAGTGGTTGTCTCTAAAAGAGTGCATGAGTCTTTATCGGGCGTAAGTGTCGCCAGATCGGCGATGGTAATAGGGTCGCAGTACGCCTCGCCGTGCTTATAGAATCGAAACTCAAGGTAATTAGTGAGAATCAGGTTGGCATACCCGAAGTATCGTTTGAGTTGTTCGCCCTTTGCGATGTCGTTTAGGTTCTCGCCGAGGCGCTTGGTCTCTACGTATCCAATCGGGAATCCTCCCTTGATGAGAGCGAAATCTGGGGCTCCAAACTCCACCTTTCCTGCTTCGTTTACTGCTTGTACGCCCGGCAAAATGGCTTCAAGAAAGACTTTTAGAGACGGGCGGTGTTGATGCTCGAGGTCTTTCATCCCCGCACTGACGGTCGCGGTTCGTGTTCTCAAAATCGACGAGAGATAGGTATTGTGGGGGCTCATAAACGCTTATGGTTCAATCGTAGCAGTTTTTTGCCCTTATTTCACGCGATATTTCCTTGCTACATGCCGTACCGCTCATAGCACTCCCTCTCTGCTTTTCCAGCCTCAATTGCCTCCTCCGCAGCCGGATCTTCGCTCACCATCGCTTCGGCGGCAATGATGCAGTCGTAGAAAGGCTTGTTGCGTTCGAGATCCTGATCACGCTCTGCGGCGAGCGCATCAGACTCGCGCTGTGCCTTCATCTCCACTCCAACTATGACGATGGCGACCGCCAGCGCAATACCGGTGATCGCCATTTTTATCGTCTTGTCGTGTCTTTTGAGCCACATACGCGTCACTGTGCGCGTGTGCTGCCGCTGGCTCCGGCTACCCAGCATTCGTTCTCGTCGCAGCCGCTGTTTGCCATACCTAGGAGAACGCACCTATTCACGACTGTGCTGAACTCGTAGCCAGCTGAGCATCCGCATTGAGGCCCGCCAGTGCTATTAAGCGTGCCGTCCCATACGGAATACTGACCATAAGCAGACTTGCATCGTTGGTCGTTGCTCTGCGGGAGCACGGGCGCGTTAGCGGTCGAGCTTTGAGCAGCTGCAACCTGTACGACGACCGGCGCGGCAGGGGCTACTGGGCGAAGCATGTTGAAAAGGCTCCATTTCTGCGCCTGCTGCGCCATCTTGTTCTGTTGGTAGATATTCTCACTAAGCTGCTGGAGCGTGTTTTGCAGGCCTCTTTGCGCGACCACGGGGGCGCATGAGCTGAATCCCGACCAGCCAGCAGCAAAACTTGGCACGTAGTTGCAGTACGAAGGCGGGCTTACGATCTTTAAGTGTATCGGGTTGAGCGAGCCGCCCGGGGAGAATAAGTTGTTGTACGAACCGCCAAGCGGCGTTGTTGGGCTGTAGTCGCCGAACGCTGCGAACGCGGAGAGTGGAAAGAACAGGGAGAGAACGGGCAGAATAATCAGTTTTTTCATGGTTTTTTCTTGCTCTGATAATTGGTTCCCTGGCCATACCTGGGAATATAGCAAAATATCCGAAGTTTGGATATTCAATATTCGGATAGACGCTGATATGGATGAAGAAGTCTATCCATACCCCGGAATACACTTACTTCAAGGAACGCTTGCGCCAAGCGCGGGAGCAGGCGGACATGACGCAGGTAGAGGCGGCGGAGAAGCTTGGGCGGCAGCAGTCGTATATCTCGAACATTGAACGCGGAGAGCAACGGGTCGATATTGTCGAACTCCAGCGCCTTGCCAAGCTCTACGGCAAGCCGCTCGGCTTTTTCGTGAAGAAGTAGCGAAAGGCGGCAGCCCTTTCAAGCCACCGCCTTGCGCTGTGTATCTACCGAGCTGCAAACCGGCTTATTGCCTCGCTTGCTTCGGACTTGGTAAGCACGTCGAGATTGGACAACCAATGTTCGCGCACTTCCTCGTCGGGGTGCGTCTGCAAGAGCTGTTTGAGGTACTCGCGCTGCCGTTCGGTGGCGGGAGCGCTCTCGTCGGTGCCTCTGGCTCTGTACGCTTCTCCTAAAGCCACGGAAGCTCTATTCTCGGCGGCTTCAAGGCGCAGAGCGTCCAGCGTCTTGCAGGCGCTGTTGACGGCGCTCATCAGTGCGCCATTCAAGCACCCGAATATCGAGCGTTCGATGCCCTTGTTGATCCGCGACACGACCGAGGAGCCATGCCCGATGCCGACCGGCTTACCGTCCTTGCTCAAGACGCACTTGATAGCAATGAGGCCCGGCGTCTTCAGGAGTTCGAGGGACGAAACATCCTCGGAGAACGTAGCGGAGAGGTTGTACGTCCCGCAGAGCTTTCGGACTTCCTGCCGCATCAGATTGTCCTCTCGCGTCGGATCTCCCATCTTCTCGCGGATTTTCTCCACCGGATGCTTGCGCGGCTGAATCGGTGAGCGAACAGGTCGGTTTCTGTATATTGTGGTGTTCATAGGTTTGTTTTGGGTTAGCTGTGGTAACGCGCATAGAGGTCATGCGCTTTTCTCCACCTGCAAGCGGTGGAAGAGATGAACGATGCGCTTGTATTTTTTCTCAACCTCGCCCTTGTCGTTCTTCACTTCGACAAAGGTAATGCTCCTCAACGAGCGTTCACCGCGCTTTACGCGATATCCGAATCTTGCCCATGAGAGCAGCGGCATCGCGTCGCTCGCGGGATCAAACTCGTCGGCAACCTCGTCGCCGTAGCGTTCGCGCACTTGCTCGCGCACGTCTTCAGCGGTTTTCTCGCTGCCTCGCCACGGACTGACCACGGAGGCGTCCATGACTTCCTTGATGCTTTTCATACTGATAATGCCTGCACGCATGCGTATACGACTGTGGGCACGCAAAAAGCGGTGTGCAAAATGACTTGTATATGCTTTTCATCCTTCCAGTTCTACTCGTGCGAAAACGTGCACAGGGGGGTGATTTTTCGGGTCCCATACGTGGCGATATGACGAGGCTCAATAACAGTCCCGCTACCAATTTTTTCTCGAACAGGACTTTTGTAGTCTGAATACATGGCATGGACTCCCCCGATTGATCGCCGGGCGAAAAAAGAGCTTTTGAAGAATAGGCGGTTTTACCGCCTGCTCTCCGAGCAATGCCCGTTTATGGATCAAGACACTGCTTTTGTGTTCTATACCGGTCTCGTGGCTGTCGTTGCCCAAGAGCTGCGGAGACACGGAGTCGCCCGCATGCCCCATCTGGGCGATTTCGCGCTTGTAGAACAAAAAGCCCGACCTGCGTGGGTCGGTAATCATCAAGTGATGATGGGAGCGCGGGAGGTGTTGAAGTTCTACCCCAAAGAGCGCATGCGCCGGTATTTCAATAAGCGACAGAAAGCACACTAGTTCTGTTTATCGGGATTTTTCGCCCTTCCCTCTTGCGGTCTTCCTTTTGCGGAAATATTTTTGCCAGGCAGGAAACCGTAGTCGATTCCCGTACGCAACGGCATCGGCAACGTAATGCTGAAGGAGAATGGTATCCGCTTTACCGGATGGCTGTAGCGATGGTACCGAGTTGCGCACTCGCGGTACCTATCGCTAGTTTTGACATTGTAAGCCGGATTATGGCCTATTTTATGCAGAAATTCAATGGATCAGATGCGCTTAGACGAAATTAAAATTCCCAGAGTAATCGAAACATTTCATCTTGCTTTCTAAACAGTTCATTCATACGGTCGAACTCTTTCTTCATTTCTTCGCGCATGGCACGTATATCACTGTCGCTGAGCGGCGATGAGGTCGCATAGGTGCGATACTGCTTACCGTCGAAAAACGTGACGACTTCGTTCTTGAAGCCGGGACCTTCGAAGGTCGTAACGGTTGACGTGCCCGTGTTTTGAACACTA
>DATMBM010000008.1:0-33734 GCA_035559235.1 Minisyncoccota bacterium
AGTCCGAGTGCGTCTTCCACCATTTCCCGCCGCTCTTTCGGTGAGGCATTCAGAATCCGGTCGGCCTCGCCTTGGGAGATGATCTGGTATCCGCTGCCGCCGATATTGGCGCCCGCAAGGAGTCGGATGACGTCCTTCAGGCGCACCTGCGAGCCGTTGAGGAGGTATTCATTCTGCCCATCACGGTGTACGACGCGCTCAACAATCACTTCCGAAAAGTCGATGTCGAGGAGGCGCTTCGAATTGTCGAACACGACTTTCACCGCGGCGCGATTCATGCGAGCAAGTGCAGGACTTCCGCCCCAAATCAGGTCTTCGCCGCGCTTTGAGCGCATGCTCTTCATCGACTGCTCGCCGAGCACGAATCGGAAGCCTTCGGCGACGTTCGACTTTCCCGATCCATTGGGTCCGACAATTGCGGAAATGCGCGATCCAAACTCGAGAGTGGTCTTTTTCCCAAACGACTTAAAGCCGCTGAGCTCGATCGACTTAAGATACATCCTCGCTATTCTAGCAGGAAACTATTGCCCTTGAATGATCTCGTGCATCCGTGTCTTCGTCGCTTCGTATTCCTTCATTGCCTCGTGCTGGATGAATCGGTCGAGATCGGGGACGTGTGGAAGCAGAAATGTGCGCAGGCCGTCCATGTCGCCGCTTCCAATAAATGACTCAAATTTTGGAATTTCTGACTCCGGCAGCGCCTTCAAAATCTCAAGCGAGATGCGCTGGATGATATTTTCTCCAAGCAGCGTGATGAATTGCACTTGCGCTTCCGGCGGATCGTCCTCGAGTCCGCACTCGCGGATGACGGTCTGTGCAAACTCGTCGCCAAGAAGTTCTCTAATGAATTTTTGTTCGTTCATATGTGTTATATATTATGATCGGCGCGCGAATCCATCGCGGAGAATGGCGCTGATATATTCGCGCGCATTGCCTCCAAATTTCTCCTGAATTAATTCCTTAACACCCGGAAATTTCCCTCGGAAATTGCCCGATTCGAGCGTTTTTGCAAATGCAGAAACAAATTTCTCGTCCTCAAGCAATTGGCCAAAATGCGCGACGGTACCCGCAGGGATTCGGCTCCACGGCCTCGTACGCAACTCATCACCAAGCAGGATCGATTTAAACTGCTCCTTTTCCGCCGTATCGATGAACGCCAGCGCCGTCGCATCGATGTGTTCCTTCTCCAAACCAAGATTCTTGAGGGCGGAAGAGAATTTTCCCCACACGGTCGAGCCACGCTCAAGAGTTGTGTCTCCTGGTGCTGCAATTTCTGTTACATCGGGAGCTACACGACGCGGCAGAGGTTCCTGAGGTTGCTCCGCAGTCGGCGGCGTTGCACGAGGAGGCGTCTCAGTCGCGACCGGCGGACTTTTCTCGGCCGACGGCGGAACATACCGATCTTCATCGGGCGGCACCGGCGCACCGCGTGGCTCTGATCCAGGTCCGGGCTGTGGTTCAGGAATAGATTGCGGCTCCTGCACGAATACGCCGCCTGGGGTGATCCGCGGCCGCGTAGGTTCTGGTTGGGGTATCGCATTCTGCGGCACTCCAGCGTCGCGACCGGACAACAACCCGCCAACATACTCTGCAAGTTTCTGCCCCGCGAAGAATGTGCCAACAGCGGTCGCACCGGCGGTGAGCCCTCCAATGAGTGCTGACCGTTTAGAACTATAATTTCGTTTCCTCATGTAATACTCTACCGTCGAGCCGAGGGCAACGCCGGTTGCCCCGGCGGTGAGTGCGCGCCACGAGACCGCCATCCCCCATACGAACGTCGCCAGCGTCGACGCCGGAGTAAGAGCCGTTGCAACCACACCAGTGCCTATGATCCCGAGAGACACTGCGAGCTTTTTCCACGTTGGAATATTCTTCCAATGCTCCGCGATTTTCATGAGCGTTGAAGCGTGATTCGCCTTCTCGGCCGCAGAGAACCTGCTGTCACTGAGCTCTTTCAGGGTGCGTATTTTCGCGCGATCCCATTCCTTCTGCATGGTGTCACGATGCGGAAGACTATTGAGATACTCCTCGTACCTTTCGAACGATTCAAACTGGGGACTCTTGGCAACCCGTCTCTCGGGAGCGCCGCCATGCCGCTCCAGCCGCTCCCGCACCCAACGCGGCAGATTGTTAAACCATGCGTCGCCGTACTGCGCTCGCGCAACGCGCTCTTCCATAATCGCGCGATATCGGCGCCCCTTTTCGATAAACTGCCACCACGCCGGCCGCGGCCAATGCTGTTCGACGGATGTTAGGCCAGCAGGAAGCGGCGGCGGTGTTTTCGGAACATCTTCAGTTTTTGCTGCAGGTTTTGCGGCCGGCTTGGCCATTGTGGTTGTAGTTGTCGTACGCTTCGGAAGTTTTTCGATATCCTCGCGAACACTGCTCCAAACCGTAGATTCCTGATCTGCTTTCAGTTCGTTGATGCGCTTTTCGAGCGCGTCCATCGCCGCTTTATCTGCGTTGCGCTCGGCGAGTAGCGTTCGCAATTCTCCCTTGATTCGCGCTGCTCGTTGCTCGTCTGTTTCGCCTTCTGTAGCTCGTGGTGCAACCGGTTCCCATTCCGTACCGGTCCAACGCTCTCGCTTGCCTGATCCTCGAGTCGGAAATTCCCAAGTACCACCCGCGGCAATCGGGGGACCCTCGCGACCGCTTGAAAGCTTGACTACGGCGCGGGGAGGATCTTCGGGTCGCGTGCCGGGAACGATTCGATATTTCACACCCGGGTAGCGAGGATGCGTCAGCGAAAATTCGTCTGCAGTCGTGTCAGTTTCTGTTTCGCCGGGTTCATCAGTTGGCTCTTCTCCCGGCTTGAAAACGGTTCGAAATGCTGGGTTCGGTACACCCGGAGACGATTCTCTTCCGATGGTTTGTGCTTTCAAAATTTCTTCGTCCGTGGGCTCTCGCCGCTCTGTTTCCTTTCCATCATCTCCGCGAATACTAATGTATTCGGCCCCTGAGGACGGTCGCACGAATACGACGGATTTCTTGTCGAATTCACCTTCGAACAATTTCTCAACATCCGGGACCGGCATGTCCTTGAGCCGATCACGTCGTGACCGCCGATCAGACCGCCCAGGAGTTCGTTCGCCGGCTGCCATATCCTTTCCTGGAACTATAGCACCATCAGCCGCGTCTCCTGGAGGCGAATCCACATACGCTTCTGGATCAATTTCGCTCATGAATTTCAGTTTGATCTCCCCTCGCCGCATGTCAGCTCCTTCGAAAGAAGCGACAACGATGCGATCATTCATTGCGGCGCCCGCACCAAAGGGAAAATTCTCGAACTGATCGGGTGAAAGCCGGAACCGCATCGGAAAATTGCCTTTCGGGAGAAGCATCCACACCGCGACGCGCGGCGGCAAGACGGTTCCGTTGTGGAGCGATCGTTCGCCTTCGACACGATCCACATGAATTAACAACAGCTTTCCCCCTTTACTCTCTCGATTCAAGAGATCCACTGCTGCGCGATTTTCAGATAGCTTCTGCGCATCGCTGATGATGTCGTCACGTTCGGTACCGTGTTCCGCGACACGCAGCACCTCATCAGCGCTCGCCGCGTTCCACCGGCTCACGCCTTTCGCCGGATGCAGGAACGTATCGGTGAGGTATTGCGCCATGATGTCGGTGTAGCGCCGGATTGGCGACGTGACCTGCGCGTACCGGCGAGCCGCAAGAGCAAGGTGCGGTTTGTCCTCCGTGGTATACGTCGCGGAACTCCAGAGCTGCCGAAGTTCGCTGAGCAAGCGCTCACGCTCCCTCGCCTGCAAGAACACGAGATATTCCTGAAAGTTCTGTTCCTGTTTCGCCGGATCCGGATCACGCAACGGGTTTGCGGGGTTCTCAAGGCCTTTGCGGATGTTTTTTACACGGCTCGGCGCAAGCGGCCGATCGGCAAACTTCAGTAGCTCGCGGATAATAAGATTGTGGACTGGAACGCCATCGACGGCGTATTGGTCTCGGTGCGCGTCAATGAATGCGGATATCTTGCGGGCCCGGAACTTCCCGGCGATTCGCTTTAGGTCATCCAGTGACGGCGGCGCATGTTCACGCAGAATGAACGGGGTGCCGTCTGACGATTTCCCGCTTGCCGAGACCATGAATTCTCCCGCAGCTTCGTTCGCCGCGACCATCATTTTTTCGATGACGTCGTTCGTGATTCCGCGATATTTAGCCCGGATGGTACGCACGTTCCCGTCTGCATCGAAATCAATTTCCGGCTCATCCCGATCCTCGTAGAGCGAAAGCGCACCTCGCTTCTCGCGAGCGTCACCGAAAAGACCGGCGTATTTCTGTAAGTCCCTCAAAACGTTCTGCATGTCCGCTTCAGGGCCGGCATCGCCTTTCCTACACAATTCATCGGCTTCTTCGTAGGTGAATTGCTTGTTCGAATTGATGACTGTGCGTCCGCGCCACGTATCGTTTATATTCCCTGTTTTGGAATCGATCCGAAACACGGTCGAGAATGCGAGCCGGTCTTTCCCCGGTTTCAAGCTGCACAGTTCCTCCGAGAGGATGCTCGGCAGCATCGGTGAGGTATTGCCGGCGAGGTACGCAGTGAATTGCCGCCGCCACGCTTCTTTCTGGATCTCGCGACCGAACGGCACGAAATGCGCAACATCGGCGATATGCACGCCGATTTCGACTTCAGTGTCGCTAAGTTTTCTGTATGAGATGACGTCGTCATGATCCATCGCGTTCTTCGGATCGATACCAATGGTCATCACGCCGCGGAAATCAGCGCGATTCTTCCCGTGCTGGTACTTCGATTGCCAATCTGCATCAAGAACAGAGACAGTTCCCTTTCTCACCTCCTGTTCGATAAGACCCTGCCCGTTCGCGACGCCAAACTTCTTTGCAAGCATCCCATCGAGGCGTTCGATTGCGGCCGCTTCCTTCCGCACCGGAAGTGGAAATATCGGGTCACATCCAATCTCGTACGCAAGCGCCCTGTTTTCCGCACGGAGCGTCCCACTTTGTCCGACTTCCTCAACTAACTTCCATTGGTTCGTTCCTTTTCTCTGTTCGTATACAACAATCGTTCCTGCAGGCAACGTTGCGTACGAGCGTTTGTCCTCGGCGTCTGGCCCGATTTGTGTGCCGTCACGCCGACTGAAGAGCCCTCGCTTTCCGTTTTCTTCCTTCACAATTGCAACGACCCGCGACCATTCCCGCTCGTACCCGGGCCGGTCCGCCGCGTCGAGATCGCCTTTCAGGCGAACGAGTTCGTCGGCCGAAATGCCGGCCGTATGCGCTTCTCGAATGCGTTCTTCAAGTGCGGTTGCGAAAGATGATGCGACGTCAGTATTCCTGGATGCTTTCCGTATGCGCGAAACGCGCGACCGCATCACTTTTGCTTCGTAATCGGAAATTTTTTCGGATTGCGCCATTATGCATAAGTATACGGCTGTACGTCTGCGAGCTTTCGCATGCCGTGCATAAAAAAGTCCGGGCGCGACAAGCAGTCGCGCCCGGCATACAAACGATCTAGCTACCTGGAGTACGTCGCTTAGAGCAGCTCGTTCTCGGTTTCGCGCGCCTTGCGCTCCGCCTCACGATCCGCCCGCCGCTTTTCCTCCAGCAGTTTGTAGGTCCGCTCAAGCCCATTGGCATCAACCCGAGCGATCCCCAGCTTGGAACTGACGTACCGGTAGAGACGGCCGTCAATTTCCATCGCCAAAACCTGCGAGTCCCACGGCATCCTCCACTCGGAGTGGATGTATACCGGTGCCCCGTCCAGAAACCTCTGGCTGCGACCCCAGCGTACGCGCTCAGCCTTGACCGTTGCCACCACATCGGATGGCAGATCAAGTCCTTCCCCTTCGCCAGCAACAACCTTGGTCGCGCCATCGTCAAGGCTGAATGAACCGTGCGGGAAAGCTTTTCCTCCTTTAAGTTCGCTGAGCAGCGCCATTCGGTCGGCCATGACTCCTGAACCTTGGCCAACGAGACCGGTTACGAGGTGCAAGTAGTTGACACCGTTCTCGTTGTACTCGGCTAGCTTGCGTCGCTTGCGCTTGACAGGTTGCCCGTCCGCGCCCAGTATCTCGACCTCCACCTCAACGATGGAGCCGCGGAGCGCCTTCCCCGATCGAAGATCCAGCGATGGCGGATTGTCGAAATCCACCGGAATCTTGGCCCCACCCGGCTCAACCCACCCTCTGGCGAAGCCGCCGAGAATGAGCGAGGGGATCGGTGATTCCCAGTCCTTGTAGCGGGCATCCTGGAGGATGTTTCCCTCAAAGACTTCTTTATTTCGCCGGAGATGGGAAAAGAAGAGATTCGGCTCTACCTTAGCCATTTTGGTTCTCCCGGAGGGTTGAGATTATTGGGTGGGAAACCCCACTCCGTAGCCATTGTGTCATTAAACGTGTTAATTGTCAATTCAGCGGCCAAAAACCGAAAAACCCTTATCCACAGCCAAAAATAGTGCCTTTATCCCCTAAAACAGTTACGCTTTATAGCAATGGTGTCTCCTGAGAGCGGAAATCGCGGCCCGGACAGGCGCAAAGTGCTGGGCATTCCGGAGATGAGCGGCGTGTACATGAACCCGGACAAATTCCCCATCGATCTGATGGGGCCTTTGGCGCGCATCGCAAACGGCCTGCGCTCGTTGCGCGAAATTGCCAACGAGCGGGAACGCGAAGAAATAATGCGCGAGATTAACGAGGTACATCTTCCACGGCTACGGGATACGGTTTCCTACTTCGCAAAGAACGGCGACGTCGGCGACGCAATAACGCTCGACGGAGTCCGTGAGGCAATGCGTTATGTGGAAGAAGGCGGCAGGATTGTGCGCGCCCTCGCCCGCATGGTCGTCGACACCTACACGACCATTCCCGATCCGGGAAAAAGGGGCAGTAAGGTCGTGCAAGGACGGCGCGTACAATTAAAAGACGAGAAACGCGAACGCGCTATTGATTTACTGAACGATGATCCTGATTTTCAACGTCTCATCAAGTACGTGTCATACGTCGATCCGTCCGCTCCGCATGGAAAAGTATATGCAGAACTCGCACGGGCGCTAAAGGATACGGCGCAAAACATACTCGGCACAAAACTGAAAATACGTGCGCGGGATTTATGGAAACGTGATCCCTCTTCCGAAGACGTGCAGCGTGTATTCAGGCGGGCGTTTGAAGAAGGATCAGATCTAAGCAGGACGCTCGATCGCCTATTCTGGATTTCGACCATACCGGGCCAGCATGACGCCGAAGGAAACCCTAAGCGGGTTGTCACGGCCATCGAAGAAGCGCAGGGAAAATTCCGCATCCCGAGCGCGTATCCCCAGGAGCCGGTTTTGAGCGCACAAAACGCCTATCTGTGGAATTCTCCGCGCGATACGCTCATTATCGACCGGCCATTTTGGAAAGGAGAAGGTGCCGATCGGCGATATGTGAGCGTCGGGTACGGATTCAGTAAAATCGCCTATGCGCTTGAAAAAGAGAGTCCCGACCGCGCCAAAGACGAGTTACAACGCGCTATCGAGGAGATGAAAGACCTCGTACGCGCGAAGCTGCGAAATGTCGCGGATCTCAGTGCTCATGAAATCACAGCCGCCGACGAGGCCTCGCTCGAAGAGATATTGGCGCAGGTGAACGAAAAAAGCGTCCGAGATATGTATCGCGGGAAAAATGGCGCTAAAAGCGAGGTTCACGACGAGAATAAAGGGACTCGGGCGGAACGAGCGGCCGCAACGGCGGCGCTGGACGCGAAAAAAGTCTTTGCCGCACAACGTGACCCGTTCGTGCAGCTCGACAGGGCGCTTGCGGCACGTATTTTTTCGCTCACATCCAGGGACGGCAGGTCGCTTTCTCAGCTCCTACTTGGTGCCTCGGGCGAAAAATTCAAGAACATGGTATACGGAGGCGTGTGGGAAGATCCGAGCGTAGAAGCAGCGATAGAGGCCGAGGACTCCGAAAAGGATATCGGAATCAAAACAACGCGCACACTGGAATTCATCAATTCCCTGCCCGACATCATGGCGCTCGCATTGGAACAGCAGCAAGTTCCAAAGCAGGAACGTGAGAATCTCCTGCTCGCGGCAGAAGCGCTCCACAACGTCATAATGCGCATGGAGCTTCGGCGCCGTATGGACGATGCTTCCGAAGACGCGGCCGGCGTTAAAGGTGGCGCAGGTCAAACGGCCGGCATCCAGAGGAGCTATGCCGAAGCATACGGAACGCTCTTCAACCGCAAGCTCGTGGCGCCGCTCAAGTGGAGAGCCGACTATCCGGAGCAGCGCGAAGGAGAAGACGACGCCGCGTATAACGCGCAAATCGCGCGGGCAGTCGAAGCCAACAAACGGGCCCGCAGCCGAGCATCCGAACAGTTTCGCGATGAGCGTGGTGCCGTTTTAATTGAGGAGACACGCCTGTTCCTTCAACGCATGAATAACAACGAGGAGCTGCGCGGCAGCTATTTCGGTACGCTCGCCTTCGCGACAGGTATCGGCGCGACGAAGGACGCTACGGCTGCGCAGAATTTCAAAAAAGCCATACGAGAGGAGATGGAACTGCTGCGGAGAACGCGCGGCCAGAAACGAGAAGACACGCGCACACCCGAAGAAATTGAAAGCGGCAGAACGGCATTCCACCCCGAACGCGGCCTGATGCAGCTTCGTGAGCCGCTCCGCGCATATATCGACTCCCTTGAATCGCGGTGCCTCGCCGTTGAAGACGCATTAAATGAATATGAGCGGCATGCGAATGACGCGTTCAACAACGCGCAACGTATTGACGACCCGAAAATACTCGGCGTTCTCATCGACTGGATACAGGACCTCCGGGACGCGGTCGATGACGACGTGACTCACCGCGTTTTCGGCCTCAAGCAGGAAATCGCACGCTTCCGTCCGCAAGCAATCGCAAAAATATCCCCTGACCCGAATTACCAGCTGCTCTGGTCACAAACTGCCGGACCGTTGCTCACCAGGTTCGACCGGCTCGTGCCCCGGCGCAATAATGTGCATGATACAATTCTCCTAGCGCTCTCGATCGCGTACGTACGTAGGAAATTGATCGAGTACCGCGCTGCTTTGCAACAGGGGGTGCAGCTACCCGAGGACGATCGAAAAGCGCTCGAAGGCCAGCTTCGGGCTGCGGAATTATTGACGACGCTCTACGCGTATCCGCACATGCTGAATTCCGGTGCGACGCATGCAATCTCACAGGGGCCGTCGGTGAAGATTCCTTCGTTCAAGCAGTTGCTCCCGAAATTGTACGGTGTTGGGATAGAGCGCGAACTTAAACTGGAGCGTATTTGATATGGCAGAACGATTCAAAGGTTTTGATGTGGAACAAGCCGCAAGGATAGCGGCAGGCAAAGGGCGCATACCTGAAGCGCCGGCCGAAGAGCGAATCACCCAAGCGCAGCTCGATTCGAGGCGAAAAGAAGCAGCAGAGCTCGACGATAAGATAAAGGCGCTTCGCGAGCGACTTGAACAATTTCTCGGAAAAGACGAAGCGGAGCAAGTGCGAAAAATCGAATCTCTTTCAGAAGCACGAAGGATCGAGCTCCTCGATAATCGTGACTTCTTGAAAATGATTCACGAAATGTGTCGAAGCGACAAGGCCCACAAGAATCCGCACGCTGCGCTTAAAGAAATGAGGTCGTTAATTCGAGAGTACCTCGACGTTCCCTCGTCAACCGATGCAAAGTAATTATTTTTAAGAGTACATCGATATGGCAAACCCAGAAGATCCGAATCAAGCAAAACGCCGGGCAATTATTGACAAGGCACGACAAGCAGCAGGTCAGGACACCACACCTGAAGACACAGCCGCGAAAATGCGAGCACGATACGGTTCGGATCCGGGAAAAGGCCCGGGCGGCGCATTGCCGGAGCATGCGCGTGGAACGTTTGATGCGGCGGGACAGCGCTTCCTCGAAGGCATGGAAGGCGTTGAACAGACGGCGGAGGCGCTTGCGGAGTTTGGAAACACCGTTGATAAGATCATGACCGCTCTTCTCGAAATCTCCGATCTCGTTGAATACGACGGCAGCGAAATAAAACCGAGCGTACGAAAGTACCTGATCGAGATCGCGCAGGCGGATCCGAAAGATCGTGAGGCGCTTAAACAGCGCGCAGTAGATCGCATTCAGAATTTCATCCAAGTCGTGAACGAAGCCGAACCTATTCACACCAAACGAACCCAAGATCTGCTTCGGACCCTCGAATCGCTGTCACGCAGCTTAAGCACGTAACATATGGCCGGTGAAAAAATTACGTACCTGCAACGGAAGTTGAAAGGAAGAGGACATATTGGCGATTCGGCAATCCTACCGCAGGACGCGATCTATGAACCGAAAGAGCATCAAAAACCCGATCTCGACCTTGAGTCCGTCCGCTCGCAAGCAATTGCCGAAATGGCAGAAGCGAGCGGCGCCACGACCGAAGAAGTCGCAGCCGGACTCAATTACCTCGAATCGCACCCGCAGTTCGCCGCTGCGATCCGCAACGACTTCGAGCGCGTTTTCAACCGCGCACGCGGTCTTTCCCCTGATGCGCTGCGAAGAATCGTAGAAGAGGAAGTAGCGATTCTTGCCGAGGAAAATCCCGACCCCGCGGCGATACAACGTCTCCAGACGGACGGCGTGCTCGTGCCGATTCTCATGACGAAGCAAGCGACCGGGCTCGTCGAAGAGGAAAACCGCCTGAAAACGAACGCGAAGCAAAAGGTTGGCGGCATTAAAACGAGCAGAAAAGGCAGACGCCTTGCGATCGGAGGCACCGCTGCGGGAATCACCGTCGGCGCCGCATATCTCGACCTTACGTTTTCCAAACAAGGACTCGGCAACATCGTCGACGTTCTCACTGAGAAACTGGGCGTCGACTGGATGATGCAGAGCGTCGGACGACTCGCTTCGATGAACGACGCGACACTCTCCGCCGTCGAGCAGGCGGCCTACGGCAAAGGCATCGTCACCATGACACTCGTGTTGACGGCTCTCGGCTATCTCGGACATGAAAAATGGAAAGCGGCGAAATTCTCCGACTTATTCCGATTCAGAAAACACCCGGTTAAGGCGACGGTTAACTCGGCGCTCGTTGCGGGCTTTCTTGCGCTCGGCTCGGGCGGCGTAACGACGTCGATCACGGTCGATCCGCGCATCGGAGCTATGTCGACCGATATCCAGAAAAGAATGGGCCCGAGCGAAGCGAAACTGGCAGATGCCGTCAAAGCAGCGCGAGGACTTCGCGAAGATATTCGTCCGCAGATCGACGCGAGCGTCGACAAGGCGTTTCGCACCGGCGTCGCCAAAGTCGGTCCCCTGACCGCGTCAACCTGGCTTGCGTTCAACGGTGATACGCCAGACGCGAGCGGGAGATTGATTGCAGACCGCTATGAAGGACAAGACAGGTCGAAAATGCAGCTCATCAAGGAGGCCGTTGTTCGCGTGAATAACCGTCCGGAATACAAAGCGCTCGGGATGAAAGACAGTGACGGCGCACGGCAGCTTCTCGAATACTTGACTGAGCCGATACCGCAAACCGCTGAAGCACTGAGCAGTCATTTCAAAACGCTCATAACGCTTGCGAACGAACGCGCAGACGTATCGCTCGCGAGAGCGATTTTCGGAAAGCTGAACTTTTTGAGCGCGGAATTTTACCGCTCCCCCATCAGCCCGGAAACCATTTTCAAGATGCAACAGCAGTACCCTGAGGATTACATAAAGCTCATCGAGATGGTCCAGAAACTGCAGGTCATCAGCAAATACCTCTCCGATGTTCAGTTCGAACTCCGTACGGGTGCGGCGCGCGTCAACGTCGATTTGAGTCTCCAGCTCGCGCTTCCGAATCTGGGCTATAGCCCCGCCGAAATACGAGCACTTGCTATTCCCCGTAAGGACTACATCGACGTGCTTGAGCCGAACAGAGTGGATGCGATCGTCAACCTGTTCTGGGGTACGGAAACGGCGTGGAAGGCGCGTCAGGACATCACGCGCAAGGCCTCGATCTTCGGCTATAAGCCATTCGAAAACAACCGGATGGGAGAATCAGACGGCAGCACAGAAGTGCTGATGCAGCGACTCGCGTACGAGGGCGCGATTTACAGCATCTTCCTCTTCCTCGTCATCGGATCAGTCTTGATCTCCGGCAGCATGCGAAAAAAGCTGAATCGCTGGTACGAGGCGGATATGGATGCTCACACGGAAAAACTCTCGGAAAAAGAAGACGAGATCATCAACGGCATCGTCGCCTACGGACAGGCGCTCAGCGCCGAAACGTCCTCAAGATTGCGAGACGCGGGTCATCCGGCAGATGCGATTAATCTCGTGAATGACGCGTTCCGCAAAGCCGTATCCGTTGCGCTTCGCACGTACGTCGCGGAGCAAGCGACCGACCCGCGCACTGGTAAGCCGCTTTCAGAGTCTTCCGACGCGAAAGCGTTCATCGATCGCGAGGCGGGCGTACGCCACTTCGATGACGAAGACCGAGCTGCGGTTCTCAAGGCCTACGGTGCGAAGCTTTCCGAATGGCAGGATCGTCTTGCAGAGAATCCGTATGCAGTCATTACCGAACTCATGGATCGCGTCGATCCGGCATTCCGCTCCGTCGCACAGGCCCTCGTTACCGCGAATAATACGAATCCGGGGACACGTGAACGCGAACTTGCCGTGGAATCCTTGCGTCAGGCATTCATAGAGCGGGAACGCGGCCTCATGTCGATGGAAGCCGACCAGATCGCGGTGCATATCGCGCGCCTGCAGGCGCGCCGCACCGCGGTCGAACAGATGGGAGGCGAAGAAAACGAAATCGAAGTGGTACTGGGAGCGGATACCCCGAAATTCACGCAGAAAGAACTGATCGCCTCGTTCATCCTTACGGACATCGATGCGGAAATCCATACGTGGCAGCGTGCACTGGATTCCCTTACGGAACGCGGCGCGAAAGTTTCGCCGCTGCCGGCAGAAGTACAAGAGCTTACGAACGCAGAATGGAAAGCGGAGCAGGACGCCTTCCTTAGGCGCGAAATGGAACGCTTCGCAGCCGGATCGGACCTCGGAGGCGACGGCGAAGCAACGCTTGAGAAGATCAATGCGTTCGTCAGCGTGTTGGGCAGGAATATCGTTCCGATTCAGGAAGCGCTTGATGCCCATCTGAAAACATTCAATCCGGATGCGAAGGTTTCATTCGTATACGGGTACAGCGAAGTTCGCGAAGGACCGACGATAACCGCGGTGCTCTCTGACGCAAGCGGCCTGCGGCTGGCAAATGTCCCTTTCATTCACAAAATCCCGTCGGATCAGGTTCGTGATACGCAGACAGCACTTACCGGCATTCAGGATTGGGCGAAACCGGACGGGCCGCTCGCGCAGCGTCTGCGCGTCAGCACGCTGTTCGAGAGAACGCGCGGTGATTACCGTTCGCAGTCAGAACAACTGGTTGCTCTTAACCAATATTGGCAGTACGACGCCGATGTGGTGCTGCAAAACGCGCCGCTTTTTGATGCCTACCTCCGCTCAGCCGACATGATGCGGGTACAAATGCCACTCATGGAAAAACTGATCGCCGGCGAAGCACTGAGCGCCGAAGAAGTCCGCGCGTTCACCGAGCCCCTTGCTGCGATACGCGACGTGTGGCGGCGCTCGATCAGCGAAACGATTGAGAAATCGAGAAACCGCCGATTCGTGAATATCGGGAACAAGCGGCTTATGATCGGTTTCAAAGATGACGAAGGGTATATTTTTGCGACTCCGCAAGACGCTGTCGAACCGATCGATATCGATGCGATTCCCGAACACGATAAATTGCTGATCAAGCGCGCGGCCATCGCATAGCAGTCAAAAAAAATAACCCCCGAAGTTTGCTCCGAAAAGGGTTATTTGAGGAGGAGAAACGTGAGCGCTCCGAGCGCGAGCACGCCGATACCGACGTAGCGCTGATGGCTCACGAATATCCTCCGTACCACGGTGAGGAGGGTTCCGAGTCCGATCGCGAACATAGCCAGGAACAGGAACGACGTTCGGAAACTTGCTTCTTGCGAGAGCGAGTACCCGATGAACGTGAATACGGTGACGATGACGACCACCCACGCGATGAATTCCAGAAAGCGCAGGAAGCCGTTTCGTGCATGAACCACAACGGCATTCTTATTCATAACCCACCTCCTCGTTTGGTTGAGGCGACGTACGGAATGTACGCCGATTGCTGCAAATACTATACCATACCCGCTGACAATGTCTCGTGCCGTAAAAAACCAGCGGCGCCATGCGGACGCCGCTAGACCTACCCGGAAAGGGCCACAATGCCGATAATAGCAATAGTGCAGGCAACCCAGGTCGCAAAGACCAAGCGCCACATGCTCCACGCAGCTTTTTTGCGGGAGGGGCGGCCTTGGCCGCCGTCTCGGCGACCGCTTCTTCTAGCTTCTTGACCGCGTCGACAACCTTCGGCTCCAAGTCTTTTTCTCGTTCCTTGATCATTCGCGCCGCAGACATCGTATTGCGTCGCGCCCGTATCAGACCGCTGCGTGCCGCACGCGATGCGGTGCGCACATATGGTTCCGCATGCTCGGCTATGGTAAGCAGCTATCGCATGCTCAGAATGACGAGTGTAAGGAAAAAGGCAAGGAACATTTGTGCCACCCGTGCAACGTGATCGATGTAGTAGGAGAGGAGATGCATCTGCCTACACACCTCTGCACAGAACTCATTGCTCATCGCACAACTCCTGACGAGTGATGTACCTGCGCCGCATTGTAGCGGCGATTTCATGAAGATGGAGCGAAGCGCTACCACCCCTTCGCCGCAAGGGCTTTTTGTGCGGCGTCCTGTTCGGCCTCCTGCTTGGAACGGCCTTCGCCGGATGCGATCTTTTCGCGACCCAGGTAGGCGGCAACGATAAATGTCTTGTCATGATCAGGCCCGCTTTGGGACGTCAGTTCGTACGTCGGCGTGATCGAAACTTTTTCCTGCGCGAGTTCTTGGAAACGGCTTTTCGCGTCTTGCCACAGCCGCTTTTCGACAACCTCCTCTGTCTTATGGAACAGCTGCGCGTCTATGAAGGTATAGGACGCTTGATAGCCTTGGTCCAAATAGATGGCACCGATCACTGCCTCGAACGCGTTGGCGAGAATGATCTGCCGTGCGCGGCCCGTGTCCCGCGCTTCGCCTCGCGAAAGCAGTAGAAAATCATTCATGCCGAGCTTCGTCGCAGCATCGGCGATTGACTGCGTGTTGACGAGTGCCGCGCGAAGCGCCGTCAATTCCCCTTCCGACTTTTCCGGATACTTCTTGTACAAAAACTCCGTGACCGCAAGTTCGAGGACCGCGTCGCCCAAAAATTCGAGGCGCTCGTTATGCTCCGCTCCGGCGCGGCGGTTCTCGTTGAGGTAAGATCTATGGGTAAAGGCCGTTTCGATCAGACGCTTATCCTTAAATCCAACCCCGATCTTTGCTTCAAACGGGGCAAAATCCATAGACGGGAGAATACTATCCCTTGCCCTTTTGAGCAAGAATATTAATCGCCGGGATAATGATCTTCAGCGTGTCGTCGTAGAAGTTGAGGCTCCCGACCTGGGAGAGCGGAAACCATTGCGCGTCGTCGAGACCGCCGGAAGAGCCGAGTTTGATTTCGGCAAACGATGATTCGGCGAGGAAGTACGTGACTCGTTTGCGCTTCTTGCCGCCTTTGACTTCCGGATCATTGGCAGTGTATTCATTGACGCCGAGTTCGGCGCGGATCTCCGCATCAAGCCCCAGCTCATCCTTTATGGAACGGACTGCCGCCGCGCGCACGTCTTCGCCGTTTTGCGTCTTGCTTTTAGAAATCGTCCAGTGGCCGAAGATGTCGTGAACAAACGCGAGGTATGTTTCGCCTTCATGTTTCGCATATACGACAGCACCTGCCAGGTGCTCGACCGGCATTTTCCCGATTCCCTGTCCGTTCGCCCCCTGTTTGCGCGCCGAGCCTTCGTGCTTGCCGGGTTCGCCGAGTTCGATGTAGACGGCGCCGAGGACTCCGTTGACGAACCTGCCGGAAGACGACGAACCGAAATTTTTCGCAAGTTCGATCGCCTCGTTGATGGCGACCTTCGCCGGTACTTGCGCGCGGTCGGCAAAAAGTAATTCCGTGAGGCCGAGCCTGAGGATGTTCCGATCGATCGCCGCGATTTTCTCGAGCGGCCACTCCGGCGCCGCTTTCTCGATCACGGTGTCGATTTCCTTTTGCTTTGCCGTTGCCGTCTTCAGGAGTTCTTGCATGAACGGCATGTCAGACTGCCGCGCTCCGAATTCTTCGGCATACGCTTTCAGCCGTTCCAATGACTCATCCAACGTCATCGCCCCTCCCGCCGCGTCTCGTTCAAACAAGACCTGCAGGACGACCGATCGCGCAAGATGTCGGTTCGCCATAGTCATCTACTCACGTGTTGCCCGGTAGCGGCAAAGAACAAAGAGCGCATGCGCTCAGTATACCAAAGCCGGCCGTCGAGGGACTATGCCGAAGCTGTGGATTCCTTATTCTCGGTGCTCTGTCCGGACGCCCGCAATTCCTTTTCGCGGCGCTTCTGGCGGCGGGCGGCGCGCTTCGCGCGTGCGGCAACATCAATGACTTGTCGGCCACGGTACATACCTGTTACGGGATTGACGCGGTGGCTCACGTAGGCGTTGCCCGCCTCGTCCTTCGAGACATGCTGCGATTTCAGCGCATGATGAGAGCGCCGCTTCGCGGTTTCTGAACGATTTCGGCGCATTCGGACTACCATGGGCGAGACTATACCAGCGTTATCATCAAAAAGCAACGAGGGCGCGATTGTGGTGCGCCCTCGTTTTCGGCTCCAAGACCAACTAGCACAAACGGGTGAGATTGTCCTGCAATCCTGGTGTCCCAGGTGGAATATCAGGATTGCGGATGCAGTTGTTGCACGGCTGCATGCGTGTACCGTTTCGAAGATGCCTGCACTTCCCTTTTCTGCAGACATCATCATTTGATTTCACGCACTTACGAGCAATCTCGGACGCGCGCAGCACGTTATTATTTTTCCTATCGGACATGTACCCCTCATAGTTCCCGTTCAGTACCGTTGTCTACCTTACCCCCTCATTCGCTTTCGTCAAGCGGCCAAAAATGATTTGCGGTGTATGAGCGGAAGCGCACCATGTTTGCGGATCGCGAGACGGTGCATCGCCGTCCCGTACCCTTTATGATCGGCAAAGCCGTAGCCGACATGCGCGAACGAAAGTTCTTCCATGTGGCGGTCGCGGGTCACCTTTGCGACGATCGAGGCAAACGCGATCGCGGGAATCCGCTCATCCCCTCGTACGAATGTTTCCTGCTGCCACTGCGCGGAGACGCGTAGCCCGGCGTCGAGGAGCACCCGCACCTTCTCCGGCGTGATGCCGAGGTCCGCGATCGCGATCGCAGCTGCCTCGTGCGCTGCGTTCACGATACCGATGGCGTCAATTGACTCCGCGCTCACAAACGCATGGGCGTGCCTCAGCCGGGCGTGGTTGGCAATGTATTCATACAAGATTTCGCGCTGCTGCGCAGAGAGCTGTTTTGAATCACGCAGTTTCGGCTCACCCCGCTTGGTGATCAACGCGAACGCTTCCCGCCAATCGAAATCTTCCGGATAGAGCACAGCCCCGACGCATATCGGTCCGGCGAGAGCGCCTCGCCCGGCTTCGTCGATCCCGATCTGCCATTGCACACTTCAAAAATACCACGAAAATCTGACGGCAGCGTGAACTATGCACAGTGGTATACTAGCGTCCATGAGTGCGCAACGGTTTTCCCATTTGCATACCCATTCGCACTATTCTCTCCTCGAAGCTCTTCCCAAAATCCCCGATCTTGTCGCCGCCGCGAAGGCAGACGGCCAAGGCGCGCTCGCGCTCACCGACAACGGAAATCTATACGGCGCCATCGAATTCTACAAGGAAGCAAAAAAACAAGACGTAAAGCCGATTATCGGCGTTGATTTTTTCGTCTCCCCTCGCACGCGCTTCGACAAGGAGCATCGCGTCGACGATAGGCATTCGCGCCTCGTCCTGCTCGCAAAAAACGAGACCGGATATAAAAACCTGATAACGCTCGTCTCGAAATCGCATCTTGAGGGCTTCTACTATCGGCCACGCATCGACCGAGAGTTAATGGCCGCGCATGCCGACGGCCTCCTCGCGATCCTCCCGTCGTTCGACGGAGAACATGCCCGCGCGATCAAGGATGAGCAGGACGAAAAGGCGTCCGAAGCAATCCACTGGTACAAGCGCACCTTTAACGATCTCTACGCCGAGATCACGCACCATCCTGAAATCGACGGGCACGAAAAACTGCAGAAAGGAATCGCTGCTCTCGCTCAAGCCGCGGGAATTCCCCTCGTCGCGGCGCACGATGTGTACTATCTCGCAGCGGATGACGCACTTGCGCGAGAATTGGTCATCAAGATAAAAAACGGCGGCACGCTTGATCGCGATTTCAGCGAGGCAACCGACTTCTCTTTTATTTCGCAGGACCGTGCCACGGCATTGTTTACGGACACGCCGGAAGCGCTCGACAATACGCAGGCAATCGCCGAACAGTGCAATCTCGAACTGGAACTCGGGAAATGGGTGTTCCCCAATTTTCCCATCCCCGACGGGAAGACGCCGGACGACCTTTTGCGCGAACTGGCGTACGCCGGCTTCGAGCCGCGCGGCCTCAAGCGAACCCAAGCGCTCACCGAGCGCCTCGATTACGAACTCTCCGTGATCGCAAAAAAAGGATACGCGCCGTACTTCCTCGTCGTCTCCGACCTCCTTCGCTATGCACACGAACACGGGATCCTCACCAACATCCGCGGCTCGGTCGCCGGATCGCTCGTCACGTACCTTGCGCATATCACCAACGTAAACCCGATCGAATACAACCTGCCGTTCGAGCGCTTCTTGAATCCAGAGCGCCCCTCGGCGCCGGATATCGACATGGACTACGCCGACAACCGGCGCGACGAGGTCATCGCGTATGCGCGGGAGAAGTACGGTGAGCAAAATGTCGCGCAAATCGGTACGTTCGGCACGATGCTTGCCCGAGCGGCCGTGCGTGACGTCGCACGCGCGCTCGGCCACAGCTACGGCACGGGAGACGCGATCGCCAAAATGATCCCGTTTGGGAAGCAGGGCTTCCCGGTCACCATCGATTCGTCGCTCCGTGATGTGCCGGACCTCGCGAAAGCCTATAAGTCCGATCCGGTCGCGCGCGAAATCCTCGACATGGCGCGCAAGATCGAAGGCAATGCGCGGCATGTCGGCGTGCACGCGGCGGGGGTTGTCATCGCACCGTCCGCCGTCACTGATTTCGTCCCGATTCAGCACGACCCGAAAGGCGGGAAAATCATCACCCAGTACGACATGCACGCGGTTGAGGATGCAGGCCTTTTGAAATTCGACTTCCTCGGACTGACCAACCTCTCAACGCTCGCCGACGCGCGCGACCGCGTGAAGCAGCGGCTCGGCGTGGAGGTCGATTTCGAAAAAATCCCGCTCGACGACAAAAAGACGTTTGACATGCTCTCGCGCGGCGAGACGCTCGGTGTCTTCCAGCTCGCGGGCGGCGGCATGACGAACTACCTGGTCGACCTCAAACCGTCCGTCATCCACGACATCAACGCCATGGTCGCCTTGTATCGCCCGGGGCCGATGAATTTCATTCCGTACTATATCGAGCGCAAGCACAACCCCGCGCTCGTCAAATACCTCGACCCGCGGCTCGAACCCATCCTCAAGAATTCCTACGGCGTCATCACCTACCAGGACGACGTTTTGCAGATCGCAATCCAGCTCGCCGGGTATAGCTGGCTCGAAGCCGACAAATTCCGCAAAGCCATGGGAAAGAAAATTCCGGCGGAGATGGCCGCGCAGAAAGAAAAATTCACCAAGGGCGCGATCGAACACGGCATGAAGCCCGCGGTCGCGGAACAGTTGTGGCAACAGATCGAGACGTTCGCCGCATATGGGTTCAACAAAGCGCACGCCGCTTCGTACGGGCGACTCGCGTACGAGACCGCATACATGAAGGCAAACTTCCCCGTCGATTACATGGCGGCGGTTCTTACGTCGGATGCCGGCGACGTCGAGAAAATCGCTGAAGTCGTCGCGGAATGCAAGCGCATGAACATCAACATCCTGCCGCCGTCGGTCAATGAGTCGCGCGGCACGTTTACGGTGATTGACGACCAAACAATCCGCTTCGGCATGTACTCGATAAAGAATTTCGGCACTGGTATAGCGGATGCGATCATCGCCGAGCGCGAATCCGGAGGGCCGTTTGCGACCATTGAGGATTTCCTCTCGCGCATTGCCGATAAGAACTTGAACAAAAAGTCGCTTGAGGCTTTGATCATGTCGGGTTCCCTCGACGATCTTGGCGAGCGCAGGCAAATGCTTATGCACATTGAACAATTGCTTGAGTATCGAAGAGAACACTTGAAGGCGCCCGCGGGACTGGTTTCTCTTTTCGGCGCCTCGACTCCGCAGACCGCTGCGCTCTCGCTCCCCGATGAAAAACCGGCGACCCTTGATGAAAAATTGGCCTGGGAAAAAGAACTCTTAGGCTTTTATGTCTCGGGTCACCCATTGGACCGCTGTAAAGACGCGCTCGCCCGACAAAAAATGAACCTGAAGCAAATGAAGGAAAGTTACCCGCGCGGGGTCGAGACGGTGATCGGCGGAATGCTCGAGTCGACGCAATTTATTCTCACGAAAAACGGCGAGCGCATGATGTTCGGCCGGCTCGCAGATTACGTCGGCAACGTCGAAGTGGTCGTCTTTCCGCGCATCTTGAAAGAGAATGAGAAGATCTTTTCTGCGGGCAATTGCATGATGTTGAAGGGAAAATTTTCCGACCGGAACGGCGAAGCGAGCTTCGTGGCGGAGAGAGTGAAAGCGCTATAAGGGAGGCGGCTACACTCTTGCGAATGTAGCCGCCGCGGGGCGAATCCGAGCAGGATCGGCTTCGTGTGCTCCCCTATTTATTTCACTGGTCGCCCCGCACTGGGGGCCCTGCCTGACCTACTTCAATAATACAGTATAAATATATTTGTGTCAAGTCGAAAAAATCGAGCCGGATCAGAATCGCATGATCCGGCTCATCGCATTCGGCCACGTCTCCCCGCGCATGACGCCCATGGATTTTGCTTTCGCATACGTCGACACGCGATGCGACTCGGGGCTGCCTCTTGCTGTTCCAATGCTGGATTCGCTTCCGCTTTTGTCAACGTGATATGCAGGTGCTAGGATTTCGAAATGTCCGAACACGAAATGAGCGAACGCGACCACAAGCGCCTCGGCCGCGAACTCGACCTCTTCACCTTTTCCGACACCGTCGGCAAGGGACTTCCCCTTTGGACGCCGCGAGGCGCAGCCATCCGCCGCGAGATTGAGCGATTCATCGTGGACGAAGAGATCAAGCGCGGCTATCAGCACGTGCTGACACCCGATATCGCGAAGCTCGAACTTTACGAAAAGAGCGGCCACTACCCGCACTACAAAGATTCGATGTACCCGCCGCTCGTGACCGACGAAGGCGACCGGTTCATGCTTCGTCCGATGACCTGCCCGCACCACTTCGAGTTGTATCTTTCGAAGCCGCATAGTTACCGCGAACTCCCGATCCGCTATGCGGAATTGGCGAAACTGTATCGCTATGAGCAGTCGGGCGAGCTGATGGGGCTGCAGCGCGTACGCAGTTTCTGCCTTGCCGACGCACACATTATTTGTGCCTCGGAAGAACAGGCGATCGAGGAAATTCACAAAGCGCTCGACCTTATCGAATACGCGAACGGCCGCTTAGGGCTCACGATGGGCATCGATTATTCCTACCGCCTCTCGCAGGGCGACCGTAACAATACGGAAAAATATTTCAAAGATGACGCCGGATGGGAGAAAGCGGAAGATCTCTTGCGCAAAGCGATGCAAAAGCGCGGCGTCCCGTTCGTCGAGGCAAAAGACGAGGCGGCATTCTACGGCCCGAAAATCGACATCCAGATGAAAAACGTGAACGGAAAAGAGGATACGGCCTTTACCGTCCAGTACGATTTAAGTTCCCCGGTCAAATTCAATCTCACCTACACCGGAGAAGACGGCAAGCAGCACCGGACATTCGTCGTACACCGCTCATCCATCGGCTCCATCGAACGAACGATGGCGTTTCTCATTGAAAAGTATGCGGGCGCCTTCCCGACCTGGCTTGCGCCGGTGCAGGTGAAAGTGCTCTCAGTCTCTGAAAAGCATACGGCGTACGCGCAGAGCGTACTGCACGCGCTCGCCGAAGCGGGCGTGCGCGCGGAATTGGACGATTCGAACGAGACGCTTGGCAAGAAAGTTCGCGCGGCGAAAGTCGAAAAGGTGCCGTATTGGGTCGTTGTCGGCGACGCTGAAGTTGGGGCGAACACCGTGTCTGTCGAGCATCGGGAGAAGGGAAAGATTGGAGCAAAGAGAGTGCAGGAGTTTATCGACAACTTACTCGAAGAAATACGAGAACGAGCATAGTGTATACTGGGCGAATATGGGCGATGTAAAAGATGCGTTTAGCTACGCAGACGACTATTTGAGAAAGTTCGTTGAAAAGGTTGACGCACACATAGTCGATCTCGAAAAAAGGATTAAGGAATTGGAATCGAAAGTGAAATAATGCGAAACTCGCGGGCGCCTTCCGGCGCCCGCGATTTTTGCATTTCTATTACTGACGCGTAATCACGATGCGCGGCCGCTCTCCTTCGAGGATTTCCATTCTGTCGCCGCCGATCTGTGCGGCTGCAAGCGGCTCCTCGTGCGCAGCACTCGGCGCCGGCTCGGGATCAGCTTTGGCGGAGGCCTGATGCGACCACAAGCCTCGTACCATCGACATGTGCATCTTCCCTGCCTGGATCGTCTCGCCGACGATTGGGATCGTTGCAAGCGCGCGGAAACCGCTCTGATACACCAAGAGATACGCGCCGAAGATCGCAAGCATCACGAGTGAGAACCAGTAGATGGCATTCCCGACCGGCCCGAAATCAAAACCGGTGTAGGGAATTTGTGTGAGAAGGACGTACGATGCGGGCTGCGTATAGCCGTAATAAGTGTACGGCTGTCCGGAATAATACGTAGGGTGAACGTTGTGCGAAGACCGCTCGCCGAGGATATTGACGAACGTATCGCATTCGGCGCTCCGGCTACCATTGTAAACGGTCATCGTGTACGTCTTTGATGTGTGCACGTTCACGCTCATTGAGCCGTCCGGCGAGACTAAGCCAATGTCCGTAATGTACGCCCGGTCGGCATCAGTTGATTCCCATTCAAACGTCACGCGGCCGCCGTAGCGGTTGACTGTGTTTGGGCGCGCCTTGATCGAGCACGACGGTGTGCGGTCGCGGCGATTGTGATCGTAGTAGTACGATCGGTCGTAATCGTAATAATAGCCGGATCGATTATGATCGTATCCGTAATAGTCGCTCGATGCCGCTGCGGACATCGCGAAGCCCATTATCGAAAGGCACGAAACGAGTAAGAGAGAGAATGCGGGTAAACTGCGTGTCATAACGAAACTCTTTGCCCCCGGCTTGATAACATGGGTATTATAGCCGGTATTGACACATGGCGCAAGGGATTGCGAAATTAATACATGCTCGCCTTGCTACACTCAGAAGTCTCCTTCCTCTTCCGATATATTTCTCCGGGTACGCTACACCGAACGCCGCACCAGGCGATGTATCGGATGCGCAGCTGTCGCTGCAACTTGCGCGAATGCGCCATAGTATCCGTCGAACACGCGCCCAAGAGAGCCTCTGCGCATCGGCTGCATGCCGGCAAATGCCAGCCATCCCTGTTGGCGCATGACCAGGAACCCGACGCTCGAAGCAAGGAGGATCATGCCGAGCCAGTAGAGCGCTTGCGCAGTCGAGCTGATACCGGTGTACGGCATTTGTGAGAGCGTTACGTGCGGTCCTCCGAAGTAGGGCGGGACATACGGCGGATACGACGTGACGTGCGAGGTGCGGCACTGTGCGCTGCCTCCCGGGCCGTAGACCGTCATCGTGTAGACGTCGTACTTATTCGGATAGACGCGCATCGAGCCAGACGTTCCGACGCTTCCTTCCCCGTCGATGTAGGCGCTCTTCGCGTTATGCGACCACCAGGAGAGGCGCGCGCTGCCGTCGTAGTAATCGGAAAGCTGTATCGTGCACGACGGCCGGTCGTAATGATAGTAATCATCGTCGTCGTAGTCACGGTCAACATAGACGCGAGTGCTGCATTCTGAGCGATCGCCGTCGTCATCCCAGACCGTGAGCGTATACGTCGTCGTGCGCGACGGATAGACCGTCTTGGAGCCGTCGAGCGATACGGAGCCGTATCCGGAAAGCGACGCGCGGTCGGCATTGTACGAATTCCATGAAAGGTAGACCGCATCTGAATCCCACCAATGGCCGTACTGCATCGCGTGATGGATATCGCAGCTCGGCCGGTCGTCGTCATAGTCGTCGTAATCGACATGCACAGTTACGTGGCACTGCGCACTCTCTCCTGAACTGTTCCATACGGTGAGCGTATACGTACGCGTCGACGACGGTGAGACCGTTCTTGACCCATTCGTTGAAACCGATCCGACTGATGAAAGCGATGCGCTAGAGGCGTTTTCAGAATCCCAGGTCAGTGTCGTCGAGTCGCCCCGCTCAATGAACGTATCGGATGCCCACAGATCACACGCAGGCTCGTCTTCTTGCGGCGGAGGCGAATCATCGACGGTTACCGTAACGCTGCATGTTTCTTCAAGGCCGAAATTACTGTAAACGTGGAGCGTAAACGTTCGATCTTGCCACAGCTGTATGCTGAACGAGCCGCTGTTGTTAACGTCGCCGTGGTTGTTGATCCACGGGTCGTTGCCTTCGGAATCCCATGAAATCTGCACCGTATCGCCTTCTTCGATGCGCGTGTCTGACGCCCAAATATCGCAGGAGGTATCACTGTCTTCTTCAGGCGGAATCACCGTCACGGTGACGGTAACGCTGCACTGCGCCGTCCCGCCGGGGCCTGATACCGTGAGTGTGTAGGTCGTCGTGACTTCGGGGAAGACATTGTAACTGCCGTTCACGGGCACCGAGCCGATGCCTTGGTTCAAGCTTGCAGACGTCGCGTTCTTCGATGTCCATTCAAGCAGCGGGTCTTCAAAAATTATGATGTGGTCGGGTTTTGCGGTTATGACGCACGAGGGTTTCTTGGGTTTGTCACCGTCACCATCGCCATCCCCGTCCCCGTCTCCGTCACCATCTCCGTCACCGTCTCCGTCGCCATCGCCTGGGACTTCACCGCAGCACACGCCATCAGCGTCACCATCTGAACTTCCATCGTCGCAGCAGCCGCCGTCTGCATCCCCGTCTGAACTACCATCGCCCGGCCCCGAACCGCAGCAACCCCCATCGCCACTTCCGTCTCCGTCGCCGTCTCCGTCGCCATCCCCGTCACCATCGCCATCGCCGTCACCGTCACCATCACCATCACCATCACCGTCTCCCTCGGCGAACGCCATTGGGTAGAGCAACGTGTCGCCTGCATCGTATGCGCCTGTGTAGTCTCCCGGCAGTGGCAATGCCGTTGAGAGCGCAAATATTGCAAAACAGAGCATGACCCCCGCTCCAATAGCGAGGCAGAGCCCCCACGGGATTCGATTCATAAAAATGATCAGCGAATTGACGGTTAATTCGCTGGTTTCCTTGGCCGCATTTATGGTCTAATTCATAGGTCAAGTCAATTGACAGACGACGCTATTTCGCCTCTAATGGCGCCGACCCATGCTTATCGGCATGGGCTGTTCTATAGAGAAGGAGCAGCCAATGAAAGGCCTTATACCCGTGATGCTGGCGGCATCCATGTTTGGTTGGCCAGCGGTGCCGGCAAATGCTCAAAGCACCGTGCCAGTCCCGGTCTTGGCGAACCCGGCCCAGGCTGGAACGCTATTGCACGACCATCTCGTCCTAGTCGAAGCACGGCCTGACGAGTGTCCGGCGACCTACAAGGGCCGTAGGGTAACATGGTACCACGCACTCGTCGGTGGCAACGACAACGCCGATCGTCCGATTTCGAGGGCGACACGGCGATGCGTCGTGATCGACGCTGACCCGATCAAGTCAACGCGTGGCGGATGGGAATCCGATTCACCGTACAGCGCGCCGCCCGAGCAACGTCAGCCAGAGCGACGTGTTACCCGACGTTTTCTCGACGCTGAACCTCCTCCAGGTCAGCTCGCGAAAGGAGAAGTCGTGTATGTCAGCTCATCGCAATGCGAGCCCGGCAAGGTCCTCAAGGTAACCGGGGCGTCCGGCAAAAACGGTAGACGGTCCCGCGAGTGCGTCTCACTCTGACGCTCTAGTACGATCGTGCGCAGGCGCCTGGGGTGCAGCTCCAGGCGCCGCTTTCAAAAATCATGTCATCAACAATTTCGAATTTCATTTTTCGAACTCAGCTGGAGAAAGCGTTTCTCCGAGGATACCGGCGTGTGTTTTCCATACACGAAATTGAGCAACAGCCGGTTCTCCAGTGGGTGTTCGGCGCGACAATCCTTTCGTACTTTCTTGCATTTCACGCGTGGATCGATACGCAAGCGACCACCATCGACGCGTTTGCCCGCGGCACGCATCTCTGCTGGCCGCATTTTCAAAGCTGCGGTGAATGGCTCTTTTTGCGCGCGCTGCCGAACGGATACTCGCAGACGCTTCTCTACATGTTCCTGTTTGGCACGCTCGCCCTCGCAATCTACTGCATGCACAAAAAAGACTGGGTGGCTGCACACCTGCTTCTCGTACTGTCGTTTTTCTGGCACGCCGCTGTCATATTTTTCCTCACGTATGCGCTCGCGGGCAATTATGACTATTACGTATTTCTTCTCGCGTTTACGCTTTTGTTCCTGCCGCATAAAGAATTTTTCCTGAAACTCGTGTTCGTCCTTCTCTACTTCCTTTCAACGGCGGCAAAAATACACGAGACATGGATCGTCGGCACCTATTTCTCCGCGCTGAAAACGGGACTTCCGCTTTTTCCGGACTGGTCAATACCCTTTTGGACGAATCTCGTCATGTTCATGGAAATGGTCGCGGCGTGGTTTTTGCTCTCGCGAAACCGGCTCCTCCAACGAGCCGTCCTTGTATTTTTTGTCGCATTCCACCTTTACTCTGGTTTGCTTGTCGAATACCGATATCCGGCGACCGTCTTACCAACGCTTGTCATCCTCTTTGGCATGTTTTATCGCCATACGCCCCCGCCATTCGATCGGAAATCGGCGGCTGGCTGGACGCTTGTTGCCGCAATGCTTCTCTGCCAAGCGGCGCCGCATCTCATTCCCGGCGACGAAAAACTTACCATGGAAGGAAACAAACTTGGATTGTACATGTTCGACGCTAATCACCAGTGTATTTCCACGACGCATGTTGTGTATGCAAACGGCGTCGAGCAGAATTTCCGCGATGAAAGCGCTTCAGCCCGGGCACGCTGCGATCCGTACCGCTACTGGTTCCGCATCAAGCAGGTGTGCACAGAGCGCGCTGCAATTCTGGAGCGGATCCAATGGACGCTCGACCATTCGGTAAACGGCGGACCCTTTTTGCGCATTGTTGATGTTCACGATGCCTGTACTCTCTCCTACCGCGGCTTCGGCCACAACGATTGGATCAGGACTGAAAAAGACAGTCCTCCTGTCGTCGGATACCCCGTCGAAAATATCTATGAATAACGAACCTGCATTCATCGTGCTCAAAGGCCTCGAAGGAAACGAGCCGACCCATCTTGTCGGCCTGCAGCCGCTCTTACTTTCACATGCAGATTCGCTTGCGATCGGATGGTGGCTCATATTTTTTACGACGTTTGCGTACCTCCTCGTTGGAAAGTTCCTATGGCCGATTGTGCGGCGCTATTCCAGAACGACTGAGTAGACGCGAGCAAGCGCGTTGGCCGCGTGGCCCATTTGGTCGATCCGATGACGATTATCGGTCACGGTGCGTTTGAACGAACCCACAACGCGCTCGGGATACGTAAGGTAATACGCGCTCTCAGGCGTCCACTGCACGTGCAGAAGCGAACGCGTCCCTTGCAGTACGGCATCGCGATACTTTTGGGCTCGCCGCACGTCCCCATCTGCCCTCGCGATCTCATACGCGTACGTCAAACCTTCCGTATAAATGCCTGTTGAAGAACTGTGCGGCGGCCCCCACTCCGGGACATCAGGGTTATAGAAGCGCCCCTCCTCGTCGGGAAGCGCATCCGTGTCGTTTTCAAGCATGGTTTCGATCAAGCGATCTGCGAGCCAATAGGTATACGCCTTGTATTCTTCAATATCAGTCGCTTGATAGGCGATCGCATATGCTTGCATGTGCCACGGCGCGTATTGAGGATAAAAATCGGATTCGAGTTTGGCGCGATAGTACGGTAGGCTGCGAGCTAGTGCGTCGTAATATTTTTGTTCGCCGGTTGCCACGGCGAGTTTTGCGAGGGCCGTAAGCGCTTCGCCGGAATAAAAGCGGTCGTTCTCATCGGTGGGTTCATCCTGCAAAAACGTTTGGAAACTCCCGTCTGGGCGCTGCATCGAAAGTAAAAACTCACCGAGCGCGCGCTCATGCGCGGTGCTTTCCCCACCCGATTTTTCGCGCAGCGCGAGAACTGCAAGTGCCGAGGCACCCAATTTCACTTCCCCATCCTCCTCGACCATGTACGCACGATTTCCGTCGTTACGAAGCGAACGTCGAAGCATATATCCCTCAGCGCGCACTGCTGCATCTCGCAATTTCTCGTCGCCCAGAATATTTGCAACCGCATACAAGCCTTGCACTGTTATCATCTGTCTGATGACATTGCTTCCTTCCGGATACTCACCACGGCTTGGGGAATACAAATACGGCAACGAGCCGTCATCCCGCTGGTTTTCCTCGACCCATTGTGCAATCATGCGCAATCGTCCTTCTAGAAATGCACGCGAAACTTCTTCTGGGAGCGGAAGTACGCCACGCTCGAGTTCGACAACCGCTCCGTTATACACAACGTGCTGTCCCTTGGTGAATAGTTCAAACCTGATCTCCGGATCGGTGGCACAGGTTTCGACAAGTCCAGCCTTTGAGCACAGCCGCGCAAGCATCGTTTCGAGCGAACGATTTTGTTCAAGCGGGTGCCATGGCTCGAACTGAACCGATGACGCGTGAGGCGACATAAGCACGACGCCGTGCACGCCCGGCACGTATGCACGCGTCAGCCGCTCGAGCGTCAGCACGCGACGATACTCTTGTATAAAAAACAACCCGAAGCACAGCGCGGTGACGAGCAGTATCGCCGCGGTAACGACGCTCACTCGTGTCCCGCGAAGTGCGGCGATAACGGACATGGTGGGCATCGTGTACCACAGTTTTAACCGTTCAGCAAGAAAAATGGCGGAGGTGTACTCCGCCACTCGAAATCGCCCGCCTTAATCAGAACTAGTAACGCCTGTTCCAGCCGTCGTCCCGAGAACGGCGCGGTTGGTTGCGCGACGCCTGTCAGTCTCCGTGTGCGGGACGCGGGGTGAATTGTGCGTCGAAAGGCAGCGCCCCGGCTTCGTAGGTCAGCCACCACCAATGATGGCGTAGCCTCCCATGCTGGATTACATCTGCGCAGATCTGCATGCCGTAGAGCCCGACTGCCCATCCGCATTGTGCGGGAATCCACTGCGTTGTGTGCTTGATGCAGTCGCAACGTCCGACGCGAGCCAAATGAGGCGGACACGACGTACGACACACGCGCAGAATGACTTTCCACGCACCCTTGTAACCCGTCGGGTGGCAAACCCAACGCATCACTTTGAGCGGGGTTCGTGGCGGAGGTGCATAACTCGGCGGTGGCGACTCCCATCCGTGCTGCCCAAGTTCCGCTGAGTATCCTGCGCTCGACAACGACAAAAAGAGCGCGCACGCGACGAAAAGCGTTCGTAGCATTTTTAACTCCGTTGCAAGAAGGGCGTGCTGCCACAGCGGCAGGCACTTGCCTAGCGGCACGCTATCAAAAACGTCCGTTGGCGGCAAGAAACAGCGCGCCCGTCTCTTTCGAGACGGGCGCGCATGTTCACTTTTTGGAGCTTAGTCAGCCTCGGCGAGCCGAAGGTAAGACGGGCGGCGGCACTGATTAGCTGCGGACGATCGTGATCTTCGGCATGGAGCCGGGAGACTGGACGATCGCCATCGCATCAGTCGTGCCTGTCTTGCGGAGTGACTCGACAATCGGAGCGACCTTGGCTTCCGCTTCTTTTTCAAGAAGGATCGGAGCCTTCGGCACTACGACCGGAGTGTACTGACGCGTTGCAAATGAATTCGCGAACGCACTGCGGCCTGCAATGAGAGACGGGATGTAGTAGACCGCGAGGAATGCACCGCCGAGCGCGAAGACTGCGAGACCTGCCCAGTACATCGCGTTACCGATCGGACCGAAGTCGAAACCAGTATACGGGATCTGTGTGAGCGAAACGTACGGAGTCGTCGGCGTGTAGGTGCTTGCATAGACTGTGGTCTGGCACGTTGCCTGCTGGCCGTTGTAGCCATAGACCGTGAGCGTGTAGGTCGTGGTGTACGACGGATACACGGTCTGCGAGCCGTTCACTCCGACCGAACCGTAGTTCGAGAGGTACGCGCTCTGGGCATTGCTCGAATTCCACGAGAGATACACCGGACGGACGCCGTAGCTGCCGTACGAACCAGACTGCGCCTGGTAGATGTTGCAGTACGGAGCCGGGTAGGTCGGGTACGACGGAGTCGGATACGATGCCGTCTGCCCGCCGATCTGAACCTGTGCGACCGCAACAGCCGTGTTGTTGTTGATGTTCACGTTGTTGTTCGTGTTGGTGTTCGTGTTATTCGACACCTGCGATTGCGACTGGCTCTGCGATTGCGAGCCACCACCGCCACCCGAAGGACGCGCGCCCTGCGTCACGACCGGGATCACCGAGTAGTGACCGCCGCAGTCGTAGCACAAAGGCGTGTAGTACGTCGGCGTGCGATACGAATAGCAGTGGTAGCAGTAATCGTCGTAGTAGTAGCTCGTGTATCCACAATCCCAGCACGGATCGTAACAGTTATAACAGCCGGAATCGAAACCCCAATTCCAGCCACCCTCGGAAATGTCATACGACGGAGCATAACCGTCGAAATCCCAACTCCAGTCACCTTCAGTGATTTCGTACATACCATCACTGGCCAATACGACACCAAATACATTGATTTCAGGGTTGCTCACCATGCCGATAACCGGCACAAGCATAACGAACACAAGAAATCCAAGTGCAATTACTGAGCTTGCGATGAGTTTGTTCATGGTTTGTAATACAAATTTATTAATGACTCCGTACCACAAGAGGGCCGATGAATCGGCTTAATAGAGCCAAGCAACACCCCTCTTGAAATACTCAGTGTGTATACTACACCATTTTGTATCCCTTGTCAAGTTCTTGACCGGCACTGTATCTGCCCTATCCTTGAGCTATTACCGTCAAATTTTAAGGTCATCACTATATATGTCAGAGATGGGAATGGGCAAGATGGAAAAAATGGGAGCGGAATCTGAATTCACTATTGACGAAAGTGAACTGATGGAGCCCGAATCTGAAAAAGTTGAGACAGGAGTGACGCGGAGGACCGTGCTTGGCGGGCTAGCAGCTGCCGGTGCAGCTGCGCTGGGCGGTATCGGAGGAGAAGCAGCGGCGCGTGACTCAGATTCAAGAGAATATATTGAGAAAACAAAAAGACTGATACAAGACTGGTACAGAAGCGCACAAAAGCAAGTTTATGAGCAAGTGATCAGCATGCAGACTGAAAAAGATCGAACCGGGAAAACTCCTGAAGCATTTCGAAAAGACATACCCCTGGTGCGCGGTGCTGAGAACACATTTTCTAAAGCATGGCTGCAGATAACGTATGAAGGAGATGATAGTGGTGGCAGGCCAACGTATAAGGTGCAGTTTTATGTCACCGAAAAGAACAAAGACGTTGACTGCGGCTGGAAGATATTGACACTTACTCCGCGCAGATAATCGCAAACAGATATAACAAAGAATCGGCCGTGTGGCCGGTTCTTTGTTATTGAGCTTTGATATACTTACGCAATGAAAGAACCTGACTCACAGAACAAGATGACAAGAAGACGTGCTCTCAAGCTCATTGGAGCGGCAGCACTGACCCCCTTTGCGGATCCCCGAAACGCAGAAAGCCGGACACGCGCCGCGTTTGAGTTTGTGCCCAGCTCATTAACCCCTGAAAGGCTTTTGCGCGACAAACAGAGAGCTGCACGGCGGCTTGTGGATGAATTTTTGGGCGATAACGCTGCGAGAGGACGCATTACAGAGACGATTTTTAAGGGCAAAAATACAAGAGTAGAGATAGAGCAAGATCTGGTACGGCGTTCACGCATGGCAATCCCCACTGAACAGGAGGCGCATCAAGTTCTGCATGATTATCCAGAACAACTCGGAGAACTAATAGAAAATACGCCAGTCAATGAACAGGGCCTCTTTGTCGCCGGCGATACACAACGTTTGTATGTCTTGAAAAACATTGGGGCTGGACAAATCCAATTCGAGAAAGCGTACACAGTCACCACCTCCGAGGAAGACTGGAGTAATGTCGTCGGCAGCGAGGGAACCTCTCTAGGATTACAATGGATTACTGAGGTGCGCGAAGGTTTTCTTGGCGAAATATTGTCTGAAAAACATAAGAAAGAACTGCGCGGGCATTTCGGGCCACCCGTTGTGACACACAGGGGTCCGGTGCTTATCGCGAAATCTTTGGATAAGGGCGGCAACCAGCTTGCGTCTGTCATCACTGTTGGCCTACTGTTGTGGGACCGTTTCAACGGCAGTCAGCGCGGTGAACTCATCCACGGAACGAATAGGGAGGATATCCTGGGCGAGCGCGCGAGCGGCGGCTGCACGCGCATGTCGAACGTCGACGCTGTTGACATTCTGCAATACGTAAAAACATCAGCACTGAATTCGAAGGGAGAAATGGTAAAAAAAGGTACACCAGTAATGGTTGCCGCAAAAGGTCGCGTCCCGGTTTACCGAAAACCATCGGTACAAAGTAAAGCACGATCAAAAGAACTTAAGTGGGATTTTTGGGGACCTCGCAAGTAGAAAACGTTGAGGGGCAGCCAACAAGTGGCTGCCCCGAACTTAACACCTAGGATGTCGGCACACGCGTGCCGGATAGTAACCTCCGTATGCTCCGCGAACCGGATATCCTGGGCGCGTTATGTAGACGCGGCGGAGTGACCGTTCACGAAGCCGAAGCGGCTGATACCTTTGAGGCTCGTGAGGATACGCACCCCTCTCATCCTCACTCAGACGAAACTCGTGATTGCCAAAATCCCAGTCATCTTTTCGCGGTGGCATGAATTCCGTTTTCGCCGATGGTGTTTCGGCCCGCTTCACGGTTTCGGTGGGACGATTCTCACGCTCGATCGACTGAGCGAGTCGGCGGTTCTCAAGCGCCAAGCGCTCTTTCTCCGTCGCAACACGCGCGTCGAACAGCGCGTAGTCCTTCTTGATTCGATAGTTCACGTCGTGCTGTGCGGCGCTCGCGCAGAGCGGGCTGAACATGCACGGCACGTACGTGGGGTGCGGATTGTTGTACAGTAACCACAGTACAATTGCGGCTACGATACCAAATGCCCATGCCATGATTTGACCCTCCTTAGGTCGGTTACCAATCAATAGTCCGACAAGATTATGACACGTCAATTATCGAAAATCAAGAGGCGGGCATTGGCTGCCCGCC
>DATMBM010000009.1:0-13117 GCA_035559235.1 Minisyncoccota bacterium
CGCCGGTCGTGAGATACGCGTCTTCGTGAAGCCGGAAGAAATCAGCGACGTGGACGCGCGGAAGCTCGCCCGCGACATCGCCGACCAGATAGAGCGCGAGCTCCAGTACCCGGGCGAAATCAAGATCAACGTCATTCGCGAGAACCGCGTCATCGAATACGCGCGCTAGCCGTCCTCTCCGGACGTCCGAAAAACCCGCCAAACGGCGGGTTTTTCGCTGGAGTTGAATTTCCTTCATCAACCCGGCATACTCTCGCAATGGTGCAGAAAATAGTCGGATACCAGGGAGTGCCAGGCTCGTATTCTTCAATCGCGGCCGGTGAGTGCTTTCCATCAGCTGAATCCAAGGGATTCCCTACCTTTGAAGATGTCGTGCGCACTCTTCAGCGGGGAGAAATCCAATACGGCCTTCTCCCGATCGAAAACTCTACTTCCGGCCGCGTCGCCGATCTTCACCACCTGCTTCCCAAGAGCGGACTAGCCATTATCGGTGAGCACTTTTTACCGATACGGCACTGCTTGATCGGCTACAGGGGAGCAAAAAAGGCTGACGTCAGGAAAATCTATAGTCATCGGGAAGCTCTCGGTCAGTGTGCGCAATATATCCGCTCTCTGAAAGCTGAGCCCGTTCCCTACGGTGATACTGCCGGCGCAGTTCAGTACGTGGTCGAGGAAAAAAGGAAAGACATTGCCGCTCTCGCCTCTCAAAAAGCCGCATCAATACATGCCGACGCTGTCATATTGCAGAAAAATGTGCAAGACGCCGCTGATAATGTCACAAGGTTCCTGATTCTAGCGAAGAAACACAATCTCAAACTACAGAAGCGGAACGTCATTACGAGCGTCGTCTACAGGACACGCGATGTCCCCGCGGCACTTTTCAAATCCCTTGCCGGATTCGCTACGACTGGGACAAACATCATTAAGCTGGAAAGTTTCGTTCCGATGGCTCGACACACTGATGCCCATTTTTACCTTGAATTCGAGGGTCATCCGGATTTTTTCCCCTACTCTGTCGCCGTAGAAGAGCTCCAAAATTACACGAAAAGCTTCGAAATTCTGGGCACATATCCAAAAAGTCCCTATCGCAGGAAATTCAATGGTGCGTAGAGGGCTCTGTAAAATCTTTCACTGCCCATACGAGTGCACGGGAGCTATACACGTACACCATGAAATACCGTTGACATCCCAAAAATACGGCTCAAAATGGGGGTTAATTACTAATTCGCACAAATTCTATGGCAAATAAAATGGATTTGGTTGAGAAAGTTGCGGCAACAATCGGCTCTACGAAGGCCGACGCAGAGCGCGCGGTTGAGTCGATGATCACCATGATCACCGATTGCCTCAAACGGGGCGAGGAGGTTTCGATCGCAGGCTTGGGCATTTTCGAGGCAAAAACACGCGCAGGTCGCACCGGCCGCAATCCGCGCACCGGAGCGACGATTCAGATCAAGGCGATGAAAGTCCCGAAATTCCGCGCTTCTAAGACCCTCAAGGATGCGGTGAAGTAAGGGTCTCTCCCCTTTCGCAAAAAACCCGCCAATGGCGGGTTTTTTGCTTTATTGTGAGCCGTCTTTCATGTACAGTATGCAAACGCGGGATTAGTTTAATGGTAAAACACGAGTTTTCCAAACTTGGGTCAGGAGTTCGATTCTCCTATCCCGCACTACGTCCATCCTTTCGGGCCGGTGAGAATCGAACTCACTCTACATGGTCCCAAACCATGCGTACTACCGGTATACTACGGCCCGATATCGCCATTCTAGCACGAAAAACAAGAATATTTCAGTCATAAAGGACATTTATGTCCTTTATGTGTCCTTAATAGGTCACTCAAGCACTTGCTCGAAAAGACGACACCTGGCTACTCTTTTCTCTGGATCCATAACCACTCCGAGTACGTCGATTTGGAATTCTCTGCGGTCGTTATGCGATTCCATGTACAGTGTCGCGGTTCTGACGACCTTGTGCAGTTTAGAGCGTGTCACCATCTCCTCGGGCCGATAGTCTATTTCATATGAACCATCCTGATCAAGTGCACGCGAGACGGCCTTCACTTCTACGAAGTGGATGATGCCGTCTTTTTCGGCAATGAGATCGATTTCTCCCCACGGCTTGCGGAAATTCCTCTCAACAATTGCAAATCCCCTTCCGGTGAGAAATTGGCTGGCAATATCTTCGCCGAGACTGCCGGTACGACTTGTTTTACTCTTGTGCATAGCTTTCACGTGAAATGCCGTCGTTATGTTTCTTACGTTACATTACAGGGACAATTTCGCGCAAATTCAACCTGTCTGTTACCGAAATGTGGCTTAGAATATGGGAATAGTATAGGATTCGTCTCTTTGATGAAGCTCAGTATAGCTTGTCCTATATCCACATATCCCCAGAGTTTTCCACACCGAGGCTAAACTACGAATTTCCGCCACATTTCTGGCGATCACGGACTTAACGCGACGAAACGATGGGGGAGACTATCGGACACTTTTGTGCGGGCAGGGAGAATCGAACTCCCAACTCGTCCTTGGCAAGGACGCATTATACCACTTAACCATGCCCGCATTCCTTTAAGAAAATATTTCTTAAGTGGCATGATTATACAGGAGAAATGCGGGACAGCAATTGGATTTGCTGGTCACAACATCCGGTGCGCGGCTACAAGTATGCGCGACAAAGCCTCGGTGGGTAATCCCAGAAGGGACTCTGGATACGCCGCTGCATCCCAATGCTCTCGCCAGGACTCGAACCTAGAATACGACGTCCGAAGCGTCGCGTGATATCCATTTCACCACGAGAGCGTACCGGTATCATACGCGCAATCGATTCGCGATGCTAGAATGCCCCCATGAAGCACCGCGTTCCGCGCGAAATCCTCGAGACACACGCCCGTCTCCGTACGGCGGGTTTTGAGGCGTACCTCGTCGGTGGATGCGTACGGGATCTTTTGCTCGATAAGGAGCCGAAAGACTGGGACATCACCACGAACGCCACGCCGGAAAGCATACAGCCCCTCTTTGAGGAAACGTTTTATGAGAACGAATACGGGACCGTCGGGGTCGTCACGCAATCGGAAAATCCGCGCCTCAAGGTGATAGAAATCACGCCGTATCGCGTCGAAGGCGCGTACTCGAATGTGCGTCATCCAGACCATGTCGAATGGAGTACCAACCTCTCCGATGATTTGCGGAGGCGTGATTTCACTATCAACGCCCTAGCCTATGATCCCGAAAGCGGGACGCTCATCGACGAACACGGAGGGCAGGAGGACCTGAAACGAAAGCGCATCGCCACGGTGGGGGAGCCCAAAGACCGTTTTGCCGAAGATGCGCTCAGGATGCTGCGCGCCGTCCGTCTTGCCGCCGAACTCGACTTTACGATTGAGAGCGCCACCGCCGCAGGTATTGCCCAAAACGCCGACAAGCTCGTGCAGATCTCGCGGGAGCGCGTGCGGGATGAGTTTACGAAAATCCTGGAGAGCGACCGGCCGATGCAGGCGCTTTTTGTGGCTCAAAAGCTCGATATTTTGAAATATATCATTCCTGAACTGGAGCAGGGTATCGGCTGCGCACAAAACCAGGCGCATTCGTTCGACGTCTTCGAGCACTTGCTTCGCAGCCTCCAGCATGCGGCCGACAAAAAGTGGCCGCTCGAGGTGCGTCTTGCCACGCTCCTGCATGACATAGGGAAACCCGCGTCCCGGCGCTGGTCAGATGATAAGAAGGACTGGACGTTTTATGGCCACGACGTCATCGGCGCTCGTATGACAAAAAAAATCCTCTCAGACCTCCGTTTCCCAAAGGAGACCATCCAGAAGGTGGAGGCGCTCGTCCGCTGGCACATGTTCTTTTCTGACCCTGACACCATTACGCTCTCCGCCGTGCGGCGACTGATCGCTCGTGTCGGACCGGACAATATCGACGATTTGGTGAACCTTCGCGTGTGCGACCGTATCGGTACCGGCCGGCCGAAAGCGCATCCATTCCGGCTCCGCAAGTACATGTCGATGATCGAAGAGGCGCTTCGCGATCCCATCTCCGTCTCGATGCTCAAAATCAATGGCAGCACCATCATGGGACTGGGGGAGAAGCCCGGACCGCGGATCGGTTGGGTGCTGCACGCGCTCCTTGAAGAGGTGCTGGATGAGCCTGGGAAAAATACCGAGGAATACCTGACTGATCGCGCGAAGGCGCTCCTCGCGCTTTCCGACGCCGATCTACGGGAGCTGGGTGAAGGAGGAAAGAACCGAAGGGAAGCGGAAGAGAAAGCGGCAATACAAGAACTACGCGAAAAACATCACGTCACCTGAGCGAGATCGGCCGGGAGTGAGCACGACAGGGAGCCATGCCTCCGCACCGAACACAACCCGCCCTTAAGCGCGCATGAGCAGAGCTACTGCTTCCTAGTCGTCACGTTTTCTTATACGCTGCGCGATGTTCTCTCGGAGGCATGGCTCCCTGTCACGCCTACACCCTACAAAGCAAAAGCCGCTCCCGGGTGACACCCGGGTCTTTCTTAACCGGGTGCCGCGGTGAGCGGCTAGAGTGCCTATTCGCGAAAGAGGTTTGTTGTTAGCAGTAACGGACGTACTCGTTCCAAATTTTGAGACCGCTATGCAGTCTCCATATGAATGTTTGTACTCGTTTACTGTAACTCCCTCAAAGAACACGGATATAGGCCGTAATGGTCAGAAAGCGATATCCCGACCAGTGGTTTCGAAGAAGGTGGGTTTCCCTGGTCACCTTCTTGAGTGACCCAAAAGAGACGCGAGGTCTCCTAGCGAAAATCATAAATGCATATCGGACATTGTAAAGGACATCATGTGGATAACCTGTCCTTTATAGCTTACAGAGCAAGTTCCAGACTGATAGGGCAGTGATCTGACCCGTACAATTCTGGGTGGATTTTTGCGCTTTTTACCTTCGGTACCAACGACTGGCTCACAAAGAAATAGTCTATCCGCCAGCCCACATTGCGAGCCCGCGCGTTCGAAAACACGCTCCACCAGGTATAGTGCCCCTTGCCCTCGGTAAAGAGCCGGAACGTATCGACAAAACCCGCCTGAATCAGCTGATCGATCCCTTCGCGCTCCTCCTTTGTAAACCCGTGCCCTCCCTCGTTTGCCTTTGGATTTGTCAGGTCGTCGGGTGTGTGGGCAACGTTTAAGTCCCCGCAAAACGCAACCGGCTTATGCTTCTCGAGTCGTTTCATGTACTCCAAGAACGCCGGGTCCCAATGCTTGTGGCGAAGCGTCAGCCTGCTTAAATCCGGCTTCGCGTTCGGCGCGTATACATTGGCAACATACAGCGCATCAAATTCAGCGACCAGCACGCGCCCCTCCGTATTCGGGTCACCGTAGCTATCGCCGGCGAGTCTGTACTTCGCGCAAATGTCGTCCGGAAGCCCGAGGATGACGCTCTCCGGCTTTATCGTCGTAAAAATCGCAGTTCCCGCATACCCCTTCTTCCGCGTGGAGGAATTCCAGTACTCTTCGTATTTCGGCAAATCGATCGCCGCCTGTCCCTTTTCAGCCTTCGTCTCCTGTAGACAAAGTATGTCCGGCTTCAGCGCCTTCACGGCCGGTATGAACAAGTCCTTGCGATGGACGCTTCGGAGGCCGTTGACATTCCACGACACGAGCCGCATACGGCGCATCATAGCAGGTGGGCGAACTTCACACGAAGATCACCGCCGGTGCGCTTTGATAAAGAAGCAAGGAAGCACTTGCGCCTATGGATCTCCTTAAACACAAGCATCTATTTGAGGCATCTGAGAAGGGAAGCGGCGAGTGGAAGGCGTTCAACGTCGTGCGCGGCGATAGGGTGTCGGCGTACTACGTGTCCGCGCCACGCATTTCTGCCCCGAAGACAATCCGTTTCGGAGCAGGCCGACTGCTTGTCCTGAAAAACGCGACCTAGCGCCGCCGTTTCCCCGAGTAGTACAGCGAAGCTAACTACCGAGAGGCGTGAAGGGGGCTACCTCCGCTTGCCGTGGAAACGTTTATGTATCTCGCGGAGGTGCGTATCTGTCACGTGAGTGTATACCTGCGTCGTTGCGATGTTGGCGTGACCAAGCAGCGCCTGCACCGAGCGCAAGTCGGCACCATTTTCTAACAGGTCCGTCGCAAACGAGTGCCGGATGACGTGCGGCGTCACCTTGCGCGTAATACCGGCTTTAATTGCGTATTGCTTCACCAGCCGTTCGACGGAACGAGGGGTGAGCCGCGATGCATCCTTGCCCTTGCCACCTTTCCCGGCGCGGCCATAACCGACGAAGAGCGCCTCGCTCATGTCGCCACGCTTCTTCAGGTAGTCGGCAACCGCTTTTTTGGCGGCGGGCGAGAGGAAGACGACCCGTACTTTGTCGCCCTTCCCTCGCACCGAGAATTCGTCACGCGACAGGTCGAGGTCTGCGTTGAGGGAGCAGAGTTCGGAGACACGAAGTCCCGTCGAGAACAGGAGCTCGAGAATCGCACGATCGCGCAGCGATTGCAGGTCATCTCCCGCCGGACCCTTCATGAGACGGTTCAGCTCGTCTGCGGTGATGAGATCCAGATCGCGGCCGCCGATTTTGGCCAGTTCGATTTTCTCCGGCGAGAGCGACTCTATTTCATGTTTGCGTAGGTACTTCAAGAACGCACGCAGCGCAATCATGTAGTAGTTCTGGGTCTTCCGCTTCATGGCACCACTCGTGCCGGGTTGGCGATTCAGCCAGAGCCTGAATTCGCGCACGACCCGCTCGTCGAGCTTTGCGGGGGAGACGACTTTGGTTTGAGCTAAAAAACGCGTCAAGTAACGATCGTAATTCTCAATGGTTTTTACGGAGCGGCCTTTTTCAATTTCCAGGTATTCAAGAAACTGCGTCTTCAGTGATTTCAAGTCGTGCGCCATGTCGCACAATATTGTAGCACTGACTAGGAAAGATACGGGCAGAACAGTGAAATTCATCCACAGTCATGCTGGGCTTGAAACGTGAAGCTGCCCGCGGCCAGAGAAGTGGCTGCGAGCAGCTGGTCGCCTATACAACCCGAGAGTCAGTCTGTGCCAGCGCGATTTGCTCCGCGAGCGACTCAACCCGTTCTCTCGCCCGAGTTGCGAACCGCTGGAATGCTCTTCGCAGGTGGAGTTCGCAATAGGGAAGGGCGCACACTCGCTTCCTACCGCAGAAGTGAAAGCCTTCGTGCTGCGGATCGCCGATAGGCCAGCGACAATCCCGCGCCTCGAGCGTGTCAATATACTTCCGCTCTTGGATAGGGACTACAAGCTCCGCTACCTCAGCGGGCGCTTCTATTTCCGATCCTTGCAAAGCCGCCTGCTGTGGTGAGGACAAGTCTTTCGGCCGAGCGAAATCGCGCATCCTTTGACCTTTGGGCCTAGGCCCAGGCTGCAGTCTCTTGTACCTAGAAGTAGTCGCACGACCGCTCAGTCCAAGCCGATGTACTTTGCTGATGACAGCGTTTCGTGTCACATGTCCGAGCCGCTCAGCAATCTGGCTTCCTGACAGCCCTTCCGCCCACAACGTTTTCAGCAGCTCAACGCGTTCTTCTGTCCACATTGGCAACCCCTTTTGTAAAAACCCCCGCGCCGATCTTGGGAGTCCACCTCAAGGCTACACCCAGCAACTGACCGCTGCAACGGCGTAAAAGTCAGTTTCCATCACAGTAGGTATTTCTTTTTTCGCAGGCGCTCGGGCAAATAATCTTTTTCATGCTTAAAGCCCGCTTCCCATTTTTGTCCTTTGCCATAACCTAATTCCTTCATTAATTTTGTCGATGCGTTTCGTATGTGGAGGGGGATGGAGAGGTTGCCGAATTTTTTTACGTCCTCAAGTGCTGCAAACACCGCGTCGTATGCGCGGCGATCCTTCTTGCACGTCGCGAGGTAGGCGACGCCGTGCGCGAGGTTGATGGTCGCTTCCGGGTAGCCTATCTTGGTGACCGCCTCAAACACCGCGTTGGCCACGACGAGCGCCGTCGGCTGCGCGAGCCCGATGTCTTCGCTCGCAAATACGACCATGCGCCGCGCAATGAATTTCGGGTCTTCGCCCGCATCCACCATGCGCGCGAGGTAGTAGATGGCTGCATCGGGCTGCCCCGCCCGCATCGATTTAATGAACGCCGAAATGGTGTTGTAGTGCTCTTCGCCTTTTTTGTCGTAACGCAAATGCCTCGACTGGATGGCCTCTTTCAGCGTTTCGACGGTGATTTTCCTGTACAATTTGTCAGCCGTTTCCAATACCGTGAGCGCCTGGCGCGCGTCTCCGCCGGCCATCTGCACGAGCCACTCTCGCGCCTCTTTTGGAACTTTCAGCTTGGTGCGGGCAATGATGTGTTCCATATCTTTTTCCGTGAGCTCGTTCAAAACAAACACACGGCAGCGCGACAACAGGGGCGCAATCACTTCGAACGATGGATTCTCCGTCGTCGCGCCGACGAGCGTGATGTCGCCGCGTTCGACGAAGGGGAGAAGGTAATCCTGCTGCGCCTTGTTGAAGCGATGAATCTCGTCGACAAACAAGACTTTCGGTTTCTGCTTCAGGAGCGTCCCGCGAGCGCCGATCACGCGCTTGATGTCTTCTTTTCCGGCTTCAACGGCCGAAAGTTCATAGAAGTCCGCCCCGACCGCGTTTGCATAGATGCGCGCGAGCGTCGTCTTGCCGCTGCCGGGCGGGCCCCACAAGATGAAGGAAAACAACTCCTTCTTCTCGATCGCGACCCGCAGGGGCCCGTCTCGCGTCGGCTCACCCCCGCGAGTCGAGGCGGGCTTGCCGCGCCCCACCAAATGCTCCTGCCCGACGAATTCATCGAGCGTCTTCGGGCGGATACGTGAAGCCAGTGGTTCCATGCGCGCAGTATGCACCTTTTAGAAGTTGCGCGAAACACACGAGAGGGTATCCTTACCACATGGCAAAAATCATCATTGGTGTCATCGCTATTATTCTCATCGCCGGGGGCGCATATTGGTATATGACTATGGATACTCCCGCTCCCGCGGACAACACTACTAACACGCAGCCTGCTCCACAGGTCGCCGGCCAAGACGCCGTCGTCGGCGAAGGCGCTGAGGCGACGCCGGGCTCGGTCGTCCAGGTGCTCTATGTTGGCATGCTGCAAGACGGCACTGTCTTCGACAGTTCCGCCAACAACAATAATCAGCCGCTCGAATTTACGCTCGGCGCACCGGGCATCATTCCGGGTTTCCAAATCGGCGTGAACGGCATGCGAGAGGGAGGTGAGCGTCGCATCCAAATCCCGCCGGAGCTTGGCTACGGCGCACAGGAGATCAAGGACCAGGCTGGTACCACGATCATTCCGGCAAACTCAACCCTCATTTTCGACATCAGACTCGTCAAAGTGACCCCGGCAACAGCCGCCCCGACGACGACTCCGGAAGCAGAATAGGCGCTACGGCAGCCCTTGCGTAAAGAGCACATTCGTGCTATCCTTTATACATGCTGACGAAGCGGAAGAAGGATAACGAGATGAAAAAAGTGGCGCGCCACGACACCGATACCGGCTCTCCGGAGGTGCAGGTCGCGCTCCTCACCCGTCGCATCGAAGAGCTTTCGGCTCATTTGGATAAGAATCGGAAAGACAAGAGTTCCCGCCGCGGCCTCCTCGGCCTCGTGGCAGACCGTCGCCGCCATTTGAAATACCTTGAGTCGACGAACAAGCGCGCGTACAGCGCCTTGACCAAGAAACTTGGTTTGAAGAGATAGCCGCTCGCGGGCTTTGAGCGCGCGTTCATTTCTCCTTCCCGTTTCCCAGTGTTATTCTGCGTATAGCGCAGCGTACATTATTTATATATTCGATTTCCGGGGCTATACCCCGGTGCATAATTAATCTATGGCAATTATCAAACATCCAGAACAGCGTGTCGGCGTCTTTATCGACACGCAAAACCTCTACCACAGCGCGAAAAATCTCTATCACGCGCGTGTCAATTTCGGCAATGTCTTAAAGGATTCCGTCGCCGGGCGCCGGCTTGTGCGCGCCCGCGCCTACTCCGTCACCACGGAAAGCGGCGAGGAAAAGGCGTTTTTCGAGGCGCTTGGCAAAGTCGGAATCGAAATGATCACCAAAGACCTCCAGGTCTTCTACGGCGGCGCCAAGAAAGCCGACTGGGATGTCGGCATGGCGGTTGACGCAATCACCGCGGCACCGAAGCTCGATACCATCATCCTGGTCACCGGTGATGGCGATTTCGTGCCGCTCGTGGAGTACCTCCAATCAAACAGCGGCTGCCAGGTGGAAGTCGTCTCGTTCGGCCGTTCCAGCTCAGCGAAACTGAAGGAAGCCGCAGACGATTTCCTCGATCTTGACGGGGAACCGCGCCGCTATCTTTTGAATTACCGCGGCGACGGCCGTCGCGGCAACTCGCGTGCCGCTCCGACAGAGATGCCGGACGAGATGCAGAAGGAGATGGAGATGGAATAACGTCGTGCGGGGCCAGCGTGCCTGGCCCCGCCCGTAGTGCCAAATTCCCCTTTTCGTGGTAGTATGCACTCATTATTGAATAATCGTGGCGTCTAGATAGGCAGTTGGCTCATCGCCCGCTGAAATCTGGTCGTCACCAACGACAATGCAGAAAAAGGAATACAGCCTCGACATTGGAGGCAAGACATTAACCGCAGAATTTAACGACTGGGCGAACCAGGCGAACGGGTCAGTGCTCGTCCGCTATGGGAATTCGGTCGTCCTCGCGACGGTCGTCATGGGAAAGAAGGAATCAAACCTCGACTACTTTCCGCTTTCGGTCGAATACGAAGAAAAATTTTACGCCGCCGGCGCGATCCTCGGCTCGCGCTTCGTGCGCCGTGAAGGCCGGCCGTCGGACGAAGCGGTGCTCTCCGGCCGCATCGTTGATCGTACGATCCGCCCGCTCTTCCCGAAAGGATTGAAACGTGACGTCCAAGTCATCATTACCGTCCTCTCGATCGAAGACTACGACACCGATATCCTCGCAGTAAACGCCGCATCGCTCGCAATCGCGACGTCTGATATTCCATGGCACGGGCCCGTTTCGGCCGTGCGTGTCGGGATTTCGGGGGAGAGCGACGAGATGATCGTGAACCCGAGCTACGGACAGCGCTCGGAAGAGCTGCCTCCGCAAGCAAAGATGGACCTCACGGTTTCCGGGAAGGACGGTATGGTGAACATGATCGAAGTGAACGCGCGCGAAGTCACCGAGGATATCGTAAACGCCGGGCTGAAACGCGCATCGGAAGAAATCGAGCGCATCCAGGCGTGGCAAAAAGATATAGTCGCGAAAGAAGGGAAACAAAAGATCGAGATAAAGACGCCGGAGCTTCCCGCCGACGTCCCGGCGCTCTTTGAGTCGCAGATCGCACCGAAACTCGCGGCGACCAAGGGCGCGCTCTCGAAATTTGTCATCAACGATCTCAAATCCGAGTGGATGAAATTCGCACTCGAGAAGATGCCGGATACGAATCCGTCGCACCTTGATGCGTATTACGAACACCGGCTCGACGAATACGTCCACGACCTCGCGATCAAGGAAGGGAAGCGGGTCGACGGTCGCGCGTTCGACGAGATCCGTCCACTCTTTGCGCAGGCCGGCGGCATCTCACCGATCATCCACGGCACCGGCTTGTTCTACCGCGGCGAGACGCACGTCTTGGCCGCGCTCACGCTCGGCGGCCCGGGAGACGCGCAACTCATCGACACGATCGAATTCCAAGACAAGAAGAAGACCTTCATGCTCCACTACAACTTCCCGCCTTATTCGGTCGGCGAGACCGGCCGCGTCGGCGGTATGAACCGCCGCATGATCGGCCACGGCGCATTGGCGGAAAAATCATTGCGCGCGGTGCTTCCCGATAAGGATAAATTCCCGTACACGATCCGCATCGTCGCCGACTGTCTCGCCTCAAACGGCTCGACTTCGATGGCGAGCGTCTGCGCCGGTACGATCGCACTCATGGACGCGGGTGTGCCGATAACAAAGCCGGTCGCCGGCATCGCGATGGGCATGATGTCCGATGCGAAGCAGGGGATCTACAAAGTGCTCACCGACATCCAAGGCCCGGAAGACCATTATGGTGATATGGATTTCAAAGTCGCAGGCACTGAAGACGGCATCACCGGCGTACAGATGGACGTGAAGGTAGACGGCGTGCCGCTGAATGTGCTTGCCGAAGCATTTGCACAGGCGAAACAGGCACGGCTCCAGATCCTCGAGACAATCCAAAAGGCCATTCCCGAACCTCGCACCGACATCTCCCCGCGTGCGCCGAAAATCCTTTCGCTCAAGGTCAAGACGGACCAGATCGGTCTCGTCATCGGCCCTGGCGGCAAGACCATCAACGGCATTAAGGAGCGCACGCAAGCGGACGATATTACGATCGAAGAAGACGGAACGGTCTTCATCACCGGAAAGCTTGGCGCCGCGGAAGCTGCGTACAAGGAAATTGCCGACCTCACGCGCGAATATCTTCCAGGTGATCGCTTCGACGGCGAAGTGACACGTCTTATGGATTTCGGCGCATTCGTCAAGATCGGTCCGAACACCGAAGGATTGGTGCACGTTTCCGAAGTCGCGCCGTTTCGCATCGGCTCCATCGCGGAGGCCGTGAAAGAAGGCGACATCGTGCCCGTCGTCTTGAAGGAAATCGACGAAAAAGGACGGTATAATCTCTCAATCAAGGCCGCAGATCCGGAATGGGCAGCCCGCAAAGGGCTGACACCGAGCGAAGGTGGGCCTCGAAGAGACCATGGGGGAAACCGCGAACACAGGGGGGAAGGGCGACGCCGACGCATCTAACACGCCGCAGCAACCTGGCGCGCAGCCAGCTTCCGAAACCGACGCATCGGAGCGACCGGGCTCTTCACCTGAAAGCGTTAAAATCGAACGCGTTGACCTCTCAAGACCGCGGCAGACCGCGGCGCCAAAAGCTGTGGCCCCCGCGGCATTTGCTAAAGCGGCCGAAGACCCGACGGCAGTCTTCCAGCGTGCGCAAGACGACATTGCACACATCCTCGACGAGGTGAAATTGCCCGAGCGGAATGCACCGGCGATTAAGGCGCAAGCGAAAGTCTACGACACGTCGCTCGCAACCGATCCGGCGAAAATGGCGGCGGAACAGGCAAAACGGCAGG
>DATMBM010000010.1:0-109068 GCA_035559235.1 Minisyncoccota bacterium
GCGGCCTTGGCCGCGGCGGGCGGTGCCCCGCATTGGCAGGAGCGCGGAGCGCACGATCAGGGTTTGCGATACAACGCACGCGGCGCGTGCGTTAGCATTTGCGCTCGAACAGGGTTCGGATGTGGGATATAATTTCACCGCAGATTGAAACTTCTCTGTCTGAAAGGGCGGAGAGGGAGGGATTCGAACCCTCGGAACCCTTTTGAGGCTCAACACATTAGCAGTGTGCTGCTTTCGACCGCTCAGCCACCTCTCCTTCGAAAAGGTATCGGTGGCCGCGCTCCTAACGCCTGTTCGCTATGCTCACATCGGCGTTTGCGCTTTGCACACCGGAGGAAATGCAGTCAGCCGCATTTCCTACCTCTCCAATAGGGGAGACCTTATCATACTTCGCCCGACTACGCATGAGCGAGCGCAACCAAGGTGACCGGGCGATCGCGAAACGGTCGTGAGGCTTCCGCAAGCGTCGCGCCGGTTGTCGTCACGTCGTCAATAAGAATGACATGCGAATCGGGAAGCGTGTGCGAGAGCGCAAAAGCGCCCGCAACATTGTTGAGTCGCTCCGGGCGAGAGAGCCGCGTCTGTTGCGCGGTCGGCCGGATGCGCACCAGGGAGCCAGTGACGACGCGCGCGACTGTCCCGTCGGTGAGTTCGGCCGGAAGCGCATGCAGGACCCGTTCGACTTGGTTAAACCCGCGCTCCCGTTCGCGCGATACGTGCAGCGGCACGGGGATCAGCATGACAGGTTTCGTCGAAAACGCGCGCATGCTCGCGATTTCCTCGCGCAAGTATTCCGCGAGCATGTCGGCAAGAAGCCGCGCCGCTCTCCCGGAGCGATCGTACTTCAGTCCGCGGACAAGGTCCTCGACGATTGGTTCCCGATACTCCATCAGTGTCGTTATCCTGACGCCGCACGCGTCGTGTTCGGCAGGGGTGACCGGAATATCTTCGGCGCGGTACTTATCGATGCGTACGATGCGTTCTTTTCGCGGCAAAATGCTGTCGAGTACCGACTGGATGATCAGGGCGAGCGCGCGCACCATGCTAGTATTGTTGCATGACGTTGCGCGAGAAGAAGTGCGTCCCCTGCGAGGGCGGCACGATGCCGCTCACCATTCCTGCGGCTGAAGCGCTGATGCAAGAAGTGGAGGGGTGGACCCTCGCGCCGGATGCGCGAAAGATTTCGCGGGAATTCTCGTTCAAAAACTTTGCAGAAGCGCTCGCGTTTGCGAATAAGATCGGCGCGATTGCGGAAGAAGAAGGCCATCACCCGGACCTGACGGTGAAATGGGGACGCGTCGGGGTCGAGCTTTCCACGCACGCGATCGGCGGGCTCTCGGAGAATGATTTCATCCTTGCATCGAAGATTGATGCGCTCGTATAAACGCTTCGCACGTCCGTAACGATGATATACTTTGGCTGTATGGCGCTCTCTCTTGGGTCGCTTGCACAAAAACTGACCAGCGTGCTCGGGAGCCGGACTGAAGGCAGCTTCATCGGCATCGACGTGGGCGCGTCGAGCGCCAAAATCGTGCAACTTCGGAGCGCGCACGGCGCGGCAATACTTGAGACCTACGGCGAAATCGCACTCGGCCCCTACAACAAGGAGGCCGTCGGGAGGGCGGTGAAGCTCACGCCTGAGAAAACGACCGAAGCACTTCTCGACCTCATGAAGGAAGCGAACGTCACCGCAAAGCAGGGCGGCATCTCGATCCCGTTTTCATCCAGCCTCATCTCCATTCTCGATCTCCCGAAGAGCGATCCGGAGCAATTGAAGCGCATGATTCCGATCGAGGCACGCAAATATATCCCGATGCAGGTCTCCGAGGTTATGCTGGACTGGTTCATCATCCCGAACGAAGAACCCGACACCGCCTTCGATCGCGTGCAGGAGAAAAGCGCAATCCGCGCGAAAGGGCAAGAGGTCCTCTTGGTGGCGATCCACAACGACACGGTGCGCGCGTACCAGACGATTGCGAGCGGCGCCGGCATCACCATCCCGTTTTTTGAGATCGAAATCTTCAGCACGATGCGGAGTTCCTTGGGCCACGGCGTCGCACCGGTCTTGGTGATTGACCTCGGCGCGGCGACAACGAAAATGTATGTCGTCGAGCGCGGCATTATTCGCGTCACGCACCTCGTGACGGCCGGCGGGCAGGGGATGACGGAAAATCTCTCGCGCTCGATGGGATGGGAATTCGACAAGGCGGAACGCGTGAAGCGTGAGCGCGGGCTCGTACAATCCACCGCGTACTCGTCGGACGAGAACGACAAAGTCAAACAATCGCTCCTATCCACACTGGAACGTATATTCAGCGAAGCCGACAGGGTACTATTAAGCTACGGCAAGCGGTACAACAAAGACGTGTCGCATGTCGTCCTCACAGGGGGCGGTGCATCGCTTCCCGGACTTCTGCCCGTCGCGCAGCAGCTGCTGCACGCACAGGTGGAAGTCGCGAATCCGTTCGGTCGCACCGAGGCACCGGCGTTCCTCGATGAAGTGCTTCGCGAGATCGGCCCCGGATTTTCGGTCGCCGTCGGCTTGGCGCTTCGCGGCTTGAGGCAGTAACACAATGGAAACCGGCATCAAATCATCATTTATCCCGCAGGCTCCCGTCGTGGGGCCGTCGGCGCGACGGCGCGGAGGAAGCTTTGATTTCCTCATCCTAATCGCGCTCGTCCTCTTCGTCGCGTCGGCAACGCTCGCCGTCGGCGTCTTTTTGTATGTGCAATTTCTGCAAAGTTCGAACGCGAGCAAACTTCAGCAGCTTGAACGCGCCAAGGCCGCATTCGAACCGGCGCTGATCCAGGAGCTGACCCGCCTCGACGATCGTATGCGCGCGGCGGACGAAGTGTTGGCGCAGCACATCGCGCCGTCGGCGCTCCTTAAATTATTCGAGCAATTGACGCTCCAGACGGTTTCGTTTTCATCGTTTGCTTTCACCACTAACAACGGCACCATCTCGATTTCGATGAAGGGCTTAGCGCAGAGCGTGAATTCGATCGCCTTGCAGGCAGACCTCCTCTCGCGCTCCGGTGTCATCGTGAATCCGATCTTTTCCGACATCAACCGCCAGATTGGCGGAGTACGTTTCAACTTTTCAGCCGATGTGCGGCGCGAGGCGCTGCTTTTCCGCTCGCTCGTCCAGGCTCCCGCGCCGCAGACCGCTCCGCAAAATCCGCTGGAACAGCTGCCGCCATCTCCGTTTGGCGGCCAGCCGGTCGAAGAGGGCGCGCCGGCCACTTCGACGCCACAAAGCGGTGACCCGCAGGCGCAGCAACAATAAATATGGTACGCACTCTTTTTGCACTGATAGGAATCGCCGGAGCAATCGGGCTTTTCTTTCTCTATACGAAGCCCGCGTATGACAGCGTCGAGGCGCTCCGAATGGAAAACGAATCATATGACCTCGCGCTCGAAAAAGCAGCCGAACTGCAGCGGCTCAGGCAGTCATTGCTCTCGCGCTACAACGCGTTCAATCCGGCGGATATCGAACGGTTGCACAAGCTCTTGCCCGACCATGTCGACAATGTGCGGCTCGTCCTGGATCTCGATACGCTCGCATCGCGCCACGGCGTTGCGCTGCAGAACGTCGTGATTTCTCGGCCGAACACGAGTACTGAAGGGCGCAGCAACGTCATCGGGCCGACGCAGCGCAATTATGAATCCCTGACACTGCAATTTTCAACGACCGGCACCTATGAGCAATTCAAGACATTCCTTATCGACCTTGAGGACAGCCTGCGCATCGTCGACGTCGTCGATCTGTCGATTGATCCGCTGTCGACACAGGGAGGAGACCTCACGTATTCGTTCGACATCATCCTCCGGACGTATTGGTTAAAATAATCGTATGGCGCTATTGCAAAACAAAATGGTCCTGATGATCGTCGTCGGCATCCTTGTGGCAGGCGTCGTATGGTATTCGTTCCTGCGTGACCGCGGCACCGGAGAGTTGTTGCAGACCGACAACCTCACGGAGGCGACGGAAGCCGACCGCGATATTGTGAACACGCTGCTTGAACTGCGCGCCGTATCGCTCTCCGGCACCATCTTTTCCGACCCGGCATTTTTGCGCCTTAAAGACTTTGGCAGCCAGATCATCCCCGAGCCGGTGGGACGCCCGAACCCGTTTGCGCCATTCCAAGGGCAAGCAGTCGTCGGCGCAGCGGCCGCCGGCACGCAGGCAACCTCCTCCGCATCGGCACCGCGCTAATCAATGTGCATAAGAGATACGGCGCATCCCGCATTTCTTCGGTAGAATAGAGACATGGCCGCACCCGCCACAACTCCTCCCGCATCGGGAGCTGCTTCGCAGCTCTCATCAGTTCCCGTGAGGACGCTGCCCGACGGAAAAATTCCGTACGACGTATTGCGCTATATCCCCGAGGAATCGGCGGAACACTACAAACTTGCACCGATCGCCGTAGAAGAAGGAGTGCTTGCGGTCGGCATGGTGGATCCCGACAACATCGCCGCGATCGATGCGCTGAATTTCATTACGCGCAAGACCGGAATGCCGTTCAAGATTTACCGCATATCCGATGAGGACTTCGCGCGCATCATCGAAATGTACAAAGGGATCGGCGGCGAAGTCGATCGGGCGCTCACTGATTTGGAATCGGAGAAAGCGGAAAAGGAAGGGAAGGGCAAGGCGCAGGCGCAAGAAGAGGGCGACATGGAATACCTCCTCGACCTCGGCGCGATGACTGATCAGAAAGACAATCAGTACATCCAGGAAGACGCGCCTGCCATCAAGATTGTTTCGACGATCTTGCGCTACGCGATCGACGGCCGCGCATCCGATATCCACGTGGAGCCGACGCCGCAAGGCGTGCGTGTGCGCTACCGTGTGGATGGTGACTTGCACACGTCAGTCGTACTCCCGCTTAATACGCATCGTGCCGTCGTCGCGCGCATTAAGGTGCTCTCGGCAATACGTCTCGACGAAAAGCGCCGACCGCAAGATGGTCGTTTCTCCGCGAAATTCGACGATCGCCAGATCGACTTCCGTGTCTCGACATTTCCGTCCAATTACGGGGAAAAGGTCGTCATACGTATCCTCGACCGCGAGCAGGGATTCATCCCCATCGACAAACTCGGCCTTTCCGAACGCGATATCAGCTTGATCCGCAGGGCGATCCAGCGACCACACGGCCTTATCCTCATCTCCGGTCCGACCGGCAGCGGTAAATCAACAACGCTCTACTCGATGCTCGCCGAATTGGATCGTGAGCACAAAAACGTGCTTTCGCTTGAAGATCCGATTGAATATTACATCGACGGCATCATTCAATCGCAAGTGCGACCCGAAATCGGCTACACGTTTGCCACCGGCCTTCGCACCACACTGCGTCAGGACCCCGACATCATCATGGTCGGCGAGATCCGCGACGGGGAGACGGCGAAGCTCGCCGTACAGGCGGCACTCACCGGTCATCTAGTACTCTCGACCATCCATACCAACGACGCCGTCGGCGTCGTGCCGCGTCTCATCGACATGGGTGTCGAGCCGTACCTGATCCCGCCGGTTTTGGTGCTTTCAATGGCACAGCGCCTGGTCCGTACGCTCTGCGCGGGAACCGGAAAGGAAGTTCCGCTCTCCGCGAGCGATATAAAGCGTATTGAAGCCGAACTCGAGACATTGCCGAAGGAATATCGCTTCAAAATTCAAAAAACTGCGTACGAGCCGGAGCGAACCGAGACGTGTCCGACAGGGCTGCGCGGCCGTATGGCGGTCTTCGAGGTGATGGAAATGACGCCGGAAATCGAAAAGATCATCCTGACCTCACCGGTGGAATCGAAGATCCGCGAGGCTGCGCGGCTGCAAGGGATGACGACGATGCGTGAAGACGCTATTATGAAGGCGTTCGCCAAGCAAATTCCGTTCTCCGAGGTCAATACGCTCGCATCCGTGTTATCGGAAGATGAGGATGAGGAGAAGGAAACGCCGCAGGAGCCCCCGACACCGGCGCCTGAAGCAGAACCGGAAGAAGGCGATGAGAAAGAAGCTGAGGAGAAAAAGGCGAAGCAATAGTATATGGAAACGACAGATTCAAAACCGACGGTCATGCTTGTCGACGACGACAAATTCCTCCTCGACATGTACAGCATGAAGTTTTCGCAGGCGGGATTCGCCGTGCAAGCCTGCTTTTCGACAAAGGAAGCGCTCGAAAAACTTCGCGGCGGAGTCCAGCCATCCGTGGTCCTTTTCGACATTACGGTGCCCGGTGAAGATGGCTTTATGCTCTTGCAAACCATCCGGGATGAAAAACTTGCGAGTTCTGCCAAACTGATCGCGCTCACCAATCAGGGATCGGACGACGACAAGAAACGTGCGGCAGATTTGGGCGCGCAACGCTACGTCATTAAGGCGACCATGATCCCGTCGGAAGTCGTCGCGATGGTGCAGGAAGAGCTGAAAAAATAGACATTGCAAATGCCTCGCGTGTGGATAGAGATTGAGGCGAATAAAAATGAGTTACAATAGAGCGCATAGGGAATATGGCCATTGACTACGAGGCGACGCTCAAAAAATACATCAACGTTCTCATTCATGAGGGCGCCTCTGACCTGCACCTCTCGACCGAAGCGCATCCGACGATCCGCGTATCGGGGAGCTTGACGCCGATGCTCAAAGAGCAGGTTCTGACCAAGGACGACACGCTCGGCTACGCGAAAGTCCTCCTTTCGGAGGACAAACTCGAGCGATTTCTCGCGAATTTTGAGATCGATTTCGCCTACGAGACGCCCGACGGGCAGCGGTTCCGCGGCAACGCCTTTTTCCAGCGGGGGGCGATCGCGATTGCGCTGCGCTATATCCCGAAACAAATCAGGACGCTGCAGGAATTGAACCTGCCTGACATCCTCGAGACGTTCGCCCGGAAAGCACAGGGCTTTTTCCTCGTCGTGGGGCCGGTCGGACAGGGGAAGACGACGACACTCGCAAGCCTGGTTGAGATGATCAATACGGAACGGATGGAACATATCGTCACGATCGAAGACCCGATCGAATATATTTTCGAGCCGAAGCGAAGTCTCGTAGACCAGCGTGAAGTGCTTCTGGACACCAAAAGCTTCGAGACTGCGCTCATTAGCGCGTTCCGCCAGGACATCGACGTGCTCTTCATCGGAGAAATGCGCGGCCCCGAGACGATGGCGGCTGCCGTGACGGCGGCAGAAACAGGGCACTTGGTCCTCTCGACGCTGCACACCAATAACGCGGCGCAGACGATCGACCGCATCATCGACACCTTCCCGGCGCACCAGCAGGACCAGATTCGCCTGCAGCTCTCGGCGGCGCTCGTCGGCATTTTCTCGCAACGCCTGGTCCCGCGCATTTCCGGCGGCCTCATCCCAGCGTACGAGCTGCTCATCAATAACAAGGCAGTCGCGAATCTTATCCGCGAGAAGCGTTCGCACGAGATCAACGCGGTCATCGAGACCTCATCGGGGGAGGGGATGATCGACATGAACCGATCGCTCGCCGAACTGGTCTCGCGCGGGGAAATCACCGTCGAGAGCGCATACCAGTTCTCGCTGAACCCGAACATGCTGCAAAAGCTTTTGTAACATGCTGTTTAATTACACCGCCGTCGACCAAAGTGGCGCGCAGCGCTCCGGCACAATCGATGCCATCAATATTGACCTCGCCATCTCCGCCTTGCAGCGTCGCGGGCTCATCATCTCGTCAATCGACCCCGTCGACGCGCAGAAGCAGAGCCTTGCGAACATCCGCCTCTTTGACACGATCAAGGGAAGCGACGTCGTGATGCTCTCGCGCCAGATGACGACGCTCTTCGAGGCGCAGGTCTCAGCACTACGCGCCTTCCAACTCTTGGCCGCTGAGGCCCGTACTCCGCGTCTCGCGAAAGTTTTGACGGCGATCGGGGACGACATCCAAGGCGGATCGGCGATTTCATCGGCGCTCTCGCGCCACCCCGAAGTCTTTTCCAACTTTTACGTCAACATGGTGCGCGCCGGGGAAGAAGCGGGCAAGCTCGACGAGACCTTCCTCTTCCTCGCCGATTACATGGATCGCAACTACGAGATCACGTCGAAAGCGAAAAACGCCCTCATTTATCCGGCGTTCATCATCGGTACGTTCGTCATCGTCATCGTACTCATGATGACAATGGTGATCCCACGCCTCGCCGTGATGTTGGAAGAAGTGGGACAGGATATCCCGGTATACACGAAAGTCGTGATCGGCATCAGCAATCTGTTCTCCGACTATGCGCTACTGTGGCTCGGATTCCTTGTCGTGGGCGGATTTTTCCTTGTCAGATACGTCCGTACGGAAAGCGGATACGCGATGTTTAGCCGCGCGCGCATGTCGGTGCCGGTTATTGGCAGCATCTACCAAAAACTCTATCTTTCACGCATCGCCGACACGCTCGGCACCATGCTCAAAAGCGGCATCCAGATGCTTCGCGGGCTCGAGGTCACGGGCACCGTCGTCGAAGATCCGACCTACGAGCGGATACTTTCTGAAACGGCGGCCGACGTGAAAGCGGGGCTTCCCGTCTCTGAAGCGATGCGAAAACATCCGGAGATCCCGGGGATCGTCGTTGCGATGATTAAGATCGGCGAGGAAACCGGAAACATGGGAAATATCCTAGATGCCATGGCGCGCTTCTACCGTCGCGAAGTCAACAACGCAGTCGACACGCTCGTCTCGCTTATTGAGCCGATCATGATCGTCGCGCTTGCCGTCGGTGTTGCCATCCTCCTCGCATCAGTCCTTTTGCCGATATACAACATCGCGGCGGGCATCTAGGAGCGGCGAGGTTATACACACCCCTCCACTAGTGTAGGGTCATTGTGCCGTATGATTATGAATACTATGAACAATAGGGAACGAGGCTTCACCCTCATCGAGTTATTAGTCGTGATTGCAATTATTGGCATTCTCTCATCGGTCGTGCTCGCGTCTTTGAATAGTGCACGCCAAAAAGGTCGTGACGCGCGTCGTATTTCTGATCTCAAGCAGCTACAGCTTGCGCTTGAGTTGTACTATGACGCTAACTCGAGCGCCTATCCGGTGCAAACGACCGCGGTAGCCGTCAGCGAGACGACCCTTGGAGGACTCACGCCTGACTACATTTCCACGATTCCGGACGATCCGGTAACTGGTAAAGATTACTTCTACATCTCAGCGGCGGCTGGTGCCAGCTACTGCCTCGGCGCTGATCTTGAGGGGTCATCAGGGCAGGCTGATTCGTGTCCCACATTGGATCCGGCGAACGGCACTGATTATCACGTCGGTCCGTAATAACTTACTCTCGACTGTGTCGTTCTAGGGAAACGTATCGTCTATGTCAAACGCGCATCGCAGTCGGGTCACAGCATCTCAGGGAAACCTGCCTCAACACAGATCGGTTGAGGCAGGCTTCACACTCATTGAACTTCTCGTCGTTATCGCCATTATCGGTATCCTCTCGTCGGTTGTTTTAGCATCGCTCAACAGCGCACGTCAGAAAGGACGCGATGCACGACGCGTGTCGGATTTGAAGCAGCTGCAGCTCGCGCTTGAGCTTCATTTCGACACAGCGGGGGAGTATCCAGAAGCGCTTTCTGCGTTAACTCCAGATGCAATCCCGGTCGTTCCAACTGATCCGCGAGGAACCAACTACCTGTACAATAACGCCATTGGCACCGGTGCGTGCGATGCAGGCACGCAGACGTGTACGTCGTACGTTCTCGCAGCTGACATGGAAGGCCCCGTTCCCGCAGGGGGACATACTGGCACTATTGCCGAAGTAGCGTGCTCAACGACTGGTCGCTACTGTGTCCGTCCGTAGGGCTTTAACAAGATAAAATAATATTGATATGTTCCGTACTACAAAGGAACGAGGCTTCACACTCATTGAACTTCTCGTCGTTATCGCCATTATCGGTATCCTCTCGTCGGTTGTTTTAGCATCGCTCAACAGCGCACGTCAGAAAGGACGCGATGCACGACGCGTGTCGGATTTGAAGCAGATTCAGTTGGCACTTGAACTGAATTACGATGCGAACCAAACGTATCCGCTATCTGACGAGATAGAGAATGATATCGTGCCAACCTATATATCATCGCTTCCGGTTGACCCATCGTCTGACGACCCGTACGAATACTTCTCGCTTTCTTCGAGTGGCACAACTGAGTGTACAAGCGAGCCGTGTGTGCGATACGTTTTGGGTGCGACGGTCGAAGGCACGAAGCCAGCTGGCGGACATGCTGTCGACTACAGCGCGGGTGGGGGTCCGGATTGTACTGACGCACAGGTGTACTGCGTCGTCCCATAAGACGAGAGGTAATTTAGGTATCTCTTATGCACGGCCCCGCTACTGCGGGGCCGTGCTATTCTGTGCCGCATGGGCCTGGAATGGATCCTTTGGGCAGGATTTGGTCTCATCATCGGTAGTTTTCTGAACGTTCTCATCGCTCGGCACGGCGTGCGCAGCATCCTCGGTCGGAGCGCATGCCCGCGGTGCGGGACCACACTGCAATGGTTTGAGCTGGTTCCGGTTATCTCATGGCTTATACTCCGCGGTCGTTGCCGAACCTGCAGTGAGCGCATTTCAATCCAGTATCCGATCGTCGAATTGTTGACTGCCGCTGGGTTCCTCGCGATAGGGCTCGCACCCGTTCCCCTTATTGAGCGCCTCCTCGGCGCGGCGATCGTATCAATCTTGGTAGCGATTGCGGTCTACGATCTCTATCACACGATTATTCCCGATGTCTGGGCTTTTCTGTTCGGATTCCTCGCGCTCATTCTTGCGGGTATTACGCGGGGAGATATGGAACCATGGTATCAGGTACTTGTCTCAGGGCCAGCCGTTGCGTTTCCGTTGTTTTTCCTGTGGCTGATTTCACGAGGGACCTGGATGGGTCTCGGTGACGCGAAACTCGCACTTGGCATCGGTTTTTTGCTCGGGCTCATCCCCGGGTATCTTGCGCTCGCAATTGCATTCGTCCTCGGTGCGTTCGTTGGCGTCTTCATATTGTTGCCGCTACCGCGCGTTGCGGAAACGCTTCAGAGAGCGGGGATAACTCACGCTAGAGCGGTCCGAGGGTTTACAATGAAAAGCGAAGTCCCGTTCGGGCCCTTTCTCATATGCGCTCTCGTCTTGGTGTGGTTATCAGAGCTCTACAGGCTCGATCTCGTCGTACATCTCGCGCGTTTTCTCTCCTGGAGCTGATTGTTGTCACGGGTATTTTTGTGGTGCTTTCAGGCATCGTCCTCGCCAACAATACGCGCTTCGGCAACGTCATCGTCCTGCAAAACCTCGCGCACGACATTGCACTCAGCATCCGTCAAGCGCAAGTCTACGGCATTGCCGTGCGACGATGCGACCCCACCGTGACTGAGCTTTGCCCCGCGATCAATCAGTTCGATGTCGCCTACGGCGTGCATTTTATGGGAGGCGAACCGACATTCGAGCTGTTTGTCGATGTTGATAACAGTGGCGATTATGATCCGGGCGAGACCGTGCTTTCAAGCACGATTGCGACAGGATACCGCATCGATGATTTGTGCGTGACTCCCGCGGTCGGCGGGGCCGAGACATGCGGCCTCGAGGAGCTAAACGTGGTGTTCAGGCGTCCCGAGCCCGACGCGTGCATCAATGGATCATTCGATTCTGACGACGATTGCGTCTCATCGTACGCACGCGCCCGCATCATCATCAAATCAGCCCGAGACGACGAAGCGGAAGTTATTGTCGAGCGCACAGGACAGATTTCGGCGTTGTAATCAATATGCAAGAACGAGTCATACGTACGCAGGCAGGATTCTCGCTCATTGAACTGATGGTTGCGGTCACGCTTTTTGCGGTCGTGATGCTGGTCGCTGTCGGCGCACTGTTGTCGCTCGTTGATGCAAACAGAAAAGCTCGCGCGCTCGAGAGTGTCATGAACAACCTCAATATTGCGGTTGACGGCATGGTTCGTTCAATGCGCATGGGTAACTCGTTTAATTGCAACGCCGAAGCGGTTCCTGATCCGAATGTCGGCGGCGATTGTCCGAATGGAGACGTCCTCGTATCGTTCGCACCGTTCGGCTCTGATCCGAATGACGCCGGGGAGCGATGGGTGTATTACTTCGTGGAGGGAAGCGGCGAGACACCAGGACAGCTGTGGCGTTCTCGCGACGGGGGGACAAGCGGAGAGCCGATTACGGCGCCAGAAGTCGATATCGAAGAGGTCTCGTTCTACGTCGTTGGCACCATCCGCGCCAACACTCCGACGCAAGACTTGTCTCAGCCCAAAATCGTTGTGGTCATCAAGGGAACTGCGGGAGGAGAGAGTGTGCGGACGGCGACGACGTTTTATATACAGGCTACGGCCGTACAACGAGTACTTGATCTATGAAAAAAAGTGTACAGATTATAGGGAACAGGTTGCAGGCAAAGTGCAAAAATGCATTTTCTCAGTTGCTACAGCCTACAGCCCACTGCCTACCGCCTGCATCCAGCGGTATGACGCTCGTTGAGACGCTCGTCGCCGTCTCGATACTCGCGGTTTCAATCGTCGCTCCAATGACGCTCACAATGCAATCGCTCGCCGCCGCATACTATGCGCGCGACCAGGTCATCGCGTCGAACCTCGCACAGGAGGCTATTGAGGCGGTGCGTGCGATCCGTGACGCAAATATCCTCACGCTTGCCTTAAATGCAGGCGCCACCTGTCCTTCAGACGGACAACCGATGCATTTGTTGTGCAGCATCCCGATCGACCAAGATTTCATCATTGATGCGCGCATCGACCCTCCCGCGATCACGCCGTGCGCAGGCGAATGTCCGAAGCTTAAGACCGACAATAATCTCTATGGCCACGATCCGACGTGGACGATCGAAACACCGTTCCGTCGCGTCGTGCGCGCCGAATACGTAAGCGGTGCTCAGGATGAAATCCGCATCTCGGTCACCGTTACCCGCGTCGAAGGACTTCATGCCGCGCCGCCGGTCGTCTTGCAAGAAAACCTCTACCGCTGGGTCAACGACGGCACCAGCGAATAATTGATATGAAGTTGCACCGTACACCTAGGACGAACCAACGCGGCTTTACCATCTTACTTGCGGCGCTTGTCGCCTCACTCGTGCTCTCTCTCGGCATTTCCGTGTTCGCGATCGCGCAGAAGCAACTCATTCTCGCGTCTACGGGACGCAACTCACAATACGCGTTTTATGCGGCGGATACCGCCGCGGAATGCGCCCTGTACTGGGATTTGCGGCATAATTTCGCATCGACGTCGAATCCGGTCTCGCCGATTACCTGTGACGACGATACGGGCATCACGGTATCGCACACCGACCTGCTGACGTATCCGATCTTCTTCGAGTTCGAATTCGAGCCGAACGGCTATTGCGCCCGCGTGACCGTCAGGAAGAATACGGTCCACCCGCGCACGCTCATCCGTGCCGACGGCTTTTCGGAGCCCTGCGCTCAGGTCGAGACGTCCGCCCGCACGCTGCAGCGCTCCGTCGAGCTGACGTATTGATCCTGTCCGCTAGTCACCCACTTCGCTTAATTGTAAGCTACGCACATGCCAATTCCTCGCGACGTCCGAGACCGCTACGAAAAACTCAAGGATTCCATCAACCGCTACCGCACCGCGTACCACGTCCACGACAGGGAGGAGATCTCGCAGGAAGCGCTCGACTCGCTCAAAAAAGAGCTTGCGGATATCGAGCATGAGCATCCTTCAATCGTCAGTCCTGACAGTCCATCGCAACGTGTCGCGGGTGCTCCGCTGCCTGCGTTCAAAAAGGTTCGCCACACCGTGCCGCAGTGGTCGTTGAATGACGCATTTACGCCGGACGACATCAAAGAGTTCGATGCACGCGTAAGACGTTTCCTTAAAGAGAGGTTTCCCGATGCCAAGCCGACGTATCTCTGCGAATTGAAAATCGACGGCCTCAAGGTCGTGCTCACGTACGAAAACGGATTGCTCACGACTGCAGCGACACGCGGCGACGGCGTCGTCGGCGAGGACGTGACGCACAATGTCCGTACGATCGAGAGCGTGCCGCTTTCGCTGTCTCGCCCGGTTAGCTGTGTTGTTGAAGGCGAGATCTGGATGAGCGCAAAGGAATTGGAGCGGATCAACGCCGAGCGGACGAAAAAGAACGAGCCGCTCTTTGCAAATCCGCGTAACGCCGCCGCCGGCTCCATCCGGCAGCTCGATCCTAAAATTGCCGCGGCGCGCAAGCTCGATGTTTTCATCTATGAGCTTGCGCGCACCTCTGAGCCGTTTCCGAAAGACCAAATTGGCGAGCTGGAGTACATGCGCGACTTAGGGCTAAAAGTGAACCCGAATTTTAAACACGCGACGTCAGTTGATGACATAGTCGCGTTTTGGGAAGAGTGGAAGGAGAAGGGTCGCAAGCAGCCGTATTGGGTGGACGGTGTCGTTGTAAAGGTGAACGAAGGGGAGTACGAACGCGCCCTCGGATACACGGGGAAAGGCCCGCGTTTTGCAGTCGCATTCAAATTTCCTGCGGAACAAGTGACGACGATTGTCGAAGACATCGTGCTTCAGGTCGGGCGCACTGGCGTGCTGACACCAGTCGCGCACCTAAAACCGGTTTCCGTCGCGGGCACGACGGTGTCGCGCGCGACGTTACATAATGAGGATGAAATCAAGCGTCTCGATGTCCGGATCGGAGACACCGTCATCATCCAAAAAGCAGGAGACATCATTCCTGATATCGTCAAAGTCTTGCCCGAATTACGGAAAGGAAATGAAAAGCCCTATGTGTGGCCGAAAAAAGTCGCGGCGTGTGGCGGTGACGGCTCGATCGAGCGTGTCCCCGGGACAGCAGCGTGGCGCTGCGTGTACCGCGATTCTGCAGAATTGGTGAAGCGTCGATTGCGTCACTTTGCCTCCCGCGCGGCTCTCGACATTAAAGGATTCGGCAAAGAAACAGTGGCGCTCCTTGTCGACGAAGGGCTCGTAAATACCTACGACGAGATTTTCACGCTCGCGGAAGGTGATCTGCTCGAACTTGAAGGTTTTGCGGAGGTGTCGGCGAAGAAATTGATTGAAAACATCAAAAAAGCACGGCGCATCCCGCTTTCGCGGCTCTTGTTCGGACTTTCAATCGATCATGTTGGTGAGGAAACAGCGCGACTCCTCTCGCTCCATTTCAAGACGCTCAGGAAAGTGCGCGCAGCGTCAGTCGAGGACCTTGCGGCCGTGAAAGGAATCGGCGAAGTTGTCGCGCAGTCCGTGCATGATTGGTTCCGACATGCGGAAAAAAGCGCGACAGTAGATCGTTTGCTCGAGCACCTGACGGTTGTAGCCGACGAAGCGCCGCACAACAGGAAATTTGCAGGAAGGACGTTCGTGCTCACCGGGACTCTCACGATGCCGCGCGCCGAAGCTGAGGCAAGAATCCGTTCGCTCGGCGGCACGACAGCGAGCTCCGTTTCGAAAAAAACGTCGTACGTGGTCGCGGGGGAGAACGCCGGCTCGAAGCTCGACAAGGCTCGCGAACTCGGCGTCCAGGTGCTGAGTGAGGAAGAATTTGCTAGGATGCTGCAATGACACAGAAGGTAGATGTTGCCGCCCTCGCGAAATTGGCCCGACTGGATGTCTCAGATGACGAGCTTGCACGGCTCGAGAAGGAGCTTCCCGCGATTTTGGATTTCGTCGAACAGATCCAGACGGTCTCCGCGGACGTGCCGAGGAGCGATCCCGAGCACAGAAATGTGATGCGGGACGACGGAAACCCGCATGAAAGCGGCCTCTTTACCGACGACCTTTTGCAAGCCGCGCCGGCGACGAAAGGCAGCCACGTGGTGGTAAAACAGGTTCTTTCCAAGAAACAATGACCATCGACCTCTCAAAACTTACGGTTGCCGACGCCCGACGCGCGCTTGACGCGAAGGAATATTCTGCGCTGGATCTTACGAACGCATACCTGTCTGAAATCGAAAAGAGAAATCCGGAATTGAACGCGTATGTGGAAGTATGGGCCAACTCCGCGCGAGATGAGGCGAAGAAGGCCGATGCAATGATCGCCGCAGGGACCTCGCAGCCGCTTACCGGTATCCCGCTCGCGGTCAAGGATAATATCCTCATCAAAGGACGCGTCGCTTCGTCCGCGTCGAAGATACTCGAAAACTACCGTGCGAGCTATGACGCGACCGTAATACAAAAATTGAAGGCCCAGAGAGCGGTCTTTCTTGGCCGGACCAACATGGACGAGTTTGCGATGGGTAGCTCGACCGAAAACTCAGCTTTCGGTGTGACGAAGAATCCGATCGATACATCGCGTGTTCCCGGTGGATCATCGGGAGGTTCCGCTGCAGCCGTTGCCGCTGGTCTCGCGCTTGCCGCCCTCGGCTCCGATACCGGCGGCTCCATTCGCCAACCGGCGTCGCACTGCGGCATCGTCGGTCTCAAAACGACTTACGGCGCAGTCTCACGCTTCGGCCTCATGCCGATGGGCAGCAGTCTCGACCAGATCGGGCCGCTCGCCAAAACGATCGAAGACGCACGAATCGTGTTCGAAGGTATCCGTGGGCACGACAGCAACGACAGCACTTCGCTCTCGGATTATACGCTTAGGGGCGGCGGCAAGAAGATCGGCGTGCCGCGAGAATTTTTGAAGTCGGGGGTTGATGCGGATGTCCTTGCAGTATTCAATGCGACGCTCGAGCGTCTTGCGCAGTCTGGATACGACATTGGAGACGTAGAGATGCCGAACCTGCCGTATGCGCTTCCCGTGTACTACATCGTGTGCCCGGCGGAAGTTTCAACGAATCTTGCGCGATACGATGGTATTCGCTACGGCCTCTCGGTGCCGGCGGACACGATCGGCGAAGTCTACACGAAAACGCGCGGCGCTGGATTCGGTGCCGAGGTAAGGCGACGCATCCTGATCGGTACCTTTGTGCTGTCATCCGGATATACCGACGCGTATTATCGGAAGGCGCGCGGCGTCCGCGACCTCATTCGCGCTGATTTTGCCCGCGTGTTTAAAATGTACGATTGCATTGCGCTTCCGACGGCGCCTGGGCCTGCGTTTAAGATTGGGGAGAAGGCGAGCGATCCGCTTGCGATGTATGCGGAAGACATTTTCAGCGTGACCGCAAACCTTGCCGGCGTCCCGGCGATTTCCGTTCCTTCTGGAACCGTTGAACGGGAAGGGAAGCGGCTTCCGGTCGGGTTCCAGCTGGTTGCGCCGCATCGTGGCGAGGGCGTCCTTTTTCAGATTGGCGCGGATGTTGAAAAAGCGAGTGCGTAACCAGCGGCGCGATATACTAAATACATGCCAAACGCCGACTCCAATGGCGCTTCGCGCGTGGAGCAGTTTTATAAATATACGGAACATCCCGAGGTGGTGCCAGTGCTCTGGCGTGAGTTGACGCAGGGGTGGACGTCCGAGACTGTTTTCGAGCTCTGGGGTCCCATTTTCCCGTTTGCGATGTTCATTACGCTTCTTGCCGGTGTCGGTATTATCTACTGCGCGTTGCGCATCTGGCAGATACGCCAGGCCGAGTGGGCGGGATTCCGCAAGGCACAGCGCACCGTTGCCGCAGAAGACGTGCCCGCAACGCAGTTGCGATGGAACCGAGTTTTGGAACACGCGAATTCCGACGACGAGCACAAGTGGCGACTTGCGATCCTTGAGGCAGACATTATGCTCAACGAGCTTCTTGATTTGCAGGGCTACAAAGGCGAGACAATGGCGGAGAAGATGAAGCAGGTTGACCGTGCCAATTTCAATTCGATCGACGATGCCTGGGAAGCGCACAAGGTGCGTAATCGCGTCGCGCATGAAGGCGTCGAGTACCACATTTCCGAACGCGAGAAGAACAAAGTCATTAACCTGTACGCGCGGGTGTTCCATGAATTCGGATTCATCTGAAAAATTTTTTTCTCAGTCTCTCTATAGACCCCATAATTCGACGTCTGAGCGAGGTGCCTCGTCGGACTTTGACGCGCAAAGTCCCAAAGTGTACATCCAGATTTGAAAATGTTTTCTTTGATCGCGAGCGTATTAGACTGGTTTTCGTAAATTGGGACGGCGGAATATTGGTCACACGTGACCAGTATTGCTCGACCAACGATACTCGGCCACGGTGGGATTCGTTCAAAGATACACGCAATATTAAATCTTTTTCTTGCACAGAATAAATCTTTTTGAGCCAGAAGATGAAAGCCTGAATGATCACAGGGTCGCTGTTTGTTAGGCCGCACTCTTTATTTCCGCTCTTGTATCCCTCTCCCCAGTACAATGCGATCCCGAGGATAAATAAGTCTCTATGAGAAAGCGAAGCGATCTCACGCGCACCCCGGCTCATCTCGCGCGTGAAATATCGTTAAGACGCGCTGCCCGCTTTTGCTCGGCAGCGCGAAGACGGCCAAGCATACCAGCCTGGTGCTGTTTTGCAGCAAGCAGTTGTTGCTGAATTTTCGATAGGGAGATATCCCTGCACCAGTAACTAACGGTACTTTTACTTGCTGATAGGGTATGCGCAATGTCCGAAATACTCATGCCTTGTTCGCGTAGTTGCCAGGCGCGTTCCTTCAATCTTCGGGATGCCATACGCTGAGATTATCGCGAGGTAGCTACATATATATTTGGTTATATACATTTGCGCATAAGGTTTTAAATGGTATCCTGTATATATCAATGGTTATCCATTGATATATAGCGGGGTGGAGCAGTAGTAGCTCGCCAGGCTCGAATAGGGCTCGTGTGTTGGAAACGATACATGGAACATCTGTCAAATTCGGTGAAGTCTTCTCTGAATGAGAGTGATAATGCCGAGCCAAGCGTGCAGTGATGCATGAAGGTGTAGAGACTAGACGGCAGATCCCTCTTTCGCAAGAAAAGGGAAAAGGTATAGTCCAGACCACAAATCCGCCAGCCAGCGGAGCGGCGAAAGTCGAAGTGGTATGCATAACCTGGAGGTCGCGGGTGCAAGTCCCGCCCCCGCAACATGGAGACGCACACGCACAGTGCTGGCGGTATCGTGCGAAATACGGAAGGCAACATCGCGCTCGTCAAACATGACGGGTGGTTTTGGGGCTTCCCGAAAGGGCATGTCGACGAGGGCGAGAGCTTCATCGATGCCGCGCGGCGCGAGACGCAAGAAGAGATCGGTATCACCGATCTTGAGTTTAAAAAAGAGTTCGAGCCGTACACACGCCTCAAGGGAGGGGATGAAGGAAAGGCGGACGTTGAGGTAAAAACACTGCACATGTTTCTTTTCGACACGGCGCAGACGAACTTTGTCCTTACAGACCCCCGTCATGACGAGGCACGATGGGTTCCGATCGAACGCGTAGCGGAATTGCTATCGCACCCAAAGGACAAAGAGTTTTTCGAGAGCGTCAAGGATTCGTTGAAATAGCCTTGTAAAAATGCTACTTTTCAGGGCACGTCGGGGTAGCTCAGTCGGTTAGAGCGAGGGATTCATAAACCCTAGGTCGACGGTTCGATTCCGTCCCCCGACACCGATTTGATAAAGGAAGGCAAGTGATATATTGTGGGGGCTCTGCGGGTGTAATCGCGGGCTCATATACCCGCGGCGTTCGGAACAGGAGTAAGCATGCTTCCTCCGTTTATCACTTGCGGGTGTAGCTCAATTGGTTAGAGCATTCCCCTGTCACGGGAAAGGCTGCGGGTTCGAGTCCCGTCACTCGCGCTTAGTCAAAATGCACCGACTTTTGTCGGTGCGTTTTGCACTACAGACGCCGCGCAGCGGCGTCGGGACTCGAACGCTGGAGCGATGTTTCGCGAGTACGCGAAACCGCGAGGCGGTGCCCAGCCCGAGCCGAGCGACGGCGAGGCGAGAGGCGAGGGAGAGTCCCGTCACTCGCGCATCAAAACAGTATCAACACAATCCCGCCGACGATGATGGCGCAGGAGACAAATTTAATCAGAACGTGTTTTTCCTTAAACACGGCCCTGCCGAAGGCGATGGCACCAAGAATCTCAAACCCGCGCTTTCCGGCTGTGATGATGGACGCGGGTGCATACAAGTATGCGTAGCTCAGGAGGACCGTTGCGATGCCCGCCGCAACGGACTGCAAGACATAGCTCGGACGGAAAAGGTGTGTGAAAAGGTTTTCGCCCGTGCGTACCCACGCGACGATCACCAGCGCAGCGACCAGCACGACATGCAAGATCGCCTGCTCAGCCTCGACCGAATTGAAGTGAGTGATGTTGTATTTGTAGAGGGTGAGCGTCCCGACGGGAATAAGCGCGGAAAAAAGAGACAGTATTTTGCCGGTGCGGCTCAGTCCATGGTTGAGCGTAAGCAGCGTGAAGCCGACGACCATCGCCGATATGCCCGCCATCTGCGCGAGCGAAATCGAATATCCGAGCGCGACATCGACCGCGAGGAGAAGCGGTATGGTAAGCGTGCGCAGGAACGCGAAGGTGCTCCTGTCGGCGGAGACGACGGCGTGCACGTTGACGATCGCAAGGACGATTTCCAATATGACGCGTGCCGTAAACGTCGGGAGGCTCGCAAGTGAGAATATCCAGTTTCCGGTGTAGATGGCGATGCCGATAAGAAAAAAAGTTGCCCAGAAGGCGTGCAAAAATCCCATCCGGTACACGCTCTCGTGTTTGCGTTCGATCTCGTATTTGCCGAGTGAGGTACTGACCTCGGCAAAAAGCTGCGCAACGCCGATGAGAACGACGCCAAACATTTTATTTCCGTGCCTCGCGGACGCGCTGGAATTCCTTCTGCAACCGATCGAGCTCCTCGTCCGACATCTCTTCAAGGTCGATCATCTCTTCGCGGGCGCCTCGGACGGATTTGATAAGTTCGTCGAGCTTCAGATGCATCGCCCTCGCGTCCCGGTTCTGCGTATTTTGGATAAGGAAGACCATAAGGAACGTGAGGATCGTCGTGCCGGTGTTGATGACGAGTTGCCACGTATCCGAAAAGCCGAACAGGCGCCCGGAGAGCGCCCATACCGCGACGATCACGATCGCGGCGCCGAAGGCCCATGGGGAACCGACGGCATCGCTCGAGACGAGGGCGATTTTGCGAAACAGCTCGCGCATAGGTAGAAGTATATATCGATTCCGTGCTAGGGTAGGGCGATGCGCACAGCGGGAGATGTATACGTAAAATACAAGCTTCCCGAGATGTTGCAATTACATCAATTACGTGTCGCCGCAGTGGGGAAGATCATTGCGGATCGCGTTTTGGGAGTTAACAAGAGAGATATTATTCTGACCGGACTTTTCCATGACATGGGGAATATCCTGAAAATGGATTTGTCAGATACTGGACCGCTAGTGCCATTCATGGAAGGGGAATCGGCGTATTGGCGGTCGGTGAAAGCGGAGTTTGAGCGGACATACGGTGTAAATGAGCACGTCGCGAGCATATCGATTGGAAGAGAAATCGGACTTTCCGAGGCGGTACTCTCAATGATCAACAATATGCGTTTTACGCGGACGGAGTGGATTTACACTACGGCGCCTATAGAGATGAAAATTGCAAAGTATGCTGACTTGCGCGTGAGCCCATACGGCATTGTATCCATGCGTGACCGCCTCGAGGAGGCAAGCGTGCGCTATCGTGGGAAAAGCTTTGATTTCGGAGAGAAATATAATGCAGAACAACGGCAACGCATCAACGCGATATGTGTTGAGCTGGAAGCCTACGTATGTGCCAAGGCGGACATCGATCCTAAAGACATTACCGACGCCATCGCCGCGCCTGTTATTGAGCAATTGCGCGACTATCGAGTCTAAAGCCGTCCCAGCTCCTTCAGGTCGCGATCGGGCAGATAGAGGATGAGGAGGCCGAGCGCGATTCCGCCAAGCGCCGTAATGACATGACTTCCGTTCAGGAAGGTCATGTCGAACCAGTCGAGCGTATACCAAATGCCGCGCCAGATGAGGACAATGCCGATGACGACCGAGAGGCTGCGCACGAGGTAGCGAACCGGATGACGTTCAATGAAGCTCACGCCATGATTTTATCATGCAGATGATACATGCTAGTATCGGCTGCAACGCCGACGTAGCTCAGCTGGTAGAGCAGCTCCATGGTAAGGAGCAGGTCGCCGGTTCAATCCCGGCCGTCGGCTCAAGAATCAAACTCAACTGCTTTTTTGGGGCAGAAATTTTGGCGGCGCTCCGCGCCGCGTAGGGGGGGAATGGCATTTCCTAAAGCAATGCGCGCGTGGATTGAGAGGTTCAATCAGAAGATTTTTGGAGGGAGGGAAGAATTTCTCGCCGGGGGTGTTTTTTATGAAAGGAGTGGGGCGGAAGAGGAGGCGAAGGCGGATACAATCAAAGACGTCGTGTGATCCTTCTGGTACACTTTCCCTATGGTTGCGCATACTCATGCGATGTATGAAAAATAAAGCAGAGAGCACGCAAACAACACCATACTGGAAGATCGCGACCGTAGTACTGCTTGCTACAAACCTCATAACAGGCGCGTATGCGGTGATGCGGCAGGAAGTCAACCTCATGCGTGACGCCCCGTATCCGCTCATTGACCCGACACGAAACTTCATTCCGCAAGATGACTTCATCGTCAACCTTCAGCCCCTGCGCGAGGAGCTGCGCGCGAAGGCGCGGGAAATTGAAGAAGAGGGCGCGCGCGTCTCGCTCTACCTTGAGTTCCTCAACACCGGCGCGAACATCTCCATCAATCCGGACGTCTACATCTGGCCGGCGTCTCTCGCCAAAGTGCCGCTTGCAATGGCAGTCATGAAGAAGGTTGAACGCGGCGAGTGGGAGCTCACGGACAAGCTGGTGCTGATGGAGGTTGACCGAGACATCCACTCGGGAGATGCGAACGACCCGCTCCTCGAGCACCCCCTCGGCACGCGCTTCACCATTGACGAGCTTCTGAAAGAACTTCTCGCCAACTCGGACAACACCGCCTACCGCATCCTCCTGCGCAACGTGCACAACGACGACGTGGACGAGGTGATTCAGGAACTCGGTCTCGGGGCCCTCTTTACGCCGGAGGGGAGGATGTCCGCAAAAGAGTATTCGCGCATCTTGCGCGCGCTCTACACCTCGAGCTTTCTTTCGCGCGAGCACTCGCAGATGCTCCTCTCCTATTTGGACGAATCTTCGTTTAACGACTTCCTCGCGCGGGAGATACCGCCTGATGTGCCGTTTCCGCACAAGTACGGCGAAAACCTCTCGCTCCGCGTTTTTGCTGATTCCGGCATCGTCTATATACCGAAGCGCCCGTACCTTGTGAGCGTCATGGTTGAGTATCCGCCTTCGCGCTCGCAGGAAGAGAGCGCAGCGAAGGCGCGGGTGTTCATGGGCGCCGTATCGAAGAGCGCGTACGAGTATTTCTCGGCTCAATAATGTATGAAGCGACTCCGAAAAATCACGAACAGCATCGTCAGTTCGGCGCTCATAACGCTTATCGTGTTCACGAACATTCCGCTCGGTCTTTTTGAGTACGCGGCGCAGAAGCTTGCCGACCGCGACGTCGTGGACGCGCTCTATCTCGCCGAACACGACCGTTCGGTCGTGGACCGCATGCGCCTTCCCCGCGCCGAGGCGGCCGTCACGCCGACCGGCGTTCTTGGATTTTCCGAAACGGCGGCGAATGACAACATGCAGTTCCTCTCCTACACCTCCCCTTCAACCTACACCCCCCGCGGCGACTCGGTGGATACGACGACCGTCGTCACCGACATCCAGCACATCAGGGGAGAGATGGCGCCGACGCGCGACGAAATGATATGGGGCCAGCTCGACGAGGACAGAACTCTGCACGTGACGCGCTGTGTCGGCGGCTGCGACGCCGCCGCCGACTGGTCGGAAGAACTTGAGATAGTAATCGATACCGCCGTGACGTCGGCGATTATCTGCGACGCGACGGCGGGCTCCTGCGAGCGCCCCTACGACATCGCCTACGAGCAGCTTGGCGGCAGGGCGGTTGTCTTCTACGGCAAGACCGGGAGCGACGGTGTTATATTTTTCAGGATCTGGAACGGTACGTCGTGGTCCGGCGAGAGCAGTTTTACCTTCAAGACCACGAATCTTGCCGATACCGAGTGGGTGCGCGCCATCCCCGAAGGCGACAACCTCTCTCCCCGCCGCTCAAACCGCATTCTCATCATTGTGGAGGACGCGAATGAAGACATCCGCGCGATGATTTATGACAACGGCGCGATCAACGACCTCACGACCATCACCGACACATCGTTCACCTCCGATAACGCGCGCGACTTTGACGGCGCGTGGGAATCGCTCTCCGGTAACGCGCTCGTGGTATGGGGGGAAGGAACGACCGCGGTCACCAACCCATTCCGCTACAAGAGATACGTCAATAGCACCGACACGTGGGACTCCTCCGCCTCGAACGTCGGCACTGTCTATACCAACACGAACACGGCGCGCTGGGTGCGCCTTGCCTCCGACCTTCGCTCCGATAGGATAGGGGCGACGTTTGAGGGAAGCGGCGCCGATTACCGGCCCGGCCTCTGGAAAGCGGACGGCTCCACGGAGGGGTTTACCCTCGGCGTTGAGGACGCCACGACCGAGAGCATCCTCATGAACCAGACGGACGTCGCGTGGGAGCGCTACAACAGCGGCACCGGTTTCGCGCTCTTCGTGAACACTGACGCAAGCACCGCTGACGTCTCCGACTATCAGACCTTTACGGCAGGCACCGGATTCAATGGCTCTGCAATTGATATGCCCGGCGCGATGGGGGACGATGGCGCGATGTGGAAAATTTACCCGTCGCCGAACTCCGACGAAGTCATGGCGGTGGGCGTCGAATGGTCCGACGACCTCTGTTTTCAGAGATGGTCTGGGTCTGCGTGGGACGCGGACTGTACGACGACTGAATATTCAACGACGCTTCCGCCGGATACCGGGGTGGCGCATAACGAAGGAGCGGCGTTTGATTTCGTCTACCGGTGGTACTCACCGTGGTCGAGGAACTGGCGGTTTTACAGCGGCGCGGACACAGCGAACACACCGACCACGGCGCTTGCCTCGGAGAACACGGCGCCGACGGGTTTCGACGGCACCGCAGGCAATTTCCGCCTGCGGTTTTCGGTAGCGGAGCTCTCCAACATGGCGCAAACCGATGCGCGCAAGAAATTGCAGTACACGACGGGCAATCCGGACGATCCTGCCAGTACATGGACCGACGTGGGCGACGTGGGGAGCGGCGCGATATGGCGCTACCGCGACTGCAACGGCGGCAGTTCTGTCTGCGACGACAACACGACGCTTTCCGGCACCGTTCTATCCGGTTCGCCAACCGCGGGGTGGTGGGTGCAAGATAGCGATGCTGCGGGCGGCACCAACATGGACCACTCAGCGCTTCAGGTGCGCGAGCTTGAGTTTTCAGTTGAAGCCAACGGTGCCGCCGCTGGGACCACGTACTACTTCCGCATGTACGACACCGACATTCAGACGCCCGTCTTCCGCGAGCAGGACAACGATGGCTCGAACGACTGCGCGACGGCGGCATGTACGTACCCAAGTCTGACCACTGCCTCTGCTGCCGCCCCGACGGTAACGACCGGCTATGCGTCGAATATAAACGTGACGACGGCAACCTTGAACGGAACAATAGATAGCGGTTCAAGCATTACGCAACATGGATTTGCATATTCCACCAGCCCAACGCTTTCGACAGGTGTCTCTACCACAACGCTTGGTTCGGGTTCCATTGGTCCTTTCGGCCAAGGAATCTCCTCGCTTTCGGCTGACACAACGTATTACTTTCGCGCCTATGCAACCAACAGTGGCGGCACAGGGTTTGGCGAAATCCGCAGTTTCTTTACCGGCAATGGAAGCATAACCCGGACGTTGCATCTTTTTGAAGGTGCGAAGGTGCACTTCACGAATGGGCGAATTATTCTATATCAGAATCAGTAGTATGGCGCGATTGCTCGCTAGTGTTGCTGTGCTTGTGAGCACGGCGCTTCTCGGGGCGTATGTATACCATTCCACGTCGTCGTCCACATTCTTGACGACACGTGACGCAAAGGAGGGTGCGACTATGCCGACTCTTGATGAAAGATTGCCTCCGCAGGGGTGGCTTTTGTATACGAATGAGAGGTATGGATTTTCACTTTTTTTTCCCGAGTATCTCTCGGTAAAAGAAAGAGATCACGGACAAAACTCAATGACAATCACTTTTGAGAATGTGGAGAGAGGAGAGGGATTTGAGATTTTCGTGGTGCCTTACATAGATGCGCACGTCAGTGAAGCGCGGTTTCGACAGGACGTCCCTTCGGGAGTGCGAGAAAACCCCGTTGACGTTATGGTTCACAACGTTCCTGCTGTCGCTTTTTTCAGCAAACATGACATTGGGGAAACCGCGGAGGTGTGGTTTGTCTATCGGGGTCATCTGTATGAAGTGGCAACGCTCAAGGAGCACTCCGTATGGCTTGGCAACATTTTGCAAAGCTGGCAGTTTACGCAATACTGACCACAACCGATGATATTCTGGAGATAAAGGAGTAGGTGGGATGAGAAGAAAAGTCCCACCGATGACGCGTTGCCAAAGCAGCATTTGAGTTCTTACGCAATCGGATCGTACGATGCTGGTGCCGCTTACAGCGCGCGCGGCGCGTGTGAAGTCGATCATTGAGTTAGCTAAAATAGATTCGAGCATGTATTAATAGAGACTTATGAAGGCACTCAAGGTGTTTGTTACGGTTCCTCGGGAGCATGCGGATGCTGTCCGCACGGCGATTGGAGACGCGGGCGGCGGACAGATTGGAAACTACTCGTTTTGTTCATTTAGTGTTGTCGGCATTGGGCGATTCAAACCTGAACGCGGAGCGCATCCGTCCATCGGGGAGGTTGGCTCACTCGTGGCAGTTGAAGAGGAAAAAATAGAGTTTGTCTGTGATCCGGCGCTGCTCGAAGTGGTTGTCGAAGCGATACGTTCAGTTCATCCGTACGAAGAACCCGCGATAGATGCAATTTCCGTCGAAATATTCTAGAATCAGCGCACGCCACCTTAGCTCAGTTGGTAGAGCACATCTTTCGTAAAGATGGGGTCCCCGGTTCAATCCCGGGAGGTGGCTCCCGATGCAAAAAGCAGATATTGAAAAGAAGATTATCGAGATAGAAGCGGCCATGGCCGCGCCTGATTTCTGGGCCGATAAGGACAAAGCTCAGATCGCGCTCAAGGAATACCAAGACCTCAAGCAAGCGCTTGCCGGAGCAGACGGCTACGACAAAGGAGACGCCATCGTCTCAATTGTCTCCGGCGCCGGTGGCGACGACGCGGAAGATTTCTCCCGCATGTTGCTTGAGATGTACCAGAAATATGCCGCGTCGCGAGGCTGGAAAGTGTCGATGCTCTCATCAAATCAGAATTCCATGGGTGGTTTTCGCAGCGTTTCGTTCGATGTCGCGGGCGCAGGTTCCTACGGCGCGCTCAGGCGCGAGGCGGGCGTGCATCGCTTGGTGCGCATGTCGCCCTTTAACGCCGCGGGAAAGCGCCAAACATCTTTTTCGCTCGTTGAAGTTTTGCCGCGGCTTCCCGATGTCGGAGAGGCGCACATCCCCGAAAGTGAACTCGAAGTGACGGTTGCGCGCTCCGGCGGTCCGGGCGGTCAGAATGTGAACAAGCGGGATACTGCGGTGCGCATGACGCACAAGCCCTCCGGCCTCACGGTGCACGTGACGAGTGAACGCAGTCAAGCGCAAAACAGGGAGAAAGCAATAGAGATGCTTCGCGGCAAACTGTTCCAAATGAAGCAGGAGGCGCAAGAACGCGAATCGCGCGGTCTCTCCGCCGGCGCCTCTACTAAAATCGAATGGGGCAGCCAGATCCGTTCGTATGTCCTTCATCCGTACCAGCTCGTCAAAGATCATCGTACCGATCATGAGCGTCGTGACGTCGACCGGGTGCTCGAAGGGGATATCCAATCGTTTATCGACGCGGCAGCCGCGTTGACAGAGCGTACGGTGGGGTATAATGGCCACTAAGGCTTCCGTTTTTTCCGTCACGGCTGAATGTCTGATGCCTTTTTTCTCATGATTTATTTCGATCGCGTGACGAAGCTCTACAACGGCGGCCCACCAGCCGTTGAAGACGTCACGCTTTCGATCGATCCCGGCGAATTCGTCTCGATCGTGGGGCACAGCGGCGCGGGTAAGACGACACTCTTGAAAATGCTCTTCGCGGAGATATTCCCGACCGAAGGCAGCGTCTATTTCGGTTCGCGCGAAATCCCATCGCTCACCGCGCGGGAACTTTTGGAGCTGCGTCGCAATATCGGTACGATTTTCCAGGATTTCCGCCTCTTGCCGACGAAGACCGTGTACGAAAACGTTGCGTTCGCGATGGAAGTGTCCGGCAAGGACGACGAGGACATTCAGGCCGATGTGCCGCACGTGCTCGAGCTTGTCGGGCTCAGCGACAAGATGTGGAATTTCCCGAAGCAGTTGAGCGGCGGCGAGCAGCAGCGCGTCGCTATCGCGCGCGCGATCGTCAACCAGCCCGATGTGCTGATCGCCGACGAACCGACGGGGAACCTCGATCCGGTAAACGCGCTCGACGTCGTCGAAATCCTCAAGAAGATTAATAATTTGGGCACGACTGTGCTCCTCACGACGCATAATAAAACGGTCGTCGATTCCGTCGGCCGGCGCGTGGTGACGCTCGAAAACGGGCGCGTCGTGCGCGATGTGAAGGAGGGAAAATATCATCTGTAAACACTATGGCACTGTGGACCACTACCAAACGAATTGCGCGCTACGGCCTGATCGGCTTTATCCGCAACGGTTTCGTCTCGCTCGCGGCGATCGTGATCATGACGATCACACTGTTCGTCTCCGGCGTGCTCCTTATTAGCGGCGCCGCCCTACAGGCAACGCTTGAACAGCTCACGAGTAAGGTGGATGTGAACGTGTACTTCACGACGACGGCGACCGAAGCGCAGGTTCTCGCAATACAGCGCGAATTGGAGCCGCTGCCGGAAGTCGCGCAGGTGACCTATACGTCGCGCGAGCAAGCGCTCGCCGAATTCCGCGAACGTCACAAGACCGACGCGTCGACGATCCGGGCCCTCGAGCAGCTCTCTGACAATCCGCTCGGCGCATCGCTCGCGATCCGCGCAAAAGAGACGTCCCAGTACGAATCGATCGCGCAATTCCTCGCCGCGAAGCAGCAGACTCCGGACGGCGCCATCATCAGCAAGGTGAATTTCTACCAAAACCGGACCGCGATTGAGCGCCTCACCTCGATCATCCAAACGGCACGTACGATTAGCGCCGTCGTCGCCCTCTTTCTGGCTGGGGCATCCGTCCTTATCGCGTTCAACACGATCCGCCTTGCGATTTACACGGCGCGCGACGAAATCGGCGTCATGAATCTCGTTGGCGCTTCGCATTGGTACGTTCGCGGGCCGTTTGTTATTGCCGGCATCCTCTACGGGGTTATCTCCGGCATCATCGTGCTCGCCGTCCTGTATCCACTTACCGCGTGGATCGGTCCCGCGTCGGAGCGCTTCTTCGGGACCTTCAACGTATTCGACTATTACACGGGGAATTTCGCGTTCCTTTTCCTCGCGATCATGGGAACCGGCATCATTTTAGGCGCAATTTCGAGCTTTTTGGCGGTCAGACGCTATCTCCACACCTAATCGGGACTTGACCCCTCGGCCGCAGTGCTACTATCAAGACTCATGGCTCCTCGGCGTGCGCGGAAGAACAGCCATAAGTACATCTTCGTCATCGGAGGTGTGATGTCGGGCGTCGGCAAGGGCATCGCCACGGCAAGTATCGGGAAAATCCTCGCGGCGCGCGGACTCTCCGTCAATCTCGTGAAGATCGATCCGTATCTCAACGTGGATGCGGGCACCATGAACCCCACCGAACACGGTGAGGTTTTCGTTTTGGATAGCGGCCTCGAGACCGATCAGGACATGGGCAACTACGAACGCTTTTTGAACCGCGACCTGGGGCCGGAGGACTACATGACGTCAGGCATGATCTATAAATCGGTCATCGAACGCGAGCGCAATCTCGAATACGGAGGGAAATGCGTGGAGGCGGTGCCGCATGTTCGCGATGAAATAGTGAACCGCCTCAAAAAATCCGCACGGCTCGCGCAGTCCGACGTCACCGTCGTCGAAATCGGCGGTACCCTGGGTGATTTTTCGAATGCACTCTTTATCGATGCCGCCCGCGTCATCCATCTCCAAAATCCTGCAGACGCTCTTTTCGTGATGGTCTCGTACATGCCGATTCCCGGAACGATCGGAGAGATGAAGACAAAGCCGACGCAGAATGCCGTTCGACAATTGAACGGATACGGCGTGCAGCCAGATATATTGATTGCGCGCGCGGCTGTCCCGCTTGACCAGAAGCGCAAGGAGAAACTCTCCGTCCAAGTGAACATCCCCGCTGAGCACATCATTTCGGCTCCCGATGTCGACTCGATCTACGACGTGCCGATCAATTTCGAGCGCGACCACCTTTCGGACATCCTGCTCCGCGCGCTCGGCAAGCGCGTGACGCAGGGAAGCGAGATGAACGAATGGAAGAAATTTGCCGAGCACGCGCACAACGGGCGCAAGACGGTGAAAATCGGCATTGTCGGCAAGTATTTTGATACCGGCGATTTCGTCCTCTCGGACGCGTATCTCTCGGTGATCGAAGCGATCAAGTTTTCCGCCTACGAGGCCGGGGTGAAGCCGCAGATCAGCTGGTTGAATGCGAAAGACTACGAGAAAGATCCGGCGAAAGTGAAGGAACTGAAAGAATACGACGGCGTCATCGTGCCGGGCGGTTTCGGGGAGACGGGAATCGAAGGAAAGATCGCCGCGATCAAATTTGCGCGCGAAAACAAGATCCCCTATTTCGGCCTCTGCTACGGGATGCAGCTCATGACGGTGGAATTTGCGCGTAATGTCGCCGGTCTGAAGGGCGCGCACACGACTGAAATCAATCCGAAAACGCCGCATCCGGTCATCATGATTTTACCCGAACAGGTTGAGAGGATGGCAAAGAAAGACTATGGCGGCACGATGCGTCTCGGGGCGTATCCGTGCGTTCTCAAGGACGGGACGGTGGCTCGCGCAGCGTACGGCAAAAAGGAAGTGTCCGAGCGTCACCGCCACCGTTTTGAGGTGAACCCAGATTATATCGAACGGCTTGAGGACGCGGGATTGGTGTTTTCAGGGCAATCGCCCGACCGGCGGCTCATGGAAATCGCCGAACTGCCGAAATCTATGCATCCGTTCATGCTTGGCACCCAATTCCACCCGGAATTGCGCGCACGGCCGCTTGAGCCGCATCCTTTGTTTGACGCCTTTCTGCATGCGTCGATTGGCGGGAAATAATCGCTCGCTAGATGGACGTCACGATCGCGCCGACTGTTGAAACGGCAAGCGCGATGATCGCGGCAATGAAGTACTCAAGATGGTCTCCCCATGAGACGAGGACCGCAAGTGCGCTCGCAAGCGTACCGCCGACCGATGCGATCCACAGGAACGAGAACAGGAGACGGAGGTTTTCGATCATGTCGCCTATTGTGTGCCATTTTCCACCGGTGCGCTAGAGTAGTGTGGTGACGATACTGGGGGCATTCATCGTTGCCGTTGCGGCGTGGCTCATGCCGTTCTTTGCGGACGCGCCGGTAGTGCACCTCCTTCTTCCTGCGCGGGAGGAGCCGCTCAATGCGACGGTTCTCTTCGCGGGCGACATGATGTTCGATCGCACAATTCGCGCTGCGATGGCAGAAAAGGGGAGTGACCATGTTTTCTCGTGCATTGCGCCGGAGTTGCGGGACGCCGACCTGGTTGTCGCGAATCTTGAAGGCCCGGTAACGACCCACGATTCAATGAGTCTCGGAAGCGAGATCGGTTCGCTCGAGAACATGACTTTCACGTTTCCCACGACAACCGCGCACCTCCTCGCACGCTACAACATTCGAGTCGTCTCACTCGCGAACAATCACATCATGAATTTCGGGGACGACGGCCTCATGCAGACGAAGCGATGGCTCGCGGAGGCCGGTGTCCAGTACTTTGGCGCTCCCGATGATGTCGACCGAACCGCACGTGTCGATATCAAGGGAATTCCGTTTTCATTTATCGGCTGGAGCGATTGGGATAGCACGACGAAGGACGAAACCCTCGCGCAGATTCGTACGGAGCGAGCGCTTGGCCGCATCGTCGTTGTTTTTGCGCATTGGGGCGAGGAGTATGAGCCGCCGCCCGAGCGCGTGCGGGCGCTCGGGCGGCACTTTGTCGACGCAGGCGCAACGCTTGTTGTCGGCGCGCATCCCCACATCGTGCAGGAGCACGAAGTATACAACGGCACGTATATCTTTTATTCGCTCGGCAATTTCGTGTTCGACCAGTATTGGAATGAAGATGTGCGCACCGGGCTTCTCGTGCGCGCGACATTTAACAAGTATGGCGTCACGGCAATCGACAGTCTGCCGATCGAACTCGGTCGCGACCGAAGAACGTGCCTCAAAGAAATTGAATAGAGGGCCGTTTTCAGCTATCCTGTGCGCAACTGCCGGATCGCCCGTCTCGCTGAGGCGAGCCGAGGCGGATCTAATGGTAGGACATGTATTTCGTCTACGTGCTAAAATCCGAACGCTCTCGAAAATCATACGTCGGTCATACCGACAATCTTGAGAAACGGTTGCTGGAGCACAACTTTGGCAAGAATACATCGACGAAACCATTTGCGCCGTGGGTGCGCGTGTATCACGAGGAATACAAAAGTCGAGAGGCGGCGGTGAAAAGAGAGAAATATTTGAAAAGTCGCGGCGATAGAAGATTCTTTAAAAACGTGGTATTTAGTACATAACTGCCGGATCGTCTAATGGTAGGACATCGCCCTCTGGAGGCGAGTATCTTGGTTCGAGTCCAAGTCCGGCAACCACCATATGCTAAGTCAGGTGACTGACACGCATAGGCATCTATTCTGAAAATGGCATACCTGCTGAGAGCAGTATCCAGAACAAAAATCGCCCCGAAGGGCGATTTTTGTTAGGATGAAAATCATGAAGAGTTATTACCGCGTGATGCTCGGTCGAAAGAGCGCCTACGCAGATGAGGCCTATAAAGGTAATTTCATTGCGGCCGGATTCATAAAAGATAAAGATTTGACCGATCACTTGGTGGAGAATTGGCGGGACTTCAACCGCGAATTTGTACCTCTGTTTATTGAGCAGAATCCTGAGAAAACGAAAATCTCCGCAGGGCTCGCCTGCGGCATGTTGTGGACGGTTGCCAAGGGTATGCAGATTGGCGACATTGCTTTGTGTCCAGATGGTAAAGGTAACTACTATGTCGGCGAAGTGACCGGGAATTACGAGTATCACAAAGGAGAACCACTCCCACACCGACGCCCCGTTCGGTGGTTTACAAAAACCATTGCACGCGAAGAGATGAGTGAAGCGCTCCGGAATTCAACAGGTTCGATCGCTACCGTGAGCAACGTAACAAAGTATGCAAGTGAAATTGAAACGCTCCTTTCCGGAAACGCACCACTCACTATCACCACTACCGATGAGACCATAGAAGACCCAACTATTTTTGGACTCGAAAAACACCTCGAAGATTTCCTGGTCTCAAATTGGAAGTCAACCGAGCTCGGGAAAAACTACGATATCTATGAGGAGGACGATGAAATAGTTGGACAACAATACCCAAGTGACACTGGCCCTATAGACATTCTTGCTATCAGTAAAGATAAGAAAACGATCCTTGTTGTCGAACTCAAAAAAGGACGTGTGAGCGACGTGGTCGTCGGCCAGTGCCAACGATACATGGGCTACGTGAAGGAAGAGCTTGCAGAAGATAACCAGGAAGTGCGGGGAGTCATCATTGGGTTTGAAGATGATGTTCGCATCCGCCGTGCGCTCTCGGTCACGAATAACATTGATTTCTATACGTATAAGGTCAGCTTCAAGCTCGAGAAAATGAATGGGAAGTAGGACACATATGCAATTCGAATATCCCGAAGATCGGGAATTCTTCGCCAATCTTCTTACCGATGGAGATCAGAAGAAGCTCTCGAAATTTAAAGACTACTTTGATTTCAGATCACCCAAAGTAAAACGTGAGGAGTATAACCTCATGCGTGACGCGCTATTCCAAAAAATCATTAAACGTGACGGATATGTCTGTAGACTTACCATTTCCCCGAGATGTTTGCGCGACCGCGAATTGCAAATTGACCACGTCATCCCGCTCTCTACCAACATAATCAACAAAACCACCCGTCGAATGAAGGCCCTGCCAGGAAAGAAGGTTGCCGCACAGAGCTTTGGCTCAAATTATCTAGGGAACCTCATATTTGCCTGTCGAGAGTGCAACAGAGAGAAATGGCACCGCTTCTTGGATCGGGAGACCCTGCAGAGGGTACTCAAGAGCATATAGCCAGGGACGCTTGACAGGGGGGTTTACATTTGATAACCTTTCCCTATGAAGAAACAGGACTATATCACTACGGCTGACCTGGCAAAGATGCTCGGGGTAAGCCGCGTCTCAGCTCTCAAGTGGATGAAGAAAGCAGAAAAAGAGCAAGGAATAAAGCTTGTAGAGCTTGGCAGGGGCTTTGTGATAGAGAAGGACTCCCTTCCCAAAGAGCTCAAGGAGCGGCTTGGAAAGGAGCGCAAGGAGGCCACAGAGAAGGCCATTCGCATAGGCACAAGCCATCATAAGGATATTGATTTCGAGAAAGAGCTTTGGAACGCAGCTGATAAGCTCCGGGGAAATATAGACGCGTCCGAGTACAAGCACGTTGTTCTCGGGCTTCTCTTTTTAAAGTATGTCTCTGACGCTTTCTACATGCGACGTGCGGAGCTGGAACAACGGCTCGCTGATCCAAAGGATAAAGAATTCTATATTGCGGATGCGAAAAGCCGCTCGGTGATTTTGGAGAATCGCGATTCCTACCGCAGTGCCGGTGTCTTCTACATACCTGAAAAGGCACGATGGGAACACTTGCGTGAGCACGCATCACACTCTGACATTGGGAAATACATAGACGACGCGATGACTGCGGTTGAGGAAGAGAACGCAAAACAGCTCAAGGGCGTCTTGCCGAAGATGTATACACGCACGCCGCTTGAGCGTCACGTACTTGGTGAACTTGTGAATATTTTCTCTCGTATAAAGTTCAATCACGACATCGACCATGAGAAGGACATGCTCGGGCGCGTGTACGAATACTTTCTCGGACAGTTCGCTTCGGCAGAGGGCAAACGTGGTGGAGAGTTCTTCAGCCCTCGTTCGCTCGTCCGTCTTCTCATTGAAGTGTTGGAACCATACGAGAACGCACGAATTTTTGATCCCGCGGCTGGTAGCGGCGGGATGTTCGTGCAAGCAAGCGCATTTCTGAAAGCTCGCGGCAAAGACGCCGCGCACCTCGGTGTATTTGGCCAAGAGAGCAACACCACTACCTGGCGGCTCTGCAAGATGAACCTCGCGATTCGCGGCATCTTCGGGCAGATAGAACAGGGCAACACTTACTATGAGGACAAGTTCTCGGACTTACGGGCAGACTTTGTGGCGGCAAATCCGCCGTTTAATGCTGAGTGGGATCCGAAGCGCTTGAGCGACAACGACCCACGCCTCAAGTACGGCACGCCACCGTCCTCGAACGCGAACTTTATGTGGATTCAGCATTTCATTCACCATCTCGCTCCAAGCGGCATGGCGGGGTTCATTATGGCAAACGGTGCGCTTGCAGTCGGAGGTCGCGAAGGAGAGATTCGTAAAAATATTGTTGAGGCGGACCTAGTTGATGTCATCATCGCTTGTCCGCCGAAGCTCTTCTACAACGTCGCGCTTCCCGTGTCACTCTGGTTTGTGGCGAAGAACAAGAAGGGCGACCGCTTCCGTAACCGTACAGGAGAAACGCTCTTCATAGACGCGCGAGAGCAGTTTGAACAAATCTCTCGCAAACAGGTCGTCTTTAATGACGAGCACATCAAGAAAATCACTGATGCTGTACGCGCATGGCGTGGTGAGAAAGGCGCGTCTGAGTACAAAGACATTCCCGGCTTTTGCAAAGCGGCAAAGCTAGAAGAAATCGCCAAAGCGGGCTATGTGCTCACACCAGGTCGCTATGTCGGCCTCGCCGACGAGGAGGACGATGGCGTGCCGTTTGAGGAGAAAATGCAAAAGCTCTCGGCAGAGCTCAAAGATGTGTTCAAAAAGGGCGGCGAGCTAGAAGCGCAGATCTTGGCGAATCTAAAGAAAATCAGTATATGAGCAAGAAAGACGAATACATAAAAAGACTTGAGAGTATATTGGAAACCTACAGGGATTTCCAACGTAAAGCAAAATATAATGACCTCAGTGATTTACCAAAAGAAGATAGAAAGTCCCTGGTGACAACTGCGCAAGCCTTCATTTTTCGGACCACGAGCGAAGAATCATTCTATGCGCGAGAATTAAAAAGAATCATTGCAGAAAAACCTGCGCTTCACTCACACACATCTGAAGTCATGGGAATAGTAGCGAGCTTGAAGAATGATCTCGAAAGCGGGGCTTTAGAGCTAGATGCAGATCAGAGGGAAAGCCTCGCTGATCCAGCTGGGGTAAATATTTTAGACCTTAAACTCAAACTTGGAGTCCTTGAATTTATTGTAGCGGCGCTTTTTGCCCTGTGCTTTACGCTTATCTTCGCCATCATCAAAATACTCGGTCTCGAAATTTACTGGTCGGCACTGTGGCCATATCTACTAATGTTCTTTGGCCTTGCGTTTTCTGGGATGTACATCGTACTGCCGACAATCCAGATATCTAGAAAAGTGGGCCCGAACGTAAAGGATATATACAACGAATTTATATTAGAGTTCAGTGGAAAAAGTAAACTCGGGAAAATAAAAACAGTAGGTTCCATTCTCTTGGGTATTGCAGCGGTGATTTCGTTACTTGTGTCCCTTCTCCCTTACCTTGATAAATATTTATGACCACAAAAACCAAAACAACTTGGCGGACGGTGAGGTTGAGGGATGTTATACAGAACCCTCTTGGTGGGGACTGGGGCAAAGAATTACCTGACCCTCAATTTTCTGAAGAAGTTTACGCTATACGCGGAACTGATTTCTCGGCGTTGGAAACCGGAGACTTTTCCAAGGTAAAAACGCGCTTTATCAAAAAAACTAGCCTTGATAAGCGCCGTCTGGTTGAGGGTGACATAGTGATGGAAATTTCTGGTGGCAGTAAAGGTCAGCCGGTTGGTCGATCATTTATTATAACCTCGGGTTTGCTTACGAAGGCAGGGAAACCTCTTGTTTACTCGAATTTTTGTAGACGCCTTCGTGTATCAGACGACAATGATCCACGCTATCTTTTCTATTTCTTACAGAAGTTCTATTCTTCCCCAGAAGTACTAAGCTTCCAGACTCAATCAACTGGAATTAGTAATTTTCATTTCACCGCTTTTGTTGAGTATAAAGAGATTTTTGTGCCCAGGCTTGACGTACAGGTAGAAATTGGAAGAATTCTGGCGGCATTTGACGAGAAGATTGAGAACAACAACCGCATCATCAAGACGCTTGAAGAAATGGCGCAGGCGATTTTTAAGAAGCAATTCGACGTTCCCGTCGATGATCTACCGGAAGGGTGGGAGGTGAAAAAACTTGGAGAGTTAGGAAAAGTCGTCACAGGGAAAACTCCTAGTACAAAAGACAAAGAGAACTTTGGTACAGATTATCCTTTTATCACCATACCCGATCTACAGAATGGAGTATTCGTTATTAAGACAGAGAGATTTTTATCAGATCGTGGAGCGAATACTATGCGCGCCTCCAAACTCCCCGCAGGGGCAATTTGTGTGAGCTGCATCGCGACTATTGGTTTGGTGGGAATTGTTACACGAGAGAGCTTTACAAACCAGCAAATCAACAGCATTATTCCGCGCTCCAAAATTCTTCAACCTTTCATCTTCTTACTCTTGCAAAAAATGAAGGGCAGTCTTCAATCCCATGCTTCTGGAGGTACGGCTGCTCCAATCATCAGCAAAAGTGCTTTTGAGAAGATTGAGATAGTTTTCCCAACGGAGAAAGTACTGAAGGATTTTTATGAAGTAGTAAATCCGATGTTTGACAAAGTTTTGGCAATTCTAGAAGAGAACCAAAAACTTGCCGCTACGCGCGACCTCCTCTTGCCGCGTCTAATGAGTGGAAAAATACGAGTATGAGCACTACTACAACACAACCAAAAACCCTCTACCTTTTTATCGATGAGTCGGGTAATTTTGACTTTAGCCCGAAAGGAACAAAATACTTCTTGCTGACCGGTCTGCTGACATTTGATCCTCTCATCAAGAGAGAAAAACTAATCGATCTTCGCTATCGCTTGTTAAGGGATGGAAAAGATCAAGAGTTTTTCCACGCAAGCGAAGACACGCAGGCAGTCCGTGATCAAGTATTCGATATTCTCGCTTCTATCGGTGAGACCTTCGAGGTTCGATCAATACTTGCCCGAAAAAATAAAACTAACCCGGCCTTATACCGCGAGTCGTACACCAAGAAAGGTCGCACTATTGAGCGGTCGACTGGGATGGGTTTGTATCGGAAATTGGCCGAGACACTTCTGCAGTATATATTCAAAGGCAAGGAAGGCACCGCCGATAACATTGTCGTTGTGCTTGGCTCACTATATGTGGGTGACAAGAAACGAGTGATCTTGCAGACACTCAAACACTTCTTAAAAACAAAATTTCCTGGGATCCCGTTTGAAATTTATTCTCACCAAACATGCGCCGATTTGAATTGCCAACTTGCGGATTACTGTTGCTGGGCGATCGCGGTAAGAGCAGAACGTGGAGAAGAAAGGCCGTACGAAGTTATCAAGAATCAGATCAAAAGCGTCTTTGATATCTTCAAAAACGGAGACCAGGAATATTACAAATATGATGAATAGAGCACATATAAAAATGACCAACCCCCCTATCCCTTGCGGGAAGAGCCCGGGGGCTCTTATTGGGGGGTTGGGACCTTTAGTAAAAGAATACCTGAAAATACATGGTTTTGCAATGAACTGTGGATAGCAAAATATGACCAATAAACTCAACGAAAATTCGCTTGCAGAACAACCGGTCATTGAATGGCTTAAGGAGCTTGGCTATGACTACGAGTTCGGGCCTGATTTGGCGCCCGGGCAGATAACTGCAGAGAGGCAGAACTTCCGCGATGTTTTGCTTATGCCGCGGCTTAAGCGCTCTCTTGCCCGTCTTAATCCAGCAACTCAGGGCCTTGAGGATGAGGCGATAGGCAGACTGCTCGCTATTGAACACCCCAACCTTGAGGAAGAAAACCGACTTATATACCAAATGCTCACAGAAGGCACATATGTCGAGGGAAATGGTGCAACCGAAGGCGAAGTGTTGCCTGTTAAGTTTTTTGATTTTGAGAATCCTCAAAACAACGAATTTCTCGTCGTCAATCAGCTTGCCGTACAGGGAACGGACTCGGTGCGCCGCCCTGATGTGGTGGTGTATGTCAACGGCATTCCTCTTGCCGTTATTGAACTCAAGAGTCCGACGAGTGAGTCCGGCACGATACGCTTGGCATACTTACAGCTTGAGGCATACAAGAAAGAAATCCCCACGCTCTTTAAGTACAACCAGCTTCTCGTGGTCGGCGACTTAGTGCGGGCGCGGTACGGCACTGTGTCGAGCGCGTGGGATCGTTTTGCAATCTGGAAAGGCATTGAGAGTGAGAACGATGACCTCAAGGGAATGTCGGAGCTTGAAGTTTTGGTGCGCGGCATTTTCAAAAAAGAGCGACTCCTTGACCTCGTGAGGTACTTCACCATCCACGAGGCAGACAGCGACGGCGAATCGCCGAAGTATACGAAGAAAGTCGCGCAGTATCACCAGTACTACGGCGTGAATAAAGCAGTAGCCGCAACACTCAAGGCCCTGAAACCTAAAGGTGATGGAAAAGTAGGTGTCTTTTGGCACACACAAGGGTCCGGCAAGTCGCTCTCAATGGTGTTCTATGTAAACAAGACAAAGGTCTTACGCGAACTAAAGAGCCCGACTTTTGTTTTTCTGACTGATCGCAATGATCTGGACGGTCAGTTGCACAAGACATTTTTGAGAGCCGGATACCCGCACGCATGGCAGGCACCGGGCGTAGAAGCGCTCCGCGAACGGCTCGCAACACCAAGCGGTGTCGTGTTTACAACCATACAGAAATTTGAAGACGAAGAAGACAAGCTCAAGGAAGGTCTTTCGCAAGCCGAGAACATAATCGTGATTGCCGATGAAGCGCATCGTTCCCAATACGCGAAACTCGCAGGTAATGTACGTCAGGCACTTCCAAACGCTTCTTTCATGGGTATTACCGGCACGCCTATCAGTACCGAATCGCGTGACACCAGCCTGGTTTTCGGTGACTACATTAGCACGTACAAAATAAATCAGGCGGTCGAAGACGGCGCTACTGTTTCAATTTTCTATGAGGGACGCTTGGTACCTCTCCACCTCACGAATGAGTTTATCGATGAAGAGTTTGATGAACTTGCCGAAGAGCATGCGATACCGGAAAGCGAGGTGTACAAGCGGAAGTTTGCGCGGCTTGCCGAGCTTGTAGGCAACCCTGACCGAGTGCGTCAGATAGCACAAGACATCGTCAATCACTTCAATAATCGTGGCCTTGAGGGCAAAGCAATGGTGGTAACCATGAAGCGCGAGATAGCGGTTGCCATGTATGAGGCCATTAAGGGAATACCTGGTGCGCCGGAAACGGCAGTTGTTATTTCAAACGCCGAAAAGTTTGCATCACGCTTGCAATCGGAACTTCGACCGAAAGAGCTTGAGAAACGATTCAAAAATATTACTGACCCGCTCAAGATAGTCATCGTATGTGATATGTGGCTTACGGGTTTTGATGTGCCACATCTCCACACGATGTACATAGACAAGCCGCTTAAGAATCACACACTCATGCAGGCAATCGCTCGCGTGAACCGCATCTTCCGAGATAAACCAGCAGGACTAGTGGTGGACTACATCGGTATCGCGGACAATCTGAAGAAGGCCCTTTCGATATATAGCGCAGAGGACAGAAAGAACACGATGTTCCCAATTGATGACATCGTGGCGAAAATGAAAGAGAAGTATGACGTTGTCTCGTCTATGCTTTCCGATGTTACTTATGCCGGGTACCGAAAGCTTTCGGCTGGAGAAGCGGCGCAGGTTTTCTATACGGCAATCAACTCCATACTGACCGATCCTAAATCAGGCGGGCTTGATGAGGATAAGAAACTCCAGTTTCTGAAAGAGGCGGAGATTTTGTCAAAACTCTTCGGCTTTGCCATGCCACATCCAGAGGCGAACAAAATTCGTGATGATGTCGAGTTTTTCCGAGCCCTTAAGCGAGCAATAAATAAACTCTCAGAATCTGCAGACATCCTGCCGACGTTTGATGCCGCGAAGGTGGAATCGGCTATTCGTGATCTTGTTTCGGAAAGTGTAGCGGCAGAAGGTGTAATAGATATCTTGAAAGCTAAAGACGGAAAGAAGCCAGACTTATCTATTTTTGATGAGAAGTTTCTTGAGGAAGTTAAGAATCTCAAGTATAAAAATCTAGCCGTTGAGGTTCTGAAGAAACTGCTCAGCGATCAGTTACGTGTACGAATGAAGAAAAATGTAACTCGTTATGAGACATTGATGCGCCTTTTGGAGCAGATAATTGAAGAGTATGAGAACAACATCATCAACTCCGGCAAGGTCATCGAGCGCCTTGTTGAGCTCGCACGAGAGATAAAGAAAACAGAACTCGCAATGCGCGAGACTGGCCTTACCGAAGAAGAGGCCGCATTTTACGACCTCGTTTCGAAGGGTAAGCACGCGATAGCACGGAACGGAGAATTGAAAACTTTCATCAAGGAACTGGTTGCTTTGATAAAGCGTGATTTGTCGGTTGACTGGTCGAACAGCGAGGTGATCAAGTCTCGCATACGAGCAAACGTACGCCTCATGCTTCTTAAGAAGCAGGTACCCGCGGAAGAGGCAGAGGTACTCGTTGAATCAATATACGATCAAGTGCTCGCGCTCTTCAGAGATTTTGTGCCAGTTGGTCGATAGTTTTTATGATCAAGCGGATTAAGGAGTATGTAAATAGTTTGAATCAGAGGCAGGTCGTCGCTCTTGTTGTTGTTTTCTGCATTGCCGCAATCGTATTTGTGGGGATGACCTTTTTCAAGGATGCATTCCAACAAATTGGTCTCACGATCTTGCTCGTTGAACTCGCTATTTTAGTAACTGTGGCATGGGCATTGGCGGGGCACGCGGTAATGAAGTCTCTGTTTGTTGTTGGCGCGAGCTTGACCCTCATAATCTTTCTTGCCCAAGCGTATTGTGAGGTGCCAAACCTTACTCAGTCCGGAAATGATGCTCTTAAAACACTCATTGCTTTCGGCCTGCTGTATATTGGCTTTAACTTTTTCAGAGCACTTTACAAAGAGGTTACTGAGCGCACAAAAACTCTGAAAGAAATCAGCAAGGGAGAAAGTCCGTGGGTTTTCCTTATCCCGTTCGCACTTTTCGTTGGCATATTTCTTTGGCAAGTATCACAGGTCGTATATCCAATCATTCAAAATCTTTGTATCTACCAATGATCAGCCACGTTAATGGCGTCAACGGTGCCAACCACACCAATGACCGTGAAGTTGAAAGTAGCGTCGCTTTTGTCGCTTTTTGAATCATTCCGAGGAGTATTGAAAAGTCTCACATCAGAAAGCCAGAAAACCCTTGCGGGGCTTGCTGGTAAAATTTACGAGACCGAGGAGGCCAATACGAACGAAGTGAGTGTTGGCGCAAGGCGCGTCGAAGAAGAATGCAGTCTGGCAACAAAAACTGAAGGCGCGGCATGGCCGCGCCTTCGACGCATTTACAAACGGAAACTCAGTTGCACGGCTGCGCGAGCACGCGGAACCTTCGGCGGCGGGAGCCGCAACGCCGCGCGATGCTGGAGGATCGCACCGTATGCAGCGCGTCGCGCTCGTCGATACAGTGCGGGCGGAATTGCAACCGATTCCCCGGGTCGCGAATTGATTCGCCGCACTCCGGAGCGTGCAAGATTGCGAATCGACGTTTTGTCGGTTGGCAGGTAGAACGAAACATAGAACCCGCCATACACCACAAGCGCCTCCGTCGCGCTGGATTGCCTGACGCTCGGTATCATGTTGCCCCCTGTTGGGCTGAACGCATGCACCAAACGCATTACTCTCCGAATTATATCACGTATTTACTAAAAAAGCAAGCGAGTGGGATTGTCGAGGATGCGGCCGTAGGACTTCGAGAGAACATCGCGCAGCAGATAGTTGCGTGTTCACGAGCAAGGTGTTCGGTGCGAAGTGCTACGGCCGCATCCTGCTATACTTTCCGAGTGGCGATGTTCCGTGAACACATCGCGGTGGGCGCGATACTCTCGATGGCTGTCGTCGTAGCCGTCTATTTTTACGCGCTCCTCACCGATCCGCTCCTTCTCATGATTCTCTTCGTCGTCACCGTCATTGGATCGTTCCTACCGGATGTCGATAGCGACTCCGGCATGCCGTTTTATCTGATTTTTGGTACCGCGACGCTTGCCGCGACCGGTGTCGTGCTTTTGTATACGCTTGCGTCCGAATATGCCGGCGACTGGCGAGTACTCGTCGGCATCCCAGCTGCGGCTATGTTCTTTTTCTGGTTCGTCGTCGGGGGAATCATAAAGCGGTGCACGCATCATCGCGGGATTTTCCACTCCATCCCCGCGCTCGCGATCGCGGGGGTGGCGACGTTTCTCGTTGCGCGGTATTACGGCCTTGATGAGACAATCGCCTGGATTTTCGGCGGCGCGATGGCGGCAGGGTTCCTGAGCCATCTTGTTTTGGACGATCTTTATTCCGGCATAACACTCGATGGCCTTCCATTTATATCGACGGGAACCACCGGCTCCGCGCTCAAATTCTTTTCTGACTCCGGACGCGTCAACATCGCGACGTACGTCGTGCTTGCAGCGCTCGTGTACACGGCGCTGCAACCGCCAATGATTGCCGAGGCGTATTACAACGACTCCGACGTTATCGAGATAGGCGATGCGCCTCCACCGCCTCCTGAAGAAGATCCTGAGACACCGGGGGGCGGAACAGAAGGAGGGGAGACTGAAAACGGAAACGGAAACAATCCGGAAGACTCAGGGGGCGCGCCGGGAGAGAGCGGCAGTTCAAATGATTCAGGCGGGGGAAGCGGTGATGGCGGCAGCACGGTTTCCGGTGGTGGTTCTGGCGGGGGAGGCGGCGGATCCGGCAGTGGCGCCGCTGGCACCAACAGTGCTGCAACCGAAGAAACCGTGCTTGAGTCCCTCATCCAAAGCGGCGCAATCGAGGGATTGAGTAGCTTCCAAACTTCTACATCAGGCGGCCCGGGCGGATCTGGCAGTGGGGCGAGCGGGCGGCTTGTCGTCGTAGGAGAGCGGGTGCGGGAAGCACTGCGTACGCGAACCGATCTCCAGGATTTACTGACAAATTGGCGAAACGTCCGACAGACGCGCACGTCCGCCCGCGACGTCGGGCTTATGGCGGCCTCGACCGCGCTGAGCGACGCGAACATCCAGGAAATCGCGTTTACGGCAGACGCGTTCGAGATTACGTATCGCTCGCGCGGGTACCTCCTTGCAGTCATCCCGTGGACGTTTCCCGTACGAATTCAGGTTGTGCCGCAAGCGGCGGAGGGAAGCCGCGTCACCGTGCGCCTGCCGTGGTATCGCTTTTTTGTGCGCGAATTCTTTACGCCGCAGAAGCTTGCGTCCGACATCGAGAGCGCGATGGTCGCCGCACTCACGGATGCGGATGCGCTCGACGATGAGCGAACGCTGCTCCTCACTGCCGTTGCGCAACTGGTGCGCGAGAGGGTCGGGACGGTAGGGGATTCGATACTTCTCGGTTCGTCTTGATCAGGTTAGGCTGCGCGGACCATCCGCAGAACCCACAGCGCGACAATCGCGCCGATGGTTGCCACGAGGAGGCTATAGATGTTGAAGCCCGTGACACCGACGGAGCCGAAGGCGTTGAAAATCAAGCCGCCCACAAGCGCGCCGACGATGCCGACCACGAGAAATGCGATTATATCCATAACGTAATGATTTGTAGTAATGCCGGAGCCCGCTGACCGACAGGCTCTCATACAGCGCATCCGAACGGAGGAAGATGCAGCGGCGATGAAGTATCTTCTCGATTGCGTTCATGAAATATCAATCTGCCGCGTGCTTAACTTGCCGACGTGAGAATCGCTCAAATCGCACCGATCGTCGAACGCATGCCTGCGTGAGGACGCTCTCGATGCGATCGCGACGCTATGATCCGCATTCATACCACAACGGCTCGATCTGGCCGCACGACACGGCGATCATTACGGCGGGGCTTGAAAACTTCGGCTTCCGCGAGGAAGCAAAGCGGGTACGGCGCAGCCTCGTTTTCGCCTACACGTATTTCCGCTCTCCGATCGAGTTATTTGTGTACACCCGTGGGCGATTTCGCGAGTACTGCGGCACAAACGGTCAAGGCGCATGCCGCACGCAGGCATGGAGTGCGGCGTCGCTCTTAACCATCGCGTTGCGGGAAGAGATGCACGAGAGCGAGTGACTATCGCGGATTCGCGTAGAGTGCCGTCGCGTAGATTGTGTCGCCTTGGGAGACAACGCCGACGCCGCTTTCGATATACGGCGCTTTGAGCATGTTTTCGCGATGTCCCGGGCTCGACATCCATCCGTTTACGATCATGATCGCTGCCTCCTCGGCGGTGAGATCCCATCCGGACATCATGTAAATGTTTTCTCCGATCATCTGCCACTTGTAGCCGGCATTTGTCGCGCGGCACGATGAGCTGCAGCCTTCAGGATTGTCGTGGCTGAAAAAGTCGCGCTTGAGCATGTCGGCGCTGTGAGACTCGGCGATGGCCGCAAGGGACGCGTTATGCGAAAGGGCACCGAGGCCAGCCTTCGCACGCTCGATGTTGGTAAGGCGAAGTACTTCCGCTTCTATCTGTGCAGAGTAGTTGGAAGGGGGTTGCTGTGACGCGGATGCGGGATCCACTTGAGATGCCGGGGAAGGAGCGGGCTGCGCCGCCGGCACATGTGCCGGCGGCGCGGGTTCGACGTCTTCTTCCGGCAACTCGGCGACGACACGGTCGTCCGCGTTTGTACGCGGCGCGGCGCTTTGGGGAGTATTTGTACTTGCCAGCTCTCTGCTATCGGCTCCGCTTTCGACTTTCCACTCTGACGGGCTCGAGAACAAGCTGCGGTCGAGGGAAAAGCCGCTCGCCAAGACGACGAAGACCGTCAAGAAGAGAAGTGGAATAATTGTTTTCATAGTTCATATGCTGTGTGTGGTTCAATCGAGTAACGGCTGACCACATACAGTGTCTCATGTTCTGCGGCAAAGGGAAGTTGCATTTTGGTGAAGACTATTCTCGGATGGTGATTTCATGAACACGGCATTCGTGGGCCGCGCACCAACGGCCCGCAGATGCGGGCCGTTGTATTCGCAAAGCAGGAAGCTATTGCGTGACGGTAAGTGTCCCGACCATGCCCATCTGGCGATGCTGGCCGACGGAGCAGAAGTATTCGAACGTACCGGCGCGATCGGCGACGAACTCAAATGTTTCCGACTGCCCGGTCTGGATGACGTTGGTGCCGACGTTGTAGCCGTCGATGCGTAGGTCGTGCGTACCGCTCACGTTGCGAAAGGTGATTCGAACGGTGTCGCCTCGTTTCACGCTCATGGTTGCGGGCGAGAACGAGAAATTCTGCCCTGAGACGGTAAATTCCTTGACGGTGCCCGCATCATCGGTCATCGCGTCGTCCATGGCATCATCATCCATAGTGCCGTCTTCCATCATGGCGCCATCGGGCATGTTGGAATCCATCGAAGGACCCGTCGTATCGGTGCCAAACGGATCCATCATGTGATCTTCCATTGCCGGTGTTGCCATATTCTGCGTATACCAGTAGTATCCGCCGCCCGCGATTAGTATGAGAACGATAAATACAAGTGCTGTACGCATACAATTACGTTTATTGGATAACGGTCCGCGAAGGCGGACCACTGCATGGTACAGCATAGACTCTTTTTCATGAAGGTTGTGTGATTGTAGAATGTGTATCGTGTACACACGGCAATTCATGCGTTCTTTATACGCGTATGTCTAGCCTTGAACGATGGCACGAGATGTCGCTCGCGAAATAGAGATGAATACCGGTGAGAAAATGCCGGTCATCGGCTTTGGCACCTGGAACCTTGCCGGAAGGGCCGAGCAGCCGGTCTTGTGGGCGCTTGAGGCGGGGTATCGGCACATCGACACCGCGAAGATTTACGATACCGAGACGGATATCGGCCGAGCCGTCAAAAAATCAGGCGTTCCGCGCGAAGAGATTTTCATCACGACAAAGTTGTGGGACGACGACCAGGGCTACGAGCGCGCGATCCGCGCGATCGACGCCTCACTGGATCGACTCGGCATGGACTACGTGGACTTGTACCTGATCCATTGGCCCAATACGGACGAGCCTGGAGGGAAGGATGTCCGCGCCGAGACATGGCGCGCGATGGAACACATTTTCCGCGCGGGCAAGGCCAGGACGATCGGCGTCTCGAACTACGAGCGTTCACACCTTGCCGAAATGGAGCTGTACGCGGAGATGCCGCCGGCGGTCAACCAAGTTGAGATGCACCCCTTCAAGGTCCCGAACGACACGGTCGAGTACTGCCACGAACATGGCATCATCGTCGTCAACTACAGCCCGCTCACGCGAACACAGTACTTCGGCGACGAGACGCTAAACGCAATCGAAAAGAAGCATGGAAAGACCGTCCCGCAGGTCCTTCTGCGATGGGGTGTATAGCAGGGCCATGCCGTCATACCTAAGTCGGGGAAGAAGGCGCACATCGAGGAAAATATCGCGATTTTCGATTTTGAACTGGATGACGAAGATATGGAAAGGCTCGCAACGCTCGACGAGGACCGATCGGTGACCTAGGCAGCTGAGCTTGCACGTTGCGCGGGGGTTGGTACTGTGAGCTGAGAACACCATACATCACGAGGAGGTGATCATGGGCAAGGTTCGGAAGGCGCGAGGTACGACGTTCGTCGTATCCAAGGAAGCGTTAGCGAAACTCGGATGCGGCAAAGTGGCTTACGTAAAGGAAATGACCGCTGAGCAACTGCGGGAGATGTATCCGAACATCGGCGGGGTTCCGGTTCGTGGCGTCTTGTACGTCCTTCAGTCGGCCGACGGATATCCGATTGTGGTATCCGATGAGCGGCGGAGGTCGATCAACCACGCCCTCAGGGACGACCTTGAGCTCGCATCGCTCCATTGATCCTCCGCGTGGCGCTACAAGTGAAGCGCCGAACACTGTTCGGCGCTTCGAATTACGAAACATGTCTGAAGCGTTGGCTAGCGCGTCGCGTGATATACTTCCCGTATGAATAGTGACTGGCGGAACGGACTGATCGCACTTGCGGTCCTCGTCGTCGGGATCGGTGGTTTCTTCGTGTATCAAAATTTCTTTAGCGGCGAGACGCCGCAGGAAAATGGCGAAGTTGCGGGCGAAACGGAAGATTTCTCAAACACTCCGGACGGCACGCCCGAATCGATTGACGTCCGCCTCAACGAAACGCAAAGTGTCTTGGGCGTGCGCGTCAATCCGGTAGAAGTCGTCGAAGATAGCCGCTGCCCGGCGGATGTCGAGTGCATTCAAGCAGGCACGGTGCGCGTCCGCGCACTTGTCACGGGGCGCGGCCAAGCGGAGGCGTCGGAAATCATGTTCGAGCTGGACACGCCGATGACCGTCGGAGACGATACCGTCACTTTGATCGCGGTCTCACCGGAGCCGCAATCTGAAGGTACGATTTCCCCCGAGAACTACCTCTTTACATTCATGGTCGTCAAAGGCGGCGCATTGGTTGAATTCAACAAGGGCTAAATGACTTTTCTATTGGCGTTGTGGGAGGCAAACGGTATGCCTCCCGCACGAATGCGTATATACCGCTCTTTGACCTACTCCCTGCCTGTCTCACGCTTGGCTTTTTGACGAATCCGGATTAATATTGTCAAACCTGCCTCGCGACCGAGGCTTTTTATATGGAAATCAGAAATATTGCGATTATCGCCCACGTTGACCACGGAAAGACGACCCTGACGGATGCAATTCTGCGTCAGACGGGTGCGGCACAAGAAGGCGTGACGATGGACAGTAACAAGCTGGAACAAGAGCGCGGCATCACCATCTACGCGAAAAACGCGGCGGTGATGTATAGGGATACGAAAATCAATATCGTCGACACGCCGGGGCACGCGGATTTCGGTTCGGAAGTCGAGCGTGTCTTGCGATCGATCGATAGTGTGCTTCTCGTCGTCGACGCACAGGAAGGCCCGATGCCGCAGACGCGCTTCGTCCTCAAGAAATCTCTCGAACTCGGGCTGAAACCGATTGTCGTCATCAATAAAATCGACAAGCCGGCGGCAGACCCGCATCGCGCGGAAGAACAAGTCTTGGAACTCTTTTTGGAACTTGGCGCCTCGAATGAGCAGGCGGAATTTCCCGTCGTGTATGCGATCGGGAAACTTGGCATTGCGAAACGGAAGCTCGACGAGGAATCGAAGGATCTGACACCGCTCCTTGACGCGATTTTGGAAAAGGTGCCGTCCGCCTCGGCTTCGCCTCAGCGAGACGGGGTTGCCGTGCGCGCACAACCATTTAATCTCGCCTACGACAACTTTCTCGGCCGTCTCGCCGTCGTGCGTGTGTATAAGGGCACATTGAAAACGGGCGCAAGCATCTTTGTAAAAAAGCCGTCGGGGGAAGTCCGCGCAGGGAAGATCACGAAAATGTTTACCTTCGAAGGCCTGAAGCGCGTCGAGGCGCAAGAAGTCCCGCCGGGCGACATCGCGCTCATTGCCGGCATTCCCGATATCGAAATCGGGGAAACGGTGACGACCGACAAGGATGCGGAGCCCTTGCCCGCCATCGCCGTCGACGAACCGACGATTACCCTCAATTTCCTCGTGAATAATTCGCCGTTTGGCGGACGCGAGGGGAAGTTTGTCACCTCGCGCCAGCTGCGCGACCGGCTCGAAAAAGAATTGGAAATCAACGTGGGACTACGCGTCGATTTCGAGAACCCCGACAATTTTAAAGTCTCCGGTCGGGGGGAATTGCACATCGCGATCCTTTTGGAAAACATGCGGCGCGAAGGATATGAGATGCAGGTCTCGCAGCCGCAGGTGATTGTGCGCGAAGAAAACGGCATAAAGACGGAACCGTTCGAGGAAGTCGTCATCGATATCCCGTCACGATATCAGGGCGCGATCATTGAGCGACTCGGCATGCGCGGCTTTGTGATGCAGAATCTCGTGGTTCACGGCGATACGGTGCGCCTGATTTTTGAAGGTCCGACCCGCGGGCTCCTCGGTTACCGCAACCAATTCATCATCGATACCAAGGGCGAGGGCATCATTGCCGCGCGCGTCATAGGCTTCAAGCCGTTTGCGGGAGACATCAGGAAGCGACCGCAGGGCTCGATGATTTCGATGGCGACCGGGAAGGCGCTCGGCTTTTCTCTGTGGAATTTGCAGGATCGCGGCCGACTCTATATCGGCCCGGCGACCGAGGTGTACGAAGGGCAGGTGATTGGGGACACGTCGAAAGGCGAGGAGATGACGGTGAATCCGACGAAGGGGAAGAACCTCACCAACGTCCGCGCGTCCGGAAGCGACGAGGCGATCCAGCTCATCCCGCCGTATGAATTGACGATCGAACGAGGGCTTGAACTTATGCAAAAGGACGAATACCTGGAAGTGACGCCGCAGTCGGTGCGCCTCCGCAAAATCCACCTTACGGAAACTGACCGCGCGCGTGCTGCGCGAAAAGAGTAGCCGACCAAGATCCTGTTACAATAGCCGGGATGCCGGAAATTGCGGAGATCGTCGAACTCGTGTCGAACTACAGCCTTCTTTTTATCGCCGGAGGCGCGGTCGTGCTCGCGCTCGTAAGCGCGTACGCAGGCGGACTGATCGTGACGCGGACGGAGGGGACGAATTACGTGACAGGCGAAATCGACGCGCTCGCGGAGCGGATGAAAGAGGCCGAGCAGATCGGCCATTTCGGCAGCTTCCTGTGGGATTTTGAGGACCCGAAGCAGTCATTCTGGACGCCGCAATTGTTTGCGCTGTTTGAGACTGAATACAATACCCCGCCGACACCCGAGCAGTTTCTTGCGTTTGCGGAGACGAGAGAACGAGAAAGGGTTGCGGATGCCTGGAAGAAAATATTGGTCACGTCGGGCCCGTTCTCCCTCACGTTCGCGGCGGTCTCACACAAGGGGCGGCATATGTACGTGCGCGTGCAGGGCAAGATGACGCCGAAGCGTGACGGCCTTGCGCCGAAGCGTATCGAGGGCGTCATCACGGACGTCACGCGCGAAATGGAGGTGGATAAAGCCAAGACCGAGTTCGTCTCGCTCGCCTCGCACCAATTGAAAACCCCGCTTACTTCCATCAGCTGGCTCGCCGAGTCGCTCATGCGCGGGACGAAGGGAGCGCTCCAGGACGACCAGCGCACCTATGTCGCCAACATCCAGGACGCGGCAAGCCGCATGATCGCGATGGTGAATGATCTGCTCAACGTTTCGCGCATCGAACTCGACACGCTCGCCATACGGCCTGAAGAACTGGATGCGTGCGGATTGATGACGAGCGTTATCGACGAGCAGAAGCATGCCGCCGACGCGAAAAAGATCTCCCTTGATTTCACCTGTGCACCGAATCTTCCGCATCTCACGGCCGACAAACAACTGTTGCGGATGATCTTCCAGAACCTTCTTTCGAACGCTATCAAGTACACGCCTGAAGGCGGTAACGTTACGTGCGACATGTCCCTTGCCGAGGCGGGACGCGAAGTCGTCTTTTTAAGCGTCAAGGATTCCGGTATCGGCATTCCAAAAGACGAACAGCCGCGCATTTTCGAGAAGCTCCATCGTGCATCCAACGCGCAGAACCTCGTCCCCGACGGCACCGGCCTCGGGCTCTACCTCGTAAAAACCATCCTGGACCGCGTCGGAGGCGGTATCAGCTTCGAATCGGTTGAAGGCCAGGGCACGACGTTCTTCGTCACGATCCCGTTTACCTGGAAGGCGCGTGGGGACAAGCCGCTCGCGGGCGTCTAACGCACGCTATACTCACGGCATGGCAGACAAAAAAACGGTACTGGTGGTGGAAGACGAAGCTCCGGCGGTGCTCGCGCTTGGCGACGTGCTGAAGGGTGAGGGGTTTGAGGTTTTGACCGCACGCACCGGCAAAGAAGGCCTCGCAACCGCGATCGTGAAGCATCCCGATATGATCCTTGCCGATCTGAAGATGCCGGAAATGGGCGGGCTCGAGATGGTGCGCGAATTGCGGAACGATACGTGGGGGAAAGACGTGCCCGTCATGATCCTCACAAACGTCTCCGACGGGACGGTCGTCGAAGAGGCGCAAGAAGCGGGCGCCATCGAATATTTCATCAAGGGCGACATGCACATGGAGGACATCATCGCGCGCATCCGCGCGCGGCTTGGCATGGAGAAGTAGGCGCGCCTTTTTTGTATGATACGTCCCATGCATCCGTGGGACGTGACGGTGGATGAGGCGGCGCAGATCCAACGTGCATTGCGCGGAAATCCGACTTGAAAAGCTTTTGGCTGCGCCGAAGACGATTGCGGGCGTCGACGTGTCCAGCAACCGATTCTCAAACGAATTGTATGCCGGCGTCGTCGTGCTGTCGTTCCCGGATCTCGCTGAAACTGGGCGCGCATTGGCGAAAGCGACGACGAACTTTTCGTATGTGCCAGGTTTCCTGTCATTTCGCGAAATCCCGGTGCTGTTGAAGGCGTTTAAGAAATTGAAGACGAAGCCGGATGTGCTTTTTGTGGACGGACAAGGCATCGCGCACCCGCGACGGATGGGAATCGCGTCGCACCTTGGGTTGGTGCTGGATACGCCATCGATCGGTGTCGCGAAACGTGTTTTGTATGGTGTCGGCCGCGAGCCTGCGGCCGCGGCAGGTACCGCGTTTCTGTGCCGACTTGCCGCGCGCACGACGTGGTGAACGCCTTTCGCCGCGGTGAAATATTCTGACTGGCGCCGCGTTGGTAGGATACTGCTATGCGCATTCTCGCGACCATCGTTCTCCTCCTCGTCGTTGCCGCGGGTGTGTGGTTCTATTTCGAAACGCAAGACCAAGGCGCGCACATACCGGACATGAACATGAGCGAGCCGACGAATTTCAACGAAGTCGGCGTCCTTCGTTTCCCGCCCGTCACCAGCGGGCAGTCGCAGGGGAAGTTTGAATACGACGGCGGGGCGGGCACGACGACGCTCGCGATCGAGATGGACACGCTCTCCGTCTGTGCGGCAGAAAACGGTGCGACACCGTGCGTCGCGATGAGTATCACGTTCGACCAGGTTTTTGATGGGCGTGCAGCGCTTATCGAGGGTACGCGGGAGGGGAATACGATCTTGGTGCGTAAAATGCGTATTACACGCGCCGGCGAGGAACTCCGGTCGTTCGAGCCGGGCGACACGTTTATTTCGTGGTATCACGCCATGGAACTTTTGAAGAATTGCGAGGTAAAAATGGCGATGCAGACGCACGCGCTCGATGTCTACCTTACGCTTAAAGACGGGCGGCGCGTCCGTGCCGTCGAGCCGACGATCGACGAGATGTTCCGTGTCATAAACGCGACGCGCGGTGCCTGCGGCACCTTCCCAGTCGCGACGGAGTAGGCAGGATATTCACATTTTTCTCACCCTCGTGCGCTGGAATGGCGCTATAGTAAGCGTATGGCAGGACCAATGACACCACAGAAACGCCGCGCGATCGCGCGGAAAAATATCAAGAAAGCGCAGGCGCGCTGGAAAGCCATGTCGCACCGCGAACGCGCGCTTGCGCAGCCGCAGGGCCGCGGCCGCAAAAAGCCGGGCTCGACCGGCAAGGGGCACTTCTATCGCATCATGGTTCGTCCCAAGAGCGAGTTCGTGACCTTCCGTGTGCAGGATGTCGGCGGGAAGGGCGGCCTCGAGCGCCTGGCCGGCAAGCGATCGAGCGGATCGTGGGATACGGTCTCATGGCTGATTGAAAAGAAAGACGCAAAGGTGATGTCGAACGGACAGTTGCGCGTGACCGGCGCGAAAGCCCGTAGTGTCCTAAAAAACATCCGCGGCCCCATCATGCACGTGAAAGGCGATATTTTCCAGGCCCACTCGCGCCGGAATATCCCCGAGGCAGAGAAGCCGACCGCGGCGATGCGACGCGCGCAGCGCAAAAACATCAAGAAGGCGCATCGGTCTCGCTGGGGATAGCAGCTTCTTCATAATCCGGTATACTACCGCGCATGGATCTCGTGCGCGGCAATACCGATCTGGAGGCGCTCAACCAGCAATTGAACGATCCGCAGCTCCTTGCGGAATACAAGCGGCCGTATGACGACTACCAGACCGCAGCGCTTCCGCGCCTGTTGGGGCACTTTCTCGTATGGGCGGGGAACCTGGTGTACGGAGAAGAACCGTCGTATCTGAAATTCCGCGCGGTCGAAGTGATCGCGCGCGTCCCGTATCATTCATGGGCTTCGGCTGCGTACACGCTTCTCACGCTCTATTATAGAGATGAGAAGCGGGCGATGGCGCTTGCAAACGTTTCGAAGTATTCGCGCATCGCGCAAGATAACGAAACGATGCATGTCGTCGTTATCTCGCACTTCGCCGCGCAAGAAGGCCGCGCAGGATATTTCCGCCATACGTTCGTCCCGATGTTCTTCGCGTTCTTTTATTTTTGGTGGGGTTATTTTTTGTACCTTATCAATCCGCGCTACTCGTACGAGCTTAACTACATGTTTGAAAATCATGCCTTCGAGCAATACAACCGGTTCTTGGCTGAGCGCGGCGAGGAGCTGAAGCGGAAGCCCGCCGAGAGTGAATTTCTAACGTGGTACGGCCGCAATCCGCGCAACCAATACGAGTTTTTCCTTTCGGTGCGCAACGATGAGATCATCCACCGCAATACGTCAATCAGAGAAATCGACGCTTAGACTGTCGCCCATGTATCACTTTCTATACCATGGTATAGAAAGTGATACATTGTTTATTTTGCCGACAAGAGTGTTTATTCCACAAGTTCGGCAGAGACGATGAGGCGATGTGTGTAGGTGCCGAGGGTCCGGCTAAAGCGCCTGCGCAGGTGATGAGCATCAAGCCGCGAGCCTCCCGTTCATGCACGATTTCAGCCATCGGCACATCATGGAGCGCATAGACGCGCGAATCAGTAATGACAAAATGGAGTGTCTCGCCACCTGCGGTCTCGACCGTTATTTCATCGCCGACATTTGCCCGGTGCAATTTTTTGAACGCGCGTACACATGTGCGTCCATGATTGCGTTGCCTAAATCCCCTGGGACGGCGCCATACTGATACCAGCCGACGTTGCGCGTCGAGCCATCCGGGACGTCGATTTCACCCTTACCGTTAATTCCAACGTTTTGTATCGGAGCAGTCAGGCCAATTGACGGAATCGCGATGCGTGCGGGGTATTCCGAAGGATCGTGTACATAGTCGTCGGCGAATGCCGAAGCAAGAGCGATGACGGGTTCGACGCCGACGTTAAAATGCGGCGTTCCGAGAATCGCCGCGACCATGAGAGCGACACATGATTTCCGCATGAAGCATTGTCAGTATATCCAAACGACGGCTCAAACAAAAGGTTTTTCATTCATGAACTTCATGATACGATGCATGCATGCTCAAGTATGTCGCTGCTCTCGTCATTGTAATTGCCGCCGTAGTCGGCGGGTTTTTGCGCTTAATTCCTATATCTACGATGAGAAGCAGGCTGGGGAAACGGACTATCGCGATGTTACATTCGCAATAGACGGCCAGTTGATGACTCGGGCAACTCCCGGCGTCACGTATTTCGGGAGAGGGTGTCGGCGGCGATGTCGCGGTCGGCGGCGGAGTACTGACCATAACGGCACCGGTTACCGGCGACCTGAAATTCGGCGGCGGGGAAGTGCGGATTGATGCGCCGATTGGCGGAACGTCGAGATCATGGCGGATAGAGTTACGCTCGGCCCGCGGGCAGTCATCAGCGGGGATTTGACCTACACGGCGCCGCAGGAGGCGACGATGGAAGAAGGCGCACTGGTGCGTGGCGAGATCAACTTTGAACGTCGCGAGGGCAGAAGCGATGTCGATGTCGCCGGAGCCGCCGCGGGCTTTATCACGCTCTTGCTCGTTGCAAAATTGTTGATGTCGATTGTCGGGGCATTTGCAATCGGATACTTATTCCATCGCTATTCCCGTGAATTGGTCGCAACGGCCGCGACGCAGCCGCTTTTGGAGATCGGCCGCGGCGCCGTCTTCCTCATCGTTGTGCCGGTCGCCTCGATTATCGTGCTCGTCACGATTATCGGCATGCCGCTCGGTATCCTCGGCCTTCTCATATACGTAGCCTCGCTCCTTTTCGTCTCGCTCGCCGCGCCTATCGTTGCGGGATCGATCGTGCACAAGTGGATCTGGAAACCAGCTGGATACGAAGTTAATTGGAAAACGATTCTCCTTGGCGTCGCAGTGCATTTTGTCCTCGGCCTTATTCCGTTCCTCGGATGGCTCGTCAACTTCGGCATCATGCTGCTTACGCTAGGCGCGGCCGTGCGCATCCAATGGGGCATTGCGAAAGAGTGGCGGTAACGGTATGACAACATCGTGAGCGCGATGCGGTAAAATAGCATCATGCGACGGCGCGTCATTCTTTCGCTTTTGTTGGCACTCCTGGTCGGCGGGTTCCTTTTGACTGCGGCACTCCTTGGTATGGGAGAAGGGGGGACGGAGCGCCTTGGATTCATCGATGGCGTCACGACCAACGGAAATTACGGTGTTATTTTTGACGAAGCCGAATGGCTTACTGGAGCAGAAGGCGAAGACGCCGCTATCGAGGCGGGCCTCTGCACCGAGGCGACGCGCTCCAGCTGTCTTCCAAACGACTACATCATCAGGAATACGTCGGGAGCGACCCGTGTCTATGAATTCGCAAACGACGTCGTGATCACGATGCAGACGCTACGTATGGAGCAGGAAGGTGTGCGCCCGACGGTGATTTCCCGGCAGGAATTCGAGCAGCTCATAAATAATCCCAGTCAGCACTGGCGTGACCTGCCGTACCGGATCACCATTCACAATGGCCTTGTGCGCAAAGTTGATGAAGTCTACGTGCCATAAACTTCATCATTTCTTGGTCCATTTTCGACAATGGTGTAAGGTAAGAAGCGCGACCTCGTCCATATGTACATGCAAAACACACGCACCGCGTTTTCTGCTATCGCAGGAGCGGCGCTCTTCGTCTGCGCGTTCATGCCTTTACACGCTGACGCCGCAGTGATTTCAAAACCCTTCGAGATTTCAGGCTGGATCCCGTACTGGCGCGCAGCAACCGGTACGGCAGATATCATGCCGCATTTGGAGACATTCACCGAGGTGAATCCGTTTGGGTATACCGTCACCGAAAACGGAAATCTCAACGACGCCGCGCTTATCCTTATGGAGCCGTGGACGACGCTGCAGAAGGAGGCAAAGGCGAAAGGGGTACGCTACATCCCGACGGTCATGTGGTCGAATGCGGAAGCGATGCACACGGTCTTGAGCGACCCGAAGAAGCGCGCCGCACATATCAAGCAGATCGTCGACGAGGTCTACACGCACGGATTCGACGGGATCGACATTGACTACGAGGGCAAGTACTTGAAAACAAAACCGCACTTCTCGAAATTCCTGGAAGAACTCTACGCGGCAATGGGCGACAAGTGGGTGATGTGCACGATCGAGAGCCGCACGCCGCTTTCCGATCGCTACCACGGCACAACGCCTCCGGCGGACGCGGGAGAATACGTAAACGATTTCGCGGTGATCAACAAGTACTGCGATCGTGTCCGGTTCATGACATATGACCAGCGCAATGTGGACCAGAAACGCGAATCCGAGGTGACAGAGCCGTATGCGCCCGTCGCCGATACCGTATGGGTTGAGAAGACTATCCGCGAGGCGATGAAATCGATTCCCGCGCGCAAAATCGTCCTCGGCATTCCGACGTATGGGTACGAATGGGAAGTGCGCACCTATGCAAACAATCAGCACACCTACGACCTCCTCTGGACGTTCAATCCGCAGTATGGATGGGATCTCGCGAACGAATACAACATAACACCGGGCCGCAACGCCGGTGGCGAATTGGGATTCACGTACTTCCCAAAGGATGGACCGCTCTCGCTGCCGCGTCCCGCGACGGCATGGCCGTTCAACCTTGTCGCATCAGCCGCGTCCGCGCTCACTACGGCGCAAAACACGAACATGGCGTATCGCATGGTCACGTGGCAGGACGCGCAAGCTATCGGCGACAAGGTCGCGCTCGCAAAGAAATTAGGCATCCGCGGCGTCGCCGTTTTCAAGATTGACGGAGGCGAAGATCCCAAGATGTGGGATGTGTTGAAATAATTGCGCGTAACCGCCTAGGATCTCCGCGCATGCCGCGGATTTTTTGTTGAGAAATGGCATCGGCTTCACCGCTTTGTCATGCGCTGACGCTACCATTGGCGTCATATGAAAACACGTACTAAAGCAACGCTCGGCGCGGCGGCTGCGGCAACAGGCGCCGCTCTCGCCGCTGCCTATTATCTCTACGGGTCTGAAGACGCCGCGAAGCATCGGCGGCAATTGAAGAAGTGGGCACGGGACGCGGAACGCGAGATCGTGCAGGCGGCTCGCAAAGCGAAAAACAAGGTGCTGACCGACCGTAATGTCCGTGCACTCATAACCGAGGCGGCGCACCGGTACCGCATGACCAAGGATCTCGATCCGAAGGACGTGCGTGACTTTGTCGCGAGGATGCAGAGCCGCTGGTATGCCGTCCGCGAGGCGCTGGAAGAGGAGGGAACGAAGGGGAAACGTGCAAAGCGCGGCAGGCAACGACGAGTGCGAACGGCGAAAAAGTCCCGATAATTGGCCGCGACGCATTGTGCAATCCAGACTTTGATTGCAAAGTGCGATATTCACTTGCGGCACATGGAGGGTACGAGACAATGGTGGTATGCAGGTATTGCCGAAACGACTGAACGGATGGAAAGCGATAGCGGGGGAGATGCGATCCTTTCGAAAACGAGCGGCCCAAGCGCTGCCGCGACTGGGCACTTATGCCTACTATGCGTTTGTCGCGGCTGTCGGTGCGAGCCTGATTTGGCTCGCGTCCGTTTTTGGTAGCACAAGCTCGTTTAGTGAAGTCAGACCGGCACTCCAGGCATCCCTCGGCTCGTTCGCGGCGTTTTTTAGCGGCGTTCCGCCACAACAACAAACGGCGCCAGTCACGGTCACGGCGCCCGGTCAGGCGATCGCGCTCAACGAATTGGAAATCAAATCGGCCGTCTCGGGACGCGTGGTTTCGATACTCGCGCAGGGGCAGTCTGTCGAAGAAGGCGATATCGTGGCGCGGCTAAACGACGCGGAAGCGCGTGCCGAACTCAAGAGCGCGGAGGCGTCACTCGCCGCGGCGCAACGAACGCTGGAGCAGGCGCGAAGCGGCACCGCTGAAGCAAGCGCCGACTCTGCAGAACTCACGGCGGCACGCGATCAGGCGTTTACCGCCCTTTCAAACACGCATGTCAACTTGGCGTGGATCATGCCGACGCTTACGGACGTCGTTAACGGGCGCGACGTCAGGCAATCGGTGGGAAATATATACGCGTACGCGGATATGGTGTCAGCGCAGTATCCCGAGATCAGCGGTCCGCGCGAAGCGGCAGCAGACCAGGTGCGCCGTGCAAAGAGCAGTTATGAGGGAATAGTTCAGCGATATCGTGCTATCTCCCGTGCGTCGTCGCAGGCGGAAATGGAGGGCGTAATCCAGGGGACGTACGAAACGTTGAAAGTGACAGCCGATGCGCTGAAGAGCGTGTCGGATTTTCTTGCGATCGTGAGAGAGCAGTTCGACGAACAGGGGCAACCGCAACTTGAAAGTATGGCGACACATCAAGGCGCCATTTCAGACGCCTTGGTGACGACCAACGACAGCCTCGACGAACTGGCGAATGCGACCGAAAATCTGCGCATTGCGCAATCCGGACCGGCGCAGGCCGCACCTGATATCGGCAGCCTGGAAGTCGCGGTTGCGGAGCGCGAAGCGGCTCTAGCCGCGGCGCGTGCCCGCGTCGAGGCGCATACCGTGAAGGCTCCCATTGCGGGTACGATTGCATCCCCGGTCCGGTCGGGAAATTCAGTCGTCCCCGGCGAGATTCTGGCGACGATCATGACCAAGGAGTTGGCGGCGCGCATTGCGCTTTCCGAAGCGGATGTCGGGCACGTGCAAGAGGGCGATGCTGTTACCGTCACGTTCGACGGCGTCGACGGAGTGTCTCTCCCGGGAGTCGTGCTCGCGGTCGATCCTGTTGCGACCGTCCAAGACGGCGTGGTGCGATTTTATGCGATTGTCAGTTACCAGCAGCACGAGCGTGTGCGACCGGGCATGACGGTAACCGCCCGCATCGAGTAGTACGGGGTCATGCTAGCGGCCGATACCGCGATACACGACGCCTGCGTCGATGAATTGCCGCTTGTTCAGGCAGTTTTTCCCGTCGATGACTACGGAAATGCCGTTCTCGAGAAAATGGCGCGGCGTCAATTCTTTGAATGCACGATGCGCGGTCGCGACTATCGCGCCGAGAGAACCCCGGAGCGTCTCTTCTAATGACGGATGGTGCGAGTGTTCAGGAATGTACGGATCGTAGACCGCGGGCGTCGCGCCGCGTACGCGGAGTTCCTCGATGATGCGATGCGACGGACTCTCGCGCATGTCGTCGATGTCCGCCTTGTATGCCAGGCCAAGGACGGCGATCCGTGCGCCCTGAAGCGCAAGGTTGCGACCGCGAAGCGTACGCTCAAGCAAATCAACCGTGAAGACCGGCATGTGGTTGTTAATCTTGCGCGCGAGCGAAAGAAATTCGTGGTCGAACCCGTTCCGTTTTCCTTCGGCGATCAAGTAGTACGGGTCCACGGGAATGCAGTGACCGCCGACGCCGCACGAGGGATAGTGCGGCATAAACGCGAAGGGCTTTGTCGATGCCGCCTCGATCACGTGCACGATATCGATGCCGAGCCGGTCGAATGAAAGCGCCAGCTCGTTCACGAAGGCAATGTTGATGTCGCGAAACGTATTCTCGACGATTTTCACTGCCTCGGCTTCTTTGAGGCCGTGCATCGGCTTGATCGCGCCCGTGATGATGGACGAATAGAAATCGACCGTGCGCTCCAGGCCGCGCGGCGTGTACGAACCGGCAACGCGATGGATATTCTCGACATGCCAGTCCTTGTCGCCCGGGTTCACGCGCTCGGGGCAGTGCGAGAGATCGAAATCGATTCCGGCCTTCATGCCGGCGCGCTCGAGGATGGGGAGAACGACGGTTTCGCATATCCCCGGGTTCACCGTAGATTCAATGACGACCAGCGATCCTGGTGCAAGGTGCGGCGCTATCCCTTCGCACGCACCAATGAGCGGCTCGAGGTCCGGCGAATGGTCGTCACGCACCGGTGTCGGCACGCAGACGACGACAATCTCGCATTCCCGCACGCGGGAGAAGTCCGTGTATGAGGTGAGCGATGTTTCGCGCAAATCCGCCGCGATCCGTTCGTCAAAGAAGGGTGATTCTCCGGCATTGATTGAGGCAACGCGCTTCTCGTTGATGTCGATGCCGCGCACGCGATGCCCCTTGCGTGCGGCAAGAAGCGCGAGCGGCAGCCCGACGTATCCCAATCCAACGACAGCGACGTCATAGGTGCGTCTGTGCACGGTCGGCGCCAGGGTGGCAACAGCATTGTCTGATGTCTCCTGCATTCAAGCCGCCAGTTTCCCTGAAGCCGAAGCTTGCGCGAAATTGTACCACGACGGGAAGGAGTGCAAGGTGTTCAGACGCACAATCACGATGTATAATGCGCCTGCTTCGCAAGGGAAACGGGGCACGTGCCACAACTGTTTCCATGCTCGATCTCACTCGAAAAAGGCTACTCGTTGTCGCTCCGCATCCGGACGATGAGATTTTTGGCTGTGGCGGCCTTATCCAGCGCGTCAAGGCGGAGGGCGGGAAAGTATACGTGCTCTATCTCACGGTCGGCGCAACAAAGGATTTCTCGAAAAAAGGGAGTTCCGGACCGGATGAGCGCATCCGAGAGATACGTCGTGTCGTAAAGCGCATGCGCATCGACGGCTTCCATATCGCGTTTCCGGGGGACGAATACATGTTACAGCTCGACCATATGCCACAGCGCACGCTCATCAACGAAATTGAGCGCGGACGCTTATCGCTCGAGACCTTGAAGCCGCAGGTCCTTGCGTTTCCCTCGTTTGCCGATTACAACCAGGACCACCGCGCCGCAAACGAGGCGTGCATCGCCGCAACGCGCCCGGTCAACGGCTCCTTCAAGCACACACCGCGCATGCTGCTTGAATACGAGCTGCCGTACACGGGCTGGAGTCCGACGTCCGGGCGCGAGCCGAATTTTTTCCTGCCGCTTGATGACGCGGCGCTTTCCGCGAAGCGGGAGGCCTTGAAGCTCTATGCGTCGCAGATGAAAACAAAAAAGGGGCCTATTTCGGTTTATGCCTCCGAGCAACTTGCCAAGATGCGCGGCGTTCTCTCGGGCGTCGACGCCGCGGAGGCGTATGTGCTGCGCCGCCTTCTCGTCTAACCTGTTATGAGCACGCGACTCGTCGGATACCAACCGCAGTATTTTCCAAGATTGCACTACTATGCACGCATTCTGAATGCCGACATCTTTAAGATTTCGGATAATCTGCAATATGTGCGACGTCACGCGTATCCATCGTCCGACGGAACGAGGCATAACGGCCCGTCCTATCAGGCGCACTCACCGATAAAAACTTCGCAAGGGATGTACCTCTTGGACGTACCCACGAGCCACGTACTGCCGCAGCGTGAGCGCATGATGAATACGGTGAGCTTGGATTACTCGAAAGAGTGGCCGCGCAAACATATACGGATTCTCGAGCTGAATTATGGAAGGGCGCCGTTCTTCAAGAAGCTCATGCCCGGCATCACCGCGCTTCTGAATCAACCGTACGAAAATTTGGCTGCGTGCACCATTGCGAGCATGGTTTGGGGGCTCGCGGTTCTTTTCGAATTTCCCGTCGCACTGTTCGAGTCCGTGCCCGCCGAACTCGTCGCAATGTTTTCACATCACGGATTTCGCCTGAAGAAAATTGTGAGAATGTCCGAAGAAGAACTACACCCGGCGGACAAGACGAGCGGAGAAGACGTCAATAGCTGGATAGTGCATCAATGCCGCGCGCTCGGCGCAACCGAATATTACTTTGGGGGCACGGCGGGAGCGGCGTATCTCGATCTCGAGCGCATCGCCCGTTCTGGCATTACGCTCGTACAGCAGAACTGGCACTGCGAAGAATACCCGCAGCAGTTCCCGCGGCACGGCTTCATGCCAAACCTCTCCATTCTTGATTTACTGATGAATGTTTCTCCGGCAGCGGCGCGGGCGATTCTCGCGACGCCCAACCAATAGTATGGAGCATCTTTTTTTTCTAGAGGTTGCGAATTTTGAATTCGCACACGTGCTTATGGCGCTTTCAATTCGACTTACCGGTTACCAGCCGCAGTATTTTCCCCGATTACACTACTTCGCGCGCATCCTTGATTCCGATATTTTTACCATCTCCGATTATTTACAATATGTGCGAAAGCACACCTATCCGAATCCTGACGGCACGACGCATCGCGGCGTCTCGTATCAGGCTCATACGCCCATAAAGACGGCGCAAGGAGCGTTCATGCTCGACATTCCCGTCAAAAAAGGGGGAGAGCAGGGTCGGCAGAGCCTGAATGAAGCCGAAATCGACTACGCCTCAGCGTGGCAGCAGAAAAACATCAATAGCATTCACCACAACTACCACCGGGCCACAAACTACTCCGCGGTTTTCCCGTCGCTCTCGCTCGTGATGATGCAGCGGTACGGCTCGCTCGCCGAGTGCACCATCGAGTCGATGCTCTGGGCGCTGAGCATGATCCTCGAAGTGCCGTGCTATCGACCAAAAGGACCGACGCTCGCGCAGATTAACGATGCACTGGCGCAAAGTCCCTTTCGCCTGAGGCGCATCGTGCGAATGTCGGAGACACCGATTCTTCCGGCCGACAAGGAGAAGCGGGACGCCAACGATTGGCTGGTGGAGACGTGCGCGTACTTTAACGCCGATGAATACTATTTCGGCGGGACGAGCGCGGCTGCCTACATGGACTTTTCGCGGTTTGAGAAGGCGGGCATTGCGCTCGTGCGGCAGCAGTGGACGTGCGCGCCGTATCGGCAGCAGCATGGTGAGTTCATTCCGAACCTTTCCATTATCGATCTCCTCATGAACGTGCCGGTTGCAGAGGCGCGCGAGATTCTTCACCCAAAGAGTGCCGCGGAACGCTAAGATGCGCCTATGCTGAAGTATGTTGGCGTCGCAGCAGTGCTTGTGCTTGGTGCGATGATAATCTTCCAAAATTTTCGCGTGCAGCCCGAGCCGGTTGCCGCGCCCGCGCGCGAAGAGGTACGAGAAGCCGCGGAGGAGCGGGTGCCAAGTGCTCGCGAGCAGGCGCACGAACGCACGGGAGCGACGCTCGTATTTGGTGCAATTCCTTACTGGGACCAGGCCCGCGCGACCGCAATGTTTAAAAAACATGTGGAAGATATCGACGCGGTCGCACTGTTTTGGTACCGCCTTAATCGAGATGGTTCTATCGGAAAGTATCAAAACGCCCGCGAGGACCAGTCGCTCATCGAGTTTGCGCATCAGCACGGCGTCGCCGTGTATGCGCTGGTCGCGAATTTGCCGGAGAGCGGGGATTGGGATCGGGAGCGTGTCGCTGCCGCCATCGGAACACCCGAGGCGCGCGCAGCGCACATTCAGTCGCTTGTTGCGCTCGCGCGCGAAAAAAATTTTGACGGCATCAATATTGACTACGAATTTTTGAGTGACGCACAGACCGATGACTTTACGACGTTCATCAACGAGCTTGGCGCGGCACTCCGCGCCGAAGGGAAAAAACTTAAAGTCGCTATTCACGCGCAGCGACCAGGCTCCGAGACCCGCGGACAAGACATTGCAGCACTCACCGGCGCGGATTATCTCGCGTTTATGACGTACGACCAGCATTGGGAGACGTCTGACCCGGGCGCGAACGCCGAAATTGGGTGGACGCGCGAAGTCTTGGAACATGCAGCACGACTCGGCGTGCCGATGAACAAGATCCTCCTCGGCATTCCGCTCGATGGCTACAATTGGCGTGGGGAGGACGGTGATTGGGAAGAAGCCGAGGGAGTCGATTACGTAAGCGCACTCGAACTTGCTGATGCCGAAGGTGCGACCGTCCGCTATGACGAAAGCGTCGAAGCGCCGTATTTCACGTTTGGAAACAGCGATGGCAGCGAGAACGAAGTATGGTTTGAAAATGTGCAGAGTTTTCGGCCCAAGTACGAACTTGCGAAAGAATTCGGCCTCGCGGGCGTCGCATTGTGGAAATTCGGCGCGGAAGATGAGCGGATTTATGATGTGATTGAGTAGCTTTCCATTTTTCGCAATATAGTAATATCGTAGCGCAGGCAGATTAACGAGCACGTCCGATCCCCCCGAAGACGCCGATCGTCGCATCCACGGTGGATTTCGCGGCATTGAGATCGAACACGTCGGCACTGTGCGTGGCGCATTCAACGCCCATTGATTCGATCGTGCGCTTTGCGTTCTCGAGGCGTGGGATCGATACGTCGCACAGCATAATCTTCATGCCCGTGCGCGCCAGTGCTTCAGCACAACCGAAGCCGATACCCGGACGGCCTTCTTCAAGGCCAGATCCTGTAACGAGCGCAACGTTTCCTTTGAGTTCCATGGTAGATGCTCCTATAGGTTTTCCCCAGCGGCACTATACCTACATTGCCACTCACACGCAATGAAGAGGGCGGGAACCCTGGTGGTTCCCGCCCGACGCGCCTACGCGCGATGTTGTGCAATAAGATCTTTCACGGCAGTCTTGAACTCCGGCAATTTTTCCTTGATGTCGAAGATGCCGCGGAGGATTGTGCCGACCGGTTCCGGATCGCCGGGCGGAGGTTCGAAGATCACCACGTCGGCAGCCCTTTGATCTGGATGGCACACATCCGATTGCTCGCCGACGAGACGGATTTTGCCAAAAAGCCCCAGCTCCTCCAAGATATGTTCGCCATGCCCGATGCATCGTGAGATGAACGGTGGATCGGCGACTAGGACGATTTCGCTGATGCCCGCATCCCGGCAAAATGGAATGGCGTACCGAAGTTCGCCAATCGTGTTCTTGGGCTCGAGCATCGGCTTCGCAATCCGCCGGATCCGGTTCTTGAGGCGCCACCGATTGAGCTTCGATAGACGCTCAAGTCCGTCAAATTCGAAGAGCTTAGAGAAGTTGTCCAGTATGTACTGGATCGTGTACTCCGATTCCTTGAGTTCACGCCCGCGATACTCTTTCGATGTTGCACCAGACCCAAAGAGCAAGTGTGATGCGTGCGGATACTTATCAGCGTACAGCTGAATCGCCCGTGAGGCACGACCGAGTAGTTTCGGCGGTTTGCCGAAAATCATGTCTTCCCAATCTTTCGCGCGGAGCGACAGACCATGTGCCACAAGCGCCGTCTCTCTAGTAGGCATTTCGCATTCTCCGTAATGTCGCCTGACGAGGTTCGACAGGACTTGCGGCACCCTATCACGTGAGATTGCTGCAGGCAATTACGACGCCTTTTCAGCGTAGGCGATGCGTGCAGGGCTTTTCCAGCGACCGTCGGCACTCGGGGGCACGAAAAGACCGGTGATCATGGTGCGCATGAACACAATGGCCTCAAGGTAGCGAAGCGGGAAGAATCCGAAGGCGTACACGAGAAGCAATGGCTTCCGTTCAAGCACAGTGATGAAAATGGTTATTAGGTAGTCGAGAACGAACACGGATACGATAATCGTGTAGAGGGTCATATTGGATACAAGGAATTCTCCCGGGATCGGAGCGTCAAAGATTTTGGTTGCGCCGTACAGCAAGAGGAGGAAGGGAAGAGCAAGCGATATGAGCGATGCAATGATGAGTTCGACCGCGAAAATCGCCATGGTCGTCCAAAAAAAGCTGAACCAAATGCCGTGTCTCCGTACGGTCTGCCAGAACCCGAGGTACCAGCGACTGATCTGTCGGTGAAAATCGTGGAGGGAATATGGCTCCTGATCGATGACAATCGCGTACGGGCAATAAGCAATCTTACCCAGGCGCTTATGATGCACTTCGAACGTCATGTTGAAATCCTCGATGATGAGATCGGGAACATCGATATCGATTTTTCGCAGTACGCTCGTGCGGTAGATGCTGCTGCCCCCCGGAATAATCGGTGTTACGTTCATCGGGCGCCATGTCTGGCCGTACCGGATCGTAAATTGAAGTACGCGCCATAGTTGGACTCGGTACGCCGTAAAAAGCATGTCCCAGCGCGGAAGATAGTGTGTAGGCCAGTGCGGCACGGCGCGGCCGACAATTGCCGCCGTCTCGGGGTCGTCGAACTGCGGGAGCGTCCGTTTGAAATAATCAGGAGCGATTTTGAGATCGGCATCCATGATGAGAACCGCCTTGTAGCGTTCGTACAAATTATGCGTTTTCAGCATATAGGTAAGCGCTCGTGCTTTGCCTCGGTTTGGCTGGATATCTTCGGCTGTACACCCGAGTGACCGGGCGATTTTGACCGTATCATCCGTTGAACCGTCGCTCGCGATATAAATGTGTTTCGCGGACGTGTTTTGGAGAATCGACATGACAGTGCTTTCGATCGTAAGTGCTTCATTGTGCGCCGCTATAAGGACGGCAACTTCTTCAGGCTGAACACGGGCCGCTTTCGCTTTCGCCTTACGCGCGCTTGCTCGTTCGCGCTCAAGCGCGTTTAAGGCATATGCCATGTGGCCGCCGAGAAACGACGCGAGGACTGTGACAATGATCCACACACCTTCCCAAAACAAGGCCTCACCGGTAAAAACGAACTCAATCCCGGCGAGAACCAAGAGCACAATGCCTGATACGATTGAACCGAATCCGACAAGCCCGGCGACCGCATACGGATTGTCGATATAGATGCGCGTCGCAAGATAGCTGCCAAGCGTCGTGCAACCGAGCCAGATGATGAGAAGGGCGAGGGCAAGTGAGAGAAATGTCTCTTCGGTCGTAAGCATCGCGTCGAACGGGCCGAACGTCAAAAGGAAAAGGAGAAAAAGCGAAAGACTAACGCCAACTCCACCGAGGCATGCGACCGTGAGATGCAAGAGGGATCGCCCATGGTGCGATTCTCGCAATTCATGAATGGTCTCGAAGACAAATCGAAGGCACCCCATGAGGATCCAAAACGGGTAGCTGATGCCGAACATCTGGAAAACCCCGAACATACGGCTATCCTGCGAGTTGCGCAGACAAAACGCAAACCGGCGCACCTGCGCGCAACAACCTCCGGGGGTTGTTGATTTTCATACGACTGGGGCAAGTTTGATTGCCGGGGCGTCTTCAAGCACTTCTTCACGAGTCCGTTCGTCAGAAGCTTGCGCGACTACTGAGCTTACTGTCTCAATGTGAAGGCCGATCATCTTCTGCAGGCCAATCGTAATTTCGACCTCTTGTTGCCAGCCGAGCTGTTTGGCTTTCTCAATCGACGGCTTGCGGTGCCGATGATCCTCAATAAAGTGCGGCACGTACTCAATGCCCTCGTCGTGCGAAGTCAATTCGATGACGAGTTCGGCAAGCTCGCGCACCGTCATCGGATGCTCGCTGCCGATGTTGTACGCCTCGCCGGGGAGGCCTTTGTCCATGACCAACCGAATCCCGCGCACGAGGTCGTCGACATACAGGTGTGTGCGCGTTTGCGAGCCGTCGCCGTAGACGCGCAGCGGCTCCTTCCGCAGGACGCTCGAAATGAACTGCGGGATGACCCGTCGGTCCGAAAGCGACATGCCGGGGCCGTAGGTATTGAAGACGCGCACGACTCGCGCGTCGAGTCCGTGGTAGCGGACGTACGCCGCCAAGCAGCTTTCCGAAAAACGCTTACCTTCCTCATAGGCGCTCCTGATTCCCATCGGGTGCACGTTGCCGGTATAGTCCTCATCTTGAGGCGTTCGCTCAGGCTGTCCGTAAATTTCCGCGGTTGATGTGAACACCATCTTTGCCTCATGTTGCTTGGCGAGTTCCAACACGTTGAACATACCGTACGAGCACGCATGCAGCATCTCTGTGGCAAGGCGTGTCAGGTTCGGGACGCCCGTCGGGCAGGCGAGGTGGTAGATGTAATCGAGCCGCGTCGGGAATAATTGCGCGAGCGCTGGATTCGCGATGTCGAACTCGTAAAAAATAAAGTTGTCGTGCTGCGAGAGCGCAGCAACATTGTTTCGGTTGCCGGTGACAAGATTGTCGACGCAGTGGACGATGTGTCCTTCGTCGAGTAGTGATTTGCAAAGGTTGGAGCCGATGAATCCGGCCCCTCCGGTGACAAGGATAGATGCCATAGTGGACGTATCCGGATGTCCCGATCCGCCTCCGCGTGCGCGGCCCCGCAGCATCAACGAGAAATGCGTGTCACGAGGACGCAGATTCTCGTACAGTGCTGTATCGGATTGCTTGGCTGATTCCCCCATATCATTCTAGTCGAAACTCGTCTAAAAGTCTTGCGCGCGCGGTGTGGATAGTCTCACTGTGTGGGTACCATCATGATGACGTAATGAACGCGCGCCAATAGCGGCGGATGGACAGAAATGCGGTATCATTGCATGTGTGAATACGTGGTACACGAAATCGATACCCGCGGTGCTTGAGGCGCTTCGAACGGCCGAGACAGGATTGACTGAGGACGAAGCGCGGCGGCGCCTCCAAGAGGCGGGACCAAACACGTTGCCCGAGCCGGAAGTAGAAAGTTATGTCGCGATATTCCTCCGGCAATTCAAAAGCCCGCTCATCTACATTCTTTTTGCCGCGGCGCTTTGCGTGTATTGGCTTGGTGACACCGCGGACTCGCTCGTGATCCTCGCGGTCCTCCTTTTCAATGCAGTTGTCGGTGCCATCCAGGAGGGGCGTGCGCAAAACACGCTGCGGGCGCTGCGCTCGTTTTCCGAAACGACGGCGACGGTGCTGCGCCTTGCCGGCAAGGGAGGATCTGCGGAAGAAAAAATCATTTCCGACGCAGGCGTTGTCCCGGGTGACATCATCATCCTGCGTGAAGGGGAAAAGGTTCCGGCGGATGCGCGCGTGATCGTCGCGCGCAACCTTGCCACGGACGAAGCGGCGCTTACCGGCGAGAGCGAGCCGGTCGTCAAAGGGACTGCGCCGCTTCTCAAGCCCGATCTACCCGTCGCCGAACAAAAGGCGATGGTGTTCAAAGGCACTCATATCGTCGCCGGCTTCGGACACGCTGTCGTCGTCGCGACGGGGTCGCGCACGGAAATCGGCGCGATCGCACGCGAAATTTCCGGTGTGAAGGACGAGATCCCGCTGCAGCGGGACATACGAAAACTCTCGCGGGTCATCATCGGCGTCGTCGTCGCGATGAGCGTCATCCTCTTTTTTATCGGGCGGGCGATCGGCCACAGCGCGCAAGAGATGTTTGCGACCGTCGTGACGCTTTCGGTGTCCGTCATCCCTGAGGGACTTCCGGTCGTCATGACGATCGTGCTTGCGACGGGCGTGTGGCGTATGTCGAAGCGCAACGCCCTCGTCAAACGATTGCAGGCAGTCGAAGCGCTTGGCCAGGCGCGCGTCATCGCGACGGATAAGACCGGCACAATTACCAAAAATGAAATGGTCGTGCAGCGCGTCTATGCCGGCGGCGAGACGTACGACGTCTCCGGCGTCGGGTACGAGCCTGAGGGAGCCGTCCATAAAGACGGCGTCCGCATCGCCGCGAGCGAGCACGCCGATCTCCTCGAGGCGGCGCGCATCGCCGCCCTCGCCGCGAGCGCGCGCATCATCTATTCGGAAGAAGAACGGCGCTGGTCCGTCGCTGGTGATCCGACCGAGGCGGCGCTCCAGGTGTTTGCACGCAAAGCGCAGCTCAGTCGCGACGAACTGGAAGCCGAGCATCCGCTCCTTGCTGAAATCCCGTTCGATTCATCCCGCAAGTACAAGGCGATGCTCCACAAGGACAAGCGCGGCGGACGGCTGTCGGTCGTCGGCGCGCCTGAGGTGGTGCTGACGCTTTCCTCATCCGTCGTGCGCGCGGGTAAGAAAATGGCGCTCACGAAGGCGATGCGAGAGGAGATCGAGGGCACCATTCAGCATTTCTCGCGCCAGGGACTGCGCGTCGTCGCGCTCGCGCGCGCGAATGCAGCGGCAACGAACACGCTGGCCGAAAACGACATCCACGGACTCACCTTTGTCGCGCTCATCGGCATGAAGGACGGGCTTCGCGAGGGCGTGCACGACGCGCTCGCGCAAGCGCGCGACGCCGGGCTTCGCGTCGTCATGATTACGGGCGATCATGCCGTGACCGCGCGCGCGATAGCGCAGGAAGCCGGCATTTTCAAAGTGGGCGAGAAAACGCTGACCGGCGACGAGATCGATTCTCTTTCCGACGAAGAGCTCGCGCGCGCCGTTGAGCGCGTCTCGGTGTTCGCACGAGTGACACCCGCACACAAATTACGCATCGTGAGCGCGTACAAGGCGCGCGGCGAAATCATCGCGATGACGGGAGATGGGGTGAATGACGCGCCGTCGCTGGTCGCCGCGGACCTCGGCGTCGGTATGGGGAAGATCGGCACGGAAGTCGCGAAGGAAGCATCTGATATTGTCCTCCTCGACGATAATTTCTATTCGATCGTCGCGGCCATCGAAGAAGGCCGCAACATTTACAAGACCATCAAGAAGGTCATTTTGTATTTGTTTTCGACATCGGTGGGCGAGGTGCTCACCATCGCAGGCGCGCTGTTCGTGTCGCTGCCTTTGCCGCTTTTGCCTGCGCAAATCATCTGGCTCAATCTTGTGACAGATGGTTTCTTGACTATCGCGCTCGGCATGGAGCCGAAGGATCAGAACCTGCTGTCGGAAGAGTTTGGCAAGGCGGAACGGTCGCTTGTCGATCGCCTCACGTTTACGCGCATGGTGGTGATGGGCGTGCCGATGGCGCTCGGCACACTTTTCCTTTTCAGCCTGTACCTCGACGACATGGCGAAGGCGCTCACAGTTTCTCTCACGGCGCTTGCCGTCTTCCAGTGGGTGAACGCGTGGAACTGCAGGAGTGAGAAAGAATCGGTGTTTACGACAAATCCGATTTCCAATATCTACCTCGTCGCGGCGCTCTTTGTGGTGATCGCACTGCAACTGGTCGCTGTCTATAATCCGTTTGCGCAAACGCTTCTCCACACGACGGCGCTCACGTGGTTCGACTGGCTCCTCATCGTCCCCGTCGCATTTACGGTGCTCTTTGCCGAGGAAGCGCGCAAATGGATCACGCGCCGCGTTGATTCCATTGCCATTCCGGGTGTGTTGGCACGGTCTTAATTGTTCTTTCATACGGCGCTGCTAGCATCAGATGCGAGTCGACGTTAGCAGAAGCTAATACCGTCCTCGTTATGGATAACGAAAACGACGGCCGCAGCGACCAAGGTGAAGACCAGACGTAGCTGCGCCTCGACAGCCTGAACATACGCGCCCGTTGCCACAGCGCCCCTTCGGGGCGTTGTGGCACAGTATCGTGAGGCGCATCTACGGCTGGCTCCGCGCTCGGCAGTTTGATACAATCTTCGTATACGCGTACGACTCTCAATCGGAATTCTTGTGTGCCTGCTTCTGGTACCTGTGCTGAGCGCGGCGCAGGAGCTGCGCATCGTCGAGGGCCCGTCGGTCACAGTCGATGATCCGGAAGCGTACCGGGCGTACTACGGCAAGCTCGCGGGCGAAGAGCATGTGTACCACATCGAGTCGGCAGACCCGTTCCGTCTTTCTGTCGTGATTTTGACGCCGAACGTCGAAGGGGCACGCACCGATTTTTCCGCCGCCGTGTACGACAAGATCGACACTGACGAGCCGGTGATCGTACTCGACGGGACGGTATCCGAATGGCAGTGGTTCTTCGATACTGCGGGACGCGATGAATATCTTGCCGGGCCGGTATTGCGGGGCGGTCTCCCACAGGGCGCCTACGAGGTCCGCGTTTCTAATCCCGATAACCAAGGCGCATACGTGCTCGTCCTCGGCGAAGACAGCTGGTTTTCCAATTCGGGCCTCATCAGCCGCTATAGCGCCCTGCCCACCATCAAGACGGAATTCTTCGGAAAGCCTGCCTCGCAGGCATACGTGACGCCGCTCCTTATGTGGCCGGTTATTGCGCTCCTGATCGTCATCACAATCATAGTTTTTGCGCTCTACATTGTCCGCAGACGCCGCGCTCCGGCAGAGATCGCGATATAGGCACGGCGGCGCTGCGCACTCTTTCACCTCCATTTCACCGGTAAGAACCGATACTGGAAGCGGTCCGCCTCGGCTCGCGAGGCGAGACGGGTCGAGTTGAGGAGCTTAATCATCGCCCCCGAGCGCAGCGGTGCAACGGGGTACCATAGTATGGTAAAGAAATACCTTGCAAGCCTTTGGGCTGCTGCGCTCTGGATGTTCGCTGGCGTCGCGAGCGCACAGACGACAAGTCCGACAACGACCGCGACAACGACGCCTGGCGTCCCGGACACGGGAGCAGGAGACGTCGTCATGAACAGCGTCGTTCTCGGAGCTGTGGCGATCATCGCAATCGGTGCGGCTGCGTACCTCTACTACATGAGGAGCCCGAACGGATAGTTGTGCAGAATCGCGGGCGTCTGCGTAAGGCAGACGCCCGCCGGTTGTCTGTATGTATATGATACGTTGGACACTCAACGTCGCACTTGTCGTCATACTCACGGCAGCTGCTGCGGTATTTACATTCGTTTTTATCCGCACGTTTTTCTATTTGCCGGACGAGGAAATTCGCGCGCCGCCCGGAGAAACGCTCGAAGAGGCAGTCGATCCGACGCAGCATCCGGCGCGGCTCGTCATTCCCGCGATTGGCGTCGATGCAGACGTACAACATGTCGGCATCAACGAAGCGGGGAACATGGCGACGCCGAGCAATTTTGAAGATGTCGGTTGGTACAAATACGGTGTTGCGCCCGGCGGAAGAGGGAGTGCGGTGATCGCCGGACATGTCGACAACAGCCTCGGGTTGCCCGGCGTCTTCAAGCGGCTCAATGAACTCAAGTCGGGCGACGATATTTTCGTCGAATCGGCAAGCGGCGAGCGGCAGCACTTCGTCATCGTCTCAACTCGCTCATATCCCTACGACGACGTGCCGGTCGACGTCGTCTTCAACCCCCAAGGTTCCGCGCGCCTCAATCTCATCACGTGTGAGGGCCGGTGGCTTTCTGAAAACCGGACATACGACCAACGGCTCGTCGTGTTTGCGCGCCTTGCAAACGAAACCGAAACCTAAGCCTAAACGATCAGCACGATACATTACAGCACGTATTTCATCTCGCCGTCATCTGACGGTACGGTATACTGAGCTCATGCTTAAATACGTCGGTTTTGCGCTCGTCGCGATCATCCTCGTCTTGAGCGGCTACCACCTCATCTTGTCGCAACAGCAGCCCGTCCCTTCTGGCGGCGAAGAAATGGCCGTGCGGGGCGAATTTGTGAACTATTTTGAAAATCGCCAAGGGTATTACGCGGAGCCCGTTGCGGGCGGAAACTACCCCGGCGTTATCATGGTGCACGAATGGTGGGGTTTGAACGACAACATCGCAGGGATGGCGGAAGAGCTGGCCGCGCAAGGATATCGCGTACTTGCCGTTGACCTATTTGGCACGGTCGCGGCAACCTCAAGCGAAGCGCAGCGGCAAGTCGCGGCGCTCGACCAGGCGAAGGCCATCGAAAACATGAAGACCGCTGAGCGATACTTGCGCGACAGGGGATCTCAAAGGATCGCGTCGTTGGGCTGGTGCTTCGGCGGCGCGCAGTCGTTGCAACTCGCACTCTCGGAAAGCGAGGAACTCGATGCGACGGTGATTTACTACGGCACGCTGACGGACGATCGCAATCGACTCCAAAATATCTCGTGGCCGGTGCTTGGGGTCTTTGGCGCGGAGGACCAGTCGATTTCAACTTCGTCAGTGACGGCATTTGAAAACGCGCTCAACGAGCTGGGAATCGAAAATGAAATATACGTCTATCCGGGAGTCGGTCATGCGTTCGCCAACCCGTCGAACCCGAACTACGCGCCGCGCGAGACGGCCGATGCGTGGGCGAAGACCTTGGCATTTCTTGAGCAGCATTTGAAGTAACATGCGCGTCGCGGCTGCGGTCATCGCGTCACTCGTCCTCTTGGGCGGCATGGCGGCGCTTGTCTACTGGCTTTCAACGACACCGCGGCTCCAGGTAGGCGAGATGCGGAATATCGGCGAAGAGCTGCTCGATCCTTCGGTGCCGGTCGCATACGAAATCGAAGAGGTCGCCCGCGGGCTCGAAGTGCCGTGGTCGATCGTGTTTACGTCCGAAAACCGCATGCTCGTGAGCGAGCGCCCTGGTCGCATCCGCGTCATTGAAAACGGGGTAGTACGCGAAGATCCGCTGCACACGTTTCCTGACGTATCGTCGCGTGCGGAAGAAGGTCTCATGTCGCTTGCGCTGCATCCGCAGTACGACTCGACGCGGTGGGTATATGCGGTGTATGCGTACGCGTCCGGCAACGAAATGTTCGATCGCGTCGTCCGGTTTCGCGACGAGGGAGATTCTATTTCGGGACTCACGATAATTCTCGACCGTATTCCCGCGGCGCGATTCCATGCCGGGTCGCGTCTCGCGTTCGGTCCGGACGGGAAACTCTACGTCACGACTGGGGACGCGACGAACCGCACGATCGCACAAGACCTGGATTCGCTCGGCGGCAAGATACTTCGTCTCAACGACGATGGCTCGATCCCGAGCGACAATCCGTTCCCGAATTCGCCCGTGTGGAGTTACGGCCACCGCAATCCGCAAGGAATTGCGTGGGATACGAGCGGAAACCTCTATGAGACCGAGCACGGCCCATCCGGTTTTGACGGCCCCGGTGGCGGGGACGAAGTGAATCGCATCGTCAAAGGCGGCAATTACGGCTGGCCCCTGGTATCGCACAACGAGACACAGGAGGGCACGGTAGCGCCGCTTCTTGTCTTTACGCCGGCCGAGGCGCCAGGATCTGCACTTGTATATTCCGGCCGCGCATTTCCGCAATTCGAGGGTAATCTCTTTTTTGGCGCGCTTATCGGTGAGGGATTGATCCGCGTGGTGATTGACGAAAACGATGCCGACCGAATCGTGCGGTACGAGAAACTGTCCGACGTACGATTCGGACGCATCAGGGAAGTGACCGAAGGTCCTGACGGAGCGATCTATTTCTCAACATCGAATCGTGACGGCCGGGGCGATCCGGCAGCGACCGATGATCGCATTTTTCGGATGATTCCGGTCGGGCTAGAATAGCGAGATGAACGATAGTCCCTGGCGGCGTGCGCTTAAACAGCTTGAACGCGCCGCGGCGATTGTCGAACTCGATCCCGAATTGCACGAACGTCTGCAAAATCCCGACAAACTCCTCGAAGTCGATGTGCCGTTCACCACGGACGGCGGTGAGACAAAGACCGTCCGCGGATATCGCGTACAGCACAACAACATCCTGGGGCCGTACAAAGGGGGGCTTCGTTACCACGACAAAGTTGATCTGGAGGAAGCAAAAGCGCTCGCGTTTTTGATGACGATGAAAAATGCGCTCGTCGGCGTGCCGTTTGGGGGAGGAAAGGGCGGCATGCAAGTAAATCCAAAAGAGCTTTCCGAAGGAGAGCTCGAGCGTCTGACGCGCTCGTTTACGCAGAAACTTGCACTCCATATCGGCCCGGAGCGCGACGTGCCCGCGCCGGACGTCAACACGAACGCGCAAGTCATGCACTGGATCGCAGACGAATTTTCGAAACTTCTCGGCTCGCATACGCCGGCGGTCGTGACCGGCAAGCCGATTGAACATGGCGGCTCCGAAGGGCGCACCGAAGCGACAGGGCTCGGGGGCTCATACGTGTTGCTTGCGATATTAAAAAAACTCGGTCATGACCCGAAGGGAATGACAGTCGCGATCCAGGGATTCGGCAATGTCGGTAGTTTTCTTGCGCAGTATCTGCATGAGGCGGGGATGGTGATTGTCGCGCTTTCGGATTCGAAAAGCGCCGTATACGCGCCCGAGGGGATCGATCCGGCGCTTGCAGGGCACTACAAAAAGGAAAAAGGATTCCTCCTCGGTTTCGCGGGCACGGACATCGGTCCCGACGGGCTGTTGACGCTCCCAGTCGACGTAGTTGTGCCGGCAGCGCTTGAAAATGCGATCACCGAGGCGAATGCGGCCGAGGTGCGGGCACGCATCGTCTTAGAGATGGCGAACGGCCCGACGACGCTCGAGGCGGATGCGATTCTCAACGAACGCGGCGCTATCGTCATTCCCGATATTCTGGCAAACGCCGGCGGGGTCGCCGTCAGTTATTTTGAATGGTTGCAGAACAAAAGCGGGCAGCGGTGGAGCCGCGAGCAAGTCTTCGTAGAGTTGCGACGCAAGATGGAATCAGCCACCGACAAAGTGTTCTTTATGTCGCGCGCACGCGGGCTTTCGCTGCGGGATGCGGCGTATGCGACTGCCCTGAAAAACCTTCAGGACCGGATGGCGGTGACGTAGCCGACAATTTGATATCATGAGGCGCATAGCCATAATCACGCATCGCTATGGGTAACTGGGTTATCGGGGGCATTATCGTTGTCATTCTCGCGGTCGGCGGGTACGTATTCTTCGTCCAAGAGGAAGGTGGAACGGAACAAGACACGATCGCACCGATGCAGAACAATTCCAACTCTATCTCGGGGTCAGACGAAGACGTAGTGACCGACACGCAAGACGATGGAGCGAGCGATACGATGGCGGGAAAGAATGGGTCGTACAGCGACTATTCGCCGGAAAAATTGGCGCTCGCACACGAAGGAAAGGTCCTTTTGTACTTCCACGCGGATTGGTGTCCGATTTGTCGCCCACTGGATGCAGAGTTTCGCGCCAAAGAATCTACACTCTCGGGTGTCCACATTCTCAAAGTGGATTATGACACCGCGACCGCGCTGAAGCAGAAGTACGGTGTCACGTACCAGCACACGTTCGTACAGGTAGATGCTGGAGGCAACCTGATCGCGAAGTGGGGGGATGCAACGAATCTTGCCGCCGTCCTCGCCAGGGTACAATAGGGCATGACGCTCCTCGCAATCTCCTTCATATCAGGCGTCCTCACCGTGCTGGCGCCGTGTATCTTGCCGCTCTTGCCGGTCGTCGTAGGCACGTCGGCGACTGCGCGCTCAAAAGCAACGCCCTACATCGTCGTCGGCTCACTTGCGCTCTCGATCATCCTCTTTACGTATCTCTTGAAATTCTCGACGGCGCTCATCATGGTCCCGTCGGAATTTTGGACGTATTTGTCGGGTGGCATCCTGATTATATTTGGGTTCACGCTCTTGTTTCCGGCGTTGTGGGAACGACTCCCTGGCGTGGCGCGGCTCTCAGCCCGTTCCAACCAGCTCGTCGGCACCGGGTATCAGAAGAAAAGTTTTTGGGGAGATGTTCTTATCGGCGCTGCGCTCGGACCGGTTTTTTCATCGTGCTCGCCAACATACTTCGTCATTTTGGCATCGGTCTTGCCGGCGTCGTTTGCGCTCGGCTCACTGTATCTTTTCGCCTATGCCGCGGGGCTTTCACTCGTACTTCTGCTCATTGCGCTTCTGGGCCAGCGCTTCACAGATAGACTCACGGGTTTGAGCGATTCACGCGGCTGGTTTAAACGCTCCATCGGCATTCTCTTTATCGTCGTCGGCATTGCAATCGCCTCCGGATACGAAAAACAATTCGAGATATGGCTGCTGGAGAGCGGCTATGTTGACGTCGTTGACTTTGAGCAAGGAATTCTTGACCGGGTCCAGCTATGAAACCCCTCTACCTTGTCAGCGGCATCATCTTCTTCGGCGTCGTCGCGTCGGCGCTCATCATCGGTTTCCAGGACGACCCGATCGGCACGATCACCGGCGAGCGGCGGTACGTGGAGATTGCGGACGCGGCAGGATTCGTCAACAGCGAACCGTTCAAGCTCGCGGATTTCGTGGGCGAGAAGGTTATCCTCGTCGATTTCATGACCTATTCGTGCATCAATTGCCAGCGGACGTTCCCGCACCTCGTCTCGTGGTACGAGTCCTATAAAGACGATGGCTTTATCATCGTCGGCATTCACACGCCGGAGTTTGCCTTTGAAAAGAATGAGGAAAACGTTGAGCGTGCCATGCGGGAGGCGGGGATCACGTATCCGATCGTGCTCGACAATGACTATGGGACGTGGCGCGCCTACGGCAATCACTACTGGCCGAGGAAATACCTCATCGATATCCACGGCAACATCGTCTATGACCACATCGGCGAGGGTGCCTACGAGGAAACTGAAGAGAAGATCCGCGAACTGCTGCACGAGCGTGCCGAGGTGCTCGGTGAAAATGTCTCGTTTGGCTCTTCACTTGCTTCTGCGGCGATTACACCGACACAGAATGCCGCACGCTCTCCCGAGACGTATTTCGGCTCACTTCGGAACGAGTACTTTCGAAGCGGCATGCCGGGTGTAGCCGGAACGCAATCGTTCGAACGCCCGGAGTCTCCCCGCGTTAATTCGCTCTATCTTCCGGGAACGTGGACCATCATGCCGGAATATGCCGAAGGTGCGGCCGGCTCATCGGTGATCTATCGGTACTATGCAAAAGACGTGTATCTCGTCGCGACTGCGGATACTGAGGTGCGGGTGCGCATCCTGCAAGACGGCGCACCCGTGACCACGGCGCGAGGGGAAGATGTCGATGCGGAAGGGTGGTTAACGGTGCGGGAAGATCGTCTCTACCGTCTGGTGAGTAACCCCGCAGCCGGAGAACATATTCTCGAAATTCAGGTACCGGAAGGAGGTCTGCGCGCGTTTGCCTTTACGTTTGGGTGATCGATGCTGCGGCGCGGGTATCCACATAGCACGGGGAAAAAGGCTGGACGGCCCCGACAGTGCGCTACAATGCGCTCATTAATTTAGGGAAACATTATGGACCTGTCTATCTTTTTAGCAAAATTATTCGGTTTGTATTTCCTCATCGCCGGCGGCATCATCATGCTTCGCCAGAAGTCGTTCATGCCGGTTGTGATGGATTTCTTCAGCTCACGATCGCTGATCATGCTGGTGGGGCTTTTGGAGCTGGTCGCCGGTCTCGCGCTCGTGATCGCCATGCCGAATGTCACTCCTGACTGGCGCGGCGTTATTTCCCTCATCGGTTACTGGATGGCGCTCGAAGGTGTTATCTACCTTACTTCTCCGTACACGAAGCTGCACCGAGTCCTCCGGCACTTCAACACGCCAACGTGGTACACCTCAGGAGGCTTGTTTGCGGTCGTTTTGGGCGCGTATCTGGCTGGCAAGGGCTTCGGTTTCTGGTAATTCGTGTTCAAAGATTTCAACTACTTCGTTGCGGGTCCTCAGGGCCCCGCTCGTCGTATGCGCGATACGCTTGACGGGCCCTTCTCCCCACGCCTCGTATCTAAGAACTTTTGAATCGCGAATTGTACGAGCGACAAACCGAGCGCCGTGAGGCAGCGAGCGGGGGACTAGAAGTGGAAACTCTTTGCCCAGTGACCGATAAGCGGCAGCTCTTTTTCCTGTCCCTGTGCCGCACGAACGATGCCGATGATCGCCAGTACCAAAATCGCGAGATTTACCAGCTGGAGCAGCGGGAAGAGGACCCAAACGGTCGTCATGACCATCCAGGTGGCGACTTCGCCAATGACCAGCAAAAGACCCTGCTTGATGTGGAATTTGACGAATGGATCGTCTTTCGCCAGCAAGTAGGAGATGATAATTAACGGACCGATATAGGCGAGAATCGCCATGAGGGTATTCTTCTCCGGGTGGTGTTGGGTCCCGGACGAGGACGATGCCTCCTGTGTGGTGTCTTCCATACAAAAGTAAATTGCGCACGCTGTTAAGCGTTTCTATAGTATCATGGTTTGGTGTCAATCATAGAAGCAATCCTCCTCGGTGTTGTCGAGGGTGTTACCGAATTCCTGCCGATCTCTTCGACGGCGCACCTCGTCATTGCCTCGCGCCTCTTGCAGGTGCCGGAAAGTGCCTTTTTGGGAAGTTTTATCATCGCAATCCAGCTTGGGGCCATCGGAGCGGTCGTCCTCCTGTATTGGCGCACGATCCTTCTGAATCCGGAAGGTATCAAACGGATCGCGGTGGCGTTCGTGCCCACTGCGGTTGCCGGGTTTGTGCTGTATCAGCTGCTCAAGAATGTCTTGTTGGAAAACTTGGCGCTCATCGCGTGGGCGCTCGTGCTCGGCGGCATCGTTTTGATTGTATTTGAGCGGTGGTATGCGGCACGGCCGAAGCAAGCGGCCGTGCCGCTCGAATCGCTCCCGTTCAGAACGGCCTTTCTGATTGGCTGTGCGCAGGCACTTGCGATCATTCCCGGTGTCTCGCGGGCGGGAGCGACTATCATTGGCGGTCTTGCGCTCGGCGTCGGACGTAAAGAGATCGTCGAATTTTCGTTTCTATTGGCAATTCCCACGATGCTCGCGGCGACGGGCTACGACCTTCTCAAGAGCGGGTCCGCATTCGCCACCAACGACTGGGGATTGCTCGGCCTCGGATTTATCGTGTCGTTCGTCGCAGCCTATGCGAGCGTTCGCTGGCTCTTGAGGTTTATCCAGACGCACACGTTTACCGGTTTTGGTTGGTACCGAATCGTGATCGGTGGAGCAATACTTGCGGTGCTGTATATCGCGTGAGTCATCCCCGCATCACGAGATACACGACATAGAGGCAGTAGGCGACGATGAAAAGAGCGCCGGTCCCACGGGTCAACGTAAGTCGCGTCCTGACCGCCGCAAGCAAGGCAAATGCGGCAAGAAGCGTGATCATGAGGTCAAACGTCAACCCGTTGTCGAATGAAATCGGGCCCATCAGCGCGCCGACGCCGAGGATCATGAGGAAGTCAAAAATATTCGATCCCACGACATTGCCGACGGAGAGCGCGAAGCGGTCGCGATAGGCGGCGGTTACCGAGACGGCAAATTCCGGCAGCGACGTGCCGATGCCGACAATCGTGAGCCCGATAAGCGCTTCGCTCATTCCGGCCAACGCCGCAAATGTGGCGGCTCCATCGACGACCCAACGGCCGCCGAGAATGACGCCGGCGGTACCGATAACGCTGAGGCCTGCGGCGCGGCGGATTGAAATCTTGTGGTGCCGCTCGCGCTCCGGCATGTCGTGGCTATGGAAGACGATCGCGAGCCATAGCACGAACGCGCCCAGCATGATAATGCCTTCGGCACGGCTGATGACGCCCGCGCTCGGGCCGAGTGCAAAAAAACCGGCGATAATGATCGCGAGGCAGTTCCAGAGCAAATCGCGACTGACCCAGACGCGTTTAAACACGAGAGGTGTTGCCAACGCCGAGGCGCCAAGGATCGCCAAGATATTGAACGTATTTGAACCGATGACGGTCCCGAGTCCCATGGCCTCCTGGTCGCCGGCATGCGCCACTAACATGATGACGAGTTCGGGGATCGAGGTGCCGATTCCTGCGATCAGGAGTCCAATCACGAATGGAGAGACGCGCATGCGCTCGGCAATGCCCGTCGCGCCGTCAATGAGGATGTCGGCACCTTTGATGAGGATGTAAAAACCAATAAGAAACAGGACGAGCGTCCACATCGTCACCAGTGTACCAGCTGCGGCGTCATATGCAGACGAACGTGGTAGAATAAATCGATATTCTTGCGGTAGTGTACCGCGATGTTGGCATGCGACACCGAAAGGCAGCTCTGAGAGATGTCCGTTTGCGCCGCGGACGCAACCTATTCCTCATCGGCCTCAGTATGTATGCGGCCTACGGCATGATGTATTCCGGGGTTGTGAGCCGATGGATCGATGGCGCCAATGAATACGCGATGCTCGGAAGCTTCGTGGCCGGAATGTTCTTTACGTCGCTCTTCACGTTAGCGCCCGCCATTGTCGCGCTCGCGGAATTGTCGCAAAGTACACCGTGGCACCTGGTGGTTGTGCCCGGGGCGCTCGGCTCCGTTGTGGGTGATCTCCTCTTGTTTCTCTTCCTGCGCGACGTCGTCATCACCAGTGTCTCTGAAATTATTTCGGGACCGTGGCATCGCCGGTGGAAAGTGCTCATACGCCGTCCGTTCTTGCAGTGGATCATTCCGGCGACAGGACTTCTCTTGTATACGCTGCCGTTCGTGCCTGATGAAGTCGGCCTGTCCCTGATGGGGCTTTCCAATTTGCGCATCACGCTCCTCATCCCGCTTACGTTCGCGGTAAACATCGTGAGCATCTCCATGATATGGTTCAGCGTGCATGCCTTCTTCGCGTAACACGCTCGAGGACGCGCTAAAAGCCGCACAGCAAGACGCGGTCGAGCGCCGCGTGTTCCCGGGATGCGTCGTCGGCGTACGTACACCGCATGGGCGCACGGTAAGTGCGTACGGCCATCATACATATGACGCACATTCGCCCGCCGTTGTGGAAACAACGCTGTACGATTGCGCGTCGCTTACCAAATCAGTTGTGACGGCAACGCGCGCACTCCAGCTTCTGGACGAAGGACGATTGCGACTCGATGATCCGCTGCAAGCCCACGTCCCCGAATACTGCTCGTCGGATGTCCGTATTCGGCACTTACTCACATATACGGTGGGTGGCGTGGCGCTCTCGACGCTTAAGGACCGCACGGCAGATGAAATTGTTGCCACTGTACTCCGCACGCCCCCTGCGGCGCCGCCCGGCACGCAGTTCGCGTATGCAAATTCACCCGCCTTCCTCCTCGGCCTTGCGCTTGAGCGCATTGGTGGTCCCGTCTCGACTCACGAGAGCTCGTCGACACGAGGCAAGCCGCTTGACCGACAGGCGTCTGAGCGCATCTTTGAACCGCGCGGGATGCGTGCGACAACATTTGCGCCCCGTGGCGCCGCGCCGACCGAAGAAGGGGTCCAAGATATCGTGCACGATGAAAGCGCGCGCGTCTTCGCGCGCGCAGGCCGCGTTGTCGGACACGCGGGTCTTTTCTCCACGGTTCCCGATCTGCTCTCGTTTCTCGAACAGCTTCTGCACAACCCCGATCCGCGCTTGGAGACGAACTATCTTGCTGACATCGGCGAATCGGCATCGCTTGGGTGGGAACTCAACCAACCGCACTTTATGGGGCGTCTCCGCTCGTCGCGGACCTTTGGCAAAACCGGCTTTACCGGCGCCTCGATCGTGTGTGACACTTCACGCCAGACGGCAATCGTCATCCTCTCAAATCGTACCTACCCGCATCGACCCCCGGACGCTTCCGCTATCAACAGGTTCCGGAGCGACATCAGTGATATAGTGTTCGGGTCTTTATGAACACAGCCGCCTCAGTCCTCGTTGGAATTGCACTCATTATCGGTGTCGGCGGACTCGTATATTGGCAAACCCAGGGCGCTCAAAATATTCCGACGCCAAACGACGGGCCGCGGCAAGGCGGCATCTCGGCTGCAGAAGTCGCCGCGCACAACGGCGGCACAAGTTGCTGGTCAATCATCAACGGAAGCGTCTATGACCTGACGTCGTGGATCCCGCAGCATCCCGGGGGCGAGCAGGCGATATTGCAGCTGTGCGGGACGGATGGTTCGGAAAAATTCAATGGCGTGCATGGTGGCATGGCCACGCAGGCGCAAGTCCTTGCCGGGTTTAAAATAGGGGAACTCGCGCAGTGATATGACGCATCAGGAAATCGGCTACCACATCCTTCGGCTCGGCCTCGCCGCGCTCTTTTTGTGGTTTGGTTTTTCGCAGCTCCTCGATGGCGTCAATTGGGTCTCATGGGTGCCGGAGTGGGCTGTCAATCTGGTTGGACTGCCGCCCGCACTGATCGTCCTTTTGAACGGCGCGTTCGAGGTTGTTGCAGGCGCGCTCATCGCGCTCAACCTCTTCACGCGATGGGCGGCACTTCTGTTAGCGCTCCATCTTGCGGTCATCACGTTCGACATTGGCCTCAATGCGATAGGAGTCCGCGATTTCGGGCTCACGATGGCAACACTCGCACTCGTCTTTCTCCAGCCTCGCACACGACCTTCAGGAAGCTCGCTCTAGATTTTTTCCACCTTCTCCCAACTCCGCCCTTCGACGCCGAAGTGGCCGTAGGCGGCCGTTTCGCGGAAGATCGGCTTGCGCAGATCGAGGCGTTCGATGATCGCCTTCGGGCGGAAATCGAAATGCTTATTGACGACATCTGACAGATCTTTTCCGTTGTCATCAAACGCTTCCACCATGACTGGCTCGGCGCGGCCGATCGCGTACGCGACGGTCACGAGCACTTTGTTGCCGTACCCGTTTGCGACGAGGTTTTTCGCAACGAAGCGGCACATGTAGGCAGCGGAACGATCGACTTTTGTGGGATCCTTTCCCGAAAAGCAGCCGCCTCCGTGGGGGATCAGACCGCCGTATGTATCAACCATAATTTTGCGGCCGGTCAGTCCGGCATCAGCCTCAAATCCGCCTTGCACGAAGCGTCCGGTGGGATTGACGAGGATTTCAATGCCCTCAATTGTGCCAAGGACTGGCGTAAAAAGGTGTTCGATGAGACCAGCGCGGATTTCCTCTTGCGTCGCTTCTTCCGCATGTTGGGTCGAAGTGAGGGCGGTCACGACTTTCCCGTCCTTAATAGTCACCTGAGTCTTGCCATCTGGTTTGAGAAAGGGAAGGGTGTTGTCGCGACGCAGTTTTTCAAGCTGGCGCGCGAGTGCGTGGGAGAGAACGACGCCGAGCGGGAGCATTTCCTCGGTCTCGTCGGTCGCATAGCCGTACATAATGCCTTGGTCTCCGGCGCCGCCCGTGTCGACGCCCATCGCGATATCACCTGATTGCTCGGCCACGCGCACTGCGACATCGAGTCCGCCGTTATCGTAGCCGATGTCACTGTATACGTCGCGTGCGATCTTTTCGTAATCAAGCTTCGCGTTCGTCTTGATCTCGCCCCCGATCATCATGTAGCCGTGGCTTCCCAATACCTCAATTGCGACGCGCGACATCGGGTCGCCCGAAAGCGCGGCATCCAAAACTGCGTCCGAAATCTGATCGCACACCTTGTCGGGGTGTCCCGCCGTCACCGATTCAGTCGTGTAATATTTCAGTAAATGGAACATAGTGGTCTCTAAAAATTATTAATTCCCCATAGGGGAATTGCGTATCGAGCATCTTCCCGCGAGGGCTGGAAGGTGCACCTTATCGTCCAGACAGGTTGCAGGCGGGTCGTCGAGCCAGGTCTCTCACCGCACTCTTGATGTATGGGGTGTGTAGGAAGACGATACCAAAGCGCGCCGCAGCGGGCAAGTCGGATTGGGGATTATTTTTTGATCGGCTCGATCTTTAAAAGATTCGCGATAAGGCGCGCAAGCTTTGCGGAATCATGGCGGACAAGCGAAGCCTCTCGGCTTGGCGTCCCGATTTTTTGGAATTTCGTGTCGCTCTGTGAAAGGAGATTTGCGCCGATAATCTCTCGACCCTCCGGCACGTCGTTCCACGACGTCAGCGTATCACCCTCGCGCGCGTACCGCTTCAGGAGCTCCTTGCTCGGCTGCTTGTTGTTGAAGATAACCGTGTCGAGCTGGCCGCCCAAATATTTTTCGATGTCACGCGTGTAGTCGGCGACGGAATAGTCCCGCGTATGTTCGGCTTTCGTCATGAGGCCGCAGACGAATATTTTCTTCGCTTTGGATTTACGGATGGCTTCCGGAATGCCGCGCACGAGGAGGTTTGTAATGAGGCTGGTATAAAATCCGCCCGGTCCGATGATGATTGCATCCGCTTCGCGGATCGCCTGGAGCGCTTTCGGGTTCGCGCGCGCCACCGGCTCCAGCCAAAGGTATTCCATCGAACCGTTAAGATGCGTCATCTGGATCGTCTCTTCGCCGCGCACGATCCGCTTTCCGACTTTCGCCACGAGATGCACCTTGTCCAATGTCGACGGAATGACGCGGCCGTTGGTGCGGAGAATGTCGCTTGCACGCTCGACCGCGCTCTGGAAGCTGCCGGTCGTTTTTTCGAGCGCGGAGAGGAGAAGATTGCCGAAGCGGAATCCTTTCAGCTTGCCGCCCTCGAAACGGTAATCCATCAGCTCGCGCATCAGACGATCTTGTGTTGAGAGCGCCACGATACACCGTGCCACGTCGCCCGGCGGGAGGACGCCGAGTTCGTCCCTGAGCATTCCGGTGGAGCCGCCGCTATCTGTCATCGCGACGATCGCGGTGAGGTTGGCGCGGTACTTTTTGAGTCCGGAGAGTACCGTAAAGGTACCGGTTCCGCCGCCGATGACCACGATGTTCTTTTTAGGGCCTTTTGCCATACTGGTGGCGAAATACTATCCCGTATCCGTACCCATGACAACTGCACAAAGTCGCATAGTATGATAGACGAACTTCCTCGTCGTATGCTACAAGCGCTTCATCCGATCGCGATCTTGTTTTTTGTCTCATTCTCGCTTCATTTCGTGTGGGAGAATATGCATAAGCACCTGTACACAGGGTACTCACCCGACGTCATGGGTCCGTTTCCGGTCATATTTGGCGCAACACTCGGCGACGCTCTTCTCTACACGATTATCCCCGTCCTTCTCGTGGCCCTCTTTGTGGGCGATGCGGCGTGGTTTCGCACTGTCTCAGCACGCCACTATGTCGCACTCGCGATTACAGGTCTTTTTATTGCGCTCTTTGTCGAATACAAGGCGATGGCGCTTGGCAGGTGGGCCTATACCGACGCGATGCCGCTCATTCGCGGCATCGGGCTCTCTCCGCTCATCCAGATGACAGTTTTGCTGCCGCTATCCGTCTTTATAACAAACAGAATCGAACGATGGCTCAACAGAGCCACGTGATATACTCTTCTGCCTATGCAATTCATCATTGTCCTTATTGTTGCGATTGTCGCGTTTGCTGGCGGCGTGTGGTATGCAAATGAATATGATTTCGAGCTGCCGATCGTCGGTACTCCACAAACCACGCTAACGACGACGCCCAACACGAACACCGGTACTAATACGCCGCAGGCACCGCGCGCGACGTACCATAACGCTGACGCAAATCTGATCGTCGTCTCAACGCCGCAGCCGGGAGCCACGGTGCCCAATACCTTTACGGTCTCAGGGCAGGCGCGCGGCAATTGGTATTTCGAGGCGAATTTTCCGATAGAAGTGGTTTCCGCGACCGGAACGCGACTGGTGCAATCCCCGGTACAGGCGCAAGGCGAGTGGATGACGACGGAATTCGTGCCGTTTAGCGTGCAAATCACGGTGCCTGCAAATTACCAAGGTCCCGCAACGCTCATCCTTCACAACGACAATGCATCGGGCCTTCCGGAAAACGCACGCAGCATCAGTATCCCGATTGTGATCCAATAAACGTACAAAGAGCGACTGCCTCCAGTCGCTCTTCTTGTCGTACCGTCGTCATCAGTTTGTCGGCGGTATAAAAAGGCAAATCAAGTTGCCCTGATAGATGCACGCGTGCATCCGTCCATCCGGGCTTTCGCGTGGCGTCAGTGTTTTTGGTACCGGCTTGGTGCCGTACTGCGTTGTAACTACCATCACAGGTAATTCCCTCGGTCCCGACGAAATAAACGTGACCGCCGTTACCGGGGCACAGTCCTGCCCGCCGCAGCATTCCGGAGGGTACCACTCATGGCCTCCTGCCGGCCGTGTCGGCAACAGTAATCCCGCTGCAACCAATGCTGTCAAAATAGATTTCCTCATGACTATCTCCTCTCTCCATGAGGTTGATCCTTGTCGTTTCTACCCTAATGCGGATACTGTTCGCACCATACTCCTCAATCCAACGGCGCGCAAGCTGGGGATATCGTGCTATCATCGCGGCCATGTCAAAAGAGATGATGCGGCGTGAGCGAGCACAAAAAATCGTCGCCTATCTTAAGCGCGCGTATCCGAAGCCGAAAACCGAACTGCGTTACTCGACGCCGTTCCAACTCGTCGTCGCGGTCATCCTCTCTGCCCAATGTACGGACAAGCTCGTCAATAAGGTAACCGAAGGGCTTTTCAGGAAGTACAAAACGCCGCATGATTTTGCGCAGGCAAATCTTGCGCAATTCACGAAGGAGATTTCGCGCGTCTCGTTTTTCCGAAACAAGGCGAAGGCAATCGTTGCTGCCGCCACAATCGTCTGCGCCGATTTTCGCGGCCGTATCCCGCGTACCGCACACGAACTCCAGAAATTGCCGGGTGTTGGGTACAAGACCGCGCACGTCATCATTGGCGAGCTCTACGACGAATGGGAAGGCATCCCGACCGACACGCATGTGAAGCGCTTCGCGCGAAAATTTGACCTCTCCGACCATACGGACCTCAAGAAAATCTCCCACGACCTCGAGGCGCTGATATCAAAAAAAGACTGGAAATACGTCAATAACGGCCTGGTCCTCTACGGCCGTTACGTTTGCAAGGCGAACAAACATGACTGTTCATCGCACCCCCTTACAAAGTTGTGGCCACCGGCTGCAAACCGATGGCCACGCGCAAAGTGACTAACTACCTCCGGGAAATCCGTGTCCGATCTTGTCGAATGCTGAGTCAGGTGGAACGGAGTAGATACTCACGACCGTTTCGTCCGCGCAGATAGGACAGTAGAGCCGACTCCGAGAATCCCGAATCATGGCGCGCTGGTGACGAATACAAAACCCAGTCATCGATTGCGCGCATGCCGTGCAAACCGTAATTTCTCCGAAATCTTGACAGATGCGATGTTCTTTTTGGTCAGTGCAGCCTTGTCCGGCTTTAATTCGACTGTCACACATTTGCGTGCCTCCATGATTACCAGACTCAACCGTAGCATTACGGCCACGCTATGGCAACCGGCGCATCAGAGGGTATGATGGTCTCGATGGCACGAAAAGTGGCGGTGTTCGATATTGACGGGACGATCATCCGCTCGTCGCTGTTCGTCGAGCTTACGGAAGAATTGGTGCGGCGCGGCGTTTTTCCGCATGCGGCAAAGGACGAATACGAGGCGCAGCACAAGAAATGGGTCGAGCGGGAAGGGAATTACGAGGACTACATTTTGGCAATGGTGAAAACCTTCAAGAAGCACATCAAGGGTGTCTTCTACGGCGACATGGCGGATGCCGCGAAAGCGGTCGTCAAAGAGCAGAAAAAGCGAACCTATCGATATACCCGTGATTTGATCGCCGAACTCAAGAAGAAAAATTACTTTCTACTGGCTGTTTCGCATTCCCCAAAGACGATCCTCGACTACTTTTGCCCGACGATGGGGTTTGACAAGGCGTACGGCGTCCTCTTCGATCTCGGGCCGGAAGATAATTTCACGGGCATGATTATCGATGAGCACCTGATCATGAATAAGGCGAACGTCGTGAAGCGCGCCGTCGAGAAGGAAGGGCTTACGCTCAAAGGCTCAATCGGGGTCGGAGATACGGAAAGCGACATCTCGTTTCTTGAAATTGTCCAGACGCCGATCTGCTTCAATCCGAACTCTAAACTGTACAAGCATGCAAAGCTCAACGACTGGAAGGTTGTCGTCGAAAGGAAAGACGTCATTTATGAAATATGACGTCGCTCAATTTTCGAAAACGGTAACGGCGTACTGGAAAAAGGAGGGAAGACACCAGTTGCCGTGGCGGCTCACACGCGATCCGTACGCAATCCTCGTTTCCGAGATCATGCTCCAGCAGACCCAGGTGGACAGGGTGGTGCCGTATTTCGAGAGCTGGATGCGGAAATTTCCGACCGTCCAGTCGCTTGCGAAAGCGCCGCTTGTCGATGTGTTGCGTGCGTGGAGCGGCCTTGGATACAACCGGCGGGCGAAATTACTACGCGAGTGTGCGAAGGAGATTGTCGAAAGGTATGGCGGCAAAGTCCCGAGAGACTTTGCCGCCCTAGTCGCACTGCCCGGCATCGGCCCGTATACGGCAGGCGCGATCAGCGCATTCGTGTTTGACGAGCCGGCCGTTTTTATCGAGACCAATATTCGCGCGGCGCTGCTGCATCATTTCTTTCCACGATCGAGAAAAGTGGAGGACAAAAAGCTGATTCCGATTCTCAAAAGGTGTCTCAAGCATACAACGTCTGCGCGAAAATGGTATTCGGCACTCATGGATTACGGCTCGTATATCAAGCGCACGACGGATAATCCCTCGCGTCGCTCAAAACACCATGTCCGTCAGTCGAAATTTGCAGGGAGCCTTCGCCAGGCTCGCGGCGCCATCCTTCGCAAGCTCCTGAAGGGCCCAATTTCCGAAAAAGCCCTTCTCAAGGTGGACGTCGTGAGTTCGTACAAAATCGAATTAGCCCTCCGCGATTTAGAGCGCGAAGGGCTTGTCCGGAAGACAAGCTCAAAGTGGAAGCTTGCGAATTAGACCGAGACGATAACAGGAATCACAATCGGTCGTTTCTGCGTCTTCATCAGGAGGAATCGGGAGACGTTTTCCGCCAAATCCTCGCGCGCCGTATCAAGGTCGGCGGCACGTGGGTTGCGCATGCTCTGTTCGACTGACTTGCGGATGATGAGTCGCGTCTGATCCATCAGGTCCTTGTTGTCGCGCAAGTAGACGAAGCCGCGCGAGATGATATCCGGAGATTTGTGCAAGCGGCCGGTGCGGCGATCGACTGTGGCGACGACGACGCAGAAGCCTTCCTGGCCGAGCGCCTTGCGATCGCGCATCAACACGTCGGAAAGTTCCGAGACCGTGTGTCCTTCGACGACGCGGAGTTCGTTCGGCGCCTTGACCGGCAACATCTTGATCTTCTCGCCGTTTTCAATGTCGATGATCGAGGAGTTGTCAGGAACCATGATGTTTTCGCGCGGCACTCCCAACTCTTCCGCAACGTCGGCATGGACGCGCAGCATGTAGTGATAGCCGTGGACGGGCACGAAGAACTTCGGCTTTACTTGCTTGTGGATCCACACCGCCTCTTCGCGGTTGCCGTGGCCGGACGCATGCACATCCGAGGCGTGGTACGTGATGATACGAGCCCCTTGGCGCGAAAGATTGTCCTTCAATTTTTGCACGGCGCGCTCGTTGCCCGGGATAACGGATGATGAGAGGACGACGGTGTCGTCCGGGCGCAACCGGATGTATTTGTGCGTCTTGTTGCCGATGCGTGCGAGTGAAGCGAATTCATCGCCCTGCGCGCCCGTGGCGAGGATGACCAGTTTTTCCGGCGGGAAGCGATCGATATCCTCGACTTCGATGACCGTCTCGTCGCGATACTTGATGAGGCCGAGTTCACGCGCGATTTCGATGTTGGTGCGCATCGAACGGCCGTCGATCACGACCTTTTTTGCGTTTTGCTCGGCAAACTGCATCACGCGGATGAGACGCTCGAGGTGCGATGCGAACATGGCGACAATGAGGCGACCCTTCGCATTCGTGATGATCTTCTCGAGTGTTGTGTAGACGGTCGATTCGGGGATAGAGAATCCCGGCTGCCAGACGTTCGTCGAGTCCATAAGGAGGAGCAGGACCTTCCGGTTGTGGAACATCGAGAATTCCCGGGTTTCTTCCTCGGACGGGATGCCGTCCTTGTGGTTGAGCTTGATGTCGCCGGTAAAGACGACATCGCCCCATTTCGTTTCGACGATGATGCCCATCGCGTCGGGCACGGTATGCGTGACGCCGAAGAAGCGGACGGTGTGGTTGCCGATACGGACTACCTCGTTCTTTTCGACCTCGCGGATTTGCACCGGAACCATTTGGGCGAACTCCTCCTGTCGTTTTTGGATCATCTTACCGGTGAGGCGCCGCGTATAGATCATTGGATTGCCGATCTTGTCGATGATGTAGGGAATACCGCCGATGTGGTCGAGGTGGCCGTGCGAAATGAGCAGGGCGCGAATTTTATCGCGTCGCTCTTCGAGATAGCCGGTGTTCGGAAGGACGTAGTCGACGCCGGGCGTGCCTTCCGCCTCGCTGCCGAAAGAAAAACCGCAATCAAGCACGAAGATATCGTCGCCGATTTCAATGGCGGTCATGTTGCGACCGATTTCCTCGACGCCGCCGAGCGGGATGATGCGAACTACGTTCTCGCCGACGGGCGGAATATGCGCGGCCGGCTTCTGGCGCGAGGCAGGCGGTGCGTGGGAAACACGCACTTTCTTGTTGCCGCGCGGCGGGCGCGAGCGTCCGCGTCCATGCGGTCGCGGACCGCCCGGCCGTGGGTCGCGGTGAGGCCGCGGGCCGTGCGGCCGTGTCGGCGCGGGCGTTGGTCCCGCGTTTGTTGGGTGGTTGTTAAATGGAGTCATGTCTGAAGTACGTAGTGTGTACGTAACGATATTAGGTGAATAATGTTGATAATACGATTAGTAATTGATTACTGCGTGAAAATGTCCCAGACTCGTTCGGTGTCTCGATACCACTCATGAACGCCCCAGAAGCGTTCCGACGGCGTCGAGAGCGGCCCGATTTCAATTCCTTGCAGGTACGACGGGACGAGGTAGGCGATTTCCGGCGAGTACAAAAATACGGCGGGGTCGTCTGCGGCTATCGTCTCCAAAAAGTCGCGGATCAGCGTCTCCCGTTTCTCTCTGTCGGTCGATGCGCGGGCGGAAGCGAGTATCCGATCAGCGTCCGCGTTCGTATAGAGCGAAAGATTCAGGCCCGGGTCGTTCCGTTGCGACGAGTGCCAGAAGGGGAAGAGGTCGAGTGAGCGTCCGACTGCTTCACCGAAAAGTATAGCATCATATTGGCGTGGGCGCAAGACGTTCTGGGTGAACTCCTGGAGCGGGTAAATTTGCACCTCGGTGGGGACACCGATCGCGCGCCATGCCTCTGCGACCGCGTGCGCGGTAGCGACCAATTCCTCCGCGTCCGCGGTCGCGAGCGTAATCGACAAGGTCGTCTCGCCCTTCGTCCATGCAGCGGATGTCGAGGCGGTTTGCTCCGAGTACGTCCAGCCGCCGCGGGAGAGGATTTGTCGTGCGGCTTCGGCACGATCCTCCGTCTCGCCCGGGGCTGAAGAACTAGCCGCTCCCGCTACCGAGCCGGGCAGCACCGCGTACGGAATTGGGGAGTGCAGTGCCGAACCGAAACCGCCGAGGATCTGCCCGACGAGCGATTCTTTGTCGACAGCCGCGTCAAGCGCGTGCCGGACGGATGCGTCGGTGAGGACTGGCGCGTGGTTTTGGTTGAGGAAAATGCCGAATACGCGCGTCTGCGGAATGCGGATGAATTCACCCTGTTCCTGGAGTTCTCGCGGCACCGTCTTCGGGGACGCAGCAACAAAACTGTCGATATCGCCGTCTTCCGCGGCGCGACGCAGGGCGTCCTCGTTCGGGTATGCGCGGTATACGATGGTCGAAATATGCGGGCTGCCGAGTGCGAAATCCGAAAATGCTTCGAGTTTGTACGCGGTGGGTGCGCCGGTTGAGTCAAACACCGCATCGCTTAACGCATACGGTCCCGAACCGATCGGACGCGTGTTCAGTGCATGGAACGGAAATTCTTCTGCCGCGACGTCTGCCCACACGTGGCGCGGCAGAATACCGAGCGTCGCGTTCTCCAGAAACGGTGCGTATGCGTGCGGCAGCGTAAAGACGACGGTGTGTTCGTCCGGCGCCGCGACGGCGACACCTTCCCAGTCGGCGCGACGCGGACTTTTGATATCAGGGTTTTGCGCGAGCGCGACGGTAAAGAGCACGTCGGCTGACGTGAGTGGTTCGCCGTCGTGGAACGTCAATCCTTCGCGGAGGTGAAAAGTGTAGATCGTGCCGTCCTCAGAAATGTCATACGCGTACGCCGCGTCGGGAACATACTCGCCGCCCGATCCCGGGCGCAGGAGGCCCGAATAGATAAGCGTTGTCAGATCCTGGTCGATTGGAGTCGTTGCAAGGACGGGATTGACGAAGCGGGGGACGCCGACGCCGCCCTCGACGAGCGTTCCGCCGGCCGCGGGGATACGGTTCGAGACTAGGTTATTTACCTCGGCGAGAAGGACAAACGCCGATAGCGCAAGCGTGATGGAAAGCACATAGAGAGCAAGGCGCTCGCTTGGTGAAAAAACACGCAGCAGATCGTGGGTGGATTGCCACAGATTTCTGCGTTCAGGTACCGGTGGAGGACTATGTTCAATTTCAAACTGCATGCACGAACAAGAGCAGGCTATCCTGCAAACGCGAAGCGTCTGCGCCGGCGCTTTTTAAACGAATAAATGGACGAGTGCTGACAGTGCAAACAATACGGCAAGGACAATGGTAGCGCGAAAGAGGGTTCGTTCCAACCCCCGGCGTGCGTGGAAACCGGAGCTGAAGTTGTCAGCTCCGAACGCGCCTCCAAGCGATGCCCCCGTGCGCTGCATGAGGATCGCAGCCATCAGAAGTACCGAGAGGACGACCTGCACATACGGCAGAACCGTCGCGATGTCCATGGGGAGAGAGTAGCAGAGAAGGAGGGCACGGTCAACGTTCAGACCATCTTGATCAAATAATTATACACACTTTCAGGGGTCCTGTCAATATTCTCGTGACGCGTCGGCACGGACGCTTGGTAGAGCAAAATCGCGTGGCTCCATCATCTCGCCAATTGTTGACATACGCTTTCTTTTAGCTAATAATTCGGTCGCTTAAAAACCTAATTTATTTGTCATATGGCAAAAAAGGCTAAGAAAACAAAGGGGGAAAAGGTGTCCGCAAAGGTCTCGATGCAGGCAAATAAGTCGGGCGTCCAGCCGGTCGGTGATCGCGTCCTCGTGAAGCGTGAGGAGATCGACATCAAATCTCCGGCGGGCATTATCATTCCGGACACCGCGCAAAAGGAGAAATCGAAGCGCGGAGTCGTAATTGCGGTCGGCCCGGGCAAGTATGGCGATGAGGGCGATCTTATCCCGATGACCATAAAGCCCGGCCAGAAAGTCTTTTTTAACGCGGGCTGGGACAACGAAGTCAAGCTGGCAGACGACGATTCGGAATACTTCCTGGTGCACGAGAGTGATATTTTAGCGGTGATTAACTAATTTCTTGATGTTCTCTTATGGCAAAAATGATCCTACAGAACGATGAGGCACGAAAGGCGCTTAAGATTGGCGTCGACAAGGTAGCAAACTTGGTGAAATCCACGCTCGGACCCCGCGGACGCAACGTGGCGCTTGAGCGCAGCTGGGGCGGCCCCGTCATCACGAACGACGGCGTTTCGATCGCGAAGGAGATCAAACTGTCCGACAAATTCCAGAACATGGGCGTCGAGATCGCGAAGGAGGTGGCGAACAAGACGAACGACAAGGTTGGCGACGGTACGACGACCTCAATCGTGCTTTTCCAAGCGATGGTAGACGAGGGGCTGAAGCGTGTCGCGCTCGGCGTGAATCCGATGCAGGTGCGCGAAGGCATGGAGCAGGCCGCGCGGGATGCTGAGGAGCTTTTGAAAGAAAGCGCGGTGAAAATCAAATCATACGACGAGACGAAGCAGGTTGCGGTGATCTCATCCGAATCGGAGGAGCTTGGCGCGACGATCGCAGACGTTATCGAGACTGTCGGCAAGGACGGCGTTGTCACCGTCGAGGAATCGCAATCACTCACGATTGAAAAGGAAATAGTTGAGGGAATGGAATTCGACAAGGGCTACGTCTCGGCCTACATGGTCACGAATGCCGAAAGGATGGAGGCGGAAGTGAAGGATGCGCCCATCCTCATCACGGACAAGAAGATTTCGTCTCTCAAGGAAATTTTGCCGCTCCTTGAGCGCGTCGCGCAAAGCGGCAGGAAAGATCTTGTTGTCATCGCAGACGACGTCGACGGCGAAGCGCTCACGACATTCGTCTTGAACAAACTGCGTGGTACGTTCAACGTGCTCGCGGTCAAGGCGCCGGGCTATGGTGATCGCAAGAAGGAAATGCTCCAGGATATCGCGACGGTTGTCGGCGGGCAGGTTATTTCGGAGGATGTCGGGCTGAAGCTTGAAAACACTGAACTCTCGATGCTCGGTCGCGCGCAGCGCGTTGTTGCAACGAAAGATTCGACCGTTATCGTCGGGGGCAAGGGCGGCAAAAAAGACATCCAGGAACGCGTGGGTGCTCTGAAGAAGCAGCTGCAAAACACCGACTCGAAATTCGACAAGGAAAAGCTGGAAGAGCGCATTGCAAAACTTTCCGGCGGTGTCGCGATCATCCGTGTCGGTGCGGCGACGGAAACGGAAATGAAATATTTGAAGGACAAGATCGAGGACGCGGTGAGTGCGACGAAGGCCGCTGTGGACGAGGGCATTATCGAAGGAGGCGGCGTTGCGCTCATGAAAATTGGAAAGGATCTCCACACGAATATCACCGGCGACAAGGCGAAATACGCCAAGCAGAATAATGCGTTCAAGGCGGGGTACGCGACAGTGGTGAATGCATGCCGCGTGCCGTTGCGAGAAATCATCCGCAATGGCAGCCACGACGTCGGGATCGATAGCGATCTGTTGACGGCGCAAATCGCGGACAAGAACCTCGGCTACGATGCGAAGAAAGGCACGCCGGTCGAGGACATGGTCCGCGAAGGCATTATCGATCCGGTCAAGGTGACGCGCACGGCGCTCGTAAACGCGGCGTCTGCGGCAGCGATCTTCCTCACGACGGATGCGGCCGTTGCCGACGAGCCGGAAGAGAAGAAAAATGTCCCCGCAGCGCCGGGAATGGGGGACATGGACATGTAAATTGTATCGAAAAAAATTTGAAGACGCGGCGGGCTAGCAGCCCGCCGCGTTGTTTAAAACTTATGCACACCTCAACTGTTCATCTTGACTTCATGTAGATTCCTGGTATCGTTATATCAGAATCAACTGTGTCGCGCCGAAGGACGCTAGAACAATGGTGTTAAAGGCAATCTTACTCCACTTCCTCGTGATGCCGGTCCTATTCGTGCCGGATTCAGTGTGGTACGAGCAACAGGGGCAGCGGATGTGGCGGGAAATCCAACTGTCCGCACAAGAACCCATGTTGGGTGAGCCTGCGTCCGTCTCGCGTCTCCGTAAGGAGATGATCGAGTATCGCGACCAGCTTATTGGTCCCAGGCTGGTCTTCGAGTAGCTCGGCCGAGACCGACGAGCCGTCCTGTTTCCGTGCCCCTCCGTACCATTCGGCGGGGCACCTGTTTTACATACGTATAATTTGACCAGAGCGACAAATAGTAGCATTATTTGCGCAGTATCGGTCTTGAAATGAGGCTGAGCTAGCCATTAGCACAGGAGACCAAAGATGAGGTACATACTGGCAGTGCTTATGACGATTCTGACCTCGCATGTGTTGGCATCCGATATCGACGCGACAGAAAAGGGTGTCGAGGAGGTACAAGCGCATCATAAGGTATGGGGCGTTCTCGCGTATTCCACGGAGGAGACAGCGCGTGGCATCGGTGCAGTGATACATGGAGTCTGGCTCAACCAGTTGGATCGGGAACGTGCACAAGACGCGGCGATGCAAGAATGCGAAAAATCGAAAATGGGATCGACTTGTACGATAGTTGCGTTCCCTGGTTGTTTCTACGCCATTACAGGAAGAGCGCCGGGAGATGAACCGGGAAAAGTCAAGGTTATTTTTGCTGTGCGTGCGGGAATCAATGCGCATACGGTCCTACTGAGATACTGCGAGAGGAATAAGTATTTCTGCTCGCCACCAATAGGGGGCTGCAATTACGTTGACGCGGCGTCGAAAAATCAGTATGTGGCCGACGCGTACCCGCTGTCGACTGAGGTGGAAATCCTTGTTTCGTCAAAGTTTGTGGGTAGACCTTCGAATTGAAATACGGTTGACACAAATATTCAATGCCTCGCGCCAAATCCGCGCGAGGCAAACGTTTTACATAAATATTTGTGATTTGACTGAGATAGTAAAAAGTGGCATTATTCACTCTAGATCCTGCAGGTTCAAAGCAGGTCGGTGCTCGCCACAATCAGAAGGAGGTTCAGATGAAGCGAATCCTCATCTCGTTCATTGTCGCATCGCTATCATTCTCGGTTTCTGCCGCGTCGGACGATGCAAAGCAATGGGAAGAAGCCAATCAATTCTTCAAGCAGGTACAAGAGCTGCGTGATCGGTACAAAGTATGGGGAGCTATTGCGTATTCGTTGAGAACGATGCCCCACGGCAAGGACGCGATTATTACCAGCATTTTTCTCAATCAAACTGATCAGCAGAAAATGGAGAAAATGGCACTCGAAGACTGCGAAGCCAGAAATCTCGGATCGAAATGCGTTGTAATTTCGTTTCCAGGTTGCTTATACGCCGCGGTCGGAAGAGCATCTGGAAAGGAGCCGGGTAGCACGCGGACGGTCTGGGGAATGGCCTGGGGCACGTCGGCAGTGGCGAAGCTCACAAAGTCGTGCGCTGATCAGGGTTTCATCTGTTCACCTCCGATTGGCGGGTGTAACTACACCGACGAGAACTACCAAAACGGGTTCTTGATTTCCGAGAATCCGATACCAGAGTCAAAATCGACAGATTGGATCTCCACGTCGCGGTGAAGATACTGCAATGAACTGGCGCCCTATCCGAAACCGGATAGGGCGCTTCTTTCATTTGGTGCATGGGGAAATCTCAATTTTTAATCCGGAGATCGCTCTATAATTGCATACATGATGGCGCGGCACATTGCGGCGAGCCTGCTTGTTGCGGCTGGATTGATATATTTTGCTGGGGTTGCTTCACTGAGTGCTCAAACCGCGCCGGCTGGAGTGAACGACCCGACACCTCCCATCTGTCAAGAGTATGCACAGAAGGTGAAAGTAGCGCGTGCGAACAATCAGCCAGTACCACCGCCACCAACATGCGATCAGTACGTTCCGTGTCCCACGTTTGATGAAAATACGCCAATGAGTGGCGCACAGAGAAATCTCGCGGCCGCAACAGTCGCGCAAACCGGGACAGTGGCGGCACGATGTACGGAAGATGGAAAATGTGTGGCGACCGGGACTGCATGTGGGCAACCTCTAGGGGGGCAGCCAGATATAGACGACGATGGCACATACAACGGACTGCCAAACAACCAAGATGATAGCGGAACATACAATGGCTTGCCCAGTGGCGGGCAAACGCCCGGTACACCAAGTGGCATCGGCGACGGCATTAACAACGCATTTGAGGGCGTTCAATTTTCAGATCTCGACATGGGCACGCCGCTATCAGACCAAGATGTCGCGGATATGATGGGTACAGGCTGGCTCAACGATATTGCAAATACACGGCCAGAAACGTGGCAAGGCCTAAGTCCGGAAGACCAGAATTTCTTTAGAGGCTCGAATACAAGATTGAATCCGCCGCCCCCTCCGTCGAATTGGGTTTTCAGTGACGAATCGTGGTTTGGTCAGGATTGGCGTGCGCCGGAGCCGAGCATGGAATGGTTGGAACAACGTGTCAGCTCATTACGACAAAGCCTCGGTCTTCCGCCCTCTCCGTTTATTCCATCAACGTCCTTTGTTCCGCGACCCACGTACGCGCCACCGGAACCCCCGTCGAACTTCGTCCAACAAGCATGGGAACAAGCAAAAGCAAGCGCTGCGGCGGCAGCGCAGAGCGCTCGTGCAGCGGCTGAGGCGGCTTGGCAAGGGATGTTGAAGAGTCTTGGCATATCAACCGCCCCCTCGACCCAGCTCGATCAACTTGCGGACCAGGCATTCTTTGATGGCTTCGGGAATCAGTTACCAGGCGGATTTGGTGACCTCGGAGGTGCCATTGGAGATCCGGTCACAGGTAGGACACAAGCGCTCCCCGATCCTTCGGAGCAACTTGAAGAACTCGCTGACATAGCGCTTCCAGATGCGCCTGGTATTGTCGTCGATTACGATACGCCGTTTCCAGCGTTGGGTACACCGATTGCAGACGGCGCGGGAAGCAGCATCATGGATTTGCTTACAGATCCGGCGTATCAGCCGTATGTAAGCAGCAGCGAACTTCCGTTTGGACTCGCAGGCACAGTAGGAATCGATTACGGTTGCAGTCCGATCGCCGTTTGCGCCGTTGCGTTTCTTGATGCTGACGATTATAGCCACCTGATGGCAAGCGCGTGGGCGGCTCAAAATTACAATGCGAGCCCACTCGGATTCAATGTTGTACAGCCAGAGCTAGGGAATATCAGCTCTATCGCTGATACCGGCTTCGGTCCGTTCGGCAGGCAGGAATTCCAAGTTGCCGCGATTGATCCGAGCACATTCGATCCAAGTGTGATGAGTGACGCGCAAACAGGGTTCGGACTTGAGGACTCCGAAGGACCCGATCCCACAGGCCCATCCCGCAACGTGACGGCAACAATTTATTACCCCGGGGGGTGCAAGGTTGGCGTCGATCCAGGTTGCAGCCCAGGCATAGAAGGGCCTAAGGTTGGAAGCCGGAACAACCCAATCTCTCGCGAAACGCCCGTCGTTGCGGCCGGTCCGAATTCGGGATTGAAATTTGGTGACATTGTGAAACTCACAAATCCACAGACGGGTGAGTCGCGATATGCAATTGTCGGCGATGTATGTCCGTCATGTGGTAGAGGAATAGATTTACCAGCCGGTTTCGCTAACGAGTTGGGAATAAATGACGGCAGACCGATAATTCAGATGCAGTCAGTCTCATCAGGTAACTCGTGGGATTCCGGCCTTGCACAAGTGCAGGCATGGAATCGAAGCGGCCAAAGTATCTACAGTGCCAACAGTGCGCCTCCAGGTGGAAATAGTGGATTTTCGAGCGGCAGCTTCTCGCTTCCACCCGGCGCAACGCAGCAGGCGATGAACGATTTTGGGACGCTCGAGCCAGGAATGGCGCCGCGACCCTCGGTCGCCCAAGGGACCGGATTCGAAAACTCTCCTGAATTACCCAGCCAATCGTATGTATCGCGGATTGTTCAGGCGGGCAGCAATGTATTTGACGCGTTTGGCTCTCAAGCCGTAACCGCAGTGCAGGCAGGATGGGCAGCACTGAAAAGCATATCCTCAGATATGTATGCGTGGGCAACCGGCGGATCACCCGAGACGGTTTTCATTGAGACGGGCAGCATCGGGCAGCAAGGCACTGGCTTCGAGGGATCACCAGAATTACCGAGTAGATCATGGGCCGCGCGGGCGCAAGAGGCCGTTTCAGACTGGGGTCAGTATGTGCGAGACACAGTTGCGCGAGGCGGTAACTGGGTATTCTCGTTCGGAAGTGACGGTGGCGTAACGGCTGAACCATTGACGTCTGATTCGCCTGGTACAGTGCCTGTCGATCCCGGTGGAACCGACATTCCTTCTCCTCGGATCGAGTCTCCGGCGCAATCTGCGGATTATGTACGGTACAATCCGCAACTGGATGATGAACCAGGTTTGTCCTTTGAGCGGTATCCCGAGGATGGAATACCTCCCGGGGGCTTTGGTCAAAGTGATTATCAATATCCAGACGACCACGATGTTGCCAATGTGCAGCCAAATCGGCTTGGTACGGAATACGTACCGCCAGTATATCCCGATAACGATGCGGGGTACGCTTTCCCATACGATGGTGTAAATGATGAGCCGTCGACACGGCCGGGACAAGCAGCTGCCAACGCGGCCCAGGTGCCAATCGGTGGTAGCTCTGAGTCTGACGCTGATTTTGCTGCTCGAGAATGGGAAGGATTTGGCTCTGAAAGTGTGGAAGACATTGCCGCGCGGGCTGAAGCCGAGGCGAGACAGGCACAGGAACGCCTCAAGACATCAGAGTCCTTGTCTCAACGGATATTGGAAGCCAACAAAGATTTGCAGCGAGCACTGGATGCGCAGGGGAGGGCAAACTCCATCGAGGAAGCAAAAGCGGCCCTTGCGAAGGTTGATGTCTCTGAACTAAGAAAAATTGCCGCGAATCCCTTATTGTCCCCCGGCGAACGCGCGGAGGTACTCAGACAGATTAGCGAGATAGAAAAAGCTTCAACGCAAATCGCTGCGCGACTCGATAATCCAATATACTACGGAGCACTTACCAACGAAGCAGCTTATAGAAATGCGCTCAAAGACTTGGCAGGGAAGCAAGAGAGCGCAGCGAGAAGGGCTATCACCTTGGCAGAAAATGTCGTATCACGCACTGAAAGAGATGCCGGTATCGCAATAAATATAGCACAGGGGCTTCGAACCACCGAGGTTCAGATCACTACCGCTTCCACGAGAAGTGTTTCTGTGTTGGATTTTGGCGAGAGCTCGGTTCTGTCTCGGACAAGTGTGGGGTGGAACAGTGAGTGGGACAACTGGGGCTTTAGTTATACCGGCACTCAGTCGGCAGGCTCGCCAGTCTCATCAACGGCGTCACTTCCGCCTGTGCCAACTGCAAATCCTTCTCGTGGGACGATCGCAGGTTCGCCTATTTCAAATCCGTCCCTTAACCCGCCGCCAGTTTCGCCGCTGTCTGGCCAGAGTCTGCCTCCGTGGGATCCAAACGCGTTCGATCCGGTCGGCTGGGAACGACAAAATTTCTCACCGCTGTCAGTACTGCCGTCGCGCGGTTCAGGAGGAAATGACGTCTCGTATGGCATCGGCTCAGGCATTAACACGGCTCTTGGTGCAGGTAATTGGTTGGGCGCGCTTGGCGGGCTTGGAAGTGTTTTGCAAGGACTTGGATCATACTTGGGTGGCTCGGAGAATAATCAGCAGGGAATCACGCCGACGGTTCCGCCGCCGCCGATTACCGTCACACCGCCCCCACCACCTTCGACAGGCACCACGACGCCGGCACAGCAGCCATCGGTTGTCCTCGTTGCGAATCCGAACGCGATCGCTGTCGGTGCGACCTCGAGGCTGACGTGGACGGCGTTACGCGCAACAGAATGCGTCGTCAGATATCAAAACGGCAATGTGCTCGCAAGCGGCGGCATGCAAGGAAACGCGACGACTCCGTCGCTTTCACAAACGACCACCTTTGTCATTACCTGCGGCGGCAGCGGCGGCACGCGAGACGCGTCGACGACCGTGTATGTCGGCGAGCAGCCACCAGCATCAGCGGGGCAGACCTCGCAGCCGGCGCCGACAATCAGTACTCCGACGACCGGAACCGGCGGCGCGACCGCGGGCTCTCCACCCGCATCAAGCTCGCCGCAAGACAGCAATTGGTGCGATCCCGGGCTCGATATCGACGTGTTCATCTACTGTCTCGAAAACCTCCCCGGCTACGCCAATCCGATCCAGTAATCCGCGAGCGCAACGTGGATGTTGTGCTATAATCCGCGATATGACAACCGTGTACATACTTCTCGGGATCCTTGCCCTTTTTATCGTTTGGGTCATCTTCGGATACAATCGCCTTATCGCACTCACGAACCGCGCGGAAGAAGCGTGGTCGGATATTGATGTCCAACTCAAACGCCGGTACGACCTGATCCCGAATCTTGTTGAGACGGTGCGCGGCTACATGAAGCATGAGGCCGGAACGCTGCAGGCGGTGACGGAAGCCCGCACCAAGGCAATGGGCGCGCAGACCGTCGAACAGCACTCACAGGCAGAAAATATGCTCACCGGAGCGCTTAAATCGCTCTTCGCGGTTGCTGAGAGCTATCCTGATTTGAAAGCAAATACGAATTTTCTCGAATTGCAGCGCGAGCTGAGCGACACGGAAAATAAAATCCAGGCGGCGCGGCGGTTCTACAACTCGGTCGTTCAGGATCTCCAGAATGCGCTCGAACAATTTCCTTCAAACCTTATCGGCAGCACGTTCGGCTTCCAGACGCGTGACTTCTTCACACTTGGCGAGGGTGAACAGGCGGCGAAAGAACCGGTGAAAGTGAGTTTCTGACCGTGAAAAAGGTATATTACCGGAAACTGATTCGCGACAAGGTGCCGGAGAATATGCGACGCAAAGGTGTAGCGTTTGAGACGCGAACACTATCGAGACTCGAATTTTGAAAGGAGCTCCTGAAAAAAGTCGGCGAAGAGTCGTCTGCGCTGCCGAATCTGAATTCGAACGCCGAGATAATTTCCGAAATAGCGGATGTCCTCGACGTACTCGACGCGATACGGCGTGAATTCAAAATCCCCACCGTCGCAATCACGAAAGCCCGAAAAGCCAACGCAAAAAAGAAGGGGGGATTTAGTGAGCGCACATATCTCGAGTGGTCGCAAAAGTCTGGATACAAGACGAACGAACGGAAGGGTCGGTAATTCAGTGGCACTTGATACTTGTTGCGTGATATCTGATACTTATTCTTCTATGGCCTCACTCTACACACACCAGGCGTCAAACGTCAGGAAAACATGGCTCCTCATGGGCATCTTCCTGGTTCTCGTCATTGCAATAGGCTATGCCGTCGCATGGTATCTGAACGAGCCGGGCATTCTGTACATCGCGGTCGCGATCTCGCTTCTCATGAATATCACGGCGTACTGGTTTTCAGATCGCGTTGCGCTTGCGTCTGCGGGCGCGCACGAGGCCGACCCAAACGAATTTCGCGAGTTGCATCGCTTGGTTGAGAACCTTGCAATTACCGCGGGCCTGCCGAAGCCGCGCGTCTACGTCATCAACGATCCTGCGCCAAACGCCTTTGCGGCGGGCAGGGATCCGAAGCACGCGGTCGTGGCGGTCACTACGGGCCTGATGCAGCGGCTCGATCGCACCGAACTTGAAGGCGTCATTGCACACGAACTTGCACATATTGGAAATCGCGACATCCTGGTGATGACGGTTGCGGTTGTTCTTGCCGGATTTATCGCGATGCTTGCCGATATTTTCCTGCGCATGAGCCTCTTTGGCGGAGGTGACCGCGGCAGCAGAGGAAATGCCTTGTTTGCGATCCTGGCGGTTGTCGGCATTTTACTCGCACCGATTGCGGCGCAGTTGATCCAGCTCGCGATTTCGCGCCGACGCGAGTTCCTTGCGGATGCATCCGGCGCGCTTCTCACGCGCTATCCCGAAGGCCTCGCCTCGGCACTGCGAAAGATTTCTTCCTACGAAGCTCCGATGGAGCGCGCGTCGCATGCGACGGCACACCTCTTTATCTCAAACCCGTTTGGGGCGCACGATATGGGCCGCTTTGTCGCGCGCTTGTTTAGCACGCATCCACCCGCGGAGGAGAGAATCGCTGCGCTGACTGAAATGCGTGTGTAATCGCGTGAACGATTGACAACCGCGTACCCGAGGAGCACACTCAAAAGGTCACCAATTAAACCTAAGGAGGATGGTGATGATTGCCGTGTACAAGCGCGGTAAGCGCGGGAAAAGGGTGTTCGTGTGTCTCATCCGGAGGCCATCGCACCAGCCGAGACCCGTGATCCGGGACACTTCTGTCCCGATTACGATTCTCGCTTGGCACCTGCGCTCTGCGCAGGGCGGTTGCTCTTCGGTGAGGCGGCGGCGCTACTGACCCCGCAACCTCCAACTCCGTTTTACGGGGGCGAGCCACTCGCAAGAGTGGCTCGTTTATGTGTTACTCACCAAAATATTCTCCTCGCGCGGCGAGGGAATTCATTTGTGCACGCTTGAGGAAGACCTGTTGCGCGGCCGAGACGTTTTCCTGCTTTCCGCCCCATGTCTTCAGCGCGGAATCCTGCAATGCGCGACCGTACGAGAAGGTGAGCTTCCACGGATGCGGTCCGCGCGCGTTCATGGCGTTTAAATTCGCCGTCGCCTCAATTTCACTTTGTCCGCCGGAGAGGAAGGCCTGGCCGGGCAATTCGTCAGGAAGAACGTCGTGAAAAACGCGCAATGTTGCCTCGGCGATTTGTTCAGGCGTCGCCTTTTCACCGCTTTCTGACCCGGGAACGATCATGTTCGTTTTCAGGATCATTCCTTCGAGCGCGACCCCGGCGTTTTTGATTTCTTCGAAAACCGCCTTAAGCACCTGGCGGCTTACGTCTTCGCACCGTGCCATCGAGTGCGGTCCGTCCATAAGGACTTCCGGCTCCACGATCGGGACAATGCCCGCCTCTTGGCAGGCCATCGCGTATTCGGCTAAATCCTGCGCGTTTTGGCGGATGTTCGCTTCGCTGGGCAGCGTTTCGGAGATGATGTAAACGGCGCGCCATTTCGCAAATTCGGCGCCCATCGTGAAATATTCGGCGAGGCGCTGCGGCAAACCCGCGAGACCTTTCGTATTTTTTTCATCAGGCGAGTTATCCATGGGGACGGTGCCCTCGTCCACCTTGATGCCCGGCATCACGCCTGCTTCCTCGAGTACTTTGATAAACGAGCGGCCGTCCGACGCGCTCTGGCGGATGGTCTCGTCATACAAAATGACGCCGGAAATATATTCGCCGAACCCAGGTGTCGTGAAGAGCATTTCCCGATACGCACGTCGGTTCTCTTCCGTGGAAGGCAGGTTGATTTTTGCGAGACGCTTTTCAATCGTCGATGTACTCTCGTCTGCCGCGAGGATTCCTTTGCCGTCCTCAACGATTGCCCGTGCGACCCGATTCAGTTCTTGGACGTTCATAGCATTAGTATACGGCATTATCCGTGCGGCGAGACGCGATCAAGGACGGAAAGCAGTTCCTCGTGAATGGAACCGTTTGAGGCTAGTTGACCGTCCATGTCACGGTCGAATCGCTCAGGCGTCGCGCCAAAGAGGTCGGTGACGGTGCCGCCCGCTTCCTCGATCAGTACTTTTGCCGGTGTGATGTCGTGGGGTGATGGGCCGCCAAAAAAAGCGGCAGAGAATTCACCGCAGGCGACCAGCGCGTACATGTAGTGGATTGAGAGCCCCGTGATCATACGGACGTCGTGCGTATACAACTCCTCTACAAGGGGGAAGAAATTGCGCACCTTTTTCATCTTGCCGAGACCGATCACCGATTTCCGCAGGAGCGGATTCTCATTGACATGAATCGGTTTGCCGTTGAGGAAGGCGCCACCCCCTTTTTCCGCAGAGAACGTGCGATCGAGAAAGGGATCGAGGATGACGCTGAGTACAGGCACGCCTTCTTTTACGAGTGCGAGGGCGAAAGTCGCCGTGGGCACGCCGTGTGAGAAATTGTGCGTGCCGTCGACCGGATCGCATATCCAGACGTATTCGCTCGCTTCGGAGAAATCGTCTCCCTCCTCGGAGAGGATGCTGTGATCGGGGAATGTGCGCTTAATCTCCTTAAGGACGAGGTCGTGTATCTCCAAATCGGTTTTGGTAACTGGAGTTGCGTCGTCTTTCCATTCTTTTTCCATCGCGAGGGTGAAATTCTCGCGCATGATCGCACCTGCCTGCTTTGAGAGCTTGAGGGCAAGCGCCAGGTGAGGGGAGTCCATGAGGCCGCAGTGTACCGCTTACGATTTGAGAAAGGAATGAAGAGGCGTGGCCGAGTGTGATTTCATGTTAGGAGGGGAGATTTGCACTAGAACAAGTGATATGCTCACAACATGGTTCGTGTAACAGAGCTGGCGTATCCTGCCAAAAGTCATCGAAAGAAAGTCACGATACCTACGGAATCTACAAAACTTGCAGAATTTTTCGGCATTGTGATCGGCGATGGGAGTATCAATAATCCCTGGCAAGCGAATATCACGTTGAATGCCATTGCAGACGCTACGTATATTGAATACGTGCGCAATCTCACTGAAGAATTATTCGGCGCGAAGCCACGGGTTATGTACCGACGGGCAACGAATGCAACAATCATTTTTTTGGCCAGCACAACAATAGTGGATTTCCTTGTGAAGAAGGGGCTTGCTCGGGGCAATAAGCTTGCACAGGGACTTAGGATTCCTGATTGGATTCTTGCTGTAAAAGCGTATAAGATGGCTTGCGTGCGAGGATTGTTCGACACCGACGGATGCCTGATCCTTGCTCGTAACGGTCGTGAAATCTGGTTGTATAGCAAGAAGGACGTCGAGAGATACATTCACATAATCGGTAGTTCGAACGATCGACTGTTGCGAGTCTACCGAAGCTGGAGAGGTGGCTGAGTGGTCGAAAGCACGCGTTTGGAGTACGCGCAGGGCGCAAGCTCTCGAGGGTTCGAATCCCTCCCTCTCCGCAG
>DATMBM010000011.1:0-10027 GCA_035559235.1 Minisyncoccota bacterium
TTTTTGGGTTTGCCGCGCGCGAGTCCGCGAGCGCGCGTTGAGGCGCGTTCCGGCGCAATCGGGGCGTACGCTTCGGGTTCAAGCCACCACGCGCTCGGCGCGTGCGAAGTGGGTTCGAGCAAAGTCTAATATCTCACCGCAACGTCAGTACAACACAATAAAAATAAGTCGACGCCAAATGTGGGCTGCGGTACACTGCATGCGTGAGAATTCTCGTGGGGGCCGCCGTGCTTGTCGTGGTAGTCGCCGGGGGTGTATTTCTTTTGTATCCGCGCAGCGGCGCTGCGCCCGAGAGTCGCGCTCTCGGTATGGTGGCGGCTATCACGAGCGGCCCCGCGCCCATTGAACTTGTCGAACGGGAAGTAGTGCTTCCTGACGGCGCAACGACGACCTTCCGAATGCCGAAGGAATTCGAAATCGCGGTTGCCGCGGAAGACCTGGGAAAAGCGCGCTTCATGGCGGAGAGCCCCGATGGCAGGATCTTTCTGCCTGATATCGTCGATTACAAGCTCTCGCACGAGGGGCGCGTTTTTATCCTGGAAGATTTTGACGAATTTACGAAGACGTTTCGCACGAAGCATACGTATCTGACCGGGTTGCGCGGGCCCAACAGCCTTGCGTTTTATACCGATCCTGAAGGACAGCACTGGCTCTATATCGCGCTCACCGCGCACCTGGTGCGATACCCGTACGAACCGGGGGACACAGAACCTTCGGGAGAACCTGAAATCGTCGCGGAATTCCCGAATTCGCAATCACCAGGCGAAGTAAGCGTGGTGTGGCACATTACGCGCACGATTTTCTTCCATGATGACCGTGTGTACGCCTCAGTCGGGAGCGGTTGCAATTCGTGCGAGCAACTTTCCGGCGATATGCGCGCGATGATCTACAGCATGAAGCCGGACGGCACCGACAAGCGGGTCCATGGCGATGGTTTGCGCAACACCGTCGGCATTACGATGGTTGGCGATGCATTGTATGCGACAGCAAACGGGGTCGACCACCTTGGGCCCGATCGCCCGAATGAAGTGATGTACAAAATTGAAGACGGGCGACATTACGGCTGGCCGTTTTGTTACGCGTTTGACGGTGCAATGATCCCCGACACGTCACAGACGTGGGACGAGCCGATTCCGTGCGATAACGTGCCGCTTCCGTTCGCGTGGTTTGAGCCGCGGTCGGCACCACTTGGCCTGAAATTTTTCGAGGAAGGGCATCCAGTGCTGAAAGATTCGTTCCTCGTCGCATTGCACGGTTCGTTCGAGCCGGAGATGGGCGCTGGATACCAAATCCGACGCGTGCGCTCCGACGGTACGCACGAAATTTTCATGGACGGGTTCCTGAAGGATGGCGTCCAGCTCGCGCGTCCCGTGGATTTTTTCCAACATGATGCGAACTCATTCTTTTTTACGGACGATCACGGCGGGCGCGTGTACTATGTGTATGCGAACCGTTAGACGATGAAGCGTTTTCTTTTCATTGCGGGCAGCGCGGCGCTCCTACTCGGGGTGTGGTACGTCGTCGAGGGCGGATATCTGCTGCGGTACAGCGACATCGAACCGGGTTTTGGCGCGCCGGAAGAATCGCTGCTACCGTCTGCCGAATTTGGCGAAGAGGATGAATCAGTTTTTTCGCTTCCGGCCATCGAGGAGCCGCTGTTAAACGGACGGATACGCTGGAGCGTCTATTGGCAGGAAATGACGCCGGAAGAAGAGCGGGTCTACGGCGCAATGCGTCGGCCACCGGGCCCGCCGCGCGTCGGCATCCAGGCGGGGCATTGGCGGCTCGACGAGGTGCCGGAGGAATTGGAGGGATTGCGCGCATCGAGCGGCGCGCGCGGCGGGGGATACACGGAACAAGAAACGGTCCTTGAGATCGCGCGGCGCGTAAAAACACTCCTGGAATCCGAAGGGATCGTCGTAGACCTCCTGCCGGCGACCATTCCGGTCGATTACGTCGCCGACGCGTTCGTTTCGATCCACGCCGACGGGAGTTCAAGCGCAAACGTCTCTGGTTTTAAGATTTCGGGGCCGCGGCGCGATTTTTCCGGCAAAGCCGAAGCGCTCGTCGCAGCGCTCTATGATTCGTACAGCGACGCGACTGGGCTCAAGGAAGATTCGAATATCACGCGCCGCATGAGCAGCTACTATGCATTCAACTGGCGTCGGTACGATCACGCGCTCCATCCGATGACGCCCGCCGCAATCGTGGAAACCAGGTTCATGACAAGCGCAACCGATCGCGCAGTCATTGTTATAAAGCCGCAGATTGCAGCGGAAGGAATCGCGGAGGGGATACTCACGTTTCTCCGGGAAGATCAATAAATGATTGGTGCGTCTTCCCACGGCGGAAAGACGCACCAGGCTACCTACTTGCGCTTGCGGACCAACGCAACAACCTCGCCGACGCTCATGCCATGCTCGTGCGCAAGCGCCTGAAGCCTCTGCGCGATTATCTTCTTAGTGCCTCGCAGTTTGCTGTTGCGGTAGCGTCGCCCTGCTCGAACCATGGCGTTCGCCATACCCTCGTCCTCTATGGCCATGCGCTGCTCTGGAGGCGTCATGCCGGCACGAACGAGAGTTGCAGCTAACGTCTTGCGTGTGCGCTTTTGTTTCGATTCCGCGATTCCTCTGGGCATTTTGTGCTCCAATAGTTAAGTTACCAGGACCATTATACAATATTTTTGGATAAATACAAGTTCCCGTTTACCCACACGAAACCGTCGATCGGTTAAAACGCGCGGTATGATTGCCACATAATCTAATCTTTTATATATGTTTGAAGTAACATTTTGGCCTATTCTCGCCGCCGGTATCGCAAACCTGGTCCTCGGTATGGTGTGGTACCACCCGAAAGTGTTTGGGACCGCCTGGATGGCGGGAGCAGGAATCACGCCGGAGCAAGCGGAGCGCGGAAAGCGGCGCATGCCGGTGATGGCAATTCTCGCAACGCTCGCGGCGATGCTCCTTGCGTACGTGTTGAGTCATCTCGCCGTCGAGCTGGGTGTTTTCGACTGGGTCGGCGCCGTTGTCGTCGCCTTTTGGTGCTGGGCCGGATTCGTGGCGCCTGTCCTCCTTGGTTCTGTGCTGTGGGAACAGAAATCGCTTACGTACTATGCGATCAATGCCGGATACTGGCTCGTGTCATTCATCGCGATAGCCACGATCCTTGCACTGATGGCATAATAGGGTGGTGACATCCCGTATTCTGCCAATTCTCGGCCTCGTGCTCGCCATCACGGCGCTCGGCGTACTATTTTGGAGCTACAGTTCGCCTGAAATTACGATCATGCCGACTCGGACGCTACTAATCGACGGTACTGCGGTCCATGTTGCCGTCGCCAACACACCGGAGAGTCGTGCGAAAGGCTTGAGCGGCACTTCAAGTCTTGCCGAGGGCGAAGGAATGCTGTTTGTCTTTGACGATGATGATCGGCACATGTTTTGGATGAAAGACATGGTGTTTTCGATCGACATACTGTGGGCAGATCGTGACGGACGGGTCGTGCACATTGAGCAGAGCGTCTCGCCGGAAACATTCCCACAGACATTTGCGCCGCCAGTCCCCGCGCGATACGCGCTCGAAGTCCCCGCAGGCTTTGCCGCGGCGCGCGACATAAAAATCGGAAGCGTTCTAAAAGTATCGCAAGTATCTCCGTAAATAGTTGTTCGCACATTGTGCGACACGCCGCGTACGCTTCACTTCTGATTCACAGCTCGCTCGTATCCTGGGATGCAGTGCCGGTTTGCAACAGAACACGGAATCGAGAGAGAGCAAGTTATGATTTTCCCTCGGAAAGCGAGTTATCCACAGCGCGGCTGAAGAATCGAGCGGCGGGTTCAGGAGTATCCTGAATCAACTGAGCGTGCGTGCGCCCGGGATGTACTTTAGGAAGCCTGTCTGCGGAACACAGGCGTGCCGAGTGCCCCCGAAAAACATGCTGCAACAGAATAATTTAGTAGGGAAAATTATCTAGGCCAAAAAAATTATGGTTCAACTCACAATCACCAAACGTGATGGCACAAAGGAGCCTTTTAATGCGGACAAAATCAACCGCTCGATTGAGCGTGCCTGTTATGGTCTAACCGATCCGATCTCGATGGTGACGCAGATCGCGACCGAGACGCAGCTCACGCTCTACGACGGCATCACGACGGAAGAAATGGACATTGCAACCATCAATGCCGCCGTCCAAAACATCAAAGAAGACATTGAGTACGATAAAGTGGCCGTCCGGCTCCTCCTGAAAACGGTGTATCGCCGCGTTGTGGGTGAATACCACGACGATCCGGCCGAGCTTGAGGCGAAACACCGCGCGCAATTCCCGCACCATATCAAAAAGTTGGTCGCGGCGGGGCTTTTGGACCGTCGGATGGAGGAAAAATACGACCTAGAGAAGCTCGCGGACGCCCTGCGAATCGAGCGCGACGAGTTGTTTACCTACGCGGGAGTCTCAACGCTTCTCGATCGCTATTCGATGCGCGACGAGAACCAGAAGCGCATCGAGACGCCGCAGTATTTCTTCATGCGCGTCGCGATGGGACTCGCGTATAACGAGGCAGACCCGACGGAGGCGGCGAAAAAGTTTTATGACCGCATGTCGCAGCTCCTCTATATCGCCGGCGGTTCGACAAATCTCGGCGCGGGCACTTCGCGACCGGCGCTTTCCAACTGTTTTCTCCTTGAAGTGCACGATGACATGGACCACATCGCGAAATCGGTGGCGGACGTGTTGAAGATTTCAAAAGCATCGGGCGGCATCGGCGTATCGCTCACGAAACTGCGCGCCGCGGGCTCCACGCTGAAGTCATCGAACACGGTTTCGTCCGGCCCGACGCCGTTTGCAAAGATCATGGATACCGCAGTGCACGCAATCGTGCGCGGCGGCAAGAAAAAAGGAGCGCTTTGCTTCTACATGGAGAACTGGCACTACGATTTTCAGGAATACATCGATTGGAAACACAACGCGGGCGATGACTACATGCGCATGCGCACCGCGAATACCGCCGTGTGGCTCTCGGACGAATTTATGCGCCGCGTCGAGAACAGTGAAGACTGGTACATGTTTGACCCGAAGGAGGTATCGGATTTGAACGAACTGTACGGCGAAGCGTTTTCCAAGCGGTACGCCGAATACATCGAGATGGCGAAGGCGGGACAGCTGAAGATGTGGAAGAAGGTACCGGCGACGGAGCTGTGGCACCGGATACTCGTCGCGCTGCAGTCGACCTCGCACCCGTGGCTTACCTGGAAAGACACGGTCAATATGCGCGCGCTCAACAACAACACCGGCACGATCCACATGTCGAACCTTTGCACGGAAATTTGCCTCCCGCAGGACAAGGACAACATCGCCGTCTGTAATCTCATTTCCGTCAATATCGCGAGACATATCGAAGGGAAGCAAGTGAACTGGCACAAGCTTGAAGAGACTGTCCGCCTTGCCGTCCGCCAGCTCGACAATCTCATTGATATCAACGTGCTGCCGATCGAGGAGGCTGCGCGGAGCGATCGGGAAAACCGGGCAATCGGCCTCGGCGTCATGGGCTTTTCTGACGCCCTGGAACAGCTCGGCATGCCGTATGAATCAGGGCACGCCGCCGACTTCGCCGACCGTGTATTCGAATTCATCAGCTACCACGCGATCGACGAGAGCGCGAATCTGGCGCGCGAACGCGGCCCGTACGCGCATTTTGAGGGCTCACGCTGGTCGAAAGGCATGGTGCCAGTGGATACGCTCGAGATCGTGGACAGCGCCCGCGGATTTGCGAGTGGCCTCAAGCGGGATTCGCGCAACAAACAGCTGAATTGGGACGCGCTTCGCGAAAAGGTGAAAGGCGGCATGCGCAATGCGACCCTGATGGCCGTCGCGCCAAACGCCAACATCGGCCTTGTCGCCGGCACAACGCCGGGGATCGATCCGCGATTCGCACAAGTCTTCTCCCGCAACAAGATTTCCGGCAAGTACATGGATATCAACCACAACCTCGTCAAAGATTTGAAGAACATGGGCCTGTGGGAAGAGGTGAAGGATCGCATCGTCGAGCAGCAAGGGGACATTTCCGCGATCCAGGAGATTCCGTCGTACATCAAGCAGATCTACAAGACGTCGTTTACGACCTCGCCGTACGCCTTTATTGAAATCGCGGCGCGCGCGCAGAAATGGGTGGACCAATCGCTCTCGCGCAACATGTATCTTGAGAGTCGCGATATTGACGATATGAAGCAGGTCTACATGACGGCGTGGAAACGTGGGTTGAAGACGACGTACTACCTCCACATGAAGCCTCGGCACACGGCGGAACAATCGACCGTCAGCGTGAACAAGGCGGCACAAATGGGGAAGCGCGGGTTCGCCGGCGTCGTCACGGCGCCAGCCGCCGCCAAACCGACGGTCTCGCCGATCCAACAGTCTCCGGTGACCGTGAAAGAAACGATGCCGCTGACGCCATCCTCTGCACCGTCCGTCGAAGTGGTGATGCCGAGCGAGCATTCGCGCGGATTTGCGCCCGCTGCGGCACAGGGAGCGCTGCCGACGATGGAGGCAAAACAGCAGGCCTTGCCGGTGCGCGACGTGCCGAAGCCGGCAGTCGAAGCGGTAACGTCAGTGCCCATAGTAGATGCTTCGCGGCCGCGGATGGGGTTTGCGACCGTTATGCCAGCCCCCGCGCATACACCTGAGCCGAGCGCCGTGGCGCCTGTCAAGAAAGAAAAGCCACTCGTGTGCCCGATTGACCCGGCCGAAAGGGCGCAATGCGACGCGTGTCAGTAATCGTCAAGAGTTTTCTTCATTATCAGAGTAGTACAATGTGCAAGCTCTATGTTAGTTGGAAAAGCGTCTCCGGACGACATGAATTTGCACCCCATACGCTATCAATGGGCGTATGATCTCTACCAGCAGGCCGTGCGAAATACGTGGTTTCCGCACGAAATCGCGCTCAAGGAAGATTTGGGCGACTGGGCCAACATGACCGATGACGAGCGCCATGCGCTGAAATTCTTGATGGCATTTTTCAACCCGGCGGAACTCATCGTGAATCGTTCGATCGCGCTCGGCATCTATCCGTACCTGAAATCGCCGGAGTGCCACCTCTACCTCGCGAAACAGATGTGGGAGGAGGCGAATCATTGCGTGGCATTCGAGTATGTCTTGCAAACGTTTCCCCTGGATCGCGAACAGGTTTTCGGCATCCACCTTCAGACGCCCTCGATGCTCGCGAAAGAGGCGTACATCAACAAGTACATGAGGCGCATGATGGAAGAGACGCTCGACGTCTCGACGCCGGAAGGCAAGAAAGACTTTCTGCGCAATCTGGTTGCGACCAATATCGTGATGGAAGGCATCTGGTTCTACTCAGGCTTCATGGTCGCGCTCTCGTTCCGCCAGCGAAACCAGCTGCGCAATCTCGGCTCGATGATCAACTGGGTCATCCGCGACGAGTCGCTTCACTTGAAATTCGGCATCAACCTCATCCACAACATCCTTGAAGAGAATCCGGAGCTGGTGGATGCGGCGTTTGCGCAGGAAATCGCCGGGATCATCGTCGAGGGCGTAAATCTCGAGACAGAATACAACAAGGATTTGTTCCCGCGCGGCATTTTAGGCTTGAACGCCGATTACGTAAACCAGTACGTGCAATACGTTGCCGATCGACGCATGGAGGAATTGGGGCTGCCGAAGCACTACAACGTGACGAATCCCGCCAAGTGGATGGCGACATCAACTGACGTCTACGAGCTAGTGAATTTCTTCGAGGCGCAAAATACGAGTTACGAGGTGGATAGTGGGAGTAAGCATAAATAGCGCTTCGGCGGGTGTTGCCTCGCCCCGAACACTTCCGGTGTAGTTGCTTTCCTATGGAGAGCTACTACTCAGTTTCTTTTGGTATGTTTATTTGCTGCGCGATGTTCTCTCGAGGCAATACCCGCCTCGCTTAAGGCAAAAAGCATCGCGGCAGGGGCTACCTGCCGCAGCGGATCAATCCTTATGCGATATGAACTGCTTGAGTTCCACCACCTCAATGTCGAACTGCACCTTATAGAGACGCAGCATTAGGTCCTTGAGGTGCTTTTCGGCACTTCTCTGCGTGATTACAACTCGAAGGAACGGTCGAGTGTTTCTTGATAGATCTACTGGGTCTGTTGGATACACTGTGATGATGACATCATGTGCGTATGTCGCGCCTTTGAGAGCATTGGTCACTGCTCGTTTAGCAAACAGCTGCTAATCTTTGCGAGAAGCGTGAATTTCGATGTTTGGCATTTCCCACTCCTTTTCTGCACGATTGCCGAAACAACACTACAATTCTTCAGTCAAATTGGCAAGAATGATAGAATGTTGCGATATGGAACAAGACTTTAACTTCAACATGGGGCCGCAGAAGGTGTTCGTGGACGGATTCCACGCCCGGATCATCAACGGTCTCTTACATATCCACCTTACTTCCGCCGAGGAAGAGTATGCGTTCGTGCTGCCGCTTGATGTGACGAAAAAGCTTTCGCGCGGTCTCGCCAAACAGATCGAAGAGATTGAAAAGAAAAACAACATCATCATCGACGGCCGGCTGCAGGACGAACCCATGAAGAGCCCGCTGCAAATCAAGCCGGGCGGGTAGCAATCGAAGGCATAAACCGATGCGGGCGAGGGGAATCGAACCCCTATCTAATGCTTGGGAAGCATTCGTCCTACCACTGAACGACGCCCGCGTTATCGCTCCGTGAAATCATACCGTAAACAGCCGCGGAGCCAGAAGTGACCCCGGACATTCAACCGGAACGACGCCCGCGAGTCTCCGTATCGTAGTGTCCACAGGGCGCGAAATCAAGACGTGATATACTGTGTTCCTAACCGCTAGGCACATGATGCTATGACAACAGCGCCTGTCACCATTTATTCGACGCCCACGTGCCACTTTTGCGGCATGGCGAAGGAGTTTTTCAAGGCAAACAACGTTCAATACACCGAAAAAGACGTCGCGTCCGATCTTGTCGCACGGAAGGAAATGATTGAGAAGAGCGGGCAAATGGGTGTCCCGGTTATTTTTGTCGGTGACCAGCTGATTGTCGGCTTCGATGAGGGGAAACTGCGCACGCTTCTTGGTCTCTAATGCCCTCGGCAGGAATTGCACCCACATTAACCCCTTAGGACGGGGTGGTTCTATCTGTTGAACTACGAGGGCGTTAAGCCACTGTAGCATTAAAACCAAACCTGTGGATAGCTTGTCGAGAACAGGGTGACCGCTGGTATCATTACTGCACAACGTTACTAGTCATTATTTGCATATGAAAATGGGAAGACACCTCTTAAAATGCTGGCTCTGGAAAGCGCTCTGGGGCCTCGCCGTGCTTTGTTTCGTGCTCGCATGGGTTTCCGTCCTCCGCCAGGCCCCTATCGGCCAATTTGACCCGTTATTCCTCTTCTGGAACGCGCTCATCCTTGGTATCCTCGCGGTTCCGATAAAGCTCGACTGCCAGACGTGCGAGACCTGCACGGTTTCGCGCCCATCCGGAATGTAACGTGGGCATAGAATACGACCAGGACAAGCTGGATGAAGTCTTGCGCATCGCGCGCGAGAACAATCGAATGCTGCGCTCGATGCGCCGCAGCTCGTTCTTCGGCGCAATCGTAAAGACGGTCCTCTGGGTCGCACTGATCATCGTGCCGCTGTGGTTTTACCTGCAGTACATCGCGCCTGTCATGGAATCGATGCTGCAGACGTACCAGCAACTGCAAGGCACCAGCGCGCAAGCGCAGGCACAATTCGGAGAACTAAACCGGTATCTCCAGCAATTCCAATCGCTCTACGGAGGCGGGCAATAAACGGTGTATATTTTTGAGTTCGCTCGAACCTACTTTAGCGAAAAATCCTGAAAATTTCAATCGCTTCGCCTCGCCGCCGTGCCGCAGAAAGCGGCACTGCCTCGCAGAAAAACTTTTTTTACAATTCTGATTTTGCGCGCGCCACCAAAAAATTCCTCTAAAAAAAGGAAAAGAAAGTTTTTCTGCTCGGTTCCGCGCTCTCGCGCG
>DATMBM010000012.1:0-37804 GCA_035559235.1 Minisyncoccota bacterium
TCGCGAATGACGTTGATCTTGATTTCGCCCGGGTACTGGAGCTCGCGCTCTATCTGGTCGGCGATGTCGCGGGCGAGCTTCCGCGCGTCCACGTCGCTGATTTCTTCCGGCTTCACGAAGACGCGTATCTCACGACCGGCGGAAATGGCGTAGCTTTTCTCAACGCCTGCGCGCTGATTGGCAATCGCTTCAAGGTCTTCAAGTCGCTTTACATATTGCTCGATGGAATCGCGGCGTGCGCCCGGTCGGCCGCCGGAAATGGCGTCGGCAACCTGCACGATCATGCTCTCCGGCGTCTCGTACGGGTATTCCTCGTGGTGCGCCTGCATCGCCTTGATGATCGCCTCATCCACGTTGAATTTCTGCAGGATACGACGGCCGATCTCGACGTGCGTGCCCGGCACTTCATGGTCGACGGCTTTGCCGATGTCGTGGAGGAGCGCCCCGGCGCGTGCGATTGCCGGGTCAGCGCCCAATTCTTCCGCGAGCATGCCCGCAAGATGCGACATCTCGACCGAATGGTCGAGGACGTTCTGGCCATAGCTTGAGCGGAAATAGAGGCGTCCGAGGATCATGAGAAGCTTCGGATCGAGGTTGGTGACGCGCGCATTGTATGCGGCCTCGGTGCCTTTCTTCTTGATGATGTTGTTGATCTCCTGTTCGGCCTTCTGCACCGCTTCTTCGATCTTCGCCGGCTGGATGCGGCCGTCAAGAATGAGGTTCTCGAGCGCGATGCGCGCGATCTGACGGCGGATCGGGTCGTAGCAGGAAAGGGTAATGGTGCCCGGCGTGTCGTCGATGATGACATCAACACCGGTCATCTTCTCGAAGGTGCGGATGTTGCGACCTTCCTTGCCGATGATCTTGCCCTTGATTTCGTCGTTCGGAAGCGTAACCGTCGTCGCCAAGACATCGGAAACGACCGAGTTACCAAGACGGTGCACCGCGGTCGTGAGGATTTCCTTCGCGCGCTGTTCGAGTTTCTCGTTGCCGGAAATTTCGAGCTTGCGCATGCGGCTCTCCAGATCGTGCTCGTACTGCTTCTCAATGGATTTCAGCAGCTCCTGCTTGGCCTCGTCCTTCGAGAGCCCGGCGACCTTCTCAAGCTTCTCTTGCTGCTCGTGGATGAGCATCTCCGCTTTTTCCTTCAGTTTAGCAACGTTTTCGGCCTTTTCTTTGAGCGAGTCGCTTTCGGAATCGATATTCTGCTGGCGCTGATCCAGGAGGTCTTCTTTTTTGACGAGGCGATCCTCCAACTGCTTCAAATCGCGTTCTTTTTCCTTTAGTTCGCTTGAGATCGCGTCTTCTTTTTCACGCGCGCGCTGCTCCGCCTCTTCGAGGATGCGTTTTGCTTCCTCCTGCGCATCGAGGCGCATCTGCTTGATCTCCAATTCCATCGATCCGCGCTTCCCGAGCGAGATGATCCAGCGCAGGAAGTAGCCGAACGCCACGCCGAAGAGGCCCGCGAGGGCCAGAAGGACGAATACTAGTTTTAATGACATATGCCGGTGCAAAGACCCCGGCCGCGCACGATGTATTTACAAACGGTTTATCGCATTACAGATTAGGCACAAAAACACACGGCGATCCAAGCGTTTCCGGAAAATACACGATTTGCGGGAGGGAAGATTGCAACATATTGAATTTGTAAGGTGTGGCACGAGTATAGCACCTTCATGAGGCGCTGTGAAGGCCCGGCGCGTACGCGACAGGCAACTATTCGAGCACTTTGTCAATCAAGCCGTAGACTTTCGCATCCTCGGCGGTCATGAAGAAGTCGCGGTCGACGTCTTTTTCGATCTTTTCGAGCTTCTGGCCGGTGTTCTTCGCGAGGATCTTGTTGAGCCGCTCGCGGGTCGCGATGATGTGCTTCGCGGTAATTTCGATATCCGATGCCATACCTTCGGCGCCGCCGGAGGGCTGGTGAATCATCACTTCGGCGTTCGGAAGCGCAAAGCGCTTGCCTTTCTTGCCGGAGGAGAGGAGGATCGCTCCCATAGAAGCCGCAAGCCCGACGCACACCGTCGAGACATCCGGCTGGATATGGTTCATCGTATCGAGGATGGCCAGACCGGCAGAGACGTGTCCGCCGGGGGAGTTGATGTAGAAGGAGATGTCTTTCTTCGGGTCTTCCGAGGCTAAAAAGAGCATCTGCGCGACGATAAGGTTTGCGATATGGCCGTCGATTGGGCCGCCGAGGAAGATGATGCGCTCCTTGAGGAGGCGCGAGTAGATGTCATACGCGCGCTCGCCCATCGAGGTTTTTTCGATCACCATCGGCACTAATACTTGCGATTTGAAGTCACTCATGCGGGGAATGGTATCACAAGGGGTTTTGGGGTGCCATGTTGCTTTTCCATTATGAAGGAACATACTTTGGGCGATTATGTATAGAGATGACTCAAAACCAGCTGACGTGAAGATTTTAGAAGTGATTTCTGACGCTTTCTCTACTTTTCAGAAATCGTTGCTTGAACGTAAGGGCCATTTTGTCGCGCTAAGTCTTTTACTCACAGTAACGGGTGTTTTTTAGCGGTCGACGAGAAAAGCATTTTTCTCCATCGAATTCAAGCGGTATTACTTCTTACCTCTTCAATTTACCTATCGCTCATCCTTCTGTTCTCACTCAAGGCCTTTTTGCAGGAAGGCATCCTGAGCTTTATCATGGAATTGCAGTTTTCTTTCTCTTTGCTTGTGCGATGTTCCTTTTTAACCTTTTTGGGTTTCTATTCACAAGCTTTCATGACGAGCTACTTTATTTTTTAAAGTGGGTAGGTATACCGATTATCGGATTAATTGTGAATCTGCTGTCAATTTACACGTTGAGGACGATGCGTCACAGAGAAGACTTCGATGGTTCACAGATCGAAACATTTTTTCTGTTTAGCCTTAACATCTACCTCGGGTTGAATTTCATAGCAAGTGGCTTCGATTTTTCGGGCACTCTGCAACGCATCAGCGAATTTAGATTTACCAATCTTATCGTCCCCTATTTTTCCTGATTGCGCTCTGGTCTGAACTTCGCCCGTTTACTCGGTATTCAAGACAGAAAAAGCTTATCGAGACAGGTGTCTTTTTCTTTTTGGTACTCTTACCATTCCTTATTAACCTTTCCATCGTCGTTTTAAGTAGATTTTTCGTATTGACTTGACATGTTTTCCACGACATGTGAATAGCGATAAGAATATATTGACAAACGATAAATACTCCTATAGACTCGAGGCATGGACTTTGGGTCTACGATGTTCCTCCGGGTAGTTATCTACCTCATTGGCCTTTTGGCGCTTGGGGTGTGCCTCATAATCGCCGGCACTGTTCTTTCGGGGAATGCAGGGATGTTCCTCCCGGTCCTCCTTCTCATGTTTGTCTCCGCGCTGCCGTTTTTCTATGCCTTGCATAACGGCGTCCTTCTCCTTCGCTACATTGAGAAGAATGTCGCGTTTTCAGAGCTCTCCAACAAAGCGATACGCATCATCAAATACTGTGCATTTTCAATAAGCGTCTTGTATGCGGCGGGCATGCCGCTTATCGTTTCCGTCGCGCATAAGGACGATGCGCCCGGTGTCGCATTGCTCGGTCTCGTATTTATCTTCGTGACGCTCATTGTCGGTGTGTTTGCAGCTGTGCTTGAGAAACTTCTCCGGAGCGCAATCGATCTCAAGGAAGAGAACGACCTTACCGTCTAATATGGCCATCATCATCAATCTCGACGTCATGCTCGCGAAGCGAAAGATGAGCGTAACGGAACTTACGGAGAAAGTCGGCATCACGATGGCGAACATTTCGATCCTGAAAAACGGGAAGGCGCGCGCCATCCGCTTCTCTACGCTGGAAGCCATCTGCAAGGCACTCGATTGCCAGCCAGGGGATTTATTGGAGTTTAAAAAGTAATTGCTATGAACCGATTCGTTGCCGTCTTGGGTATTGTCGTGATCGTCCTCGGCGTCTACATGGGCGTCCGGTATATCTCGACGATGATCCACTACGCATGCGCGAACCCGTTAGAAGACTGTCCACCGCCGTTCTACGGCCTCGCGCAGCTCGGCTACTACGGGACGGGCGGCAGCCTCCTCCCGCTTTTCGACGCGAGATTCGAGCATCTGCAGCGCGAGCCATTACGAGAACACCAGGATTAATATGACGAAACGTACAAAAATTTGGATCGCAATTGTTGTTCTGCTTTTGGCAGCTATCTACGTGCACCTCGCCGTCGGTATTGTTGATTGGCTCCCGTTTGCGGGGTCATAAACGCGGCGAATCTCTGACAGTGGTTTCCGTTGATATACTTTGGGATAATGAGTGAGTTCGCAAATAATGAGAAGTTTCGCTTTCCAAAAAAGTTTGTCAATGACGTTGAATTTGAGAGACGATTGACTCCTGGAAAGATACAGCAATTGGGATATCAAGAATTTAGAAATCTCCTGAAGGTTTTAGAATCGTCGGACGGAAAAGAATTGCATGATGAGGTATTGGCGGCTATTGTCGACAAGGCAATAACAGCCCGGAAGTGGATCCCGCATGATTCGACTGAGTCAGTATATTTTAGAGGCGATAGCGCAATCGTATCGTATGCCTCTGTGTACGTTTGGGGAGATTTCACATGTATTTTTAGATATGCACGCACTAAAGACGAGGCGGTGTTTCTGAAGTTAATCGAAATGTTAATCAAACATCGGGCAAATCCTGGATTACATGAAATGATTGATGCCTTTTCGAGTTTTTTAAGAAACGTGAGTTCAAAAAATATTGCGGAATTAGCTAGCGGCGCTTTCAGCGAAATTCTATCCAGTCGTAATTTAACTCGAACCGACAGTTCAAAATCTGGCAGTGATGCGCGATCCCAAGAAACAGTCAAAACGTATCGTCGCATCGGGCATGTTGATAAGCTGGAGAGGTTGTTGGATGTGATTCGCGCGGAACTTTTTGCCCCGCGTTCTGGTAGTCTAGGACGTGCATTAGGGGGGTGTCTCTCTAAAATAATTTCGAATCAGTCGAATAATCGAGATGCAACTCTTGCATTCGAGATTATCAATCTGATGACTACAGAGCGAGTGCACAGTGAGGTTGCAAAAAGACGCCTTCGCACTGTGGATACTCGGGCTGCGATCGAAGAATACAGTTCAAATCTTAAGTCATTTGTAAACACCCTTGCATCCAAAAAAGATACAAACTATCTTCTCACTCGTGTGGCAATATCGCGTGCAAGGGCACAGCTCGAACGACCCCCGTACGCGGGTAAACTTCACGCAAACGACTTCGTTCCAAGGCAAATTGCAAAAAATGTGTACGGCATATACGAGGAGAAAAATGGCGAACCCTTGCTACTATTTGCGCCTCCCAATGAAAACAGAGAGATCAATGCGCTTCTTGAAGAGTTTTATTCTCTAGCACCCCAGGTGGAGAAACACAGAGCGGATAGGGCGCGGCTTGTCGAAGGACAAGACTACCCTGACAATTGGCCGCAGGAACTTAAGGATGAGTATGAATACATGTACCCTGCGGAAATCCGGGAGTCCCAGCTACTCCTGAAGCTCAGATCGTTCTTCTTTCATGAAGATCTATCACGAATAGAAAAGGGGGAGTGGATAGGAAGTTACAGTGGAGAGCCACGCATGGAACGTGCGGTGGATTTAACCGATCTTTTGCATGAATATACTCAAGAGTGGGAACCAGATTCCGGCAATGCGATAACAGCAAGCCTTTTAAAGCGACTATTGTCCGAGGCGGTGATGACTGATCTCTCAAGAAACCTCGGCGTCGATCTGAGTCAGTTAAGTTTAAGGGAGTTGTCATATTGCTATCAATCGCTCCTTGCTCTGACGAATGATCGCGCAAAAGAAGTGGCTCGCTTCTGCAAACAACATGGATTGATGGGACTGCGCACGTTTCTCTCTCTGGAGCACGATCGCAGCATGGGTGAAAAGATTTTGGAATTTGCTTCGTCGGCTGTTGCCAATGACGAGAAGCGGAGGATCTTTGAAATATACGGTGGCATTATAGATATGGCACAGGAGGAAGGTGTGGACGCGGACGTGGCGGCGCTGATTGAAAAATCTGCGCGCGATGTTCTGACGCGGGCGCATCAGTACAGGGAAGAACCTGAGAGATTGCGGAAGATGCTCCAAAAAATTTCAATCGAAGGACAGGCGCTTATCGGTATTTTCCGAGCGCGCAGGGAGCGCGGCATGGCAAAAAGTCTCGAAGATATTTCGGGCATCTCGTACGACGTGATCGACGGATCGAACGTTCTTGCACATGGGGCGTCGCTTGATGTTCTCACAAAATTATATTGGAAGAATTACCGCGAAAACCCGGCGACTGCGGCTATGCTGGTTGAGAAGTTTAAGAAAAATCTCGCCGAACAGGGCGCGCAACTGCATCGTGTCACGTTCAAAAACAAAATTATCGGATTTATGCTTGTCGTACCCGTGGGAGAGAAGCGTTTGCATGTGAGTGCGCTCAATGTCGACGAAGAGCTTGTGGGCTTGCAAGCAGGGCCGACCCTTATCAAGAAAGTGCTCGATCTCGTACAAGAAGGAAATACGATCACGGCGGAAGCGGTGCCGCGTCTTGCCGAACAGTACGAAAAATTTTACGGCTTTGAAAAAGCGGGCGAATTCATCGATGACGATGGCGAGCATCTGTTCAAGCTCGAGCTACGTCCTCCTTCGAAAGTGCAGTCTTCCACTGCTCTTCAAACAAAAAACGGTGGAGAGAATAAATAGCCGGATCGCTGATGATCGTCCCCATGAGAATATCTTTCGTGAAGGTGAGGTAAGACACCTTGCCGTCGTAGATTTCCATCGCGGCATGGAGCGGTGGTGCATCCTGATTTGCAATGAGGCGAATTTCCGTTACGGCATCACTCTTCAGTACCTCGGCTCGTGCTGCGGATGTATCCGGCATCAGCAATTTCTTCGGCACGCCTTTCTTGACGCGCAATTGCACGTAGTGCTCGTTGATGTCGCCGACGTATCCATCAACCGTTTCCATGTCGGCGTAGGTATAAATGGTTTCCGTGCTCGAAAGCGAGTCGTACAGAACCTCTTTAACACCCTCTTCGCCTTCGTAAAAACGTATGCCGGGCTTTCCGGTCGCAAGATTGTGGAGCGAACTGAGTTCCGGCAAGAGCGCCTTGAGCGCCTCGGCCGCTCGCTCGGCGTTTTTGCGGTTGTCCTCAACAAGCGCTTGGAGGCGCGATGGAGATTCGGCGCGAAAGCGCGCGACGGCGCCTTTCGTGTCTATTTTTGAAACGAGGCCGCGCTCCACCAGCTGCTCGAGGATCGCGTAGCCAAGCGTCCTGCCAACTCCGGCGCTCTGCGCCAAGGCCCGTGCCGTCATATCGCCTCGCTCGAGAAGCGCCGCATAAATGGCGGCTTGGTCTCTCGTGAGGCCGGCGTTCCGGAGAGCTTCTACTCTATGGTCGTCAGTCATGGGGGGAGTATAGCTAAAAGTAACAGTTTGTCAATCAAGATTGACAAAAATGCTGCATAAAGTAATGAAAAATATGGCCCATATAGTGAATTTTGTCGTACTTCGATAAACGTGGCTTGACATTATATACCCTGCGAGGTATCATGTCGCCAGAATCAAGCACATTGGGGAGAAGGACGAAGGGCTTGAATCCGATCGCTTCTACCCGTTTGCGAGATGGTGCCGGTTTCTGAAAGGTGGCGCGCAAACCTACCTCACGAAGTCGGATGCCCCGGAAGGGGACGCCATCAACCGTATCTACAACTAACAGGGATATCGGCTGGCCAGAAGAGGACTAACCACCCCCTTGTGACCAGAAATGTCCCTGCTAAGCCGAGAGGCGAGGTGGAAAAATGGTCTTTCACAGGCACTTCGGTCGGAATCGCGCAACGATTGCGGCGGAAGCTCATAGTGGAAAGATAGGGTGTGCCTGAAGCGATTCGGGCAGGCCCGCCATAATTTTTGTAAAAAATTATGGCGGGCCTAATAGAGGCCGTTGATTAGGGAGCCGCCGGAGAAACACCGGCGGGGTATAAATGATCATTAACGAAATCTTTGTGCTTGCCGGCGCGAAAAGCGCCGAGCAAGCAGCCCGCGAGCTCGGCTTCACCGAGCTCGCGGAAAAAATTCGGTTCGGGACGTTCGTCCCGAACCGAAAGGGCTTCGGCCCCGGGCGTGCCCGCGCCCGAGCCGAGGCCCTTGCTTGGCTGGCCCGAAAGGGCCTGACGCGCCAGGTTGCCGCCTAACGGCGGCGGGTTGGAGGCGAGTACGGTTCGCTCGTCTCCTTCTTTGAGCACATCACCGGTGTATTCAAAGAAGGGATAAATAGTTGTGCGGGTGTCGCGTGGAGCGAGAGAGATCTACCTCGCTCCACGGGGCATCCCGCCCCGGAGGTTTCAACATGACCACTTACGTGATCACCCGCCACGCCGCCGCTTCCGATTTCGTTGCCCGCAAGGGCTTCTCGGGAGCACAAGTCGTCGCGCACGCCGCCGACGACTTCTGGGCCGGTCTCAAGATCGGCGACGTCGTGGTGGGAACACTCCCAATTCATCTCGCAGCGCGTGCGTGCGAGATCACCGGGAGCCCGTTCGGGTTTCTCGAGGTGAATGTGCCCGCTGATGCTCGTGGGCGCGAACTTTCACTCGAGGAGATGGAGCGCTTCGGTGCGACCATTTCCTGGTGGAGCATCCAGGCGGCCCAGCCGCCTAAGTCCGAGTAGCGCTCGGACGGGGTGGGGGTCCTCGGTACAACCCCCAAACAGGTTGAGAGGCCGACGCAGGTTTTGTCGGCCTCTCTTTCAAGTGCGCAGGTTATCCATTTGAAAGAGAGGAATCAGTAACAAGAAGGAGGTCCCAGTCCTCCCCGATCCATGGTGGTGGTAATAAGCCATCCCGTGGGCAACCGGACAGGCCTTTGTGCTTTGAAACGAGCGGCTGGTCGCTGCTCGTCTCCTCTTTTCAGCATGTTCAGTGTGTTGAAAAGAGGACACTCTCGTCGCAACCTCTCGAAGCGACGTTAAAGAATGGGTGGCATGGCAGGGAGAAAGCCATGACTGACAAAGGCTTTAGAAATTTTCTCTGGGTCCTTGGGGGCGTCGGCGCTCTCGCTGGGGCCCTGGTCGCGTACTTGCTGGAACGCGACCCAGTTCTCGGTGCCGGCAACGGCGCCGTCCTCACCATCGTCACCATATGCCTTTGGGTCTATTGGCGACGATGAGGAAGGGGTTGGGCGAGTCCCCGTTCAAAACTCGCCCTTCTTCAAAGTATTTTTGAAAAGAATATTTTGACGAGGGAAACCTCCGGGTGCGTGTACTCCCCGATCTCGTAGTACGCCGTTGGCAAGGAGCAGGCCAATGTGTAATCAAAATGCCGCCCCTGCGGGCTCTTGGTTTTGCGGGGACTGCTGGTCCGAGACCGTTCTCACGGAGAACGGCCTTTGCGGGCTTTGCGGCTCGCACTTCGCCAACATATGGTGGAGGGACTACGAGCCCGAGCCGGCGGCTTCGGGCTCGCAGGATCCGCTGCCCACAGATCCTGACAAGTAGTCGTCGGGGGCAGGCATCCCGTCTAAAACTGCTGCGCCGGGTCGATCGCGGTTTATCGCCCCTCTTCTTGAATCCATCAGCGGTTGGTGGGTTCAAAGAGAGCCAAAGGAGATAGAAAATGGATTGGAAAAAGATCGTCGTCGAAATCGACGGGAAGCGCTTCGGCCTTGTACCGATCGATCCGATCGACAACAAGACACCGATTGAGAGCCTGCAGTTCTCGGCTCGCACCGAAATCGCACTGGGCAGGGCGGGCATCAAACATCTCGAAGAGTGCCTAAACATGACGGAGGCGGACCTTTTGCGTTTTCCTGGAGTGGGACGAAAGGCGATCAACGAGATCCGCGAGGCGTTGGCAGTTTACAATCTCCGAATTGGGCAATTTAAACAGTCGTAGCGGATACGGCGGAGCGGGGCGGCGCTTCGATTCAAATCCGCCCTCTTCTTGAGCGCGTCAATCGTGGCGCTCTCAAAGAGAGGAGATTGAAAATGGCAAAAGTAAGATATGCTCCGACCTGGCGCGGAATTCAGCCGCTCATCTTCGCACATCTCCGATTTCTGATTTGGGCAGCGAAGGACGAAAAATTCATCGGAGAGTTTTTTGCGTGGCTTCGCACGATTGCCCAGCTTAAGTCGATGGTTGCCGCCGACTGTGGTTGGGACGAATCCTACGATCGTCTTCCGCTGCAGTGGCCGGATCGCGAGCTTACGGACGAGGAAAAAAAGCGCGTCCTCAGCGAGTACCGATTCGATGAATCGTGGTACGCGAATCGGATCGTTGAAACCCTCGAGGGGCGCGAGCCGCAAGAGGAATCGGAGTGGGACGCGGGCCGCGAAGCTGAGCACGGAGAATGGTGGAAAAAATACATCGCGCCCGATGCTCGCGACACAGACAATATCTGATTCTTCACATCACTCGGCTTGATTCTGATCGGGCCACTTTTCGACTCCGGCACTCGTGCTTGGGTCGAGAGGTGTTTAACGGCCAGCCAGAGGAGATGCGGCCATGACGTACAAAATTTTTCTGCCAGGCAAAGTCGACGAGCAGTTGTTTCGCGCCGTGTGCGCAGAATTTCGGCTCGATCCGGACGGGCGCGCTCTTATGCTGCCGTTCGGCAGTCCCGAAAAGATCGGGTGGGAGACGCGCAGGCTGTACTTCGATCTTGCACGACGAGAAGACGGGTTTTTTAACACGGAACCCCAGCTGCGACATGTTGCAGACATCAAGGCGGCGCTGCCGGTGACGCGGATTATGTCATTCGGCAAGTGCAATGTCTCGTGCCCGTATTGCAAACGGGACTGCCAGTTTCGCGATGAGAACGGAAAGGTCATCATCGCGATGCAGGTTGCACTATGCGATCTCTTTGGTCTTGCGGAGGGGGCGTACGCGCGAGGCGAGACAGTGCGTTTTTCGGGAGGAGACCCAGTTGTCTTCCCGAAAGAGACGCTTGCGATTGCTTCGTACATGCGGCAACGGTACGGGGCGAAGGTGTCGATCGCGCACAACGGAAGCGGTCCGGCGTGGGTACGGAAGCTTGCGCCCGACTTATCTTCGGCGGCCGTCGACCTGAAAGCAGTGCCCGAGAAAATGGGGCACGTCATGGGGGTTAGCCGTGAACTCGGGGAGCGAATCTACACACTCTCCGAGGAGTCGCAGAAAATCTTGAGCGATCACGGCGTCGTCCTCGACGTGCGAACTCCCGTTTTTGGGGACACGACGCTCGATGAGATGCGTCGGTTGGCGGAGACGCTCGTGCGGAATAATCCGCGGACGTTCTTCTGGACGTGGCGTCTGTACAAAGCTGTCCACGGATGCGATTGGGCGGTGCCGCAGAAAGATCGGGTCTTCGAGATGCTCGATCGTGTCTCGGCAGAATTTCCCACGCACTGGATGGGAATGCGGGCGAAGTGGGAGGGCGGCGGCATGGCGTATTGGTTTGCCGGCCACCGACTGACTCCCATGGAGACCGACGACCGAGAAGAGCGGGGATCCGGGAACATTAAAGCCGCGTAGAAGTCGGAGCGAGGCGCTTGATCGCGCCTCGTCTCCTGTATCAAATTCATCACGTGGTGTGGTGAGTTTGAAAAGAGGAGACTGTGTGATGAAGTACACGGTAATAACGCAGCCGGAGCTGACCGCCATAGCGGGTTATCTCATTCGCGAAGCGGCGAACCAGCGAGATCTACTTGCCGTCACGGCAATATCATCAATCGGCGGCGATCGGATTCATTGTTGTGACGAAGGAATCGTCGCAAGGACGTTCTTCGGAAATGTCGTCGGCCTTTCGACGATTGCGCCACGCGGAGAGTCAGGTGACGGATCGCCGGAGATTGTCGGCGTCTTTGTCGGAAAAGGATACCGGCGACGAGGTGTCGGTAGGGCGTTACTCATTCGTGCGATTAAGCGGTGCGAAGAGCGCGGGCTGCGGCCGAACATGATAGCCGTGACAAACGGCGGCTGGTCGCTCATTGAGTCATTGCCGCAAGACGTGAAAGACGCGTGCGGCGAGATCCGGAAGATTCCCGGTATCGAGGCGTTCCCGTTCTAGCGGGTGTGGCCAATGATCGCAAAAAATTATCAGCCGGGGGACGTCATCGATCTCGATGACGTTCTCATATCTCCAGCGGCGTACCAGGTATGGCATGCCGTTGCCCGTGCAGCGGCGCTCAGTGGAATCTTGAGCGGCATTCGGCCGGATCGGATTCCAATTGAACAATGCCTCTGGCTTCCCTCGGGGGAGTTGGAAATCTTTGTTGACGTTCCCAACGTCGGACGGGTTTCCATGAAAATCCCTCCTGACCAGTGGGCATGGAAGCAATGATCTTTAGGCGCGGCGGCCGCAGGCCGCCGCGCATCGTTGTCCCAAGCGGGCAGGGCGGTGTTTGCGCACGCTCTGCCCGCTGTGGACAAGACGTAGTTTGCTTTTTTCACGGTTCTACTATGATTGATAGTATGAATAACGAAATGGTTCGGATCGGAAACGATCCCGAAAGTAGGGAAAAACTAACCGCGTTAGTAGAGCAGGTGATGCAGGAGGTCGCAGCTGACTACGAAGGGACAAAAGAGGATGTCCGAAGGATAGTCAACTGGCTAATCAAGCAGAAAGAGAGAGGGGGATACCAAACACCAATTAAAGTTCCTTTGAGCGTCCTTCAAGAGAAGATACTAACCGGCATTGCGGAGAAGTTTGCCGCACGTGATATTCGTCCGAAGCTTATTTCCTCAACCGGTGAAGTCCTTGGAGATGTGTCGAATAAGGCTCACGCGATAGAACAGGCTCGACGCGAACGGGGCGCAGCGTAGCCTTTTAAGAGAATGCACCTGCGACGGATTATCGTCGCAGGTGCAGGATCAATGCAAGGTCTCCTTTCTCCCTACGAGACGCTCTGCGAAATATCGCATCGTCCGCAGGATCGCCACTTGCCGACATGCCGGCAAGTGCGCGATATCATCCATGACTTCATCTCCGGGATAGAACTCCCGCAGGAGATCCCGGATTTCCTTTGAGCAGTCGTTGGTTTTTTTTGCGCACGTGCGCACCGTTGGACACCTCCACTCACTGTTGATGCAGCTGTTTTTATAACACGTATATACCGATATTGCAAGTTCGCTATTGCTGTTCAAGAAACGCGATCACTGCTTCGTTGCGGAGCGCGTGGACGATATGTGCGCGGAGGTTTGATTCGTCCGCGGCAGGGTAGTGCTGTTTCGCATGCTTCACTTCGCGCTCAAGCCGCTCCGGGTCGGCATCCAATTTTTCGGCAATCGCGATGTGGGCGAGGATGAGGCGCATTTTCGCGCGCTTGTCGGCCGCGGGCTCCCAGCTCCTCCGCAATTCCTCGCGCGTCTTTTTCACTTCTGCAAGATACTTGTCGAACGGCATGCGGAGAGCGTCAAGGTCCTGTTTTAGTCGTGCCTCCATGTCGTCGAGTTCGTATTCGCGCAGAATCGCCGGGTATCTGACGACTGCTTTTTCGATGAGTTCGTCGAGCATGGCGGCTCGCCTTTTTTCCGTGGCCTGCAATTCCTTTTCCGTTTTAATGTTCGCGCGCACGGAGTCGGAAAATTTTTCAAGCGATTCATAGCCGAGCGTCTTTACGAACGCATCGTCGAGCGCCGGCAGGTCCTTTTCTTCCATCTTTTGTGCCTCGGTATGCGCTTCTTGCGGCGTGAGACCCAATTCGATCTTCGTGATGCGCGCGCGTTCGCGTTTCAGGTGTGAAAGCGTTTGCTGGTGCTCTTCGTCGGTCACTGATATTTCCTCTTTCTTTTCGTTGTGCTTCTTGGCGATCGCTTTGTACGCCGGCAGTTTCACTTCGGGCGCCATCGGTGCACGCGCGGTGAAGACAATCGGTTCCGACGCGGGGAATGATTGCGGCGCTTTTTCGACGGTTACGCGAGGAGCCGTGACGATATTCGCATTTTCCTTGGCAAGAATTTCGGGAAGCTCGTGTTGTACGGCATGTTCGATGGTGCGGCGCAGTATTTCTGCGTCGCCTACATTTTTTATGACGACGTCTTCTGGTGCCTTCCCCGGGCGGAACCCCTGGATGTGCGCGTCCCGTTTCAATTCCGCGATAACGTGTGCGCGATGGTCGGCGATGTGCGCCGCGGGGATTTCGCCCTTCACGACGAGTTCCCAATTTTTTTCGTCACGAGTGACGGTGGCCATCGAGCATTTCTATCATATTAGTGCGATATTTAGAAATCAGGGTGTTTCAGAAAACAGAGCGAGACGGCAGTGTGGCGCGTGCTTTGACGGGGTCTTTCGCAGCGCCGACGGACGCGAGGCTGAGCGCTGCGTGAGCACACGCAGACAGCGACCCCGGAGAAGCATGCGCCATGCTGCCGCGAGCGGAGCCCTACTGGGTCTCTTGGTTGAAATTGTTGACGTCTGCTTCAGTCTGCGATTCGAACTGGTTGAAATTCATCGCTTCAAGATCCGCCTGTATCGCGGCCGCATCGTCCGACGAACCTTGCGGCGGGAGGCCTGACGAGGTATCGCTGTCGGCGCCGCCGGAGGGCAGTGCATCCTCGCTTGGAATGTACGGAACGGGATCAATCCTATTCGCTTCGTTCAGTTTCGCACCCCAGAAATACAAGCCGCCGGCGATCAGGAGCAGGATAACAACGATCGCGCCGGCGATCGGGCCGACGCCGCTTTTGGGAGGCTCGGGAGATACGGGTCCGCCTCGGCCGCCGCCAGGCGAGACGGGCATCTGGTTGCCGGAGGCGATGGGACTTTGGTTGCGATTGAGTTCCATACGATGTTTCATTTCACGATTATTCGATAGTTGTTTCAACGGAGGTCTCGACTGATGCAGACGCACCCGCACGCGGCTTCAGGGCAACGAGAACGCGAACGGTTTTCATGAGCGCCTGGTGCGCCGCTTTCAAGGAGGCGTGCGCGGTCCGGATTTTCGCCTCAAGCTCCGCCTTGATTGCCGCGCGGTCGGTCGTATCGTTCACGCTCGCGACGAAATCGGCAACCGCCTGTGCGTCAGCTTGCGCTGTCACGATCGCGGCCTTCGCGAGTTCGAGTTCGGCTTCGACCGACGCGACCGCAACGCCTTCCGCTTCCAATTTCTTAATCCGCGATTCGATGCGTGCGACGATTTTCTCAAGCTGGCGCAGGGCGACCACAAAGCGCTCGCGGATGAGTCCGCCGTGCCAGCGAATCGCGGCTTTCACGTTGCGGCGCAGCTCGCTCGAGGATGCAAAACGCTGTTGTGCGATGTCTTTTCGATCGTCCATAAAATTACGCATCACGTCTTTTTTCTCACGGCTCGTTGAGGCGTTTTTCATCTCCATCCGTGTGTCCGCTTTCAGTTCGACGCGCGCGTTCATCGTGTCTTGTTTGATTTGCTGCGCACGCGCCTTGATGACGTCGAGCGGTTTCATCGGCACCGACACTTCCGCGTTCATATGCGCCCGAGCCTCCGCTTCGGTTGCGTGGTTGACGCCATTGTGAGCGTAGGCAGGGGCGGTGAGAAAGACGAGCGCGATGCAGGTCATCAACAATGAAGACGGGATGGAGAGATGAATCATACATACAGCATAGCGCCACCGCGCGCCGTGCGCGCGCTGTCTTCTGTTGATAACGATGTCACTCGCGGGCAGCGCCGAAATTGCTTTCCTCGGGTCGCTATCTGCACCTGCGGGCGCAGCGCTCCGGATCGGCGCCGACGCGCCTGCGCAGACCCTCGTGAAGCAACTTCGGCGTTACCTGTCTTGCTCCATTCTTGAGATTCATGAAAAAACGGATATACTCGGCGCATGACCGACTACAACAAGCTCTACACGCCGGGCGACCTCGATGCGCTGGTGATCAACACCGTGATCGAGATACCGGAAAAATCCATCCTGAAGATCGAATACAACCGTGAGAAGGCGACCTTCGAGCTCGATCGCGTCGAGCCGGCGATTTTCGCGAAGCCGTCGAACTATGGTTTCATCCCGGGGACCATCGACGACGACGGCGATGAGCTTGACACGCTCGTCATCTCTCCCGAACCGCTCCCGATGGGTGTTGTTGTGAACGCACACATTCTCGGAGTTCTCAATTTTGAAGACGACGGCGACAAGGACCACAAGATCATCTGTGTCCCGGCGGACGATCGCGACAGCGGCAACCGCATCAAGAGCCTGGATGACCTGGGGGAACAATGGAAGGCGAAGATCGAATACCACTTCAACACGTACAAGGATTTGAAAAAGCGGGGGACGACGAAGGTGTTGGGCTATGGCGGACCGGATGAGGCGGTGAAAGTAATCAGGGAGTGTATTGGGCGTTTCGCAAAGAATTAGAGTTCTGCTTGACTAAGATATTGCAAAAGGATAAGTGCACTGTGTTCTTCTTTCATGCGTCCGTCGAGACACATTTTCTTTACTTCCTCGATATCAGTCAGTGCAAGCGTAATATCTTCTTCATGTTCGAGTTGTTGTTCGGCTTCGGTAAATGACTTCACGACAAAGTAGTACAGGTCCCATTCAATCGATGCGCCGCATTTTGAAATTGCGAACAGTTCTACATCATTTACAACGAGTCCGACTTCTTCGCGTGCTTCCTTGATCGCTGCGGCGCGTGCGGCATCTTTTATGTCCGCGTCAGATTTGAGGAAGGCATTATATTCTTCAAGTGAATCGACGACTTTGCCACCCGGAAGACGAAAAACGTAGTCGCTGAGGTACGTGCGGTATTCGCGCGTGAGAAGAATCTTATTCTGCGGCATGGGGATGATGAGGCGAACACCAGGGGCACAGCGTGCGTTTTCGTAGACTATCTCTTTATCGTCGATTTTCATTACCCGCTCGACAATCTCGATCATACGGCCTTGGTAGGTGATTTTTTCGGGACCACTTTATTGCATCGCTGCACTCTAGCACAAAGCAAGCGGCGCCGGAGGAGCGTCGCTTGGATGTATTTTGTGGGGAGTTATTTCTGTTCCTCTTCGACGCGCTCCGACGGAATGTCGCGGTCGGTGCTCGGTTCCGGCTCAACCAATTCTTCGCCGTCTTTCTGCTCATCAGATTCGACGCCCACTTCTTCTGCAGCTGCTTCTTTCAATTCCTGTGCGGTATCTTGCGCTTCGTTGGTAACCGGTTCGCCGCCAAGGCTGCGGATGTCGATCTTCCAGCCCGTGAGGCGTGCGGCAAGACGGACATTCTGCCCGCCGCGACCAATTGCGAGCGATTGCTGGTCCTCGGCGACGGTCACAATAGCGCGGTTGTCGTCTTCGATAAGTTCGATATCCATCACCTGCGCTGGCTTGAGCGCCTCTTTTACGTATTCGGCGGGATTTTCGCTCCACTCGACGACGTCGATTTTCTCGCCGCCCAATTCCGAGGTGACGACGGCGACGCGCACGCCGCGCTGTCCCACCAAGGAGCCAACTGGATCGACGTGTTCGTCATTCGAATGCACGGCGATCTTCGCGCGGCTGCCGGGTTCGCGCACGACGCCCTTCACTTCCACGACGCCGCTTGCCATTTCCGGCACTTCGGTCTCAAAGAGTTTCGTCAAAAAGCGCGGATGCGAGCGCGAGAGCCGGATGAACGTACCGCGGACGCCTTCGTCGACGCGCAAGAGGAGCGCGCGCACGCGCTCGCCTTGGCGATAGCGTTCGCCCGGTATCTGTTCGTCGTACGGCAAGACGGCGGTCGCGCGACCGAGGTCGATGTAGAGGTTGCCGCGCTCAAAGCGCTGCACGTGACCGGTGACGATTTCACCTTCGCGCTCTCCGTATTCGGAAATGATCGACGAACGTTCCGCTTCGCGGATTTTCTGCATGATGACTTGTTTTGCGGCCTGAGCGGCGATGCGGCCGAAATCTTCGCGCGTCTCCAGCGGGAAGGAAATTTCCTCGTCAAGCTGCGCGTCCTTTTTGATGCGACGTGCGTCCTCGATCATGATGTGCTGCTCTGGATTGAAGCGCGAGCGATGATCCTCATCACCTTTTGGCTCTTCGTCTTCCTTGCGCACCAAAGTGTCGTCGACGACGATTTTCGCCTGGCGGAATTCCAAATCGCCCGTTTCCGGGTTGAAGGTCGCGCGGATGATCTGTCCGCGCTTGCCGTATTCGCGGCGATACGCCGCGGCGAGCGCGGTCGCGATCGCTTCCACCACGCTCTCACGCGAGATGCCTTTCTCCGCCTGCAGTTCGTCGAGCGCGCTGTTAAGTATTTTCAAGTCGAAAAGTGCCATAGTGTCGTGTGTTTTTAATAAAAATTCCCGGCTCTCGCCGGGCTAAATACAATCGCTGTATTCAGCTGTGGATACCATCATACACCCCGACAGGGGAAAGTCAAGTACAATACAGGGATGCAATTTTTTAAGGGCCTGTGCCTCTTCGGGCTCTCGTTCGGCGTCGTATTCTGTGCGGTCTGCTTCGCGAATGCCGACGTGTCGTTCGTCTCAAACCCGATCTGGCTCTCCACGTCAAAGACGACCGAGGGCACGGCCGTCCAGGTATCGACCGTCGTTACCAAGCAGGGTACTGAGACGATTTCGGGGACGGTGACATTCTACGCCGACGGCGACGTCATTGGGACCTCTGATTTTGCCCTCCCCGCAGACGTCGGCGGCGTTGTCGTGACGGCTACCTTTACTCCCGAGACGGGTACGCATACGCTTTCCGCGAAGATAACGCGAGCGATTGCGGTGCGGGGAGATACGGAGGAAGTCATGACGACGACGTCCGAGGTGAAGGTGGGGGAGCCGCTCGTCGTGGAATCGGACAACGACCGCGACGGTATTCCCGATGCGAGTGATCCTGATGACGACAACGACGGCGTCTCTGACGCCGACGAGCGTGCGCAGGGGACCGACCCGCTGAAGAAAGAAGCGACGCCGGCTGTTGCCGGCACCTCGATGGCCTCGTTTTCTGGTGCCACGGACGCGGCGAAGAACGTTGGCGCCGTGATTTTCGAAAAGACGGAGGCGCTCCGCGAATCCGCTGCGAATTATTTTGATACGAAACTGAAGGATGCCGAGGCCGCGCGCGATGCGAAGCGCGATGCGGCGGATGATTTTCTTGAGGAAGACATTGAAGAAAAGCTTGTGGCGGATCCGAAACCGCTTTCCGAGCAACTGCAAGATACGAGCGGGATGTTCGAAGGCCTCAAGATTCAGGCATATAAGGCGCTTTTGTTCGTGTTCGACAATATCTTCGTGTTCTACTTCCTGAGTATCGTCATCATCTTGTGGATCGTGCGCAAAATATGGCGTCGGCATTCGCTTGATTGAAATGGCTCCACTCGATACGTGGGGCCTGATTCACCATCGTTCAATGCTCAGCTTCTTAAGAACGCACCGATACCGATAATCAGACCAACGGCAATGCCGACCGGTCCCATGAGAAGAAAATATACAAACAGTATATCCCGTATCTTCGAATCGGGTTCTGTTTCGCCAATGAGAAATCCGATCACTACAGACGCGACGCCTCCGAGTATAAGCAACCAGGCAGTTCGGCGCTGTTCTTCTGTCGAAATGCGCGCTGAGCTTAGCTACCGATCTTTCATGTGGTGTCTCCTAGTGCTGGAGGTTTACATTTCTCGATGAAACGTACACCCAAATCTTGCTATAATCAAATTCACGCTTAGGGAGCTATGTACATTTCCGATGCCCATTTGAAATCGTTTCTTGCGGATGCGAACCTGGTTTCGAACAAGGATTTTGAAGCGGCGGAACGCGAGGCGAAGGAGCGCGGCGTGCCGGTCGGCGAGATTCTCATCGCGCAGAACAAAGTCGGCGAAGACGAGCTGCGCCGCACGTACGCCTACATCCTCGGCATCCCGTTTATCTCGCTCCTCGGGCAGAAAATCCCGTACGAGACGCTCTCGCTGATCCCGGAACCTGTCGCGCGGCGTAATTCCATCATCGCGTACAACCACAAAGGCGAAGAACTGGAAGTGGCGATGCTCGATACCGACGATCTCGCCGCGATTGATTTCATCAAGAAAAAGACGCATTTGAAAATCCTGCCGCGTCTCACCGACGCGGCGTCGATCAAGAACGCGCTCAAGCAGTACCAGCGCGGGCTTAAGGACAACCTCGGCGACGTGATCAAGCGCGAGACGGAAGCGCTGAGTGCGGTCGAAGGGAAGGACGACGACTTGCGGCACATGGCGGAAGGAGTGCCCGCAGTGCGCATCGTCGACACGCTCTTGCGCCATGCAAACGCGCAAAACGCCTCGGACATCCACATCGAGCCGCTGGAAAATTCGCTCCTCATCCGGTATCGCATCGACGGCATCCTCCACGACGCGATGGAATTGCCGAAACACGCTGCGCCTGCGATCACGGCGCGCGTCAAAGTGCTCTCCAACCTGCGGCTTGACGAGAAGCGCTTGCCGCAAGACGGACGATTCGGCGTCGAAGCAGGGGGAGAAAAGATTTCGTTCCGCGTCTCGATCCTTCCGACATACTACGGGGAAAAGATCGTGATGCGCCTCCTGCGCGACAATGTTTCCGGCTTCTCGCTCGAAGCCCTGGGCTTCCACGGCAAAGGCCTCGACGTGATGCATGAGGCGATGCGGATGACGACAGGCATGATCCTCACGACCGGCCCGACGGGCGCCGGCAAGTCGACGACGCTCTATACGCTCCTCGACCTTTTAAATACGCCGGACGTGAACATTTCAACCATTGAAGATCCGATCGAATACCAAATAAAGCGTGTAAACCAAACGCAGGTGCGGCCGGATATCGGATTCACGTTTGCTTCGGGTCTGCGTTCTCTCGTGCGCCAAGACCCGGACATCATCATGGTCGGCGAAATTCGCGACAAGGAGACGGCGTCACTCGCCATTAACGCTGCACTCACCGGCCACCTCGTGCTCTCAACCTTGCACACGAATTCCGCCGCAGGCGCCATTCCGCGTCTCTTGGATATGGGTGTCGAGCCGTTTCTTCTTGTTTCGACGCTTCGCGTCGTCATCGGGCAGCGTCTCGTGCGCGTGCTCTGCAGTTCGCGCGAAAAATACGAACTCTCGCGCGACGAGCAGGCGCAACTGGAGCGGACCCTGGACGCGGGGACCGTCCTGAAGGCGCTCAAAGAGGAAAAGATCGTACCCGCCTCTGCTGCGTGGAAGAACGTGCCGTTCTACAAACCGTCGCCGACGCCGGAATGTCCGGAAGGCTACACGGGGCGACGCGGCATCTACGAGATCCTTTCGGTGACGCCGACAATTAAAGAATTGGTGATGAAAAACGCGACTGCCGACGAACTCGAGAAGCAAGCACGAAGCGAAGGCATGCTCACCATGATCGAAGACGGGATTTTCAAGGCAGTACAAGGCGTCACGACAATTGAAGAAGTGCTACGGGTGATTACGGAATAAAAAGTTGGCCGCACGCGCGGAAGCGCGTGCGGCTGAATGTTCAATGCGGGGGCGGTGCCGTCTCTGCATCAACCTTCGGGCGTCTTGCCGCTGTAGCATCTCTAGTCACGAGCGATACTGTTGCGCTCTGCTCTTCGATAACGACGATCAGGAGCACCCACGTGCCGTTTTTAGTCCGATGTTGGCTCTTGTCCATGCCGGTGAATCGCTCGTAGATGCGGGTGAGTCCCTTGAGCGTTCCTTCTGCGGTGACGCGCATCGTATCGTACGAGAATTGTTCGACGTGGAGAGTGAGGTCGGTAAAATCTCCGAACAGTGATTGCAGAAACTGTCGTTCCTCTCGTGGTGTCGACAGGCCGAATTTGGTATATCCGAGCGGTAGACCAGCACAGACTATTTTCTCATCCATCGGGGTCAGCTCCTTATGGTTGCGAATGCGAAGATTTCTGCCCCATCCTTGCACAGCGCGCGCAGCCGCGCAAATTCGTCCTATATAATGGATGCGTGGCTCGGTTCATTTACACCGCTGAGAAAAACGATGGGGAAGTGTACAAAGGTATCGCGCAGGCGCGAGATCGTTTCGAGTTGTACGACATCGTGCGGCGCGAAGGCGGCCGTATCATTTCCGTCGAGGAAGACCGCGGGCGCGGGTTTCTGAGCCTGCAGTACTGGAACGCAAAATTCTCATCGGTGCCGGAATACGAGAAAGTGCTCTTCGCGCGCAACCTAGGTGCGATGATCGGCGCCGGGCTCTCGCTCGCCCGCGCGCTTGCTGTCCTCGAGCGCCAGACGAAAAACGCGAAACTTTCACAGATCGTCTCAGAACTCGCGAGCGCGGTGCGTCGCGGGGAGACGATGCACAGCGCGCTCGCGCGCTTTCCCAAGACGTTTCCGCCGCTCTTCGTGGCGATGGTGCGCGCGGGCGAGGAAGGCGGCGAATTGCCGCAGGGTCTCATGACAATCGCGGACCAGATGGAACGGATGTACACCTTGAAGAAAAAGATCCGCGGCGCGATGCTCTATCCGGTGATCATCGTCATCGCGATCATCGGCATCGGCATCTTTATGATGATCAACGTCGTGCCGACCCTCGCGCAGACGTTTGCGGAGATGGACGCCGAGCTTCCCGCGTCGACGCGAGCGATCATCGCGATCAGTAATTTCCTCGTGCAGTACACCGTACTTGCGCTCGGCGCAGCCATCCTCGGTGTCGGTGCCGTGTTTGCAGCACTGCGCACCGACGTCGGCGGACGCGCAAAGGATTTTCTTTTCCTCCACTTGCCGCTCATTAATGTCATCGTGAAAGAAGTGAATGCCGCGCGCACGGCACGCACGCTCTCGTCGCTCCTCGCCGCGGGCGTCGACGTGATCACGTCGCTTGAGATTGTGCGCGACGTTGTGCAGAACCGGTATTTCAAGGCGGTTGTTGCGAATGCGAAAGAAAATGTCGCAAAAGGCGAGCCGCTCTCAAGCGCGTTCGTGCGCAACGAGCACCTGTATCCGGCATTCGTCGGCGAGATGATGTCGGTCGGCGAAGAGACGGGCCAGCTGACCGAAATGATGAAAAAGCTCGCGATCTTTTACGAAGATGAGGTGGACCGGAAGACCAAAGACATGTCCACCATCATCGAGCCCTTCCTCATGGTCGCAATCGGCGGTGCAGTCGGCTTCTTCGCGGTCGCGATGATTTCTCCGATCTATCAACTTTCCGAAAATATCTAATCCGCTCGCGGGCGGCGCCGGAAATGCTTCCCTCGGGTACGCAAATTTTCTCCTGAAAATTTGCTCGGTCCTCGCGCCGTCGCGCTGCGGAGCCCCTCGGTAAGCATTTCCGGCGCTCCCGTCTCGCTCCCGGTAACGCAGCTCGTGATATCGTTCCAAGTATGAAATTCGTTTAGCGGATATGCGCTGACATGATCTGGCTTACGCACTTTCTTGTCGTCTGTATTGTGTTGTTCGGTTGGCTTGTTCCATCAATCTGGCTTATGTATATCGGAGTGCTTGTAGCAACTTTGTTCTCAACGACTGTGTATGGATACTGCATCATGAGCAAGTGGGAATACGATTTGCGAAGAAAAGCGGATCCGGAATCGGTTGATTATGATTTCAGTTATGCGAGCTACTATACGTATCGCTTGACGCAGGGATATCTTTCGAATGCTTTTCTCGCCCGCGCGGGGATTGTATTTGTTAGCCTTTCGCTTGCGATACAGCTGTATTTTCGATACTCCGTATTGACGGAGCGAGGCGGCGCTGTGGCGCGTGCTTTGACGGGGTCTTTCGCAGCGCGGCGGCGCGAGAAGGAGCGAATTTTCAGCAGAAAATTACGCGACCCCGGAGAAGCATGCGTCATGCTGCCGCGAGCGAAGTTTTTCGGGATACAATAGACAGATGCACAGCCTTTCGAGGGAAAGGGGCGCAACGCTGTTGGATGCCGTTGTGGGGACCGGACTCATGCTCGTGGTGTTTGTCGGCATTGTCGGCGCCTTCCGATTGACGGTACAGGCCGTCGGTAACAACAGCGCTCGGGCAGGTGCCATCGCGCTTGCCAACGAGCGCCTCGAATACATCCGCAGCCTTCCATACGACTCGATAGGCACCGTCGGCGGCATCCCCGCGGGCGCGCTCGCGCAGGAAGAGAACGTCGTGCTCAACAACATCACCTACACCCGCCGGACGTTCGTCGGTTACGAGGATGATCCGGGCGATGGCGTCGGCGCGGCCGATTCGAACAACATCGTCACCGATTACAAGGCGGTGAAGACAGACGTCTCGTGGCTTTCACGGCAGGGTACGCGCACGATCACGATGGTGGCGCGCCTCTCGCCGCCCGGCGTTGAGACGGCAGTCCCCGGCGGTACGCTTGTGATAGAAGTGACGGATGCAGCCGCCGCGCCCGTTTCGAACGTTGCGGTCCGGATCGTAAATGAATCGACGAATCCGCAGATCGACATGACGACGTTCACCGACGCCAACGGGCTGGCGACGGTCCTTGGTGCACCGCCCGGAGCGAATTACGAGATTACCGTGACAAAATCGGGGTATTCGACGGCGCAAACGTACGACGCGGATGTCGTGAACACGAACCCGATTCCCGCACACCTCGCGGTCGCGCTCAACCAGACGACGCTTTCGACATTCCAGATCGATCTTCTCTCGTCGCTCACGGTACAGACCTTCGAGCCGGTGGAAGAAAGTGAATGGGACGACGTGTTTATCAATGCGTCGCAGCTCAGCCAGGTGAACGGCGTCGAAGTGTTTGGCGGCTCGCTCGTACTCACGAATGTCGAGGGTGCCTTTGGCGAGGAGGGTACGGGAGTGTCGGTCTCGATTGCGCCGCAGTACTTGTTCGGATGGAATGAATTTGCGTGGGACGATTCGCGCCCTGCAGGAACAGACATCCGCTACCACGTGTATACCGACGCCGGCGTGCTCGTTCCCGACTCGGCGCTTGCCGGCAACAGTGCGGGCTTTTCCACCTCACCCGTCTCACTTGCCGGGCTCGCAACGACGACGTATCCGGCGCTACGGGTTGGTGCACTATTGCAATCAAGCGATCCCGAGAAGACGCCGTCGGTGAATTCATGGCGCGTCACGTACGACGTGGGGCCAACACCGCTTCCCAATGCGACATTCACCATGCGCGGCGCGAAAACAGTCGGCAGCGGGCCAGGAGGGCCGGTCTACAAGTACGACGTGAACCATTCGAGCGGTGGCAACGGTTCGATCACGATTGGCGCCGTAGAATACGACACGTATACGCTCTCGGTCCCGGTTTCGAGCGGCTACGACATCTCATCGTCGTGCGCGCCGCAGCCAACGGTGGTGGTGCCGAATTCCTCCGTCACGTCGCAACTCTTTCTCTCTCCGCACACGGCGAATTCGCTGCTCGTTGACGTGCGCGCAGCGGGAGGCGCGGTGATCCCAGGAGCGAGCGTGCGACTGCAGCGGCAAAGCTACGACACGACGATCGCGACGGATTCCTGCGGACAATCGTTCTTCTCCGGCATCGCGGCAAGCGCGGGAACGCCGTATACGATCACTGTCACAGCGCCGGGCTACCAGAACTACACCAACACGGAACTCGAAGTGACCGGCACCGTGCGGCTCTCAGTTATCTTGAACAACTAGTATGCGAGCTACTCAACACCACAGGCGGAAGGGAGGAGAACGGGGCATGACGCTCGTGGAAACGGTCGTATGGGTCGCGATTACCTCTGCGGCGCTCCTCTCGATCGTGCAATCGGTGCAGTATTTTTATCGCACGAACACCTACGCGGTGGAGCAATCCACGGCCGTCACATCGGCGCAGCGTGGCATCGAAAGTATGATCAAGACGATGCGCGAAGCGGCGTACTCCTCAACCGGCGCGTGGCCCGTCATCACGATGGCGACGTCGAGTTTTTCGTTTTACGCCGATGTCGATGCCGACCCGTTTATCGAACAAATCCGATATACGCTTGTCGGCAACTCGATCATCCGCGGCGTCATCGATCCGTCTGGCGATCCGCCCGTGTACACGAATCCGGAGGTGACGTCGACGGTTTCGGACAAGGTCCGCAACAACGAACAGGGCGTCGCGCTTTTCCAATACTACGACCAGAACGGCGTCCTCATGACGGACCTCTCGCGCATCGCCGAAGTGCGTTTTGTGCAGGCGAACGTGATCGTCAACGTGAACCCCGACCGCTTGCCGAACCAATTTACGCTTCGCTCAACAGCGGCCTTGAGGAATTTGAAATAGTCTATGCACTACTCTCGACGCAAGAAATGGGACAGGAGAGATCGCGGTGTCACCGTGATGCTCGTCCTGGCGTTCATGGGCATCTTCCTCTTCCTCCTCGGTACGATCTTAAGTTACACCCTAATGCAGGGTCGCTACGGTCGCGCGCTCTATGCGCGCGAACAGGCACTCAACATCGCAGAGGCCGGCTTGGAATACTACCGCTGGTTTCTCGCGCACAACCCGGCCATACTCGTCAACGGAAACGGGCTCGTCTCGCCCTACACACATGTCGTCAACGACCCTGAGAGCGGACGCATCGGCGAGGCAACAATCACCGCAACGGCGAATCTCGCCTGCGGACAAGTGCAGTGGGTGGATATGACGTCGGTCGGGCGCGCGGATATCTCGCCAATCTTCCAGCGTACGCTTGCCGCGCGGTATATGCGTCCGTCCGTTGCGGAATACTCGGCGCTTCTGAACGCAAATGTCTGGGCTGGAAACGACCGCGTCATCAGCGGACCCTATTTCTCCAACGGCGGCATCCGTATGGATGGTTCGCACAACTCGACGGTGCAAAGCTCGCAAGCGACGTGGCTGTGCGACAGCTCGTTCGGCTGCTCACCGACGCAGTCGCAAAATGGTGTCTTCGGTTCCGGTTCAAATCCAGCGCTTTGGGCGTGGGCGCCAAACGTTCCGTCTTTTAATTTTGCAGGCATCGCGACAAACTTTGCGACGATGCAGACATATGCGGATGCGCAAGGCATTAAATTGAATCCGACCAACATCCGGGTTGGTGGTGTGCAGCAGGGAGGATCGTTCAGCTCGGTCGGCGGCAGCGACCAGCGCGGCTTTCGCGTTATCCTCAACGCGAATAACACCATTACCGTGTATCGCGTGACGGGAACGTCCGCGGCCGAGAGCCAGCACATCGATAATCTTGGGGTGTGGACGAACGACTACCACACGATCACGAACCAGACGCTTGTCGGGACGTACCCCATTCCCTCGGGGTGCCCGATCATCTATGTGCAAGCGAAGTTGTGGCTCGAAGGGGTCGTTGGCGGGAAGGTGACGGTTGTTGCGGCCGATACCGGCTCGTACAATCCGGACATCATTTTGCAAAATAATATCACCTATTCGTCTGGCGCCGGCTCAAGCGGCCTCACCGCGATCGCGGAGCGGAGCGTCTTAGTGCCCCTCGTTTCTCCGGAAAACCTCACCGTGCGCGGCATCTTCGTTGCGCAATCCGGCTACTTTGGCCGTAACTACTACACGACGAGTGGCGATCATGATGTACCGTCTTCGTATGACTCATACGTACAACAAGGCACGATGACGACGATCGGGACCGTCGTTTCGAACGGCCGCATCGGCACGCGCTGGACCTGCGGCGGTAATTTCTGTTCGGGCTACAATAACCGTATCGACACGTACGACCGCCTGCTTGCATTCTCGCCGCCGCCGTTTACGCCCGCATCATCCGTGGACTACACGTTCGTGTTGTGGCGGGAACAGTAACGCTCGTTGCAAGAAGCGGAGTCGCCCCTCTCTCGCTCAAGGATGAGAAGAAAACAGTCAGGCCGTCTCGGAGAGACGGCCTGGATACGCTATCGCCCGTATCGTTTTTGCCAGAGCCGCAGTGCGAGCCGGGTGCCCGCATCGAAGCGATACACCTCATCGTCAAGTCGGTGGCGATAGGTACTCTCGTATCCGTACCGCTCTAGGCTGCGCCATGTACTTTTGAAAGCGTGGACGGTGTGCAGACCGAAATGGGTAGCCACTAAAAGACCGAGGCCGAAAAAAGCTACCAGAAGGGGCGCGAGAAAATTGCGACGGAAAACCTTTCAACCTGCAGCAAAAAGAAAGTTATCACCAACGTCCCCAAAAGAAGAACGTAGCCTGCGAACGTAAAACGGTTTGCCCATGCGCATCGAATATAGACTCACCGCGGCATGTGAAAGCTCCCCCCGGTGTGTTTTGAAGAACCCGCCGATTTATACGTCTTGTTTTCCGGCAAGTCAAATGAGCAAGGATGCTGTCATTCTACGGTGCATGCTACAATCGCCGCATGAAGGCGCTGGTTGTCGCGAACTGGAAGATGAATCCACCGACATTAAAGGAGGCGAAGGCGCTCTTTGATGAGACGAAGCGGATGACGGGGCTCCTGCGCGGGATCACGGCCGTTGTCGCGCCTCCTGCGTTATTTGTGCGGCCGCTTGCCGAAGGCGTGCGCAAAGGGCGTGTCGCGTTTGCAGTGCAGAATGCACATTTTGAAGCGGACGGCGCGCACACGGGGGAGATTGCAATGCAGCAGGCGCATGACTGTGGCGCCACCTACGTCCTCATCGGTCATGCGGAACGACGGGAGCTTGGAGAAACGAACGACGATACGCGTAAAAAGATAGCCGCGGCGCTCTCGGTTGGGCTCACGCCGATTCTCTGCGTGGGAGAGAAAAGCCGTGAAGGCGGCGCGGAGCATTTCAATTTCGTGCGCGAGCAATTGCGGACGGCGCTTGCGGATGTCCCGGAAAAGAAACTTTCAAAAGTCGTCGTTGTGTACGAGCCGCTCTGGACGATCGGCAAGGACTCGACGATGCAGCCGCGCGACATGCATGAAATGAGCATCTTCATCCGCAAAGTCGTCGTTGAGAAATTCGGCGACGCGGGACATAGCCTAACGATTCTTTATGGTGGCTCTGTCGATGCTTCGAGCGCTCCTACGATGCTGCGCGACGGCGACGTGAAGGGATTGTTGGTCGGCCGCGCGAGCTGGAAAGCGGACACCATGACCGAATTGTTACGAGCGATCAACGACGCGTAGGCATGAAATGCATTAACGAAGTCCCGCGCGAAGAACTCCGCGGCAAACGAGTGTTGGTTCGGGCCGGCCTCGACCTGCCGGTGAACGACAGGGGCGAAGTGACGGATGCGTTCCGTGTGAAAAAGTCGCTCGCAACACTTCTTTTTCTAAAAGAAGCGGGCGCAAAGACGATCATCCTTACCAAAATCGGCCGCGATCCGAAAGACACCAACGAGCCGGTCGCAAAGGCGCTTCGACACCACCTAAACGTGCTCTACGTGCCGGATATCTTCGGCCATGCGGCTCAAAGCGCGATCGCCGCGATGCGCGATGGCGAATTCCTCCTTCTGGAAAATTTGCAGCAAGATCCGGGCGAAGTCGCGAACGACATGGCATTCGCAAAACACGTTGCAGGCCTCGGCGATATCTATGTAAACGATTGCTTCCCGAGCGCGCATCGCGAGAGCGCCGGCATGACGAGCGTCCCGAAATTGATGCCCTCATACGCGGGCATCCAATTTTGCGAAGAGGTTGCACGCCTTTCGGAAGCGCTTAACCCTCCGCATCCCGCCTTTGCGATCATCGGCGGCGCGAAATTTGAGACAAAAATCCCGGTCATCAATTTGTTCCTGCAAAAATACGACCACACGTTCATCACCGGCGCTTTGGCAAACGACGTCTTCAAGGCGCAGGGGCTTCCGGTCGGACGCTCGCGCATTTCAGATGAACTGCCGCCGCCTGCCATCATCGGGCATCCGCGGCTCATCGCGCCGAACGACGTGACGACGGAGCAGAGCGATGGGCATGCGTACGTGAAAAAGCCACACGAGGTCGTCGCGGACGACAAGATCGTCGATATCGGGCCGGATACCGTCGCGCTGATCGCCCCCTATATCGAGCGCGCGAATTTCATCCTCTGGAACGGGCCGACCGGGTTGTACGAAGGCGGCTATCTTTCGTATACGCACGCTATCGCGGAAATTATCGCCCGGCGCATTGAAGCCGGAGCGCAATGCATCATCGGCGGCGGCGACACGATTGCCGCGCTCCAGGAGAGCGGCATCAAGGAGGAACGCCTAGGGTTCCTCTCGACCGGCGGCGGCGCGATGCTCGAATACCTGATAAAGGGGACGCTGCCGGCAATCGAAGCGCTCGCGTAAATCGGAGGTTCTTGTGAACTTCATCCGGACAGTATTGAATGGCGTTGGAGAAAGCGAGGTGCTGCGATGGAAGAAGAGGAATGGAATGAGCAAACGTACCAAGGACGGTCGCGACGTCAAGTTGAAAGTGCGCAGAAGGCGGGAGTCATCGCGCTGGTACTCTTGCTCTGTGCCATCATAGGTGCAGCCGTGGTTTGGCTCATGGAGCGGCTCATGCCCTTCATTTGCTCGTTCGTCTGTCCGCCTCCGGTGTGAAGACCGGTGTGAGAGACGATTTTTGCGGGGCGGCAACTGTGCCGCCCCGCTCCATTTGCTAGAATGCGCGCATGCAAGCAGTCATTTTAGCGGCGGGACGGGGAACGCGGATGGGCGAACTTGTTGAGAAAGTTCCGAAACCAATGCTCGAAGTGGCAGGCAAAACCTTGCTTGAGCACAAATTTGATGCGCTCCCCGACGATGCCGACGAGATTATCCTCGTTGTCGGTTATCTCGCCGACGCCGTTAAAAATAGATTCGGCGGCTCATATAACGGCAAAAAAATTGCATACGTGACGCAAGAGAATATCTACGGAGGGACGGCAGATGCGCTGTGGCAGGCGAGAGACATACTGCGCGAGAAATTTATCGTCATGATGGGAGACGATATCTATGCACGAGAGGATATCGAAGCGATCCGAGTGCATGACTGGGCGCTCTTGGTTCAACGTGTCCCGGATACCGCCGTCGGGGGCAAGGTCGTGACCGATCTCGACAATCGCATCGTCGATATTATCGAAGGTAATGAGGGAGGCGAAGGGGTCGTGAGCGCGAATATGTTCGCACTCACGTCGCGCATCTTTGATTTTCCACAAGTGCCGAAAGCTGCGGGCTCGTCGGAAATGGGATTGCCGCAGACAATTCTCGCGGCGTCAAAAGAATCTGGCGTCCCTTTTGACGTCGTCGAGGCGACGAAGTGGATCCAGATATCAAATCCGGACGACCTCGTGCGGGCCGAGGTAACCCTTGGCTCCTGAAAGGACTAATCCCCACGCTCGTCTGAAGCAGCATCGGGCGCCTGCTACGATATTTATATCTATCACTCACCTCTTTTTGTATGCTTAGAAACGTTGTCCTCGCATCCCTCATCGCGGTGATACTTGTCGCAGGCGCAACGCAGCCGGTCCAGGCGCAAGCGGGTGACATCCAGGCACAGATCCAGTCGCTCCTCCAACGCCTCACCGAGCTCACGCGGCAGTTGAATGCGCTGCGCGGGCAATCGCAGGGTGAGACGGCGACCGGTTTCGGCACGTCGGTCGCACTTCCGGCTCCGGCGCTTGCGCACCGCCTCTGCGCGTTGTCGCTTCGCCAGTTCGCACTCGGCTCGCAAGGAGACGATGTACGCGCGTTCCAGGAATTTTTGCAATCCGAAGGCTTTTTCTCCGTCGCACCGACCGGTTACTTCGGCCCGGTGACGAAAGACGCTTTGGCACGTTGGCAAGCGGCGCAAGGGTTTGAAAGCGCAGGTGTCGTCGGTCCGAAGACGCTCGAGCGCATCCGCGGCAAGTGCGGGTTGGGCAACAACAATTCCGGCCGCTTGAGCGCGTCGCCCACAAGCGGAAACGCCCCGCTCACCGTCACGTTCTCACATTACGTCGGGGGATTCCGCCCCGCAGGCATCAGCTACACCCTCAGTTACGGCGATGGCACGCAGGAACGTGCGACGGAATGCTCAGCACCGGCTGATGTATGCACCGGCCCTGGCACGAACACGCATACTTATCGCAACGACGGCACGTACACTGCAACGCTCACGCGCGTCACTGACCCCTGCTTCGGTCAGACGGCATGTCGCGCTGCGATCCAGAGCGAAGTCATCGGCAAGGTGCAGATCCGTGTCGGCACGGGGACAGGTGTGTGCACGAAAGAATATCGCCCGGTCTGCGGTTCGAAGCCGATCGTATGCATCACGACGCCGTGCAACCCGATCCCGACGACGTACTCAAATCGCTGCATGATGGAAAGCGATGGTGCATCCCTCCTCTACGAAGGTGCCTGTCGTGTCGGAACGAACAATCCCGCAAACGATCCGCAATGCAAGGCGTGGTATGACGGCTGCAACTCCTGCGCGCGCGAGACCCCGAATGGGCCGGCGGCCTGTACGCTGAAATACTGTGCTGCACCGGGCGCCGCATACTGCACCGCGTATTTCGACACGAGTTCCAACAGACCGCCGACGATCTCGGGACTTTCGGGACCGACGACGCTTTCGGTGAGCCAGACCGGAACGTGGATCATCAATGCGAGTGATCCGGAAAACCAGACGCTCACATACAATATTTCCTGGGGCGACGAACTCCACAATGCAACACCGGCGGTCGCCTACGCGCACGATTCATTCGTGCAGACGACGAGCTTCACGCACGCCTATTCGCGCGCGGGTACGTACACGATTACCGTCGTCGTCCGCGACAGCGGCGGGAAAGAGGCAACGATGACGACGACCGTGAGAGTGACAGGATCAAACACCGTCTGCGCCGACATCTACCAGCCGGTTTGCGGCCGTCCGGTGGGATGCGCGAACACCTGTCCGCCCGGCCAATACTGCACGGCGATCTGCCAGCTCCACAACCCGCAGACGTATTCCAACCGCTGCTATCTTGACGCGGTAAGCGCCCAGTATCTCCACGAAGGGCAGTGCACGTCGTCGAGCGGCAACATCTATTAAGCAAAAAGGCCCTCACAGGGCCTTTTTGATTTTGTCCGCGGTCGCGACCGCTTCTCCTTCTTGGTAATTCGAGTGCGGCCAGTGCGCGAAGCCGTCGCCTTTGAAACGCGGGATCAGGTGTACGTGCGCGTGATCGACGACTTGCCCGGCATGCTCGCGATTGTTCATGTTGACGTTCACGCCGTCGGCCTGGAGGCCCTTTTCGATTGCGATTGCAACCCGGCGTACTGTTTCTTGGACGGCGGCCCATTGCTCAGGCGAGATTTCAAAAATATTTTCCGCGTGCTCTTTCGGGACGACCAGGGTATGCCCGGGGTTCACGGGGTGGATGTCGAGAAAGGCGAGTGTCGTTTCATCCTCGTATATCTTCGTCGACGGCAGCTCACCGCGGATGATTTTGCAGAAAATGCAGTTCGGCATGCCTTCATCATACCAAATGATAAAATCTCCTGATGGTTTCCAATCTGGTGCACGTACTACTTCATAAACGGGGGATCCGCGATGCTGATGATATCGAGAAATTCCTGAAGCCGGAGTATGAGCGGGACACGCATGATCCGATGCTCCTGCACGATATGGAGCGCGCAATCGCGCGGATTCTGAGCGCGACCGCAGAGGGCGAGAAAATCGCGATTTACGCGGATTTCGATTGTGATGGGATTCCCGGCGCTGCACTGATGCACGATTTTTTCACAAAGATCGACTATGCGAACGTACGGGTGTACATCCCGCATCGCGACCGGGAGGGGCATGGGTTCCATGTGGAAGCGGTGGAAATGTTGGCGGCCGAAGGGGTGTCATTGATCATTACGATCGACTGCGGCGTTGGATCAATTGAGGCGACGCAGAAAGCAAAGGAATGTGGAGTCGATGTCATCATCACCGACCATCACGAAGTGACGAACGGCCTGCCACCCGCGGCAGCGGTCGTGAATCCGAAGCTTGGCGCATATCCATTCAAGGACCTCTGCGGGGCAGCGGTCACGTGGAAGCTTGTGCAGGCGCTCCTGCGCGAAGGCCGCAAACGAGGTCTTCCCTCGTTTGCGGCGATTCACGAAGGCTGGGAGAAATGGCTGCTTGACCTTGTCGCGATCTCGACGATCGCCGATCTAGTGCCGCTCGTTGGAGAAAACCGTGTCCTTGCGCACTTTGGCCTCACAGTTTTACGCAAATCGCCGCGCAAAGGGATCCGCGCGCTCTGCAGCGCCGCGCGCGTCCAACAGGCGACGCTTACCGAAGACGACATCGGGTTTTCCTTCGCTCCGCGCATCAACGCCGCCTCGCGCATGGATGAACCGGAACTCGCGTTCAAGCTTCTGACGACTGAGAGCGCGGATGAGGCGGAAGCGCTCGCGGCACAGCTTGAATCACTCAACCGGAAACGCCGCGGCGCGGTCGCCGCGATGGTGCGAGAGGCGAAGAGTCGCGTGCGGGCACGCTATTCATCGGCGGACCGCGTCGTCGTCCTTGGCGATACGGAATGGAAGCCTTCACTGTGCGGTCTCGCGGCCAATTCAATCATGGAGGAGCGCGGCGGCATCGCGATCATGTGGGGCAGGGACGCCAATGGGAAGTTGAAGGGCTCGGCGCGCTCGGACGGCCAGCTTTCAGTCGTCGAATTGTTCGCGCGCGTGGCGGAGGCGTTTGAAGAATACGGCGGACACCATGCATCCGGCGGCTTCACCGTCTTGCACGAGGCGGTGCATACGCTTCCGGAGCGGCTCGCCGCCGCCGCACGCGATCTCCACACATCAGCGCACGAGCACGAAGCAGCAGGGGCGGACCCGTCTCGTGAGGGCAGAGCCGAGGCGGACCCGTCTCGTCACGACAGAGTCGCGGTGGATGCAGAACTGGTGCTGCGCGACATTTCCATCGGGTTTTTCAAGGAGCTTTCGCGCCTCGCTCCTTTTGGCGTTGGGAATCCCAAACCGCTCTTCCGCGTCCGGAACGCACGCATCACCTTCGCACGGCAGTTTGGTAAGGAAATGAACCACACGGAAGTCACGGTCGTCTGCAGCGAAACGGGCGTCTCGCATCGCGCCTTCCAATTTTTTAAAACGCCGATGGACTTTACGCTCGCGCCATCGCCCGGCACGGCCGCAGATCTCCTGGCGACACTCGAGAAAGACAGTTTCCGAGGGCCTGACCGCCTGGCGCTCCGAATTGCGGATATCGTCGCGCCGCGTTCCTGAGGGATGCTATACTGGGCCCATATGCAACAGCTCTCAGTCGGCGAGTCGATTAAATTCGGATGGGAAACCTTTAAGAAGCGTCCGTGGATCCTCATTGGCGGTTTCGTCCTTGCGATGGCAATTAGCGGTGTCGCATCGGCGGTCCTCGCGCCCGCCGAAGACGCGCCGATGGGCTTCGTGCCGTTTCTCATGATGCTTGCGAGTGCCGTCATCGGCCTCTTCGTCGAAATCGGACTTGTTACCTTCGCGCTGCGCGCACATGACCGGGTAGAAGCCGTGAGCATCAACGATCTCTGGAATCCCGCGCCGTTTTGGCGCTACCTCGGGGGGCAAATCCTTGTCGGTATCATCGTGATCATCGGCTTTATCCTGCTTATCGTCCCCGGCATCATTGCCGCACTCGGGCTTGTGTTCACGTCGTACCTCATCATCGACAAGGGTCGCGGGCCGATCGAGGCGATGAAAGAGAGCTGGCGGATCACGAAGGGTCATCGCTGGCAGCTCCTGCTCCTCGTCCTTGCGGTCGCGGGGCTCAACGTCATCGGGTTTTTCCTCCTTCTCGTCGGGCTTCTCGTGACGGTGCCAGTCTCGATGCTCGCGATGATTCATGCATACCGGAAACTCGAACACGCCGCCTCAGAAGTGACGCCCGTGCCCGTCGCATAGCCTGTGCCACCGGTTATCGTATACACCGACGGGGGCGCGCGGGGGAATCCCGGCCCCGCCGGTGCCGGCATCGTCATCATCGATGGCGGCAAACGGATCGAGTTAAAACAATTTCTCGGAAAGCGGCAGACAAATAATTGGGCCGAGTACGAGGCGGTCATCATCGCGCTCGGGCTGCTTCTCGAAATCGGACTCCTAGGGCGCGATGTTGAATTTCGGCTCGATTCACAGTTGGTGGTCGAGCAATTGAAGGGGAATTGGAAGATCAAGGAACCGGCGCTCAAAGAACAAGCGGCGAAAGTGCGCGGGCTTCTCGACGAATTCGGCATCGTGACCTTCACCTATGTGCCGCGCGAAGAAAACAAGGAAGCCGACCGATTGGTGAACGAGGCGCTCGACGAGTCCGTGTAGGTGCTCGAATAGCGGGATTAGTCATTTACATAATGTTATGGATATTCCAGTTAATTATTTGGGGTTCTGGTAGCGGCCATTGTCAACATGGTACTCGGCTTTGCGTGGTATGGGCCGCTCTTTGGGAAAATGTGGTCGGATTTAATGGGATGGGGGATGATGTCGCCTGAGCAGGTTGCGGAAAAACAGAAGGCCGCGCGACCGGCTTACGCCATCAGCTTCGTCGGTGCACTTCTCATGGGGTACGTTCTCTCCCACGTTCTGTTTCTCGCAAATACATACTCGCCGAGCGGTTTCTCAGCCGGGGTCACGAGCGGGTTTTGGATGTGGCTTGGTTTCGTTGCGCCGGTCACTGTTGGCACGGTGCTTTGGGACGGAAAGCCGTGGAAGTTGTAGTTGATTAACGCCGGCTACTATCTTGTCGCCCTGCTCATCATGGGCGCGATTCTTGGGTACTGGGAGTAGGAGTTTGCTCGGCGGGCAGTCGCCTGCTTCGCACCGAACACAACCTTTGTAATCGCGTGAATATTATGAGCTACTGCGATATGTCTCCCCGCTTCGGTGTTTGCTGCGCGATGTTCTCTCGAAGCAGGCAACTGCCCGCTCGCTTTTTGAGGTAGAATGGATTGTATGGCAGATGAAATGGAAGTCGTGCCGATGGGGGAGGAGAAGAGGCGCGGCTCGATTTTCGGTGTTCCGAAACAGGCGGCAGTCGGGTTCGTGGAATTTGTCCGCGAACGCGGCGTGATGGGGCTCGCGATCGGCTTCGTCCTCGGCTCCGCGGTGCAGAAAGTGGTAACCGCATTTGTAAACGACCTGGTAAATCCGCTGATCACCCTGTTTCTTGGTCGCGCAGAGAGCTTCAAAACCTTTGCAATCGGGCGGTTCATGATCGGGGATTTTGTTGCGGTCTTGATCGATTTTTTCGTCCTCCTCGCCATCGTGTACACGGTGTTTAAGCTTTTGGGACTTGATAAATTGGATAAACCGCAGACATAGGGAATCGACGATTCGCCGCTGGCGGTGTATCTTGGTGGAAGGAGCGCTCTTTCATGGTGGGAGAGCGTCCTTTTGTGTAGAAAGGAACGAGGGATGAGTAGTAAAGAGCAGAGACTGGCAGCGCGAATTGGCATCGCACTCGCGGACGACCTGCGACGAATCGGCATTCCTCCGCTCAGGAAGTCGTTCGTGAGCTATGCGATGCGCAACACGGCGATCGGCCTCAGTCCGGATGCCTGGAAATGGTTTGCCAGTTGGCGTGAACGGCACCGGCAACCGGAAGAGTGGCACGTCTTCACGTACGACATGTACAAGATCAAGCACGACGAGAGCAAAACCGACGACACCAATCCTCCTCAGTTCGGAGTGCCAATCCCGGACGCTGTGTTGCAGCGCATCGAAACAGTGCAAACGCGCTTGCCGGGCACGCGGATCGAAGTGTACGCGCTTCGCTCAGACGATCCCTGGGTTTGCGTGATTCGCAGTGACGAGCGCGAGTGGATCGCCGGTTGGTTCGGGCGCGGCTCGTGCCAACGTGTATTTGTTGGTCACGACTGATCAACGTTTCAAGAATGGTACGGGCGCCCCGCGGGGCGCCCGAATTTGTTGGTATGCTTTTTTGATGTCGACGCTGTGGGCGATCGTCTTTGGGTTCTTGGTCGGGGTGTTTGTACGGTCGTTTGTTGCATACGGATGGTGGACGATTTTGTTTCTCGTGTGTGTTGCCGCGGCGGTTGGGGCGGTGGCGTTTGTTGCGCGGGCTGAAAGGAAAAACGCGATT
>DATMBM010000013.1:0-25289 GCA_035559235.1 Minisyncoccota bacterium
AACGGCGCAAAAACAATCCTCCTGCAAAACTCGGCGGGCGAGGGCATCCAGATTTACATCACGCCGCAGCCGGGAGCGCCCAATTCGCTGACAGCCGCCGACGTGCGGGCTTCGATCCCGGACATGGAAGTTACGAACGAACAGGTGGTCGAGATCGGTACAGGTAATACTGGCGTTGCCTTTATTTCGGACAACGAAGCCTTTGGCGGTGCATCCCGCGAAGTCTGGTTCTACTTCCGCGGCCATCTCTATCAAATTTCAACCTATGCGCATCTTGATCCGCTCTTGCAGGCGATGTTCGGTACATGGAAGTTTTTCTAACCAAAAATATAGTGTGGCTTGCGGCGCTCGCACTCTGCGCGTGCGCTATGCTGCTCGCGTTTCCGCTCAAAACGGAAGCCGCGTTTCCGGTCGTTGAAGCCACAAATACCAGTATCACTGATCCCGCCTCAGCGACACACAATGTGTCGCTACCTGCAGGCGTAAATGCTGGCGATTTGCTTATCGTGTTTTTCACAGTCGATGATGCTGATACCGTGAGCATCTCTACTCCTGCAGGATGGTCGTCCACATTTGATTTTGAATACAGCGAAGTAGGAGGTGACGATGCTCAGTCAGCAGTGTTTTACAAAATTGCGGACGGGTCCGAGGGAAGTGCCGTCACAATAACAACCACGAGCGGTACAGGTCGCAGCGCGCATCAATCATATCGAATAAGCGGAGCAAGCGGCCGCGTGGAGTGGGGAACATCGCAAACGGCTGAAGACGCGAGCAGTCCGATCACACCTGATCCACCCGCTGTTACGCCATCATGGGGAGCGAAAGACACCTTATGGCTTGCTGTATGTTCTATTGTGCCCGAGAACGTAACGAGTGTGACGGCACCTGCAAGCTACACCGACATTCTTTCGAATCAATCCTCGTTTTCTGAAAGTTGCAGCGCTCGTCGCGAACTGAATGCATCAAGTGAAAATCCAGGGACGTTCTCTGGGTCGGGCACCGGCTTCTGGTTCGCAAACACGCTCGCAATTGAACCTGAGACTGTGGTTGCAGCATCGAGATCTGTCATCGTCAAACCCCCCAACAATCTCGGGCTTGTCGGCTACTGGAGCTTCAACGAAGGCACCGGCACCGTCGCCACTGATTTTTCCGGGAATGGGAATCATGGGACGCTGCAAAACAGCCCGCCGTGGATCAGCGGCAAGCGCGGATACGCACTCGATTTTGGTGGAGCGAGCGACAGAATCGTCGTGCCGGCAACGAGCGCGCTCCGACCACCAAACTCCATCACGGTCGCGACGTGGGTGAAAATAAGCGATACGACGACCGACAATCAGCACGTTATCGGATACGCTGATGGGGGCGGAGGATATCAATTAGTTCTCGACAGCACTTTTTTTGGATGCTCGGCAAGCTCCATCGGCTTTTGGGTATCTGAAGGTGGCGACAATTGTGCCTCATATACCTTTTCCAATTTCTCCCCTAGTTTATGGAATCATGTTGTAGCGACATTCGACGGGGAAACCATCCTGCTCTACCTTAACGGCGTCCAAGTGGCAAGCGATGGAGGACCGAGCGGATCCATCTCGTATTCGGGCAATACCACTTTTTGTATCGGACAGCGGTCTTCGGGCACTGCAGCGTGCGCACAATCAGGCACCAATTTTGGCGGGAGTTTAGACGAAGTGCGAGTGTACAATCGTGCACTAAGTCCGAGCGAAGTCACCAAACTCTACCAGAGCGGTGCAGTGAAGTTCACCACCTCATCCGTGGCTCTACAGAGCGGCTCCACGCTCGCAAACGGCCTTGTCGGGCACTGGACCTTTGACGGACCGGACGTGACAACCGTCGTCTCAGATAGGTCTGGGCAGGGTAAGCATGGTGGTTTTCTCGGAGGGGCAACCTCGAGTGCGAAAGTGATTGGTAAATTGGGACAGGCACTTTCATTCGATGGTTCCGACGATCGCGTCACGTTTACGAGCACTGATATCAGTACCGTACATTCCGCAGCTCTATGGATCGATTACCAAGATTCGGGAGATGGTGTTGTATTGGGCGGAGCGACAGGCGATTACTTCTTTTATGTAGATCAGACCGATGTATATTACAGCGCCGCAGCAGGTAATTTCGTACAAGTGGCACACGGCGGGCTTCCTGCCGGACAATGGACACATCTCACAGTCATTCGCAATGGTACCTCGGTTACCTTCTACAAAAACGGAGCACAGATTGGTTCCGCGCAAACACTGTCGAGTAATGACGGACTCGTCGTTTCCACGATAGGTTCGTACGCTGATGCAAGTTTTCCTACGCAGGCCAAAATCGACGATGTCCACATTTACAATCGCGTCCTTACACCGACCGAAATCAAGCAGTTGTACAATCTCGGCAAGGCGACGATCGTGCCGTGATATGCACACTCGCTTTTTGCCATAGTCGTGTACAATGGGCGACATGCGCGTGGCGATCAACGGATTTGGCAGAATTGGACGGGCGTTCTTCAAGCTTGCGGAACAGCACGATGATTTGGAAGTTGTTGCAATAAACGATCTCGGCGAGAAAGAAAATTTTGCGTACCTTTTAAAATACGACTCCGTCTACGGGACATTCGAGAGCAAAGACTTTGACAAGGTCGAGTGGATACAGGAGAAGGACCCGGCGAAACTGCCATGGGGCACGCTCAACATCGACATCGTCGTCGAATCAACCGGCCTCTTTACCGATTACGAAAAGGCGAAAGCGCACCTTGATGCCGGCGCGAAGCGCGTCGTGATTTCCGCGCCCGCAAAAGGCGACGCCTCACTCGGCGCGACGATCCTTATGGGTCTCAACGAAGACAAGCTCAAAGCATGCGCGATTTCGTCGAATGCCTCGTGCACGACCAACGCCGCATCGCCTCTGATTGCAATCTTGGACGAAGCGATTGGCATCGAGAAGGCGCTTTTAAATACGACGCATGCATACACGGCGACGCAGGCGCTCGTTGATGGGCCGAGCAAGAAAGGGCCGCGCGAAGGCCGCGCGGCGGCGCTCAATATCATTCCGTCTTCCACGGGCGCAGCCGTTGCCGTCACCAAGGCATACGAATCGCTCGCCGGAAAGTTCGATGGCATTTCACTTCGCGTGCCCGTGCCCGCCGGATCAATCGCGGACATCACCTTCATCGCGAAGCGTGATACAACCGCCGAGGAAGTGAACGACATTCTGCGTGCTGCGGCGAAAGAAAAGCGCTGGCAGGGGATTTTCCAGGCAAGCGATGAGGAGTTGGTCTCGTCGGATATCGTTGGCAACACACATGCCGCAATTGCACAGCTCGACATGACGCGCGTCGTCGGCGGTAATCTCGTGAAAGTCCTTTCGTGGTACGATAACGAGATGGGGTATGCGCACACGCTCGTCGAGCACGTGCGCGAAGCGGGCAAATCGTTGTAGTCAACCAATGTCGCTCAAAGAGATACTATTCGTCGTGTTCGGAACAATTCTGCTTCTTGGGGCACTCCTTGGAGCGGCGTTTGTCTTTCTTGTCTATGTCGATTTTGGAAATGGTTCAGACAATCCTGCACCGATCTCGTGCGCGGAGGAGGATTTTGCTGGCCTTTGCGGTGTCCGTCAATTCCTGCGCGGCGAGCGAGCGGGCGTCGAGGGGGTAGAATGAACATAGTATGAAAATTTATTTTTCATCCGATCATGCGGGATTCGAGTTAAAAAGCGAACTGATCGAATTTGTGCGCGCGCTCGGTTACGAGGCGGAAGACTGCGGCCCATCCTCATTTAATGAGGATGATGATTTCCCTGATTTCGTGATCCCGATGGCGCAAAAAGTCGCAGGCGAGCACGGCTCATTCGGCATCGTCGTCGGCGCATCCGGGCAGGGCGAAGCCATGGCGGCCAACCGCGTGAAGGGGATTCGTGCCGCGGTCTATTACGGCCCCGCCGCGCATCCGCAGACGGATGCAGAAGGCAATGTGATGGACATTCTCACTTCAACCCGCGCTCACAACAACGCAAATGTGCTCTCGATCGGCGCACGCTTCGTGCGCAGTGAAGATGTAGAAAAAGCAGTGCGACTCTGGCTTTCGACGCCGTTTTCCGGGGATGAGCGGCATGTCCGCCGCCTTACCAAGCTTGATTCCGCATGAGCGAAATAATCCCGACAGTCGTTCCCTCGGCGTTTATTGACGTTACCGCGGCAAAAGACCGCTACGGCGCCTTTGCGTCGTCCCTGCACATCGATGCGGCGGATGGCGTCTTCGCGCCAAACACGACGTGGCTTCCGGTAAACGGCGAAAAACTGCCTGATTCAGGACGGATCATGTACGAAGCGCATCTGATGATCGAGCACCCGCTCTCTGCCGGCGTTTCGTTCGCGCGCGCCGGCGCGAAACGCGTCATCGGGCACATCGAAGCGTTTGAAAACGCCGAGTGCGCGCGCGAAGCGTTTGATATGTGGCAGAAGGCCGGTGCCACGGAAATGGGCGTTGCCATCCTCCTCTCGACGCCGCTCGAAGAGCTTGCGCCATACCTGTCACTGTGCGATTTCGTACACATGATGACGATCGAGAAAATCGGAAAGCAGGGAGCACAGTTTGACGAACGCTCGATCGAGCGCGTTGAGGCAGTGCATGCGCGGTATCCGCACATCACCATTTCCGTGGACGGCGGGGGAAATGTGAAGACGATTGACGTCCTCGCCCACGCCGGCGCTTCGCGCTTTTGCGCGGGCTCGGCGCTCGCAAAAGCGAAAGACCCTGCGAAAGAATATTCACGCCTCCTTAACGCCGCGAGTGCGATACAATGAAGGAATGCGAGAACGCGAAGTAACGCCGCGCGGCGAATACGTGCTCCGGCTTGAGCGCGGTGAAGACGTGCTTCCCACGATCACCGATTTTTGCGCGCGGAAGGGGATTTTGAGCGGTTCGTTTAAAGCAATCGGCGCCGTGGAACAGGCGAAAGTCGGCTACTACGACCTTTCAAAAAAAGAATACGGCTCAAAAATATACGAAGATGCGATGGAAGTCGCCGCAATGACCGGTAATATCGCGCAGGTAGACGGGAAGCCCTTCATTCATGCGCACACGGTTCTTTCCGGAATCATGAAGGGAAGTGAAAACGAATGCGTCGGCGGGCACGTTTTTGAGGCGAAGGTGGCGGTGACGCTCGAAGTACACCTGACGGCATTCAACGAAAACATCTCGCGCGCACTTGATGATGATATCGGGTTAAAATTATTGCACCTATGACTTCCCTTTCGGACTCGGAAATTCGCGAGATCGAATCAAAGGCGCAGCACATTCGCGAGACGATCATTGAAATGCTGGTCGCGGCCGGCAGCGGTCACACGGCGGGACCCCTAGGCATGGCCGATATTTTTGCCGCGCTGTATTTTCATGTGCTCAAGCACGATCCGAAAAATCCGAACTGGGAGGAGCGCGACCGGCTGCTGCTCTCCAACGGCCACATCACCCCGGTGCGTTACGCCACAATGGCGCACGCGGGGTATTTTCCGGTCGAGGAGTGCCTCACGCTGCGCAGGTTCGGCTCGCGCCTTCAAGGACACCCCGAGCGCGAAAAGCTTCCTGGTGTTGAGACGACGTCGGGGCCGCTCGGAAGCGGGCTCTCGCAGGCGGCGGGCTACGCGTACGCCGCACGGATGGACGGCAAGCATTTCCGCGTCTTTTGCGCGATGTCCGACGGCGAGCACCAGGAGGGAAATCTCTGGGAGGCGGCGATGTTTGCCGGAAAATACAAGCTCTCGAATCTTACCGCTATCATCGATCGCAACAATATTCAGATCGACGGCATGACTGAAAACATCATGCCGCTCGAACCGCTGCGCGAAAAGTACGAGGCGTTCAACTGGCACGTCCTCGAAGTCGACGGCCACAATATCGCCCAGTTCATCGCCGCGTGCGACGAGGCGTATGCGATCTACGAAAAGCCGACGGTCATCATCGCACACACGATTCCCGGCAAGGGCATCAAGGAGATCGAGCGCGACTTTCGCTGGCACGGCAAACCGCCGAAGCCGGAGGAAGGGAAGAAATTCCTCGATGAACTTCGCACGATGGGCGGAAAAATTTCGAGTGAGCACCAGTGACATGTATGCGTAACCCCGACGTAAAATTAGCTGCAAATATTTTTGAAAAACCCGAGATGGCGCCGACGCGCGACGGCTTCGGCAAAGGTTCGGTGGAAGCAGGGAAAGCGGATCCTCGCGTGGTCGTGTTAAGCGCCGATCTCGAAGAGTCGACCCGTGCCGAGTGGTTCCACAAAGAATTTCCGGAGCGTTTTATCGAAATGGGGGTTGCAGAGCAAAATATGGCGACCGTCGCCGCCGGGATGGCGAATTACGGCAAAATCCCCTTCATCACGTCGTACGCAGCGTTTAGCCCGGGGCGTAATTGGGAACAGATCCGCACGACGATCGCTCTCAACAACGTGCCGGTCATCGTGTGCGGCATGCACGCGGGGGTGAGCGTCGGCCCCGACGGTGCGACGCACCAGATGCTCGAAGACATCGCGCTCATGCGCGCGATGCCAAACATGACCGTTCTTTCGCCGTGCGATGCGGAAGAAGCGCGAAAGGCGACAATGGCCGCGGCAAAACGCGGCTCCCCTGTCTATATCCGTTTCGGTCGCGAGAAGACGCCGGTCATGACGACCGCAGACACGCCATTCGAAATCGGGAAAGCGCAGATTTTTTGGAAGTCTGACCCGTCTCTCGGCAAAGCTGGCTTCCCTTCTGTCGCGGTTTTTGCTACGGGGCCGCTTGTGCACAATGCGCTACTCGCCGCGCAACAGTTGGAAAAGGAAGGCGTTGCGGTCACGGTCGTCAATGTCTCAACAATCAAGCCGCTCGACCCGATGATACTCGAGATCGCCAAATCAGCCGGCGCGGTTGTTACCGTCGAAGAGCATCAGGTGAACGGGGGACTCGGCGGCGCAATTGCGGAACTGCTCGCAAAAAACGCGCCGAGGCACATCGAATTCGTCGGCGTCCAAGACCAATTTGGCCAATCAGGAAAGCCGGACGAGCTGATTGAGCATTACCAGATGGGGGTTTCGCATATTGCCGCGGCAATAAAAAGTGCGATGAGTCAAAAAAACTAATTTTCGACAAATTCACATTTTCGTGGTAAAGTCTGGAAGGTTTAAGGAAACGGAGGCGTCACATGACGACCATCAACCGCATACTGCTACTTGCAGTAGTCCTTGGTGTATTTGCAACAGTTGTGCGTCTGACGGATTTTTTCGGCTCAACGCCGTTTAAAGAAACGTACGAAGAGGAACAGCTAGATGCACTTGTTGCGATGGCTCGCGCGGACACAATTGGAGAAAAGGTGGAGTATCGCTGCCGAGCGCAACAGCTTGTTGTAGATGTCGCGCTTCGTGTGCGAAAAAAATATCCGGGCTTGACGTTTGTACAAATGTTGCAAACCGGGAAGACATTTTATCCTGATGGATGGGTCCACAGACAAACATTCATCGGACGTTACACCCTCGCGATCTATTGGAGCATATGGTACTGGGGCTCACCATGGAACGACGTAAAGCAATGTGTGCTCAACCAACTCGACAAGGGGTTGGATGGCGCGCGATGCGCGGAAAAGTACGATCGGGCTAACAAACGTTACAGTTCGTCGACTGACGAAGTTGAAGCCGCCAAGGTGATAGCTAAAACGATGAAAGTGGATCCAAAACAGCCGCCGGAACTCATAATGAAATTTTACTGTCCTTAGGGAAATTCTACCGCCCGAGCGGATACGCCCGGGCGGTATCTATTTGTCCCGGCGACGCATTGTTCGTATCACCAATTTAATGATGTGAATCCCGGCCTGCCAGCTGCCGATGAGAAATCCGAGCCAGAAAAGCCATTCCGGCACATGTATCGTGAATAATTCCGGATGGTACAGTGCATAGGCGCTCCAAAACATGATCGCTCCGCCGGAAAAAATCGCAAGCACATCGATAATGCCCGCGTACCAGGAAAAATACACCGCCTTCCTCCCTTCCGGGCGGTTATAAAAAAAGAAAAAGATCGCGAGTTCGATCGCAAAAATGACGAGAAAGCGTAGTATGGCAGCAAAAATCGGCATAAAATGATTCTACCAAATGAGGCGCATTTACGTTGAACTTCATATTTGAAGTGGTACTGTTGCATGAGGAGATGAGGCTTAGTGAAGAGGAGGCGGCAATGCGTCGCACGATCGCAGTCGCATGTTTGACATGCTTATTCACGGTATGGACGACGAGTTCAGCCGGTGCATGGTCGGAGGAAGAGGAGATCCTTCCCGGCTCGAATCAAGGCAAATTCTTCGGGCCCATTGAGAGCGTGTTCTGTGGATCCCCTGCGTTGGTTCGACAAGCGATAACAATGGAACCGCTATCGACAATGTCGGAGATCGCCAGTTTCTTGCGAATGCGCTTCGGCCCATTCGCGTGTTTTACGGCAACGCTCCCAAGGATCGAGTTGATCGAAGTGCTGAGTATCGAAAGACGTCCGCTTGCGGGAAGGTGCATCGTCGCATTGGTCAAGGTGCCACCGTACAGCATTCTGCAGTACACGTTCGTCTGTACAGACGAATCGTGGGAAGACCACTAGTGATTCGCGGCCACCTTCGGTGGCCGCCCGCTTTTACAGCGGCGTCGCCGCAAAATCCGACGGCCTTTTTGCAAACAATGCTTCGATCTCGCTGGCGCGCAAGAGTCCCGCTTGCGCGCCTACTTTTTGGACGACGTACGCGGAATTGATCATGCCGTGCAAAAGTGCGTCTTTCGGTTCGAGCCCCTTGATGATGTAGGCGACAGTCGTCGACGCGGTCGCATCTCCGGCACCGGTGCGGGAGACGGGTGGTGCCGGGTCGGGATACATCGGCGCGTGGTATGCGCCGCTTTCATCCATGAGGTAGCTGCCGTTTCTCCCATCGGTGATGACGGCGATCTTCGGTCCGAGGTTCCGAATCCCCTGCAGTAAATTTTTGAGATCGTGCTCGTCGGGTGTTGCAAGAATTTGCTGCGATTCTTCCTTGTTGCAGAAAAAGATGTCGGACACCTGGTACACCTCAGCCAACTTCTCCTTGCCGAGCTGCATTTGGAACGTTCCCGGTTGGAAGGCTAGTTTGACGCCGTTGTGCTTTGCGTAGCGGGCGATTTCAAGCTGGTAGTCGAGCGTATCCAACGGAAGCGAAGTGAGATAGAACCACATCGGTGGTTCCGAAAATTGTGGCAGAGCATAGGGGAATTTCTCGTGCTTGACGAGGATCGTCCGTTCGGCCTCGTACTGGAGCACATAGTGGTAGTTCGTCTTGATGCCTTCGTGCTTGCGGACGAATTCCGTGTTCATTCCCTCCTTTTGCAAAGTCATAATGCAATCGTCGCCGTTGCGGTCGTTGCCGACGTTCGCAACGACCGTAGAGGCAAGCCCGAGCCGCACCGCTGCGACTGCCGCATTCGGTCCGTTCCCGACCGCGAAAACTTCTTGGACGGATTCAAAGGGGATTTTCTGCCCGAACTTCACACAGAGCATGCAGTTCTCGTCGTTAATGTCGCAGTTGACGCGCGCGTCTTTGAGGCGGATAAAGGCATCGATCGTAATATCCCCGAATGAGACGAAGTCGTACTTCATGAGGGGAGTATAGCATCGATTTTATTGCATTTTAGCGGCGAATCTGTATAATCCGCGCCATGTTAGAGCTTGAAATTAGACAGCGGGACGCGAAAACGTCTCCCGATGACCTGCGCGCGCAGGGCACCATGCCTGCCGTGTTGTATGGTCCAAAGGAAGACGCGACCGCTATTGCCATCGACTCCCAAGCGTTTGAACGCCTCTTTAAGGAAGCGGGCGAAACGACCATCATCAAATTGAAGGGTGTTGGCGACGAGAAAGAAACCCTCATCCACGACGTCCAATGGCACCCGGTGACCGGCAAGCCCCTGCACGCCGATTTTTACGTGCTCGAGAAGGGCAAGAAGATCGAGATTAACATCCCGCTCGAATTTATCGGGCAGGCACCTGCGGAAAAGGCCGGACACATCATTGTGAAGGCCTTGCACGAAGTCGAGATTGAAGTCGCGCCCGCAGAATTGCCGCAGCACCTCGAAGTTGATATCTCGAAGCTCGAAAATGTGGGCGACCATATCACTGCAAAGGAAATCAAACTTCCACCGTCCGCCGAATTGAAGACCAACCCTGAAGAAATCGTCGTCTCCATTACCGAATTCGTCGAAGAGAAGCCGCTTGAAACCGAAGTGAAGCTTGCGGAAGTCGGTGAAGAAAAGCCAGAAGGTGAGGCTGCTCCTGCTGAGGGCGCGGCCCCAGCCGCTGAAGAGAAAAAGGAATAGGAAGCATGAAGAAGGCGGCGCGCGGCTGTATGGCCGCGCGCCGCTTCACGTCTGCATCAATGATGCGATATACTAACGCTATGTTTCGCGCGGTAGTGTTTTTTGTTGTTGCCATTTCCCTGCCGATATCCGCCTACGCGGCGCTCACCCCCGAAGAGCGCGCGGAATTGGAGCGGCAGCTTGCGGATTTGGAGCAGCAAATCACCGCCAATAAATCCGAACTTGAGAAGAAACAGCAGGAGCGTCAATCGCTCGAGCGCGATGTTGCGATTCTCGATGCGCAGATCAAGGATGCACAACTCGCGATCCGCCAACGTGACCTCACGATCCGAAAGCTCACCGCTGGTATCAAGGACAAGGAAGCAGGCATCGCGGTTTTGGATGCGAAGGTTGCGAAGGGCCAGGAATCGCTCGCGCAAATGATCCGTCGCACGCGGGAAATTGACGACACGACGATCGTCGAGCTGACACTCGGTGGTAATATCTCCGACATTTTCACTGAAGTCGACGAATTCGAGGCCGTCCAGCGAGCGCTCGACCATGCGTTTGCGGAAATGGCCGCAGCGCGTGCCGACCTCGCCTCGCGTAAAGAGGCTCTCGCGTCGCAGCAAGTGGAAGAGCAAGACATGCGGCAGATCCAAGTACTTCAACAACGCATGCTCCAAGAACGTGAAGATGAAAAACAGGCGCTGATTACTGTTGCGAAAGGGCAAGAATCCGTTTACCAAAGCACGATTGCAGCGCAGCAGCGAACGGTAAACGAAATCCGTGCACGACTCTTCGAGCTACGCGATTCATCCGCGATTCCCTTCGGCAAAGCATATGAATACGCAAAAGAAGCGTCTGCGGTAACCGGCGTACGGCCGGCGGTCATCCTCGGCATCCTTGCGGAGGAGTCCAACCTCGGGGAAAACGTCGGTACCGGCAACTGGCGTACCGACATGCATCCGACCCGCGACGTGCCCGTCTTCGAGCAGCTCATGGCGGAACTCGGCGTTAACCCCGATGACATGAAGGTCTCGAAGAAGCCATGGTACGGGTGGGGAGGCGCCATGGGACCGGCGCAATTTATTCCTTCGACCTGGGTGCTCTACAAGGATCGCATTGGCGCCGCGACCGGGCAGAAGCCGCCGAATCCGTGGGACGCCCGCACCGCGATTTTTGCCTCTGCCCTTCTTATGGCGGATAACGGCGCGGACGAGGGAACGCGCACAGCGGAGCGCCGCGCTGCGCTCAAGTATTTCGCCGGTGGCAATTGGTCTAAGCCAGCATACGCCTTCTATGGCGACGACGTGATGCGCCTCGCTGATAAATTCCAGCAGGAAATTGACGTCCTCGAAGGAAGGTGATACAGTTTCGCCACTATGAAAAAAGACATTCACCCGGACAGCTACCGCATGGTGATCTTCGGGGACTCTTCCTCGGGGGCGCGTTTTTTGATTGGCTCAACTGTTGCAACCGATAAGACCGACACATGGGACGACGGCAAGGAATACCCTGTCTACCAGGTGGAAATTTCATCCGCATCGCATCCGTTTTACACTGGCCAGTCGAAGACCATCGATACCGCCGGTCGCGTCGAAAAATTCAAGGCGCGCGCCGCGAAGACGAAGAAGAAGTAACGATACTGGACGCCGAAAGCCCCGCGCTGCGGGGCTTTCGGCTATATACTTATGGCGATGGAACAAAAGATAAATCCCGAAGACTACGCGGATGACCATCGCGTCTCGTTTCTCGTGCAGGAATGGAAGCGCCTGACGCAAGCGGAAAAGGACGCACAGGAGCTTGTCGAAGTCGATCCGGGGATGAAAGAACTGGCGGAAAAGGAACTTGAAGAAATCGACGCACAAAAAAACCAGCTAATGGAACAAATGGTGAAAATTGTCGGCGATCCAAACGAGCGCGAATTGCCGAACGAAATCGTGCTCGAAGTCCGCGCGGGCGTCGGCGGGGAAGAGGCTTCCCTGTTCGCCGAGGAACTTGCGCAGATGTATATCAAGTACGCGCAGTCGAAAGGATGGCGGACAAAGACGCTCGATGAAAGCCGTTCCGAACTCGGCGGCGTGAAGGAAGTGCAAATCGAGGTCAAGGGCGAGAACGTCTATCGCGAACTGCGTTTTGAAACCGGTGTGCATCGCGTGCAGCGCGTACCGGCGACGGAAAAAAGCGGCCGCATCCACACGTCGACCGCGTCAGTCGCCATCATGCCGATCTACAAGCGCACGAAAGTTGAAATCAATCCCGCCGACCTTGAGGTCGAAACGAGTCGCTCAGGCGGTGCCGGTGGCCAAAACGTCAACAAGGTTGAGACGGCAGTGCGGCTCATCCACAAACCGACCGGCATCGACGTGCGAAGCCAGGCAGAACGCAGCCAGCAGGCAAACAGGGAGCGCGCCATGAAGCTGCTCCTCTCAAAACTCCAGCAGCTCAAGGATGAAGAGGAGGACCGGAAGCGGGCAGCAGACCGCAAACAGCAGGTCGGGACCGGCGACCGGTCGGAAAAAATCCGCACGTATAATTTTCCGCAAGACCGCGTTACCGATCACCGCATCAAGGAGAACTGGTCGAACATCGAAAAGATCATGTCGGGATCGATCGCACCGATTTTAGAGGCATTGGACCAGGCTGAGGGCGGGGAGGCGCCAGTTGCGAACGAGGGCTAATTCTGTTACTATCCGCGCCACATATGACCACTGCCACAGCCGATATCAAGACCCTTTTCGACGCGGGAGCGCATGTCGGCTACGCCCGCACGCGCCGCCACCCGACGGCATCGAGCTTTCTCTATTCCACTAAGGACCGCACTGATATTTTTGACCTTGAGGAGACGGCCAAGCGCCTCGCGAAGGCCACTGATTTTGCCGCATCGCTTGCGCAAAGCGGGAAGCAGGTGGTGTTCGTCGGTGGCAAGCACGAGGCGCAAGAAACGGTCAAGAGCGCAGCAGAGCGCATCGGCGTGCCGTATGTCGCAGGCCGCTGGATCGGCGGGACGCTCACGAATTTCAAAAATATCCGCAAGCGCATCGACCGCCTTGAGAAGCTGATGAACGACCGCGAATCGGGCGCGCTTGAGAAATATACGAAAAAAGAGCGGCTCATGATCGATCGCGAGATCGACGAGCTGTTGGCGCGCTTTGGCGGCATCGTGAATATGCGCGAGCTTCCGGCGGCGCTCTTCGTCGTCGACACGCGGCACGAGAAGACAGCCGTGCAGGAGGCGAACCAGCTCCGCATTCCGGTGATTGGCCTCTCGTCGTCAGACTGCGACTTCTCCGTCGTGCAGTATCCGATTCCCGCCAACGATACGTCCGTGAAGGCAATCGGCCTCGTCGTGAACGAGGTCGCCGACGCCTACCAGAAGGGAAAGAAGACATCGGCAAAATAATCTCCGCGCCGAGTGCGGTATACTAGAGCCTACCGAGTTTTGACCATGGCAACCACTGAAGAAATCAAGCAGCTTCGCGACGCGACAGGCGTTTCCGTCATGCAATGCAAGAAAGCACTCGAAGAAGCGGGTGGCGACATGGAGAAGGCCATCGTGATTTTGCGCAAGATCGCCGCAGCCGGGGCGTCGAAAAAGTCCGACCGCACGCTCGGCGCAGGTATTGCGGCGGCGTATACGCACGCCGGCGGGCAGGTTGTTGGTGCCGTCGTCCTCGCATGCGAGACCGACTTCGTATCGCGGAACCCGGAATTCGGAAAGATGGCCTACGAGATCGCGATGCATGTGGCCGCGATGCAGCCGCAGTTCATCTCGCGCGAGCAGGTGCAAGACGAGGATATCCGCGCCGCACGCGAAGTCTTCCAAGGTGAGGCCGAGAGCGTGAAAGAAGATATGCGCGCGAAAGTCGTTGAAGGAAAGCTCGATTCCTATCTCAAGGATAAAGTGCTGCTCGACCAGCCATTCGTGAAGAATGGCGATATCACCGTGCGCGAGTATATCGAGGCCGGGATACAGAAATTCGGCGAGAAAATCGAAGTGGTGCGCATGGAGCGCCTTTCGGTAAAATAATCGGTATGGTCGTGGGAGCGATGGCGGTATTTGGTAGCTCACTGGTGTTGATCCTATTCCTGTTCGCGCTCAAGCACGTGGAGGCGCGGCGCGGTGCGCGATTCGCCGAAAGCACGCGCATTCGCGCGGACGAGGGAGCGCTTCGCGTCAAACACATAGTCCACCTGGGCGAATGGTATCTTGAACAGGCTCCGTGGTTTCTTGGCGCGCTCACACGCTACAGCATCCACGTCGGCGCGCTCGGCTATGCGCGCCTTGCGCGTACGTCGGCCGAATATGCGCACGCGCTCGCTGATTTAGTTTCGCACAAGCATCGCTTCGAACGTCGCGAGACGAAGTCGCAGTACCTGCGACAGGTGAGCGACTTGCCGCGGCGCACACAAGAGCCCGTCGCGGAACCCGCGCCTGCACCGGTGATCGAAGCGACAGAACCCGAAGTGGGAACTGCGACCGAGCCGCGCTCCAGGACCAAACGAAAGCCAAAAAAGCCGGTGGCAACGTCGTAGCGCATCGGCTATAGTGGGCGTGTGCCGGTATAGCTCAGCGGTAGAGCAATCGCTTTGTAAGCGAAAGGTCGTGGGTTCAAATCCCTCTACCGGCTCACATATGAATCTTCCAGAACAGTACTGGTATCTCCATACGGCCCGCGCCGGCGACCTGACCGGACGCGACTACTACCTGTACCGTTTTTTTGAGATGCTGCCTGCGATCCTCTCGGTCGGCACGCTGGGCCTTTTCATCGTCCTGTCGTTTTACAAGCCGGTCTGGGCGGCGTACCTCACGATCGTTTTTGCGGCGTATTGGTTTTTTAAGACGGCCTATCTCTCGATCCATCTTCGCCACGATTTCAAGCGCGTGCGCCACAATTTGCAGGTGAATTGGCGCGAGCGTGTGCTCGATGTTCCGCATCTTCCGGCGCGCGCCGGCAGCCACTTGCTGCACCTCGTCCTCGTTCCCTTTTACGATGAGCAGTACGAACTTCTGAAGGAAACAGTCGACGCGATCGCGGCGAGTGAATGGGACACAAAGCGAATCGCGATCGTATTTGCCGCCGAGGCGCGCGTGCCGCAGGGAAAGGGAATCGGGGAGCGCCTTGCAGCCGAATATGCCGACCGGTTCTTCGCGGCCATCGTCACCGAACACCCTGACGGGCTCGAAGGCGAGATTCCTGGAAAGGGTTCAAACCTCTCCTATGCGGCGGAGGAGGCACGAACGCGCATTCTCGACGCGCACCAGGTGCCCTACGAACACGTCGTCGTCTCCGCATTTGATTCCGACACCGTCGTCTACCCGCAGTATTTCGCGTGCCTCACGTGGTATGTGCTCACTGCGGAGCGGCCCGAGCGCACATCCTTCCAGCCGGTGCCGCTCTACAACAACAACATCTGGGACGCGCCGATGCTCTCTCGCGTGATGGCGTATTCGGCATCGTTTTGGCAGATGATCCAGCAGGAGCGGCCGGAGAAACTGGCAACTTTTTCCTCGCACGCCGTGCTTTTTAAGCCGTTGTACGAGGCGGGATACTGGCAAAAAAACATGGTCTCGGAGGACTCGCGCATATTCTGGAACCTCTTTGTGTACTTCGACGGGGACTACCGTGTGACGCCAATGGCATACCCGGTCTCGATGGATGCAAACGTCGCGACGACCTTTTGGGGGACGATAAAAAATATCTACAAGCAGCAGCGGCGTTGGACGTACGGCACCGCGGAGAACGCGGCGTACATCCTCTTCACGTTCTTGAAAAATCCGCGTATCCCGTCCGGAAAGAAAATCCACGCGGTCTTCTTCCAACTCGAAGGGGCGTGGTCGCTTGCCACGCATCCGCTCGTTCTTTTTGCGATCGGGTGGCTTCCGCTCTTCGTCGGCGGGGCTGCGTTCCATACGACGGTGCTTTCCTACAGCCTCCCGTTCATCGCCCGCGCGTTCCTGACGGCCGCCATGTTTGGGCTCATCGTCTCGGCGGCGATCTGCATGTACCTCATACCCGACCGACCGGCGCACGCGTCGCGACACCGCTCAATCTTCATGGTGTTGCAGTGGATCCTCGTGCCGTTTACCATGGTCGTCTTTAGTTCCATCCCGGGACTCGAATCGCAGCTGCGGCTCGCGGTGGGTCGATACCTCGGCTTTTGGGTCACGCCCAAAAACAGAACGCAGTAGACGCAGGCATCGCGGCGAAAAATCGCGCGATCCTTCTGCTTCCTGCGTACGGTATACTACTCCGCATGCAACCCCTCTCGCCCCACATCCGCCGGCTGTATCTACTGCTTTTCATTGCGATGTTCCTTGCGGTGCTGCCGATCATCATTTTGTACGCGGACGGGTGGCGGTATCGGGAAGGATTTGGATTTGTCCGCACCGGCGGCATATTCGTTTCGGTCCCGTATCCGGATGCCGATGTCCAAATCAACGGGAATACCGTCGGTCGAAGCGGATTCTTTGACCGGTCGTTCTACGTCGGCAACCTTGCACCCGCAGCGTATTCGATCAACGTGATGCGTGAGGACTATTTGCCGTGGAGCCGCGTTGTCGTCGTTGAGCCGCAGCTGGTCACCGATGTAGACGCATTCCTCTTTCCAAAGCGCATCGAGCCGGTCCGCCTTGCCGTCTCCGGTACGGCGACGACAGGTGTCGCGGTCATTTCGCGCGCCCTCTATGACGAGTACGTTGCGGAATTCGGCACGACGACCGCTTCGACGACCGTGCCGCAAGACGAGTCGGACGGAATGGGCGTGTTTGTACGCGATGGCGATGTTTTCGTACGCTGGATGTCGGAAGACGCCTTCCCACCGTCGCGCTTCTGCGGCCGTCCATCATTTTGCGTCCGTGAATTCGCCATTGAGCGCGGCAGTGACGAGGTGCGCACCGCGCGCTTCTTCCGCACCGGCGTCGCGTATGCGACGGGAGACGGTGCCGTCTACTTTGCCGAAGCCGACGTTCGCCCGACGCCCTTAAATGTCCAGTTATTCGAAGCTCCCGACGCCGACATCCGCGTCGTCGACGACGCGCTCATCATCAAATCCGGCACCATTTTGTACGAAATTACGCTTTAAATGAGCCGTGAAAAAGGCTATACTGCACGAATGCCGCGCGGCCATATGCACCCCATTTCCAGCCTCATCCGCGAGGCGAACCAGATTTTCTTCCGGATGGGGTTTGCGCTCGCCGAAGGGCCGCTCCTCGAAGACGAATGGCACAATTTCGATGCTTTGAATGTCCCGCACGACCATCCGGCCCGCGACATGCAGGACACGTTTTTTATTAAAGACAGGCAAGGTCACGTCTTGCGCACGCACACTTCGAATGTCCAGATCCGGTACATGGAAGCGCAGGCAAAGGCCGGCAATCCGCCGCCGTACCGTATCATCGCCGCGGGCAAAGTATTCCGGAATGAGGCGACCGACATGACGCACGAGGCGGAATTTTTCCAGCTCGAAGGGCTCGCGGTCGGCGAAGACGTTTCCCTCGCGAATTTGAAAGGCACCATTGCCCGCTTTTATCACGAGATATTCAAAGGAGCGGACGTCGAAGTGCGCTTCCGCCCCTCGTTCTTCCCGTTCGTGGAGCCGGGCGTTGAAGTCGATGCGCGCATCCAGGGACCGCATGTACCGGAAAAATTAAACGGCAAGTGGATCGAGATGATGGGCGCGGGCATGGTGCATCCGAACGTGCTTACAAACGCCGGCGTCGACCCGGCGAAATTCCAAGGCTTCGCCTTCGGTATGGGGCTCGACCGTCTTGCGATGCTGCGCTGGGGCATCGACGATATTCGCCTCATGCATTCCGCCGATTTGCGGTTTGTAAATCAGTTTTGATATGAAAGTCTCCCGCAACTGGCTCCAGAATTATTTTGCCGATCCGCTTCCGTCCGCGGAGAAGATCGCCGACGCGCTTACCTTCCACGCATTTGAGATCGAGGGGACCGAGCGAGCGGGGAGTGATGACGTTATCGATGTGAAAGTAACGCCAAATCGCGGTCACGATGCCCTCTCGCACCGCGGTATCGCGAAGGAGCTCTCGGCCATTCTGCAATTACCAATGAAGCCAGAAGTCGATCCGTTTGCGAAGAAGCCGGATTTCTCAAAAAAAGCAGACGCCGTGAGCGTCACCATTGAAGATGCAGGTCTCTGTCGGCGCTATATTGCCGGCCACATCACCGGCGTCACAGTGGGGCAATCGCCCGATTGGCTCAGACAATCGCTCGAATCAATCGGCCAGCGGAGCATCAACAACATCGTCGATGCGACGAATTTGGTGATGTTTGACATCGGCCAGCCGCTGCATGCGTTTGACGCTGCGAAGCTCGGCTCATTGCAGATCGGCGTGCGTCACGCGCGCGAGGGAGAGAGGCTCGATGCGCTTGACGACAAAACCTACGCGCTCACCACCGCGATGCTCGTCATCACGGCGGGTGATGTGCCGGTCGGCATCGCCGGCGTAAAAGGCGGCAAGCCGACCGGCATCGACGAGACGACGACCGACATCATTCTTGAGGCCGCAAACTTTAACGGTCCGACGATGCGCAGAACCGCTGCTGCGCTCAAACTTTCCACCGATGCTTCACAGCGCTTCCAACAGGTGCTCTCACCCGAACTCGCAGGCTACGGCATGCAGCAGGCGGTCGAACTCATTACCGCAATCGCAGGCGGGGAGGTGCGCGGCTTTGTCGACGAGTATCCGAATCCCGCAAAACCGCAGCGCGTATCGTTTTCCGCGACCCAGACGTCAAAACTTCTGGGCATATCCGTTTCGCCGGATGACATCAAAGCGGCGCTCCAGCGACTCGATTTTGCATTCGAGGAGTCTCGTGGCGCGTTTTCCGTCGACGTCCCATTTGAACGTCTTGATCTCACGATTCCTGAAGATCTGATCGAAGAAGTCGGCAGGCTCATCGGCTATGAGAAGATTCCTGCACAGGAACTCCCGGCGTCTCCGAAATCACCGGCACCCAATGAGAACTTCGCAAAAGCCGAGACCATCCGCGAGCAGCTGCTCGAAAAAGGATATTCCGAAGTGTACACGTCGGTATTTGCAGACAAGGGTGAGGTTGCCGTTCTGAACAAGATTGACAGCGTGCGACCGTTTTTACGCTCAAATCTTCTCGACGGGCTTACCGAGGCCGTGAAAAAAAATATTCCCCACAAAGATCTGCTTGGCCTTCGCGAGGTAAAGCTTTTTGAAATCGGCACCGTCTGGAAGGACGGAAAAGAAGAAGTTCATGTCGCGTCAGTCGGCGAAAAAGAAAAACCTGAGGAGCGACCGCTCGCCGACATTGAAGCGGGATCGACAGGTGAGCTGCCGCTCTCCAAGGCCGAACGCTACTATCCGTTTTCACGATACCCCTCGATCACGCGCGATATCGCCCTGTGGACCCCGGCTGATACCGACAAGGGAGATGTTCGCCATACAATCGTGAACACCGCAGGTCCGCTCCTCGTGCGCATCGACTTTTTCGACGAATTCAAGAAGGACGACAAGATCTCATACGCGTACCGCCTCGTCTTTCAATCGCCCGAAAAGACGCTTACCGACGACGAAATCAACGGCCAAATGGATGAAGTGTACGCGGCGGTCAAATCGAAGGGGTGGACAGTCAGATAGTGGCTCAACAAAGCCACCAAAATGGGGATAACCAGTTAGGAAAATACCCCAAAATCTGCTATAATTTCGAGGTAAGGATATGGCAACATCAAGCGCCAAAAAAGGCTCCTATGGAGCCGCGGATATCACTGTGCTCGAGGGGCTCGAGGCGGTCCGCCGACGCCCGGGCATGTACATCGGCACGACCGATAAAGCGGGCCTGCACCACCTCATCTGGGAAGTATTTGATAACTCACGCGACGAAGCGATGGGCGGCCACGCGAACGACATTGAGGTCGCCCTCCTTCCGGGAAACCGCATTCGTGTCGCCGACAATGGCCGTGGCATCCCTGTCGACATTCATCCGAAGACGAAAGTATCCGCGCTCGAGACGGTGATGACCGTCTTGCATGCGGGAGGCAAATTCGGCGGGGAAGGGTACAAAGTGTCCGGCGGATTGCACGGCGTCGGTGTCTCAGTCGTCAACGCGCTTTCGGTCAATGTCCGCGCCGAAGTGCACCGAGAGGGCGGCAAGCACGTCCAGGAATACAAGAATGGCGGTAAGCCGGTGGGCAAGACGAAGCGCGTCGGCCCGTCGAAAATGCACGGGACGATCATTACGTTCGAGCCCGATCCGTCGATTTTCGCGCATATCGAATTCGATTTTGAATACATCGTCGCCCACCTCCGGCAGCAGGCATACCTCGTGAAAGGCTTGCGCATCTCGATCCTCGATCTGCGCGGCAAAGGCGCGGTGGACGACGAAGACGTGTTTTATCTCCGCGAACTCGGCCTCGATGCGCCGTCGACTTCATTCTATTTCGAGGGCGGCCTCAAGTCGTTCGTCTCATTCCAGAACCGCCACCAGACACCAATCCATCGGCATGTGTTCTACGCGGAAAAGGAAGTCGACGGTGTCACCGTCGAAATCGCACTCCAGTACGTCGACGATATCACCTCGCGTATCAGCGCCTTTGCAAACAATATCTACAACGCGGAGGGTGGCATGCATGTGACCGGCTTCAAGACCGCGCTCACGCGCACGCTCAACAATGCGAACAAAGGTAACAACGGCAAAGAAGGCGACAGCTTCACCGGCGATGACGTGCTCGAAGGTCTCACGGCAGTGATTTCGGTAAAAATGCGCGAGGTGCAGTTTGAAGGCCAGACGAAGTCGAAGCTTGGCAGTGTCGAGGCGCGCAGCGCCACGGAAACCGTCTTCGCGGAGGCGTTCAGTGCCTTCCTTGAAGAGAATCCTGATGATGCGCGCGCGATCCTCGGCAAAGCGGCACTCGCAATGAAGGCGCGCAAAGCGGCGAAGGCCGCGAAGGAATCCGTCTTGCGCAAAGGGGCGCTCGAGGGCCTGTCGCTTCCGGGCAAGCTTGCCGACTGCCAGGTGCGCAATCCGGAAGAAGCGGAACTGTTTATCGTTGAGGGGGACAGCGCCGGCGGTACCGCAAAAATGGGTCGCGATCGCCGCACGCAGGCGGTCTTGCCGCTACGCGGAAAAATTCTCAATATCGAGCGGGCACGTCTGGACAAGATGCTCTCGAGCGAACAGATCACGAATCTCGTCGTTGCACTCGGCACGGCAATTGGAGACGTCTTCAATATCGAAAAGCTGCGCTATCACAAGATCATCGTCGCGACCGATGCCGATGTCGACGGTGCGCACATCCGCACGCTCCTGTTGACGCTGTTTTACCGCCACTTCCGTCCGGTCATCGAAGGCGGCTTCCTCTACATCGCGCAACCGCCGCTCTACAAGATTCGCAAAGGGAAGGAAGTGTTCTACGCCTACTCCGACGCGGAAAAGGACAAAATCGCGGGCAAGGATACGCCAATTGAGGAAGAGAGTGGCGTGCAACCTTCCGAAGGCGATGAAGAGGAGTCTGAGGAAGAGGAAACAGCCTCCAAAAAATCCGCAAGAATCTCAGTCCAACGCTACAAAGGCCTTGGCGAGATGAACGCCGAGGAATTGAAAGAGACGACCATGGATCCTGAAAACCGAATCCTCCAGATCGTTACGATCGAAGACGCGGCCGATGCCGACCGCACGTTCGATATCCTCATGGGCACCGACGTCCCGTCGCGGAAGTCGTTTATTCAGGCTCACGCCAAAGAGGCAACGCTTGATATATAATTTGTGAGTGGAAGGCGAAAAAGGTAATAAAAGTCAATTGGAAGCCAAGCGGACTATAGGCGTACCGCAAAGTAATCATCGGCGTCTGCGTGGCCTTTTGTTGGCTGCAATCGCGGCAGCGTCGACTCTTCCGGCTCCATCTCATGCAGGCGCGAGGGAGAAGGGCGGCATTACCGCTCCTCCATCGAGCGCAGACACGAGAACTGGGCAAAACAAAAAAGCTAATTCTCCCCAGGCCGATAATCCGTGGGGCGCGCAAATACTCGTGCCCCCAAAGCCAGAGCCAGCGAAAAGACCAGTCGCGCCGGACAGAAACTCACCCCTGCCAGCGATTGGGGACGAGCGTCTGATGACCGAATATCTCCGTTTATATGACAAACTGCAGGGCGCTCATCTTGCAGTTCAGGAGCATGAGTACTATATCCTCAAACAATTCGAGAAATTCTGCGAACAGTTTGCGCGTTTTTGCGAAGAGTTTGCGTACAGTAATCACGATGCAATGCATATATTTAACCCGCAACTTTTCTCAACGATCGCCGAGGTAAACCAGTTCGTCAACACGACAGTAATGGCGAAGTCCGATTTGGAGCTTTACGGCGTGAGGGAGCACTGGACTATCCCCGACGGTTTCGGGGACTGCGAAGACTACGTCCTACTGAAGGTTAAGCTTCTCCTTCAGAGAGGTCTTAATGCGACTCGCCTACACATTCTCGTGGTTGATGACGAATACGGGGCGGGACATGCTGTGCTCGGTATCGACGTTTTTGATGAGGCGAGACGACAATGGAACACAATTATCCTCGATAACGTAACCCCACGCATTATCCCACTCAACACGATGGAGGAGAAGTATGTTGGCAAACTTATGTCGTTTACCTCAAGTGAAGGAGATCGGTTGCGAGTCCGAATGTACAGGTATGCGTCTGCGAAGCCACTTAATTAATACACGTACGGAGCGGGGTACTGGTAGTAGGGATACGCCGAAGCGTTGATCCAAGTCGTTGCAGTATTGTTTGAGCGATTGGCATCTCTCACCGCGCGCGCCGCGTCTACTTCGACAGCGATTGAGCCGCCGCCAGGAGCAACGGGTCCGAAACGAAGCGTGGAGACGACGTGCGAGCCGGGAGAGAGCGATGCCTGTACGGGCGAGATGTACGGATACACCGGCTGCGTCGGCAACTGCACGCTGAAGCGGTACGAACCGCTCGCCGTAGAACCCTCGTTTTTGATATCGAACTGCACTGCCGCGGTCTCATATGGGCTCGGCGTCCGCTGAACAAACGCGCCGGACGCATCGATGACTCCGACTGCGAGAATGCGGACCGAGAGATCCGGTTGGCCCGAGCCGGAAGGTGTCTGCGGGTTTGAAGGCTGTCCGGACGGTTTGCTCGATGTTTGTCCCGAGCCGGTAGTCGTCGATGATGGTGCGCCTGAAGCTGCGGCGACACGAACGGTCGCGGTACCTTGCGGTCGCTCTCCCGTGCTGGTGGCGTTCGGCAGGAAGACAACGGTAACCGGCACCTCAACCGTCGTGGTGCCCGAAAGCACCGGCATGAGTGTCAGCGACGTGTTGTTGCCGACGACAAACGCGTTGCCGCAGGGAATCGCCTGCGTGTTGGTGCCGCTTCCGATGTCAAAGCGGAAGCCGGCTTTGCACTGGTACAAAAACGCATACGCGCCGTCTTCTTGAGGCGAATATTGCCATGAAATAGGGAATGTGCGGCCAGATTGCACCGGTGTATTCGGGACCGTGACCGTGATTTCGGAATCGTCACCGAAGCGCGAAAAAAGGGAAGACACGCCAGAACCCATAAGGCGCAGGAGCTGATACGCGCCCCATACGATGATGACGATGAGGATGATAAAGCCCGCGACGGCGAGGATGTTTGCCAATAAGCCCGGTGCCTGCTGTTGGTCTGCCATACCTAAGGATTATGCTATTCTGGCGGTTGATATGCCCGCATCATACACGAAAGAGGGGGTTTGACAAGAACCCGAAATCACGGTAAAATAGCATTATGGAAACGTCTCCTAAACCCTCATTTTCCCTGTTTCTCGTAGCGGCAGTCGCGATTTTCATTTTGTCACTCTCCGCCGCTTCTTCGATCGGATTCGTGCCGTACTACATCGACGGGACGGCGCCGAATGGCGCTCCGATCGAAGCGGTACCCGAAGCAAACGACGCGGTGTCGCTCGGCAATCTTCCTGAACTTGGTGAAGAGCAAAACGTGCAGCCAACGCCGCAGGCAGTCGCCGGCGTGGAACCCGAGCGGTTGATCATCCAAGAGATCGGTCTTGATATCAAAGTTCTGAATCCAGAGACGCGCAGCCTAATTGAACTCGACGAAGTGCTCAAAGGTGGTCCCGCGCGCTACGTGGACTCCGCACTTCTTGGCGAACAGGGCAACATCCTTATTTTCGGACACTCATCGCACCTGCCGGTGGTCCACAACCAGATGTACAAAGTATTCAACAAAATTCCCGAGCTTGAGACGGGCGATCTGATCGCGCTCCAAGGCGGCGGCAAAGAATATGTATATCGTGTCACAAGTCTCAAGCAGGTGAATGCCGAAGAAGGGATCATCGATCTCGCGCGCACGGGCAACAAGCTCACGATCGTCACGTGCGACACGCTCACCAGCAAGTCATCACGCTTCGTGCTCGAGGCGGAATTGATCGGCTCCTACGCGCTTTAACCTTGACCGTATACGCGCGAGGTGGTTGTATGAAATACCACCTTCATTCAGTTGGTGGGTGTTCTAGGAGGATCTGATGCGCAAATATAGAGCGCTAATATCCGATGCCAATTCGGTAATATTGGCTCTGGGGATTCTGCTTTTCTACCTTGGGAGCGCAGGCTATACCCCCGTAGGTGACAACGCGGTTTTGATGGGTATCGCCACAGTCGTCATCATCATGGTCGTCTACACCGCAATCGAAGGTATTGTCGTACTTCGCGAAACGACGGCGACGCCGCTCCAGTTCGCTATCGAGACGATGTTCTCGTACTTCCCAGCTCTGGCACTCACGTGGGTGCTCGCGGCATGGTATTACGGGCAAATCGCGGTCTCTAACTTTCAGTGGATCACCGGGGCAATTATCGCCGTATTCCTGCTCATGGATCTGCTGGGTTTTACCGCAGCCCTTGCACAACGGCTACACCTGACGGACGAGTTCAGGACACAGAAATGATTGGCGGGCAGAGGCGGG
>DATMBM010000014.1:0-61148 GCA_035559235.1 Minisyncoccota bacterium
TAGTGTTCAAAACACGGGCACGTCAACCGTTACGACCTTCGAAGGTCCCGGCTTCAAGAACGAAGTCGTCACGTTTTTCGACGGTAAGCAGTATCGCACCTATGCGACCTCATCGCCGCTCAGCGACAGTGATATACGTGCAATGCGCGATGAGATGGAAAAAGAGTTCGACCGTATGAACGAGTTTTTCAGAAGACAAGACGAACTTTTTCGTTTATTGTGGGAATTTTAAACAGGTGTAGCAGTGTCTTCCAGAGGTTGTAGCCAGTAGGCGATTAACGCCAAGATCGACGCACAACGGTGTATCGTTTTCATCGCTCACAAGTAGCGGTCGCGCTTTGCTGACGACCGCATACATGTCCTCATATAAAAAAGTACTAGTCAGCACGCAAGGCCAAGCATCAGAAAGAAATCCTGTCGGCAGGGCGACGCGCGCGCCATATTATCTCCTATTGCCGTATTCTTTTCGCTTTCCCGACGCTATTGCACAACGCGACACGCGTGCAATACATCGCTTTTCATATGTCGTTGGAAACGGTAATTCTACGCATTCACTAACTCTTTGAACAACGCTTCATACTGATCGGCCATTATTTCGACCGTGAAATGCTTCTCGATGCGCTCGCGACAGGCACGGCGCATTTTGGCATATTCTTCGTGCGGCATCGCGTATACCCGTTCGACCGCCTCGCACAGCCCTTCGTGCCCAGTTTTCTTGATTGTAAAATCACCGCGGATGTCATCGTCCGACGGATTCACGACAAATCCCGTGGCGCCGTCTTCAACCACTTCAGGTACCGCCCCGCGCGCGTACGCAACAACAGGCGTTCCGCATGCCATCGCTTCAAGCATCACCAACCCGAACGGCTCTTCCCACATAAGCGGCAGCAGCATGAGTTTCGCCTCACCGAGTAGCGCGTTCTTATCCACCGATTCGCTAAAGCCCTGCTCCTTAAATTCAACGTCACTCGACAAAAAAGGCTTAACGGCGCGTTCAAAGAAAGCAATCTGAGCCGAAGTTTTTTCATACGCTCCTGTGAGGAGCAGATGTTTACCTACCGCAGTCGCGACTTTCGCAGCCTCCCCAGCCCCCTTGTCCGTTCGCGAATCGATGCGCCCCATCCACACCATTGCGTCGCCGCCCGCGTAGTTTGCGACGAAATCACGGTGATTAATGCCGTGCGGAATTATGTGTTTACGCTCGTCTGGGATACATACTGCGCGATCAAATTGGAGCCTTGATGGGAATACAATTGTTGCATTGTGCGGCCACCCAAATCGTTCGATATAGAAACGGGTTGCGATGCCAATAGTATGATGGCCAATTGCAATGACCGGCTTCTCGAATGCGTGAGAATTAAAGGTAAATTCAGGTACCCCCACACTGTCCACGATGACGTCATAGTGATCCCGCCGCTTAAGAATTTCAACAAGCGCGCGGACATAGGCGGTCGCTGCAAATCTCTCCTCGTAGCGAGCTTGGCGCGTTGGATCGTCCGGAGGACTGACCGACAAGTATGGCTCCGTATAATAGTCGGCAAGCTGGCGATCGGTAAGTGGAATAAGGTGTACACCGCTCATCGATATCGAACCAGCAGTTGCGTATAAATCAATACGGTGCTGACGCCGGGCCATTTCAGACGCGAAATTCGCCGTCCACACTTCGGATCCGCCCTTTGCATTCACTGTCGTGACCCTGTTTATGCGCGAAACGATTGCGAGGTTCATAGACTAGACGATACGTCGCGTGTTCATAATTTCATCGTTGAGAATGCGTGCCAAAACGGCGTTGGCAGCAATGTGCTCGAGGTTCGTGTAATCATACGATGACATCCCAGGATTGATGACCGTACCTCCCGCCTCTTTTACTAATAATGATCCGGGGGCAAAATCATAATCATGACCGAATGGATCCACCGCGATGCGTGCATCGTAGGCACCGCTTGCGACTTGAGCATAATGCCAGCCCGCCAAAGTCGAACGAACCATCGTAGCGCCTGCGTCGTTTAATCGATTGACTAATTCCCGATTGCGTCCCGCTTCAACCTTTATTTCCCAGAAAATCTTGGCATTCGCTAGACTCTGTTTATTACTGACGGAAAGGCGCTCTGTATCTCGAAATGCGCCTCTGTTGCGCTCAGCCCAATACATCACGTCGTTCACAAAGTCATAGATCGCAGAGAACACAACGGCTCCGTTGTTCACAAGCGCCAACATGGAGGTACAGCCCTCTTCGCCCCGCATATACGCTTCCGTGCCATCGATCGGATCCATAAGCCAAAATTGTTGTGCGGTGCGATCTCCGGCGGACTCTTCACCCACAAAACCAAAATCGGGAAAAACTGTTCGCAAGCGTTTGGCCATGTAAGTTTCAACAGCCACATCAACGTCAGTAACAGGGCTGTAATTGCACTCTGATTTAAAGCGAATCGCGGTCGCATTTCCCCACTTTGGAAGAAGAATGTCTCGTAGCTCCCGCATGACCGGAAGCACGGCATCAGCGTACTCCATGGTGATCGTGTATCAAGCGCGCGATGCGATTGAGGGTTGATTGCTGATCGGCGCGCATGCTCTCCGCCGTATTCCAATCGAACGGCCCGCGCACGTAGCGGCGAGTGTCGGTAAAGCTGCTCCCCGGCAGATTTTGCATGCCGATCTCGTCGCCATAGTACAAAATGGGCGCCCCCGGCAGCGAGTACAACAGCTCATGGGCCTCTACGATACGTTCCGGCGCGTTTTGAAAAATCGTACCGAGCCGAACCGAGACTCCACAACCTTTGTTAAACAAATACTTCCCCTCAGGATCTAAAAATTGAATGAGTTCGTACCGATCGTTCTTCTTGATCATCCCGAGGTTGAGGTCGTCGTGATTGCGCAGAAATGTTGCCCATTGCGCCCCGGTTGGAAGCATCGAAAATGTTTCTTGAACGACGGTGTCTAGTTGGCTCCGGTCGTGGCGCATCATTGAAAGAAACATTTCCGCCGCCAATTGAAAGTGGTACACCATTTGACATTCCCGCCCGTCGCCGAAATACTCGACCGCCTCGGCGGCGGGCACGACGACTTCCGCAAGTAACACGATCCTCCCTCCATAGTTGTTGTCCAAATGCTGACGCAGCGCCGCGATAATCGAATGCGTTGCCGGTAGACCGACCGATGACGTCTCTTCTTGTTCGAACAAGAGCGGCACGGCGTCGAGCCGAAATCCATCGGTGCCCGCAGCGACCCAAAAATCCATGATGTCCACCATTTCAGCAAACACGATCGGATTCCCCCAGTTGAGGTCAGGTTGTTGCGGATAGAACGTTGCGTAATAGTAATCGCCGGTCGCTTCATTCCATATCCAATTTGACGCCTTGAAATCCCTGAACGGATTCGGTGCATCCGCAAGCTCCCTTCCCGTCGGGCTCCAGATGAAAAAATCTCGCGTCCGGCTTTGTTTCGACGAGCGCGCTTCGACAAACCACTCATGCTTTTCCGAAACATGGTTGAGCACGAAATCGATGATGATGCGGATGCCGCGCTTGTGCGCCGCATCAGCAAACGCGCGGAAATCGTCCATCGTGCCTAGCTCCGGACGGATTGTGCGGTAATCAGAGACATCGTAGCCGTCGTCGACCATCGGCGACGTGTAGTGCGGTAGAATGTGTAGTGTGTTAATGCCGAGATGAGTGAAATAATCGAGTTTCTCAGTCAGTCCCTTAAAATCTTCCGCAAATTTATCCACGTACAGCTCGTAAATTTTTGCGTTCATCCACCACGTTGGCTGCTGCATAGGTATGTATAGTGTGTACGTACAATCGCCTTTTGTCACCCGAGGCTTGCGACGGCCTTGAGAAATTCAGCGGCCCATCGGTAGACGTTGTAGTTCTTGATCGAATTGCGCATCAGCCGCATGCGTCGGTGCTGTTCTGCCTTCGGCATGGTTAACGCCGTGTGTATAGCGCTGGAAATTTCCTCAAGGCTGTACGGATTGATGATGATTGCTCCCTTCAGGTCGCGCGACGAGCCAGTAAATTGGCTAAGGATAAGCACGCCGGTTTCGTCGTCACGCGCCGCAGCAAATTCCTTCGAGACAAGGTTCATGCCGTCATGGAGCGAGGATACGAGACAGAAGTGCACGCTCCGGTACAGCGGATCAAGTTCGGCGTGCGAGTAGTGGCGTTTTTCAAAAACAATTGGCTTCCATCCGTTCGCCTGGAATTTTTTGTTGATGCGTTCGACTTCGGAACTCACTTCCTCACCGTATTCGCGGTGTTTGGCGGAACCGAGGCGCGTCGGTGCGGAAATCTGCAAAAAGGTAAAGCGCTCACGATATTCAGGGTGACGGTCGAGGAACCACTCCACGCCGCGTAGACGCTCTAAGACGCCCTTAATGTAGTCCAGCCGGTCGACGCCAAGACCGACGAACTCGGTCGTAATGCCGAGCTTTCGAAGCGCCTCCTTGTGCTGATCGGAGGCGACCGCGTGCGTGCCGTTTGTAAAGGCGATCGAAATCGGGAATGTGCGTACCAACGATTCGTGGCCGCTGCGGGTAACGGTAAAGCGCTCGAAATCAATGAGAGATTCGATTTCTTTGCCGACAGTATCGAGAAAGTTGTTGCAGTACTGCTGCGTGTGAAAACCAACGACGTCGGCGCCGAGAATGCCGTCAAGGATTTCCTTCCGCCACGGACAAATGCTGAACTGCTCCGCCGAAGGCCACGGGTGGTGCCAAAAGATGCCCACCTGCGCGTCGGGACGCGCCTTCTTGATAAGCCGCGGCAAAAGTGCGAAATGCAGATCCTGTACAAGAATGATCGGCTGGTGCACGTGTTTTATTTCCGCGAGGAGCGCTTCGGCAAATTTGCCGTTCACGCGCTTGTAGGTGGTCCAATCTTCTTTGCGAAAAACCGGCCGCGTGTACGACATGTGGCAGAGCGGAAACAGTGCTTCGTTTGAAAACCCAGTGTAGTGACCCTCAACTTCCCTATCCGTAAGCCAAATGCGCCGTAAGGTGTACCGCGGCTCTTCCGGCGGCACGGCGATCTTGTCGTCTTTGTCGACCGTCTCTTTATCGGCGTCGCCACTGCCGTGCGCGAGCCACAAGCCGCCGCATGCGACCATGACCGATTCCACTGCGGTTACCATGCCGTGCGCCGGCACCGAGTATTCGATTTTCCCGCGACCGCTTTTGAAATGGATGTAGGGCTCGCGATTTGAGACGACATAGATCGGACGATCCTTCAGGTACACGCGGACGAATTCCTTGAGACGTTCCGCCGTCCAGGGTGAATCAACCTTCTCAAGCCGCATGCGCGCTTCTTCGCTCGCCGCCGAACGTGCCTGTTGCAGGCTTGTCGTGATTTTCCTGATCTCGTTGGTGAGCGGCGCCCAGAGAAGTCCGTGGCTGATATCGGCCGGCGGCGCCGCGCCGGTGCGCCACGATTTCAGCGATTCGGTCATGCGCGAAAGCGGCTTTGCAACCGCGAAGCGCACCAGGAGCACCACCGCGCCGACGAACACCAAAAGCTGAAGGATGAGCCAAAGCGCGTTATTGAGCCACACCTGTCGGATGCCTTCGTTAATATAGGTCGCGTTTTGGATGACGGTCAGCGCCCCGATAACGCGCGCTTCTTCAGTCGCGCCTCTCAACGGGATTGTGTACACGTACAAGTACTCCCCGCCGAGCGGGACGAATATCCCTTCCGGCTCATTGCTGTCCATGACGCGCCCGATGTTTGCGCGCATGATCGCTTCCTGTGGCAGATTGTCCGACAGCGCGACCGGGGAGCCGGTGTTGTCGAAAACGGCCAGGCCGACAAGGCGCTCGTTGGTCACAAAATTGTTTATTCGCAAATCGACCGTCGTCGTCGCAAAGGAGCGGAACGGCGGGCCGATCGATTCCGCAAGGCTTGCCGCAAGCAATTGCGCGCGCGATTGCATGCGCGACGAAAGCTCGATTTCCTCCTGGTTCGCCTGGTTGAGCGTAAACCCGCCCACGATCAGGCTGAAGACAAAAATAGCACCCCCGGTAATGAACCAGATCTGGCGCATAATAGAGCCAATTCTACCAGAAATTCAGGCAAAATCCAGATCGGCAATGTGTCTAAGTTTGCCCTCAAAAATCACAAATTGAGTATCCGCGCAAGCTCTAGCTCCTGCATGGATATTGATTTATATGCCCTGAGTCATTACAAAAATCGAAGAACACTTGACCTTCCCGTTAAGCAATCAAGACCTTTAAACCACTTTGAACACATGAAGGGGTGTTTTGAAATCGTGGCCTATGAGCATACGCTCGGCAGTGCAAAACGGGAGCATTTGTTGAATGCAAAACGAGCGACGCGAACGAAGCGCACGATGCCAGCGACATCCCCATCTTACAGGGTGTGGCGCGTTTTTCGTGCGGAAATGCACTGCACTGCTGATGTAAATTTGAGCACGCCAATTGCTTTGCGTCCACGCAGAGTGTGAGATAATTGCCGTGTTATGCCCGAAGAGAATCCGCGCAGAAGGAAATCTTCGATAGTGACGACCATGCTGGGCGTTGCGATCGTCGCTGCGTTTACGGCCGGCGGATACTATGCCTGGTCAAACTTTTTCCGACCTGAAGCAGCGCCCGAGCCGACGCCGCAGCCGCAGGAGCCCGTTGTGACGACGAGCACGTATGCGTCATCAACGATGGGTATTTCAGTCACGTATCCGCAAAGTTTTACCGTACAGGATCCGTACGCGTATACCGCGTTCGAAGGAAAACCGATTAGCGGCATACAATTTCGCGTGCCCGCGTCGATGACCGAAGGAACAAATCTCATAGCAGACAGCGGCGTTTCGATCGAACAGCTGCCTCGTGCGCGGAATTGCACTGGTGATATTTATCTGCTCGCGAACGTTCGTGCACAGGATGTCACCGACGGCGGAAGAACGTATTCGCTCGCAACGACAACCTCAACCACGACCGGTAACGTGTACGAGGAATTGGTATATGCAATTCCTGGCAGCTCGCCATGCACGGCAATCCGCTACTTCCTCCATTCGAGCCAGATCGCCAATTTCGCGACGGGCACGCGGATGTTCGACCGTGCAGCGGTCATCGCGGCATTTGATGAAATTCGCCGCTCGCTTGTACTTCAGCCAACCTCGACGCAAACATCACAGTAAAAAAAACGGGAAACCCGTACCTCATAACGAGCTGGGGATTACTCAGTTTGCGCACGGGACAGGCTGTATACTGGGGCTATTACTCTTAGTCTCTTTGTATGGAATTATCGCTCTTTTTAGCGAAGGTGATTGGCGTCGTCCTTATTGCCTTTTCTGCTGCCGGGCTCGCGCGGCCGCAGATTATTCATGGCGCGCTGCGTGACTTCAATCACGAATCGTTTTCACGCCTGGTCGTCGGCTGCCTCGCGATCGCGCTCGGCGCGGCGCTCGTCCTTTCCCACAACATCTGGGAGGTAAGCTGGCGCGGCTTGGTGACACTCTTCGGCTGGCTCACACTCGTCAAAGGCGGACTGTATTTGCTCGCTCCAAAGGCGCTGCACCAGCTCAGCACGTCGATGCTGCGCAACGAATCGCAGACTCGCGTATTTCTCTTCGTGTGCCTCGTTGTCGGTTTGTACCTTGCGTACCACGGGTTCGGAATCTAAGTGTCACGACTGCTCAGGCGACATGGCGTAATACTTGTCCGGCACGGTCGATGCCGACGTTTTTGGTGTTCTTTACATCGAACATATTGTTCATTGAGCTGACTAAATTCTGTGTTGTCGGCCCGTTCGCTTATGCGCCGACTTAGACCGGTAAGCCATCTTTATTCAATTGTGTGCTTAATTCGACTGACGGCTTTGTCAAGGATATCTCGATTGCACGTTTTTCAATGGTTGAGAGAACGCACCCAAGAAAGGCATGCGTCCAGTATCGGCACGCGGTGCATTCTGCCCTGCAGTTTGACGTAAAGAATCTACAAACTGCGTGCCGCAAGTAATTCGGCGAGCCGCTTTTTCAGTGCCCCAATTTGCTCCCGAAGACGTGCTATTTCTTCCTGCTCGGCCTGTGAATAGCCAGTGGTTTCTTCGGAGGAAGAATCCGATGCGGGGGCTGCGGGAGCCGGATCTGATGCGACCGGAGCGGAACCTGCCGAGGCAAGCGCGCTGCGGGTCCGCGCGCCTACGTACCCATACCCTGTCGAGTATTCGTCGCCGTCGCAAATGTGTAGCTGAGCGCATTGGAATTGCCGGACCGCAGCGCGCGTCAGCGCCCCAAACATGGTTGTCTCATTACCGGGCGAGCCGGGACCCTCCGTCGCAACCGTAAACCCGAGTGTATTCAGGCGCTTTTGCAACACCAGTACCTGCTGATGCTGCATGCCGAGCGACAAGTTGATGTTGATAGAATCACCGTCAATCGACGCAGCGGTGGCCGCCTCTGCTGATGGCGCAGCCCCCCAACACTGGAATGAGGAGACCCACGGTCGCGTCCCCTCCGTCAAATACAAATGCCTTGCGTACCCAAGATTGCCGTCAAGCGTGTAGATATCGTAACCGATCGATCGTGCGAAATTCGCGTGCACGTCGGAGTGGATCTGGTAGACGCCGACCATCGCGCCGCCGAGACCGCCGTGCAAGACATTGCCCGAATCGGTGTATTGCCTGAATTTAGATTCGCAGCGCGCAATGTCCACCATGACGGGTGCATCGGCGAAATGCTCGCGCACCGCCTGTTCGACATCGACGTTCAGCCCGATCTGCGCAGACGCGAAGCCCGCTGAAGCCAAGAGAACAAGCGCTCCTGCCGCTGCCCCAAGATACATGGTGACAGTGTACCAAATCGAAGATGAAGATAAGAGTTGTCAATTGACAGCGCCGCGAGAGCTGATTTCATTAAGCGAGCAAATTCACGATCATTTCGGGAGCACAACCGATGAGTAACGAGTTCGAACAAATGATGCGCGGGTACGGTCTTACGACGGCTGAAATACTGTATCGCATGCCTGACCACCCGTCGCTCTTGCAAACGTATTTGTGGCAGGACTACGACCTGCATCCGCGGTTTCCGAAGCTCAGGCATTTTCTGGAATTTTGGGAGACATCGCTGGATGGCAAATTGTTTCGCGTGCGTGTGGCGCACTCGCGGCTCATACGACCGTCTGAAGTACGAATTATTGAAGGAAAATTCCAGATGCATTAAAGGGGAGCTGCCGCGCCTTTGGGCGCGGCGCAGTGTTTGTGCTTTTCCGCAAAAGCCGTATGCTCTGTGAGTTGTGTTTACATTCAAAATACTCAAGCAGTCGAAAAGAAGCCGCGCCCGCCTCGGCGTGATCCGTACACCGCACGGAGAAATTGAGACGCCGGCATTCGTCCCCGTCGCAACCCGCGGTACCGTCCGCACGCTCGATTCAGATGAAGTAGCAAACACGGGCTCCCAGGTCCTCATTTGCAACACGTTCCATTTGCACATCGCGCCGGGAGAAAAGGTCATCAAAAAGGCAGGTGGCTTGCACCGCTACATGCACTGGGGCGGTCCGCTCATGACCGACAGCGGCGGATTCCAGGTGTATAGCCTCGGTTTCGGAAGCGATCACGGAATCGGCAAGGTGCTCAAGGATGAACAGGAAAAAATACTGAAAGAGGGTTCGCAACCGCATGCCGTCAAAATAACCGACGACGGCGTGTTCTTCCGTTCCCCCATCGACGGCACACAGCTGTTTTTCTCGCCAAAGGAATCGGTGAGGATCCAAGAGGCACTCGGCGCTGATATTATTTTCGCGTTTGACGAATGCCCGTCGCCGCTTGCCGACGAAGCGTACATGCGCACATCGCTCGAGAAGACGCATCGCTGGGCCGCAGAATCATTGCGCGCTCGCAAAAACGCCGGGAAACAAGCAATGTACGGTATCGTGCAAGGCGGCGTTTTCGCTTCGCTGCGGCTCGAGAGCGCGCGCGTCATCGGCGGGATGGATTTCGAGGGTTTCGGCTTTGGCGGCGAATTCGGGTACGACAAGCGTACGATGAAAAAAGTCATTGCCCAGGTAACCGACGAGTTGCCCGCGTACAAGCCGCGACACATCCTCGGTATCGGTCACCCGGAGGATTTTGCAATCATCGCATCGGCAGGCGGCGATACATTTGACTGTATCGCACCGACACACTACGCGCGTCGCGGTATCGTCTTCACTTCAAAGGGCCGCATCGATGTACGCCGTGCACGATACGAGAAAGATGTTCACGTACCGCTCGATCGCTCGTGTCGTTGCGATGTGTGCAAGAACTATAGCCGCGGCTATGTAGCAAGTCTGATTCGAGCTAAAGAGCTGAGCGGCATGAAGCTTGCGACCTATCATAATCTCCACTACTTCAACACGCTCGCATCCACTATTCGGAAGCGGATAAAAAATGGTGATCTCTAAATAGCGAGCGGGCGAGGCCTCGGCCTCGCCCGCAAATCATCTAATGATGGTGGCAGAGCTTACGCTTACGCGACAGTCGTGGCGCCGGCGTCATGCACCGAATTGCGATGCCTTCCCATTTCGCCGCGCTTGCGGCTGCTTCGTTTCGCGACGCTTCCGCGTGTGCGACTGCAACATGCATCGACGCCACCTTTTCGGTCGCTGTGGCTATGTCGACATGCAGAGCGGCCAGCTCACCCTCAAGCGAAGCGATTTTTTCTCCGACGCCTGCATTTCAGCCCTTGCTGATACGAGATCAGCACGGAGGACGCTGCACGGGTCGACCGAGATCGCAGCCTGCTGCTCTCGATCGTTTGGCCTTCGCACCCCGGCTCGCTCGCGTTCTTTTGCAAGCGCCTTTTCCACCGCACGAAGGCGCGCAATCACGGTGTTGAGCTCGGCCATGACGGCTTCACGCGCCCGCCTTTCGTTGTCTCGCTCGTTGATGGTCGCTTCCCGAGCAGCCTTTTCATCATCGCGTTCCTTGACTGCGGTAATTACCTTCCGCGCGAGCTCTCCGTTTGACTTGTACAGTCGATTCAAATTTTCGGCTTGTTCCGTAAGCTCGTGATCCAGACGAGCCACTCTCATTTGCAGGTCTGAATTTTCCGCCTCAAGTCTTTCCTGGGTCTTCAGAGCTGTTGCCAGTTTTGTCTCCACCTCGTCGACGGCTACCTTCATGTGGGACTCAGTGACTAAACAGCCGCTCAGGCTGAGTGCTAGAATGGTGGGCAGCAAAAAGCGCATTGACTTCTCCTCCTCGTGAAGGGGCTATCGCCCACTGCGGCCACTCTAGCGCAGCCGTATCCTTTGCGCAAAATGGACCCCGGGTTCACAGAACCCGGGGTCCCTATCGCCCTTAGGCCGCGTTTGAGCGCGAAGTCTCTTCCACTTGCTCCGGAGGCTGCGTTGTCTCGCTGCGAGCGCGTGAGGCATTCAAGAACTCGTCGGCGTACTTTTGGAGACGCTCAACGCGTGCCAGAATTTCTTTCGTCTCGGGATCGGCTTTTTCAATGAGTTCGGCGATTTCATTGACGCGACGCGTCAATGCTTTATCGGCGCGCTCTTGACGCCACATTTTGAATGCTCGGAACCAGTGCGGTACGCGATAGGCAATTGCTATCACGCATAAAAGAATACTGATTGCAACGACATCCACTATGGTCGGTAGCAGCGACATTTGTTTGCTCCCTAGCTTGTCGAACCGACATCATCCTACGCAACTGCACTAAATGCGCAAGTGAACTATCCACCGAGGAGCGAAATTGATCCGAGACCGACAATTGAGTTGAAGAGTGCATTTCCTACAAATACGATCGGTACGACGGAGTGTGAGCGGTACCCCAGGAGCCCCAGTGGAATAAGAACGACTTCGGTTGGAATCGGCACAAATGCGGCAAAGAGCGCGAGAAGGACTAGTGGCAGCCAGTGTTGCCGTTTCTCCGCTCTTCGCAATATACGGGCGACCACAGTCTGCGTTTCGGTCAGGTGTACGCGCCCAAGCCTTGCAAGAAAATATGCAGCACAATCAGCGATGGTCATGCCGAGCGAGATCACGGCAATCGCAAAATATGGATTGAGACCAGCGGCAACAAGCGCGGGCACGAATGAAGCCGTAACGATCGGTACGACGATATTGAAGCCGTTAATGATTGAAAAGAGAAAAACGCCGAGGTACCCTCCGCTCGTTATGAGGTTTTGCACTGCCGCGTTCTCGTTGGCAATTGATCCAAGCCAAAAGGCGGTGGCAAGCGTTGCAGCAAGAAAGACAAGCCGCAGCAGCGATTTCACTTTCATCGCCCTATTGTGCCATATCCAGGGATGCGATAGTGTTGGCTTCGGTGGGTCGATTGAAAAGAGGTTACCTATGAGCACGCTCAAGCACGCGAAGCTCCTCCTCATCGACTGGAGCGAAGTTATCAGCGATGACCGACTGCCTGTGTACGAGGCCAATTCACGCATGATGGAACATCATGGGCTGAGACGTCTTCCGTATGGAGAATGGCTCCCGCTTACCGGAAGTATGGATTCATTTCGAAAATTCTTCGCCGATCGAGGTGTTGAATTTGACGAAAAGAGCCTGTACGAGTTCTATTAGCGAATGCTCGAGACGGTACTCCAGAGCGGCCTACGCCCGAAAATTTATCCGCTCGCTGTTAAATTTCTCGCGAGTATTTCGTCAAAGCGTACGGTTGTGATTATCAGCAGCCACCCGCAGACATTTCTCGAGCGTGAGTCACTTGGATATGATTTGAACGGACACATCCACCAATTGTGCGGAAGCGTGTGTGATAAAGCCGGGATCATCACGCAAATGTGCACAGATTACGGACTCGCGCCGTCTTACGCTGTGTATGTGGGAGACATGATATCTGATGTACGCGCTGCAAAACACGCCGGCGTTTGTATGGCCGCAATTACGACTGGCTATCATTCGCGCGAGCAGCTCACCGCCGAGAATCCAGACATCGTTGTTGACTCGCTCACTGAACTGCTTAAACACCTGTAGCACATGGTAGCCGTCGCAGCGAACCGCGACAGCTACTTCTTTTGCGCGATTCCATTCAAAATCTTTCTCACGTGCGCAATTGATTCATCATCAATGACTGAGAGGCTGATTGCATTCTTGTTCAGTTTCTTAAGCTGTCGTAGTTTCGCCGCTGCGTCCTTCTCTCCCACCATGTCAGCCTTCGACAGGAGAAGCTGCTCGTCCTTTTCGAGAAGCGCCGGATTATATTTTTTCAGTTCCTCGCGGACAGTCCGGTAATCCCGTACGACATCGTCGCTTTCAGCCGACACCAGGTGGAAAATGGCACGTGTCCGCTCGATGTGCCGAAGAAATTTGTCGCCAAGCCCCTTTCCTTCCGATGCACCCTCGATGAGTCCCGGGATATCCGCGATGATGAGCCCATAATGCGCTCCAAGATTCGGCTCCAGCGTGGTAAAGGCGTAGTTTCCGATCTTTGAATGCGCTCCCGTGAGTGCGTTCAGGAGCGACGACTTGCCCGCATTGGGGAGGCCGACGAGCCCGACATCGGCAATCATCTTCAATTCCAGGCGGAACGAAAAACTCTCGCCGGGCTGGCCCTCTTCCGCTTCGGTTGGCGTCGTGTTGGTCGATGCGCGGAAATGGAAATTACCTCTCCCGCGATAACCGCCATGCGCCACCATGATTTGCTCTCCGACGGAAGTGATTTCGCGCACCTCGCCCGTATCAAGATTCGTCGCGACCGTCCCAACCGGCACCTTCAAAATCAGATCTTTCCCGCGCTCACCGTCGCGCAATTTCGTCGTCCCGGGCTTCCCGTCGCCGGCCTTGAATTCTTTGTTGAACTTGAATTGTTGGAGCGCAGAAATGTCGTTGACGCCCTCAAGGTAGACGTCGCCGCCGGGGCCACCGTTGCCGCCAGTCGGCCCCAAATGCATCGGCGTGCGGTTGAAGCCCACGATTCCCGGCCCTCCATCGCCGCCGGAGAGGCGTACTGTCACGTCATCGACAAGCATCTGCCGATACTAGCACACAGGCAATCCTATTCGACAATGTTAGCGAGACGGCTCCAGCTGCCGCTCCAGCCATGTTCGTGCATCCCCTTGATCTCATCGTTCGCAAACCCGGAGTGCTCAAAAACCATTTCCGTTTTGCCGCCACGGTCCTTGAATTCCACCGTAACGAGCGTTTCCTTGCCCATGGCGCCGTCAGGTCCGCCCTGTTCCCACTGCCACGTCATGACCAGCCGCGTCGGCCGCTTGATTTCCTTAAAGACGCCGCGAAGCGGGTGCGTTTCGCCGTTTGGCGCATGCATCGTAAGTCGATATGAACCGCCTTCGCGCGCATCAAATTCGTGGATGGTATTGGTAAAGCCTTCGGGTCCGTGCCACTTTTCTGCAAGTTTCGGATCGACCCATGTATTAAACACGTCTTCGACCGGTGCGTTGAACGTCCTGGTCATCTTAAGTGAAATATCTGTTATATTATTTTTTCCTTTTATTGAGTAATGCTTCTAATCTGTTAAAGCTCCCTTCCCAGTACGCCCGCTGGGATTGAAGCCATTGCTCTGCCGCATCGAAGCCGTTGCGGTCGACTGAAAAAAAGCGGGCGCGCCCGAGCTTTTCATGCCTGACGAATCCGCCCCGCTCCAGGATGTGCATGTGCTTGAGTGCCGCCGGAAGAGATATGCCGTATGGCCGAGCGACTTCGCTGAGTGGCATCCTGCCGTGGCGTGAGAGTCGCTCGATCATGTTGCGGCGAATGGGGGTCCCGAGGGCCCGAAAGATTCGGTCGGTTTGACTGACCCTGGTGGCGCGACGCGCTGAACTTGTGTTCATATACTTAACCATTAGGTTAAGTATATGCAATCGTATGAACGAGCGCAAGGGCCCTGTGTATAACACAATACATCACGACGTCCGTCGAACGGCCACTGTAATGTTCTGATTGCACCGACGCGAAAAGAGATGTTAACTGTCTCGCACCGATTCCGCGTATATGGACAAAAGAGCGGCGAGCAGGCTGAGGGAAAGCGGCCCCAGAAAAATACCAATGGGCCCAAACAGTGCGATGCCTCCGAGGACCGCCACAAGCACAAGCAGCGGATGCAATTTTATGCCCGAGCCGATGAGCCTCGGCCCGAGAAAATTGTCGACAAGGCCGACCGCGGTGAATCCCCAGACGGTCAGTCCGAGCGCCGGAATAAATGAACCGGTCAAGAGCATGTATCCGACGATCGGGATAAACACGAGCCCAGTTCCCACTCCCGGCAGCATTGCGCCAAATGCCGCGAGCGTGCCCCAGAGCGCCGCATACGGGACACCGAAGATACAGAAACCGATGCCGCTCATCGTGCCCTGGATGAGCGCAATCAGTATGTTGCCGCGCACGACCGAATTCACCGCGAGGCCAAGACGCTCGAAAATATGCCGGTCATCAATGTCCCGCAACGGGCTGATCTCGATGATCCACCGCCGAAAGCCTTCGCCGTCCTTTAGGAAGTAGAAGAACGCGATGAGGAAGATAAAAAAGCTCAGGACAAACGAGGCAATGCCGGAAAAGGCGCCGCCGGCATGGCTGATAAACCAGCTAAGTGCCGTTTCAGCGTACGCCGACAGGTTCGTCGAAAGTGTTCCAGAAAAATTTCGCACGCCAGGCACATAGCGCTGCACCGCCTCTTCAAGCGATTGGATGGTCGAGGCGATCCATGCCCGCCCTTCGCCGGTGATGAGTGTTGCATACACATCGCGCGCTTCTCCTGCGACATACGTGACGATGAGCGCAATCGGCATGACGACAAGCATGAGGGTGAGGAGTATCGTCAAGAGCGCCGCAATGCCCCGCCACCGCACGGAGCGCAGCAAGAACTGGTACGCGGGTTGCACGACGACCGCACCGATCGCTCCAAGGAGAACTGGGGTCAGGAGCGGCAGCACGATAAAAAATGCAAGCGCAACCATCCCGACAATTAATGCGAGGAGAAAGTATCGTCCGGCAGGCGTGTCAGTCATTGCGTGAAGCGTAGCAGGCGCATTCGAAGACGACAAGACCGCATCGGTTTTTCTAAAAAGCGTTTTCTTCGAATGGACTCTCCGTGCAGAGCTTTTGTAGTCGGACATTGTCGTCCGTCGTGCCTTCGAGCACGTAATATTCACGCGGGATGTTTGCGAGCGAGATCAGCGTCTGAAGGTCGGCTTTTTGCATGTCCGCGGGTGACGGGAAGTTTTCTTTTGGATTGGTGATCATGACGGGGCTCTCGGGCGAAATTCCGAGACCAGCCTCAGTTCCAGGACCCAGCGCGATGATCTTTCCGCTCTCCACATTTACCACGGCATGGCTCTGGCAACCGGTGCCGCCCGCCTCGCCTTGACGGCCGAGTCGAGGCGGGCATCCCCATTGCGCGACCGCATACTTCCCGGCGAAATTTGGTCCCGCTGCGACGGCCTCATTGATCGCGGTCCTGAAATTCGCGGCCTGCGTCAGTGGAGTATTTTCGTAATCCACGTCTGCAATCGGTCCCGTGTACAACTCGCGGTTCTTGGCTTCTTCTGGATGAGCCTCTTCCCATTTCGCGAGCACGCGTTCGCAGCTTGACCGAGCGTCAAAAACGCTTAGCGTGCTCCCGCCCATCACGTAATTTATATAAAGGCCTTCGGCAAGAACGACTACTGAGCAGACCGCGAGCAGGATTTTGGCGCCCGGAGAGAGGTTAAAAAAAGAATGCATCGCCGCATACTACGCTGTGCGACTGGTGCGGTCAATCGGCGACGGTACCGGCGCTGGGACGGGGTTTCTCGAGGGAGGATCGGCCTCATCCGGGAGGCCGGATGGCTCGTCCTCGCCCAACAGGTCACTGGTCCACATACGGCAATTTTAGCACCCAAACCTGCGGTACCGCCGCCTACCACCCCGTGTGCGTCTTTAAAAATTCCTTCTCTTCGGGCGTGGATTCCCTCCCTAAGACTGCGTTGCGATGCGGGTAGCGACCAAACCGGTCGATGACGCGCTTGTGTTGGATCTCGTATCGTAGAGCCTCGAAATTGAGGGATTTTAAAAAGAGCCAGAGGGCCTTTCGATGCGCATTCCGCGACTCGCTGTGCATAAACGGCATGTACAGAAACTGCCGCATGTGTCGCGGGAGCCGGGCGTCGGCGCCTGCGCGGATCGCTTCTTCAGCGAGTTCCAAAGCGCGCCCATCGGCCGCGAACGCTTCAGGACTTCCCCGGAACATGTTGCGCGCGAATTGGTCGAGCACGATTATTTCGGCAAGACGCCCTTCAGGAGTGGCGCGCCACTGCGCGGTCTCCCCCGCGAGGATCGCGCGATAGGTCCCCAAAAATCGGTCGCGGATCGTCGCATCAAACGCCTCATCCTTCGAAAACCGCTGCTTCGGCGTACTTTCCACAAACCAAAAATTGAGCACTGCCTGGGGCGACATGCGAATATTGTAGCAAAATGCGCCGCGCGCCTTCTGGCGCGCGGCGATTTTTTTTACGTTCTGCGTTCCTCATACCGACCGTATATCTGATCGTGTTGCATTGCCCCCAAGCCCCAAGTGCCGCAATAGCGAGACCGGTTATTGCAAGCGTCCACGCCATGGTATCGCCTGCGAGACCCAATAATGCAAGCACGATGACCCACAAGCCGAGAAGCGCATTAATCCACTGTTGCCACATACGCGTCATGCGACTAATCGTACTAATCGACCTTTGCAACCAAGGATGCACTGCGCGCGTAAATGCGGGGTGAAGCGCGACGATGCGTATTTCGTAATACAACGTTATCACCACGAAAGTTGTTTAATTCATGAATCATTCACTTTCGTGATGCACAATCTTGGAAATGCGCATGACCACACCTAACACAGCGACGGACTTGCTATGAATCTTCTCGGTACTTTCAGATACTCGCGAAGCGATGCGCTTAAAATGGCCGTGCTGTTTATCGCGTTTGTCATCGCGGCGGCGATCGGACGCACGCTCTTTACGATGCCGGCGGTCATCCAGCCTGCGGCGGGCGTCGCGTTTGCAGGGCTCGTGCTTGGCGGAATCGCACTCTGGCCGGCCATCGTTGCCGCCAGCATTGTGAATAGTCTGATTGTCGGGACTCCGCCGATTGTGACGTTGACCACGGCGGCCGCGCACGCACTGCATGCCATCATTGGCGCGTTTATCCTACGTTCAGGCGGCTTCGACCCGGTTTTCCGGCGCGTTCGCGACATGTTCCTCTTCATAGCGGTTGCGCTCAGTGTTTCCACAATCCTTCCGACCCTCGGGATTCTGGGCATCATGCTCCACAACGCTCTCTTGGATCCTGACTGGCCGATGAGGGCAACCTGGATTTCGTGGTGGGTCGGCACAATGATTGGGGATCTCATTCTCGCATCCGCTGTCATCCGCTACTTCGCAAAGCCGCATTTCACGCGGACTTCCAAAGAGATAATCGAACTCTCGGTCGCGTTTGCGGCGCTCGGCCTCTTCACCTATCTTGTCTACTGGGTCGACGTGTCGAGCACAGCTCGTGGCATATACCTACTGCTATATCTCGTTTCGTTCGTGTGGTTTTCGCTGCGTCTTGGAAACCGATTCACCCTGATCGCATTTGCGCTTTCAAGCGTCGTCGCTGTGACGGGCACGCTGTATGGAAATGTCCCGTCTGAAGCGGCGCTGCCGCAAAGGATCATTACGCTCGAATTCTTCCTTGCAACGCTCGCCGTCATCTTCTACCTTTTCACGACGGTCGTCGAGGAGCGCAAGCGCAGCGCCCGGCAGCTGCAAATGCAATTAAATCGCGTCAACAATTTGCTCGAAGAATCAAAACGACAAGACAACGCGAAGAGCGAATTTATCGCCGTGTTTGCGCACGAATTGCGCAATCCGCTCGCTCCAATCGTGAGTTCCGTCGAGCTGTTGAAATTGCGCTGGGGAGCGCACCCGGAAATCGCACCGATAGTCGAGACGATCGAAGATCGCACGCGGACGATCGTGAGACTCCTCGATGATCTACTCGATGTCTCCCGCATTTCCCGCCAGAGCTTCAAGCTAAAGGAGGAGAAATTTGACGTGCGAGAACGCATCGAAGATGCGACGCGCGCGATGCGTCCGCTCGTCCAGGAACACGGGCTCTCTCTCACCACATCGATGCCAAACCATCCCGTATATCTATTTGCCGATTCAGTTCGCGTTGAGCAGATCATTGGGAACCTTCTCATGAATGCAATCAAGTACACGCCGTCCGGCGGGCATATCATGCTTGTCGTCCGCGAAGATGGAGACGTGGCGGAAATTCGCGTGAAAGATACCGGCGTCGGAATACCGAAAAAATTGTTGCGGAAGATTTTTGAGCCGTTTTCGCATCTCGGTGCGGAACGACAACAGCATAGAAAAATCCGTACAGGACTGGGCATTGGGCTATGGCTCACTGAGAATTTGGTCAACATGCATGGCGGTACGATCACCGCACGTAGTGACGGCCCCATGCTCGGCAGCGAATTCGTCGTGCGTCTGCCTCGATTATTAGAACAAGTCCCTGGTATGGAAGATTCGGCACAACCGGACGACTCGGCCAATCCGATACGCACCGGTACCCTCAAGGTCCTCGTCGTCGATGACAACGAAGCGGCGGCAAAAGGTCTTGGCACACTCCTCGAATACAGCGGCAACACAGTCGCGCTTGCGTATGGAGGCGCTGAGGCCGTCAAGAAATCCCGCGAATTTTCTCCTGATGCGGTCGTCCTCGACATCGGGCTTCCCGACGTGAATGGATACGAAGTTGCGCAGATGCTGCGAGAAGAAGGATATCGCGGAAAAATCGTCGCGCTCACCGGATACGGCCAGGAAGAAGATAAACGGAAGGCCCGGGAAGCCGGCTTCGATGACCACCTGACGAAGCCTGTGGGCATCGCCGATTTACAAGCCGTGTTGGTACAGGCGTAACCTACGCGTCCACGCGTGACGCGAGGATTGCGGCGCCAACGAGGCCGCCGTTATCCCCCAGTTCGGCTATCTGCACTGGTACCGCGGTGAAAAGCTCGCGCACGCGATCAAGCGGAATCGGATTGACGCCGATGATCATCGATCCGCCGATGACGAAAACGTCCGGATGCCACTTTGCATATATCTTCTTTAGACCTTCGGCGAGCACATCAGCGAGCTTGGTTCGTTCTTCAAGCGAGTCCAGCTCTTTTGGATGGATGCCGAATTTTTTGGTGACTGCCGTACCGGATATGGTGCTTTCAAGGTCGGAATCGCCTACCGGAGTCCAGCCGACGCCGCCAGCTTGATCAATGACACCGTCGACGATGCGCGCCCCTCCGACGCCGGTTGAGACCGTGAGGTACGCAACGATGCGATATCCCTTGCCCGCACCGCTTAGCGCTTCCCCGAGACCGACCGCTCCGGCGTCGTTAACAACCGTCGTCGGAACGCCAAGCGCACTGGAGATCTCCTTTTCGATGTTTATTCCCTCCCAATGTTGCCTGTTCCGCGCGTCGGAAATCACGCCTGCGGTTACGGTGCCGGGCACGCAGCCTGCCGCAGCGGCGATAAGCGCGCCACCTGACAGTTCCTGTGCAATACCCGAAAGTGTCGTAACGACATCCACGATGTCATGTGGCGTCGGGACTTTTTTTATTGCACCCAACTCTTCCTGTGTCGCCCACGCGATCCGCATGTTTGTCCCGCCGATGTCGAAAACGATATACGTGTCAGCCATAATTATTCGACGACTCGCAGGCCGTGTTCTCCGAATGCTCCGTACACTTCACTGCGAAATTGCCGAAGAAACGCTTTTCTGTCTTCATAAGCGGCATCCATAGCCTGGGAGTTACCGTGGAAGGGATGTCCGATACTGCCAGATGATTTCCAGACTTCTTCGTGATACTTGTCTGAAGCATCAATAAGCGCATCAATGTATTCCTTTGCTCTCGGATCCTTCTCGTGCGCCATTGATCGGATTCGCCGGACAAGCGCTTCAAATCGTGCAACATTACGAACGGCCTGTTGCGCTTCCCGCTCAATGTCGGTCTGCGTTCCCCGTTCAGCACGGCGAAATATTCCGAACACCATTGTACTATTGTGCCACAAAAAGCGGGCGGACCAATTCCCAGTATTCGGTCTGCCCGCGTTCGCGCATGTAGTACCACCATTCGATTCCCCATAAGTACTGGCGGTCGAATGTTGAGGCACGCGCATAGGCAATGATTTCTTCAACATGAGCGATCGACATGCGCGCGATCTGTTCCTGCAGTGGCACGTCGTTGATATGTGCTGCCAGCCATGGTTCGAGCGAGAGTTCGGTGAGGATGACGGGCTTGACCCCAAATGCCATCTCCATCAGGTTTGCCTTTATGCGATAGTACGCGGGCGGCAGGATCGTGCGGAATGCGCCGATATCCGGCCGCCAGAAGTAGAGATACATGCTGGTGCCAAAGGCGTCGCCGAAGCGGTACGCGCCCATCCACAATCCGAAATTGCCGCCGTCGGTAAGAAGTACAGGACGCGAATCGAGCGCACGAACCAAGGCGATTTGTTCGCGCAAAAACACCTCATCCAGTTTGCCGCACGCTTCCCTGCCGAAAACCTTTAAAAACGGCTCATTCTCCACTTGCCAGTAAACGATCGCAGGCTCGTTCCGGTACCGCTCAATCACGTCCGTCATGTATTCCAAAATTTCGTCCTTTTGCGCCTCCCACTCCATTTCCTGCGCCCAGGCAGGCGCGTGGCACTCGGGCCAGCGCGGCAAGCGGCGACCGACTGCAAGGATGATGTCTGCGTCACGCGCCGCCGCTTCGCGGATTTGGTAGTCGAGGTCGGACCAATCGTAGCGGTCGCGCTGCGGTTCGATCGTATTCCAGTATGCGGAGAGCCGCACGTGCCGCACGCCGAGATCGTCGAGCATTGCTCGATACGCTGCCTTCCAATCGATGCCGATTTCCTCCGCGTACGGCACGCTGAACGAAACGCCGTATGTGATTGTTCGCGCCTCTTCGCGCTCCTGCAAAATCCACACCAGCGCTGCGGCCGCTCCGACAATCCAGAGGCCGACCGCTAGGTGACCAAGAACTCCGAGGCGGCGACTGGTGAGGTTCATGCGAGATAGAGTGTCGCGAGTCCCGCGACGATAAGGGTGACACCAAAGGCTGTGTGCCAGCCGCCATTATCACCTGTCCTTTCTTCGCTAAAGAACGGTATGTGACGCGCAAATAATATCGCAAACAAGAAGAGGAAAACGAATTGCAACCCCGCAAGCGCGTTGACGACCGCGACGGATCCGAGACTGATCGCGAATGCGGTCAGAATGCTGGCGCTGGAGCCAAGCATCTTGTTGCCGACAACGAGCATTTTCGCGCCCCGCGAAGAACTTTTACCGCCTGAAAATATCGTGCGCCGCAGCGCGGGAGACAGGAGAAGCGAAAGTGCCGCAAGTGCCGTGAACATGCGGGTCCAGAAAAATCCGTCGATAAACGTCGTTTGCAAGAAAACCAGTTTCGAGAAGAAGACCGCGAGTCCGAAGCAGATCCCGGCCGCGATCGTGAAAAATACCGCACAGCGCGAAAAATGAAAATGCGAGATAATTGCCGTCCCTCCGGCGAGCAACAAGACGGGAAACACAAACGCATGCGTCACATCGCCGTCGATCCAGGCGGCGGCGAGAGCGAGCGTCGCGATTGCGGAGACGCCACCGACAACAGGTGCCACGTCTGACGCGCGTGCGATCTTGAGCGCGCTGTACAGAAAATAGATGGCGCCAAGAAACGCCGTTGCGTAAAGCACTGAAAGAATCGTGGTGTATAGATGTGGGAGCGCCACCCCGAACGGTATAAACACGAGCACGAAACCGGATAGGAGCGCCACATAAAAGGCATACACAATCGGTTTTCCGATGTGTGCGGCACGCGCGACGATATGCTTATCGATGAGGACGGAAATCGCAAACAAAAATTGCGCGAACACTGCGAGCAATAGCCAGGTTTCCATGGTGGGTGGCGCCACGAGCCGCCCCTTTATTCTAGCAAGCCGTTGCGCTCTATTATTTCCTTGTACACATAGGCGCTTGGCCGGATTTTCCGCTCGAGCGTGTCGTAATCGATCTCGACAAGGCCGAAGCGCTTGTCAAACCCATGTGCCCACTCATAGTTGTCGAGCAGCGACCAGTACATGTAGCCGCGCACGTCCGCGCCCTCTTGCATCGCGACCCACATACATCGGATAAGCCGCGTGATGTACGCAGCGCGCATATCGTCGTCGTGATCAGCGACGCCCGCCTCGGCAACCCACATCGGCTTCCCGTAGCGCTTTACCATCAGCAATGCGCCGCAGAGGCCTTCGGGATAGACGTCCCAGTTCATGTCCGTTTTCGCGTACGTCGCGGTGTCGCCGAACTTTTTATGCAAATAATAATTGATGCCGATCGAATCGCACTTGCGATACACCGCCTTTAAGAAAGAATGCGTCCAAAACCAGTTCATAAACCGCGCCAAAAACAGGTTGAAAGGATTTCCGTTCGCATGAAAGAAAATGACCTGGTGCACGATGCCAACTTCCGCCCCGAACGCATTTTTCTTGATCTCGTCGTATGCAAGATTGTGCGCTCTGGCCAAATTTCTCCGGACACGGAAATACAAGAGGATGTTTTTGAGACGCGAATCCTTGCGTATGTCTCGGTGGCCCGGGATGTGCGAAAGGGACCAGCCGAGGCCAGGCACCTCCTTAAACGGTGGCCAGGAGCCACGGATCCAGCCGTTGGTTACAAACGGCAGAGGCTCGTTGATGGTCGCGAAATGCCTGCAGTCGTTACCAAGTTTTTTGGCAACGTACCCGCAATACCGCGCAAAAATTTCAGGCGAATCAGAATGTTCGAAGCCGCCCTTGTCCGCAAACCACTGCGGCAACGTAAAATGCCATATAGTTATGAAGGGCTTGATGCGGCGTGCGCGCAACGCCGCAAGTACTTGCAGATAGTGTTCGATCGCGCTTTCGTCGAACTTCCCCTCTTCAGGTTCAATGCGCGCCCATTCGACAGAAATCCGATGGCAGTTGTGCCCCAACTCCTTTGCAATGTCAAAATCCGATTCGTAACGATTATAGAAATCGCACGCGCGGCCTGCGGGCGGCACTCTCCCATCGCGCGCTGCCTGCGCCCAATCGCAGTTCTCAATGCCACCTTCGACTTGGTACGAGGCGGTCGCGGCCCCCCAATAAAATCCTTCTGGGAATTTCTTTTCTGCCATGATCAGGCCTCGACTACCGGTAACCCCCCGAGATCTTCCTTTTGGATTTCCTTGTAGAGCGGGTTGCGGACGAGCGCCGGAGCACCGTCGCGCTCAACGACATAGTACGCAAAGCCCCGCATTTTTTTGACCATCTCGTAATCCGCATGTCCGGGCATGGAGACTGGGTCCCGGTCACCAAAATCGACAGGAGAATCATCGAGCGTCACCATGTACGTTTTCCCGGTATTTAAAATAAGATGGCCGTAACCGGGCGGCATGTGCTCGCTGTCGCCGCGCCGGACCTTCCGCGCGATAAATTCCGCGACACGATCGGGCTGTGGAGCCCCATTTTCTTCCACAAGTTTTTGCTTCAAAACCATACCCTCCCCGAATGCAAACCAATACGTCTCCTGCAGGTCGCCGATGTGATAGTGCCCGTATGTCTTGATGTATTCCCCGCCGACGGTGCCGACTTCCATCACGGTCACGTTGCGCATGTCGGTGCCGCCGCGGATCATGTAATAGTGGTCTATCGGCCCCGGGGCGTCCGGATACAAAAGGACGTCTCGCATCTTCTCATGCGGCCGCGTTGCAAGACGATTTGCCATAGCTGCCATTATGGCACAAAAACGGGCGCGATGCGCCCGTTTTTGTGCAGTAGCGTGAACCACGATTAGATCACTTTCCTGCGCATCAAGATCGCGAATGCTCCAAATACGAGCACTGCGGATAGCGCAAGAACCGCTACACTGAGTGCGTTTCCGGAGCCGGTGTTCGGAACGCCAGGAACGGTCGGTGCGGTTACGTTCGAGATCGTTACGGTGCCGGAGGTCGGGCCGGTGCCGCCGCCGACAGCTTGTCCGACAATCGGCGTAACCGAAACGCCCGAGCCTGAGACGGTTGCGGGAATGGAACTGGGTGTAAGCGAGAGTCCGATCGTGCCGCCAAGCGGCGCGTTTGCCGCAATGTCACACGTGACCGCAAGCGTGACCGTTGAGCTTGAGCCGATCGTAAGCGGAGACGCCAGGCTGAACGTGTTTGTCCCGCTTGCAATTGTTGGAACGGATGTGTTCAAGGAATTTGCAAGACTGGTCACGTTGCGCACGCGGCAGTCCGAGAGATGCGACGCGGCAACACCGTTGGCAAAGGTCATGCTGACGGGTAGCGATGAAATCTGTACGGCATTGTTGGTGCCTGCTTGCATGATCACGAGTGCGAGCAACGCATCTGGTGTTCCCGGCGCGATGCGCGGCGTCGCATTTAACGTGACCCCGAGCGACGTTCCTGACGGCGCCGTTGGAGCCGCCGTCGACGAGAACTGGAATGTCGCGCCAGACGGGATACCTGAAGCAACGTCGCAGCGAAGCGTGAGTGCAGTCGTCGAATTCGCGCCTGTCGTCACCGCTGAAGTCAGCGTAAAGGTGTTGCTGCCGCTTATCGGCGCGACTGCATTTGTCAGCGCAGTCCCGCTTGCGTTGTGTAATCGACAGTTTGACAGGCTTGATGCCGCCGCATTTCCACCCAAGGTAAGTGTCAGCGGGACCTGCGACGTCGTGACGGACGTGCTGGTAGTGTTCTCGATCTCAACATTTGCCAAGGTCATTGCAGTCCCCGCGCTCGGCGTCGACGTCGTGGTGGTCACTGAGACGTTCGTACCGGTCGTCTGTGCAGCCACGATTCCCGCGGTTCCGAGCGTGATCGCTACGAGTGTTCCCATAGCCTTTTGAGTCATGGTCATACGATTATTTTTGAATATGGCTAAACCCGCGCTGAGCGCGATTACTCCCATTCTCTACGGTGGCGATTAAAGGGGGATGAAGCTATGCGCATGGTGGCACTTACCGCAAATACATTTGGTATACTTACAGTGCGGCCGTCTAGGGAAGCGGATCAGTGTCGCAATGAGTCAGACAGTACGCGCGTATGCCCTCTTTGCACTCCAGTTCCTGGTAGTGTTTGGGGTTTATTTTTATACAGCACGTTGGGGTTTGAACCTCAGCGCCATCAATGATTTTGCCGCACTCGTGTGGCCTGCGACCGGTATCGCGATCGCTGCGGTATACGTGCTCGGGTACCGGATCGCACCGGCGATCGCGCTTGCGGCATTCGCGGTCAATTATCTTATCGGCGCTCCGATTCTTGCCGCGACGGCGATCGGCATCGGCAATTCGCTCGAGGCGGCGATCGGCGTATGGCTTCTGCGCAGTTTCGGTTTCAATCCGCTGTTCAGCCGGCTCGTTGATAGTTTTGTATTCATCGCGGTCGCGATTTCAGCCACCGTCATTAGTGCGACCATTGGAACGACGACGCTTGGCCTCACCGCACTGCTGTCGGCAGCGGATGTGCCGGTGACCTGGCTGGCGTGGTGGGTCGGAGACACCATCAGCGCCCTTATCCTTACGCCGTTCCTCATCCGCTGGCTCGCGACCCCGATTACTCGATCGCGACGAACGGTTGCGCAGCTGCTTGAGGGTCTCGCATTCTTCACAGCGCTGATCGCGCTGACGCTTCTTGTGTTCTGGGATCCGATACCGGGGCTGCACGAAATCATGCACCCGTACATGGTTTTCGTGCCCCTCACGTGGGGGGCATTGCGTGTAGGGCCTCGCGCAATGACGCTCGCGATTGCGACGGTCGCAGCGCTAGCCACCTTCGGCACCCTTGCCGGAACCGGACCGTTCGCGTTTATCGACGGCGGCCGGGAGCTGTTCCTGTTCGCCCTCTTCCTCTCCACCGTAGCATTCATCTTCCTGCTCTTCGTAACGGCAGTGGAAGAGCGCAAAAACGCTTCAAAACGCCTTGAGGAAAATATTGTGTCCCTCCAGGAAGACGTTGAGGAAATATCCGCCGCCGACCAGGCGAAGAACGAATTTATCGCGACGCTTTCGCACGAGCTGCGCAACCCGCTCGCGCCCATTCTCTCATCGCTTGAAATTATCCGGATGGGGCGCTTGCAAGAGCGCGATGCGAGGCCACTGATTGAAACGACGTATGAAAACGTCATGCGCATGACACGCCTTCTTGATGACCTCCTCGATGTCGCACGCATTTCCCGTAAGCAGTTCACGCTGCAGATGAAAACCGCGAGCCTTAAATCAATCGTGCAGCATGCGACAGCGATGGCGCAGCCACTTATGCAAAAGCACGGCCATTCGTTCTCATCCGCGCTGCCACGTGACGACATACAATTACACGCCGACCAACTGCGCATCGAGCAGGTTATCGTTAACCTGCTCAATAATGCCGCAAAATATACGCCGCCTGGCGGCACTATTTCCCTTGCGGCACATGCGTCACGCGACGGTGCAGAAATACGCGTGCGTGACAACGGCATCGGCATTTCAAAGCACTTGCTCGAAAAAATATTTGAGCCGTTTAAACGATTCGGTAACGGGCAGCGCGTCGCGGAAAGTGCAGGCCTCGGCATCGGCCTCTCGCTGGCGAAACGTCTCGTCGAACTGCACGGCGGCAGAATCGAGGCGCGAAGCGATGGTCCCGGGAAAGGAAGTGAATTCGTCGTGTGGCTTCCGGTCGCTGATGCCCCGCTCTTATTGCCCACCGCTTCCGAATCGCAAGACGTGCGAACCCCCGCTGAGCCGTCCCGCAAAAAAGAGCGGAAACGGGTGCTTATCGTCGATGACAATAAGGACGCCGCCGAAGGCATCGCGCGACTTTTAAACCACAGCGGCCATGAGGCACATGTCGCGCTCGACGGCGCGCACGCGCTCGCAACACTTGCCAATTTCCGTCCCGACGTCATCTTTCTCGACATCCAGCTACCGGGCGAGAGCGGCTACGACCTGCTCCGCACGATCAGAAATTACCTCGATCCGGCACCCTATTTCGTCGCGCTCACCGGCTTTGGACAGGAAGAGGACAAAGAAAAAGCGCGCGAAGCAGGTTTTGACGGTTTCTTGACAAAGCCGGTTTCCATCGCCGATTTGGAAAAAGTCTTATCCCATTCCTGACCCGTCGAATCACTTCATGAACCATTCATCTCGCCTGCGTAGGCTAATACGTAGGTGTTCTTCGCATTAGTCGTTAGGCAACCTATAATCAATCCATGAAAATCCTCATCGTTGAAGATGAACAAAAATTAGCTACCGCGCTTGCAAAAGGGCTCCAGCTCAAAGGGTACAGCGTCGACATCGTCGCCGACGGCAAGAAGGCGCTCACGCGCATGTCGTTGCACCGCAACGATTATGACCTTGTCATTCTCGATCTCATGCTTCCGTCCATGGACGGGCATGAGATCTGCCGGCAAGCGCGCGAGATGGGTGTCACCACGCCGATCCTTATCCTTACGGCGCGCAGCGAGACTGAAAAGAAAGTTGATCTCTTGCTGAGCGGTGCGGACGATTATCTGATAAAGCCGTTTTCGTTCGAGGAGCTTTCGGCGCGCGTGCATGCGCTTTTGCGCCGGCCGAACGAGACGGTCCCCGATGTCTTAAAAGTCGATAATATCGAGCTGAATCCCGTCGAGCGGACGGTGCGGAGAGACGGCGAGGAAATCCCGCTGACGCTGAAGGAATTCGGCCTCCTCGAATACTTCATGCGGCATCCAAACCAAGTCGTGAACCGCGAGGATTTATTAAGTCATTTGTGGGATTTCAACTATGAATCGTTTAGCAATGTGGTGGATGTCCATGTCAAGAATCTTCGAAGAAAACTTGGCACTCGAGGCGACGCGGGCATTCTGGAAACGGTTCGCGGCATCGGTTACCGCCTTCGCGGATAGGTACCGGTACGATCCCTTTCTCCGGACGCAGATCAACGTGATCGGGATGTTGCTCCTCTTCTCGATCATTATCCTGACGCTTGTCGGCATTCTCATCGACTATCTCTATCGCGATATCGCACTCGCGATCCTGGCCAGTGTTCGCGATTCCATCGTCTCCGCCGGGGCGGGCTCGTCCCAAACGGTCTCGCTCCCGGCGCTCGAAGACATCCGGACCGAGAACTTCACGGCCATTGTCTTCATTACCGCCGCCGTGACCGTCGCGTTCGGCTTCTTGCTGACGCGCGTGGCGCTCGGCCCGACCCGCCAAGCGCTTTCCTCCCAGAAGCAGTTCATCGGCAACATCGCGCACGAACTCCGCACGCCGCTGAGCATCATTAAAACCAATACTGAAGTCCGTCTCATGGACCCAAACATCACGGCCGAGGCGCGCGTGCTGCACCAGAGCAACATTGAGGAACTCGACCGTCTCTCACAGATCATCAACAACCTGCTCTCGCTCTCGGCATCGGTGCGGCCGGAACGCATTGAATTTGCGCGCGTGGACGCCGCGGCGGTCGCGACGGAAGTGATGCAGAAATTGGAGGGCCTCGCCAAGCTGCGCAACCTTGATTTCACGATGCGCAAGGGCTATTCGTGCTTCGTCTGGGGCAACGAATCGGCGCTTGAGCAGATCATCACGAACGTCGTCAAGAATGCGATCAATTTCACGGGCCACGGCGGCCACGTGGCATTGACCGTCGAAGAGATCGGCGACAGCCATGTCGAAATTGTCGTCCAGGACAGCGGCGCGGGCATCGCGCGATCGGATTTGTTCCATATTTTTGAGCCGTTCTACCGCGCCGACGCGTCGCGCAACCGGGCACGCGGCGGCTCGGGGCTTGGATTGACGATCGTCTCGGAACTCGTAAAGCTCCATCGAGGAAAAATTACGGTGCGCAGCGCCGTCGGCCGCGGGACAACCGTCGTCATCTCGCTCCCCGCAGCGCCGGCACCGCATACCGATCCGACGATACGCACGCGCAAGACGCTTGATGAAGTTGCAGTCGATTTCTCGCACCGGCGGATGTAAGTTATACTATCCCGCGTGTCCATGCGTTTCCCCCGTGAAATTCCGAGCATATATGTCGCTGTCGGCGCAGCGATCCTTGTGTTGCTTGGCGGCGGCGCGGCGTATGCGTCGTATTCCAAATATGAAATGCGTGCGGCGGCGGACGCGTTCGAGCGCGACCTCATGAACGAGCGTCTCATGGCGACTGAGGCAGAGAACGAGAAACTGCGGACCCTCTTGCAGGAAGAGGCCGCGGAAAACGAAGAATTCGGCAGACGCGTCGCGGAGCTTTCGAGCACCGTTGGCTATCTCGACAAGCTTTCGAAGACGGACCGTGAATTGCTTCAGAAATATTCGCCGGTGTACTTCTTGAGCGAAAATTTCGTTCCTGATCCGCTTGCGCCGATAGACGATGAACTGCTTGCGCGGCACGGCAGCAACATGATGATACACGGGCAGGTATTTCCGTTTCTGAAGCGGATGATGGAAGCAGCGGCAAACAACGGCGTTCCGCTCAAAGTGCTTTCCGCGTACCGCTCGTTCGGTACGCAAAGCGCCCTGAAGGCGAATTACAAGGTCACGTACGGCGCCGGCACTGCGAACCAATTCTCCGCCGACCAGGGGTATTCCGAGCACCAGCTTGGGTCCACCGTCGACTTCACGACGCCCGAAGCACCCGAAAATCTAGCGGCCTTCAGGGGTTCGCCGCAATACAACTGGTTGGTAAGCCACGCACATGAATACGGCTTCGTCCTCTCCTATCCTGAAGGCAACAGTTACTTCGTTTTTGAGCCGTGGCATTGGCGCTTCGTCGGCATCGATCTCGCGACGAGGCTCTATCATGAAAACAAATATTTCTACGACCTCGACCAACGCGAAATCAATCCGTATCTTGCCCGAATTTTCGACGAATAGCGTCGCGCTGCGTTTTTTCACTGAGGCTTCACCGCCGTTTTGTAGCATGCGATACAGATGGCGGTCTTTTTGATACATCGCGCTTGCGCTCTCGTGCGCAAGCGCGCCCCGAAAGGGGTTTAGCAGCTACGAACAACAATCGGTTGCAAGAGAGTATGGTACAACGTGGAAATGGGTTCGGCACCGTGCCGAATCCGAATGTTAGGCAATGCGCCGGGAGGGCTGTACGCACATAACTGCGACGGCCCTCCCGGCATATATGGCCTCGCCCTCCGACAACATTCATGAAGTAACGCGCTTCCCTTCGCTTCGTCTCCACACATACGGGCCGGACATTATCACGTATGCGTTCTTCCTATGTCACACGAACATCTACAAACCCATCCGCTTGGCGTCGTGCACACGGATGCAATTCCTAACCAGCGGCAACCGCGCGACACCCACGAAGTCGCCGTCATCGGCCTGGGATACGTTGGCCTTCCGCTTGCGCTCCTCGTGGCGGAAAAAGGACACACGGTCACCGGATTCGACATCGATGCGGCGAAAATTAGTGCGATTACAAAGGGTGAGGCCTCGCACGTAGGCGCGCGGGACCGAGCTCATCTCACATCACTCCGTACGTTCTCCGCAACGACGGATCCCGATACGATCGGCGCGGCCGATACGTATATCATCTGTGTTCCAACACCCGTTTCCGACGGCCACGAACCCGATCTCGAACCGTTGAAAAGCGCCTGCCGCACCGTCGCGCAACTCCTGAAGCGCCATGCCCTCGTCGTCATCGAATCAACAATCAACCCCGGAGTGTGCGAAGAAGTCGTAGTGCCGATCCTTGAGCGCAGCGGGCTTGCCGTTGAAAGGGATTTCTACCTTGCCCACTGTCCTGAGCGCATCAATCCGGGAGATTCTCGTTGGGGCGTACGATCGATCCCGCGCGTGCTTGGTGCGGCCGGTCCTGAATCCTTGGCGCGGGCGCACGCGCTCTACAGCGGACTGATAGACGCCGAGATTACACCGATGCGCTCACTCAAAGAAGCGGAGGCCGTCAAAATGGTGGAGAATGCATTTCGCGACGTGAACATCGCGTTCGTCAACGAGCTCGCAATGTCATTCGACAGGGCGGGCATCAACCTGCTCAACGTCATCCGCGGCGCATCGACGAAACCGTTCGGGTTCCTTCCGCACTACCCTGGCGCCGGCGTCGGGGGGCATTGCATCCCGGTCGATCCTTATTACCTGATCCGCTACGGCGAAAAAAACGGATTTGAACATCGCTTTCTCAAAACGGCGCGCACGATCAACAACAAAATGCCCTCCTACACGGTGTCGCTCCTCGCACAGGCGCTCCGCAAAAAACGAAAGCAGCTCTCGCGCTCGACAGTCGCACTCCTCGGTCTCGCGTACAAGCGCGACGTCCCGGACGAACGCGAATCACCGGCGCTTCGCATCCGCGAACTGCTTGAAAAACGCGGCACCGTCGTACGGACATTCGATCCGTACGTCCCAGACCATTCCTCCGCATCGTCGTTAGATGTCGCATTGCAGGATGCCGATGCCGCCGTGATCGCAACGGACCACACGCTCTTCCGCACGCTCACGCCCTTCCACTTCATGCGCGCCGGAGTCAACGTCGTCGTCGACGGTCGCAATTGCTTGCGCAAGGAGGACTTCCAAGAAAGCGGCATTCTTTACTCCGGCATCGGCCGCGCGGATGCATAACGGCGTATATGACGTATGAACACATCAAATGCACTTACATTCCCCGACGAGCATGCGACGAACGCACGGCGCATCGGTAACGAAATATGGTTCCGTCGCAAGGCGGCGGAACACGAGCACCAGCCCGCAGCCGCGCCGTCGCGCGACATCTGGTTCAACGTCATACTGTTCGCCTGCGCGCTCGGCCTGCTTATCGTCCTTATCTTCTTGAAAGCGAAGACGGTCGCGACCGTGACCGTGGACCCGGCGCTCGTGGCATACACCTCCTTTGTGACGCTCTTCCAACTCTCGCGCCTCGTCACGTCCCTCATGTACCGCCGCTCTTACAAGGCGGCGCTCGAAGAAGAGGCGCCGTCCGCATCAAAGGACCTCCCGAAAATCTCGTTCGTGATCCCATGCATGAACGAAGAGAACGAGATCAAAAACACGATCAGCGCGTGCTTCGCCGCTACATACCCGCGGCATCTCCTCGAAGTCATCGTCATCAACGACGCCTCGACCGACTCGACGCAGCTGAAGATTTTTGAAATGAAAGACATCCATCCGGACCTCGTGATCATCGATTGGTCGGAAAACCGCGGTAAACGCCATGGGATGGCCGAAGGATTCCGCCGCGCGACGGGCGAAATCGTGATCCAGCTCGACAGCGACAGCCGTATCGAGCCGACCGACGTGCCGAAGCTCGCCGAGCTTTTCCGAAATCCGAAAGTCGGCGCGGTCTCGTTCCATACCGATCCGGCGAACGCCGACGAAAACCTTGTCACCAGGTTGCAGGCCGCCTACTACTTCCTCTCTTTCCGCATTCTCAAGGCCGCGGAGTCGACGTTCCGTGTCGTGTTCTGCTGCAGCGGCTGCGCTTCCGCATACCGCCGCTCCGTCGTCCTGCCAGTCATCGATGAGTGGTTGAAGGAAAAATTCCTCGGAAAGCCGGTGACGTGGGGCGACGACCGCGCGCTTACGAATCGTGTCATCAAGCAAGGGTACGAGACGATGTACAGCGACCGCGTCCGCGCATACACGATCGTGCCGGACACCTTCTTCAAATTCATCAAGCAACAGATCCGCTGGAAGAAGGGCTGGCTTGTGAACTCGATCTTTGCCGCGAAGTTCATCATCAAGCGCGATCCGTTTGTCGCGTTCACCTACTTCTTCCCGCTTGTGCTCGTGACGACGCTTGCGCCCTTCATGGCGGCGCGCGCCTTCCTCTACACGCCGATCGCCCACGGATACTCATCGACGCTCTTATATGTTCTTGGCGTCCTTGCGATTGCAGGATGCATCGCGGTCGTCTATCGCTTCTACTCGCGATCAAACCGGTATTGGCCGTACGTCTTTTTCTGGGCGCTTTTCAACATGTTCATCCTCTCGTACCTCCTCCTCGTCGCGATCGCGACCATCCAAAACCGCTCATGGGGCACGCGGTCTGTGTCGGCATCGCGGCCGTCAGCCGCGCCGGTACGAGCATAAGTATGAGAGTAATGCCCGCTACTCCACAGGCTCTTCGGGCGCGAACTCAGTCGCTCCTGCGTGTACTCCTTTTGGGGGCGATAGTGACGCTGGCAGCGCTCATCGCGGGCGGCGTCGTGTATATCCAGCGCAATCCTGCCCTTTCCACGTACGCCCTCATGGCGTTGGCACGGGAACCATTTCTCCGAATGGAGTTTGCCGGGATTGCCGAAGCCGCTCCCACGGGCAGAAACGCAGACTCAATCCCGGTCCTTACGTACCACCGTATCGTTTCCGACTCGAGCGACGTGAATAATGTCTCGTATTCCAACTTCAAGGACCAGATGGCGACACTGAAGCGCGCCGGGTGGGAAACGGTGACGCTGGAAGAGTTCGAAGCATTTGTCCTCGGAGAAAAACAATTGCCGGAAAAGTCGTTTGTTCTCACCTTTGACGACGGAGCAAAAGAAAGCTTCTACCCCGTCGACCCGATCCTCAAAATCCTCGGATATGAGGCTGTCAATTTCATCATCGTCGAGTCATCGCATATTCCGCACACGACCTACTACCTGACGCCGCGCGAGATCGAACGGATGCTTGAAACCGGCCGCTGGTCGATCGGCTCACATTCCTTTGACGGCCACCACCCGTATCCGACGGACGGGCACGGGGGAACCGGTATTTTCTTTGCCGATCGCATCTGGAAGGCTGACGAGGGCCGGCTCGAAACGCCTGAAGAATTCCGGGAGCGCGTTCGTGACGACCTCGTGCGCTCGAAAATGTCGCTCGAGGCCGCATATGATGTACCAATCAATAGTTTTGCCTTCCCGCTCGGGAACGAAACCGGCATCAACGGCGCCAACAATTTTCCGGAAGGCGCAATCGTGACCGAGGAAGAGGCCCGCGCAAACTATTCGTTCGGGCACTTGCAGCTCGCCAACCAGCACTTCACCACAAATTTCCCGCGCACGTCATCCAATCCCCCGCATGCGACGCCGGCTGAGGATTTCCGGGTCTGGCGCATCCATGTCGACTTCGACTGGGACGGAAAACGCGTGCTTCAGATCCTTGAAAATGGCCGCTCAAAAGAGCTGCCCTTTGAAGACGATTTCTCGGAAAACCGCGGGTGGATTCCCGCGTGGGGCGAACTGGGAATGGGGCGCAATAATTTTGTGCTGCGCGCAACACCGGATACCAGCGCCGCATCGGCGTTTCTCGACGGGACCGCGATGTGGGACAACTACTCGTTTGACGCGGCCGTCAACTGGCAGCGCGGTCACGCGATCGTGCTTGCGGATGTCGTACACTCGAGCACCTATCACTCATGCGTCTTTTCACCCGGTAGCGTCCGCATACAGCGCACGATCGACGGAGTCACTGAGACGCTTGTGGAGCGCGCAGATCCACGGATCCAGTACGGCGAAGTGCGCGTCGGCGTCCGTGTGCGCGGATCGGTCATTGAATGTACGTGGAACTTCGCATCGATGGTCGAGAACTACTCCCGCGATTTTACCGGGGGCGTCGGGTTGCAAACGTGGGACGAGGCGCTTGGCAACGCGGAATTGCGCGTTTCGTCTGTCATCGCGCGACCGTTTAACGGTATGGATGAATGACGTGCCGTGCGTTCCTTCATGAAAAAGTAGTTAAACCACAAAAAAATATTTGAACGTCAGATGAAGACCTCTACGATTGGTTATTGAGAAACGTGCGCACCGCTTGAGAATTCTCGTGCGTGCGATTCTCGATACCAGTTAACGATCATCACATGCATCCATACCGTATGCCGCGAAAGACGCGCTCTTTCGCCCTTACGACAGTTGTTCTTTCTGTGTTACTCATAGCGGCGCTCATGCCCTGGTCGACGCACGCGATCGCCGCGCTCAAGCTCTCGTCGCTTGATTATCAGTTCAAAGTCGACGGGACGCTCCGCGAAACCGGTTCGATGAACGAAAGCTCATCACCGTATTGGTGGCTCAATTCAGGCGGCGCACTCATCCTCGACAACGGGATTGGTATGACGTACCAGGGCACGGTGCCGACAATCGATCGGTGGCGCGGCCTTTACGCGAACAACAACCCAACGGACACCGACAACGGCACGCATCCGCAAAACCTCTTCCGCCTGGTGTCGCGCTCGACATGGGAAAACGTCCGCGCCGAGGCGTCGTACAAGATCACGCGCGACAACTTCTCGTCCTCGCCGAATCGGAATGCCTCCAACGGGCTCCTGCTCATGTCACGGTACAAGGACGGAAACACGCTCTACTACGCCGGCGTGCGCGTGGATGGCACGGCCGTCATCAAGAAAAAGCACAACGGCACGTACACCACCCTCGCGCAAAAGAAACTCTATGCCGGTAGTTATTCGGACGGCGGCACGACGAACCTCTTACCCCACGGTTCATGGTTGAGCCTGCGATCAGAGACGGTGACCAACGGTGACGGCTCCGTCACAGTGCGCCTCTATGTGAAGAACCCTGGGGAATCGTCGTTCTCGAAGGTTCTTGAGGCACGCGACAGTTCGAACCCGATAACGGGAAGCGGACACATCGGCATCCGCACTGACTTCATGGACGTGCAGTTCGACAACGTCAAAGCGACGAAAATCTAACGCAGCTTCATGAGTTATTTAGGGGGCCGGCGGCATAGTGTACCTATGCAGCCGGTCCTCAAGCATCGTTGGGGCGCCATAGCGCGCGCCGTTTTTCTCGCCGTTGTAGCCATCACCGCATTCGGCCTCCTCGCTCGCACATTCATCGCGCCGCCGACGCAAGAACCGGTGCCCGAGACGGAAGTTCCTTCCCCGTTCCACTACGCATTCGACGTCGAAGGGATTTTACACGAGAGCGCATCAGCCGATGAAAGCTCTTCACCGTACTGGTGGCTTGATTCGGGCGGCGAAGTCATTCTTGAGGGCGGTCGCGGCAAGACTATGCAAGGCGCCGCACCTGAGATCATGTGGCGCACCCGCTATGCGCTTGCCAATGCGCTCGACACCGACGACGGGCGCTACCCACAAAACCTGTTCCGGCTCCTCACGCGTTCGCACTGGGAGAACGTGCGCGCAGAGATGTCGTTCCGCATCATCCGTGACAATTTCATCGATTCGCCAAACCGCAATGAATCCAACGGCCTCCTTCTCATGTCGCGCTACCGCGACGGCGACAACTTGTACTACGCGGGCATCCGCGTCGATGGACACGCGGTCATCAAGAAAAAGTACGACGGAACCTATTACACAATGGCCGAGAAGCCAATTTTCCCCGGCGAATACGAAAGCGTAGACAAAAAGAACCTACTTCCTCACCGCGAATGGTTGCACCTGCGTATGGAAACGCGTTCCATCGGCAACGAAGTGCGGATTTCCCTCTCATACAAAAACGGTGACGGTGAATGGCAAGAGCTTCTGAGCGCGCGCGACAGTGGTGAATACGCCGGCACGCCGCCAATCCTCGGCTCGTACCCCCTGGGTATCAGGACAGATTTTATGGACGTCGAGTTCGACGACTTCCGGGCGAAGAGGATATAAAGCAGATGTGGCCAAACAAAAAGCGTTTGGCCACATGCGCTCATTCTGAGATGTTTAGCATATACCCACGACCCCAGACGGTATCAATTCGGACTCGTCTGAGTGGAGCTATTTTCTTCCGCACTTTACAAATGCACACGTCGATGATCTTTTGCGCAGGCTCAGTCTTTCCCGCGTACAAGTGCTCTAGAATCATCTCGCGCGTCACAACCTGTTCAACGTGACGCACAAGTAGCTCCAAAATCTGGAACTCCTGTTTGGTAAGCGCCACTGAGATGCCGCCCGACGCGACCTGTGCTGATTCGATATTGAGCGTAATGTTGCGATATTCGATGACCTGACTTGCGGCTTCTGCCGCCTGTTCGGGTATGTCCGCAGTCTGCGGAGTCGTTTCAGGCTGCTCAGACACCTCCTCTGACCCTTGGGTTGCCTCGGTCTGTGTTTCGCTCATGCTGCGATACTCCTGAATGCGCGTCGCCCGGAGCGCGAGCACGCCGCCAGCCTTTAGCCGCGCTTCCCACTGCAGAAATTCCTCCGGTCGGATCGAATAGCGGGTCGAAATTTCATCGAGGGTGATCAACCCGCCGCGCACGAGCGCAATCACAACAGTCTTCCAACGGTACACCCACCGACGCACGGGTGGCGTCGGCAAATCCTTCAAGGTCAGCAATTCTCCGTGCATACCTCTCACGGCGACAGGGAGTGTCTCACATACGCCATTATGTCGATTGATCGCGTCAATCCGCATATCCGGCAGAACGTGAACTGGCTTCCCGAAATCCGGGTGTCGCGATGTCATGGTTCATCTCCTTCCGTCTCTGGCTCTCTGTCAAACCTGGCGATTTTTAACGACTAAAAACAGCGTGAAGTCATGCGGCAGCTTCGTCGCCGTCCGGCCGGGGTGATCTGGCGCCATGTCTCGCGTTCCTGCATGTTACGTCGGGCGCATGTGGGCCACAGGCTTTAAATACCTCACAACCGCAAATTAAATACGTCAAGAAAGTTCGGAGGCTCTCATTTCGTCTTCATATGCGAGGGCGAGGGGTTTAGCTATAAGAAGCTCTCAAAATTATGACACAGGCACATGGCAGTGATGCAATTCGTGCGCATTATTGGCTTAGCGTCGTTATCCTCATGGTAGCGTTTCTGCAACTCACAGGAATTGCGCATGCGGACAGCGATAAGAAAAGCGGCGTTTCCGCCGGAACGGGAGTCGAGGTGAACATCGGCTCGAACGGTAACGTCCTCGTGCGGGGAGCAAAGGTGACGAGCGTGTCGGATTCGACGATCAACGCGAATACGTCCCTGGGTTCGTCCGTCCTTTCGTGGGTCGTAAAGACAGATTCAAACACGGACTTTTCAGCGCACAAGAACGGCGCCGAAGGTCTCGCGAATATCGCGGTCGGCGATATCGTCTCGTTCCGCGGCACGATTGACCAGGCGGTGACCGGTCTCACGGTCAACGCCCGCCAGGTAAAGGATTGGTCGTCCGTCGAGACCAAAGCAAAGCTTGAGGGCATCGTGACGTCCATCAACGCGACGCTCGGCTCGTTTACGGTCTCGAAGAGGAACGCGACAACGACGGTGCAGACATCGTCTTCCACGAAATTCACCGAAGATGGTGATACGGCATCTTTCGCGGACATCTTCTTGAACGCGAAGGTGAAAATTCAAGGTTTCTTCAACGCGTCAACGTCCGTCTTCACCGCAAGCTCGGTAGAAATCGACGAAGATCACGACGACGGGTGGGATAAGGACGACCGAAAGCAGTGGCGCGATTGGATCCGCTCCAAAGTCTGGCTGAAATTCTGGAACGATTAGGCATCAACAAAAAGCCGCCCATTTTCTAGAAAATGGGCGGCTTTTCGAGTACAATACGGGGGCGATTTGAGCAATTCATCAAGGGTAAGGCATGGCCCGGCGAATCGTCTATGTATGACAGACACCCGCGCGACACAAGAAGCGGCATTTCTCGAAGCATTCAACATGTACTCTGATGCCCTATTCAGACATGCGGCGTTCCGGATCTCGAATCGGGAACGCGCGCTCGACCTCACCCAAGACGCCTACCTGAAGGCGTGGGATTACTTGCAGCAGGGCGGCGAAGTACGGGAATTCAAGAGCTTCTTGTACCGCATTCTCAACAACCTCATCATCGACGAGTACCGCAGAAGCAAATCGTCGTCGTTGGATGAGATGCTTGAGAACGACACGGGTGCAATGGAGGTGCGGCTCTCCGAAGGCAGCGTGCGCGAAGCCGAAGAGACCATCGACGAATCGAAACTGATCGACACAATCCATTCGCGCATCCCGCTCCTTCCCGAAACCTACCGTGAAGTGATAACCTTGCGGTACGTGGACGGATTCAGCCCGAAAGAAATCGCAGAAATGATCGGCGTCTCGGAAAACGTCGTCTCAGTACGGATACACCGCGGCACGCAAAAACTGCGTGCACTGTGCGCCGAAGAACACCATGACTAATTTCGAAAAACATATCAAGAAGGCGGCCGAGGACTATTCCCTCTCGGATGCGGAAAAAGCGCGCATGGAACGCGTGCTCAAAAGCTACATGCGCTTTAAGCCGGTCCGCTCCGCACATGTCACGCACATTTCGACGTGGAGTTGGATCGCCTACCTGCATCGACCGATCGCAGCCGCCCTTATTTTCGTCCTCGTGACATCTGGCGGCATCACGTATGCCGCCGAAGGCGCGCTCCCCGGCGATGTGTTGTACGCGGTAAAAACGGTTGTGAACGAGCCCGTACGCGTTGCGCTTGCGGCCGACGTTGAAGCGAAGGCGGAAGTACAGATGGAAATCGCCGAGCGCCGTATCGAAGAAGCGACGACGCTTGCGGCTGAAGGCCGACTCGACGACACAACGCAAGACGAACTCGCCGCCTCTTTTAAATCATATGCCGCCGCGGCAACTGAAAGTATTGCGAAAGCGAACACGGAAGAAGGCGCTGCGATCGAACTTGCCGCGCGATTTGAAACCCGTCTCGTCGCGCACGAAAGCGTCCTCGCGGAAGTCGAAATGGAATCAATGGAATCAGATGACGACGGGACGCTTCGCTCTCACCGCCTGACTGAAGCCGTGCGCGAGACGAGCGAGCGCCTTTCCGAAGAGCGACACTCTCGCGCCATCGCGCTCAATATCAACGTCGCGGCGCCAATGGCCGCCACGGTTTCCGAAGATGTGATCGCCACAGATGCCGCGACAACCATGACGATGAGTCTTGTCGTCGACGATGCCGCAACCGCGACGGAAAGCGCAAGCGCAAAGCTCCAGGTCGCATCCGAAACTACACCCACGGAGCCGCCCGCGCCGACGTCTGCACCAAGCGAAAAAACAATTTCACGCATGAAGAGCGCGGCGGAAAAAAGTCTCACAAAAGCTGAAAAGACGCTCCGTGGCGCCCGCTCGCTCTCGGCCGAGGCGCGGGCGCGCGCTGAAGCCGATATCACGTATGCTGGTGAACTGGTCGGCAGCGGTAAAGACTATCTCGGGGATGATCTCCGCGCCGAGGCGTTTGCCGCGTTTGAAGAATCGCTCCGTGTTTCCGAACAAGCAGTCGTGTACATCAAGGCGGCGCCAAAACTTGAAAAGGCCCGGGCACGCAACGCCTCGCGCAATAGCGACGCAGGCTCCGGATCGTCCAAAGGTCCGACGATCGAAATCTCCCTTCCCGGAATTTCCGTGAATGCGACCGTGACGCCGACATCGACGGCGCAGCACGCCACGTCTTCCACCAGCACAGACGAGCGAAAAGATGATCGGGACGAAGAAAATTCCGACGGAAACGATAAAGCGGACCACGATGATAAAGACGAAATACGCGATGAAAGCGACGGCCACGACGATTCCGGCGGATCAGGACTTAACATACTGCAGCGCTTGAACATCTCCCTCTAACGCCGGGCCTGTGCTAGGATGCGGCGATGCCGAAACATTTCTTCTTCGATCTCGACAAGACTCTCACGGTCAGTCGTTCGCCGATGGCACTTCCCCATCAGGAGATTTTCGACCATCTATGCAATACGAGGGACGTCGTTGTTGTCACCGGTGGCACCGTCGAACAGATCCGCGAACAGGTAACGCCGCGATTCGAAGGTAAATATTACGCGCTCGCGCAAAGCGGCAATCACGCAATCGATATAAGCGGAGCAGAACTGTGGCGCGAAGCCATCAATGAGGCGCAAAGCGACGCCGTACACGCGTTTATTGAAAAACTTAAACGGCATTTTGATCTTACGGTAAAAGACGAGAATGACCTCGTGGAACACCGCGGCGCGCAGATTAGCTATAGCGTCATCGGATTCCATGAGGACGTTGAAAAAAAATATGCGTTCGACCCCGACGAAAAGAAGCGCGCCGCGGCACTTGCGATGCTTTCCGAAGACGTGAAGCGACTCAATGATGTCGGTATTGAAGTAACGCCCGCCGGCACCACGACATACAATTTCATACTGCTCGGCAAACATAAGGGATACAACGTCAAACGCCTCGCCGACCTCAAGGAGTGGAACCAAGACGACTGCGTGTACGTCGGGGACGCGCTTTTTCCCGGCGGCAACGATGAGAGCGTCATCGGCGTGCTCCCAACAAAGGCCGTGACGAACCCGGAAGATACGTTTCAGTATCTGGCGGGTCTTTTGGTATAATGCGCTCCCATGTCCGTCCCCGCGCTCGAAATCACAAATCTCAAAAAGCGATACGCCTCCGGCACCGAGGCGCTCAAAGGCGTCTCGTTGACCGTGCCGGCGGGAGACTTTTACGCGCTCCTTGGTCCGAATGGCGCGGGGAAAACGACGATCATTGGGATCTCGACCGGGCTCGTCAACAAGACCGAAGGCTCCGTAAAGGTATTCGGCTACGATATCGACGATGACCCGGAAATGGCGAAGACGCAGATCGGACTCGTTGGACAAGAGATCAATTTCAATCCGTTCGAGAAGCCGATTGATATCGTCGCCAATCAGGGCGGCTACTACGGTATCCCGCGTTCAGAAACGATTCCGCGCGCAGAACAGCTGCTCAAGGACCTTGGGCTTGGCGAAAAGATGACAAACCGTGCAATGGAGCTCTCTGGCGGCATGAAGCGTCGTCTCATGATCGCGCGCGCCCTCATCCACAAGCCGCGCTTCCTCGTGCTCGATGAACCGACGGCCGGTGTCGATGTCGAACTACGACGCGGCATGTGGGACTACTTACGCAAGCTGACATCAGAGGGCCTCACAATTCTTCTCACGACGCACTATCTTGAAGAGGCCGAGCAGCTCGCGAAACACGTCGCGATCATCAACAATGGGCTCATTGTGGCGGAAGGCCCGATGGAAAAGATCCTCTCGATGCATGATGAAAGTGGACAAACAAAAGAAGGCTATCGTGGTGGCCGGCTTGAAGAGGTCTTTTTGAAACTCGTCAAAGAAAAATAATCTGCCATGGACACTTTCTTTATAAACATAAGCGAGCAAGGTGTGTGTTTTGAGAACCCTCGGAAGTCGCGGCTGGCGGCGGACGGAGGAAAATTTCAGCAGAAATTTTTCGTGGTTCGAAAAACACATACTTGCGAGCACTCCCTATGACACCCTATCAAAAATGGATTTCTTTCTATACGATGATCCGCAAAGACGTGGTGCGGATGTTCCGCATCTGGGTGCAGACGTTCCTGCCGAGCGTTATCACATCCGTGCTTTACTTCCTTGTCTTTGGCACCGTTCTTGGCAGTCGCATTGGCGAGATGCAGGGAGTCGATTACATGGTATTCGTCGTCCCCGGCCTCGTGATGCTCGCGATCGTGACGACCGCCTACGCGAACACTTCGTTTACCTTCTTTACGTCAAAATTCTTCGCTCGCTCAATCGATGAGATCCTGGTCTCGCCGACACCCCCCTGGCTCATGATCGCGGGATTCGTCGGAGGAGGCGTCGTGCGCGGCGTCCTTACCGGCGCGCTCGTGCTTATCGTTTCCGTCTTCTTCACCGGCCTTTCGCTCGCCATACACAACGTCTTGATTATCTTCGGCTTTGCGATACTTACATCGCTCATCTTTGCGCTCGCGGGGCTCGTCAACGGCATCTATGCGAAGACAATCGACGGCATCAACATTGTGCCAACGTTCGTGCTGACACCGCTCGTCTACCTCGGCGGCATTTTCTACTCGGTGCACGCGCTCCCCGATTGGTGGCAGGCGATAACGTACGCGAATCCCCTCTTCTACCTCATCAACGGTTTCCGCTACGGCTTCCTCGGCATCACCGACGTTTCGCTCTCCATCTCGATCGGCGTCCTCGCCGCCATGATCGTCGCGCTTGTCGGTATCAATTGGTATCTCATCCGTACAGGGCTTGGTTTGAAGCAATAAGAATCCCGTGGGCAGCGTTGCCGCCCATGGGATGTGTCTACCGCACTTGCAGTTCGCGTTTGTCGTATTTCTCGCCAATCGGCGAAATAACGACCTTGCTCCGCTCGCTCGCAAAGATCGTGCCCGCACGAATACCTCCGAAGGGATGCTCTCCCGTTTCGAGAAGCAATAGTGCGTCATCTACGTGCCGCTCCGGAACAAAGAGCGCGAACCCGCCGCCCATGTTGAAATCTGCATACATGTGGCGCAACGAGACGCCGCCGTGTTCGGCGATGAATTCCAGCGCCGTCGGCACCTGAGGTACCGTATCGATCGCATATGTAAACTTCTCCGGCGCCCGCATCAATTTCCGACAACCGTGGCCGGTGATGTTGACGCAGTAATGGATTTCGATGCCGCGCTCCAAGCACTCTCCGATGTAACGCACGTAGATGTGCGTCGGATCGAGCAGCGCCTCGCCGTACATCCGCCCGTCAGGCATCTTTGTCAGGTACCCATTCGGAAGTTTGTTGGCGATATCCCGAGCTAGTGTGAGGCCGTTGGCATGGATGCCCGAGCTTTCGAGGAGGATGATGATGGCATCACCATGTTGAATGTTCCGCTTGATGAGACGCTCCTTCGGCATGATGATCCCGTCGGCCGATCCAGAGATAACGGCCTTCCCGGGCACGATCAAATCCCGCAGCGCAGGAGTTTCGCCACCGCCCCAGCACGTACCGGCGAGATCACAGGCGCGTCTCCAACCTTCGATCAGTTCTTTGTTCCGTTTCTCCCATTTGAACCAGTCCGATTGCGCGACCACGAGGTGCATCATCATGGTAACCGGCAACACGCCGAGCGTGATCATGTCGTTGAAGACCATGGCCGCGCAGCATTGTGCGACATTGTCGTACTTCGGGGTTGATAGTGATTTTCCGACTTCCTCTACCGTACGCAAAGCCTCTGCAAATCTGTCCGCCGCGTCATTTTTCGTACCCAGGTTCTCATTCACCTGCCCGTGAAAATGATCCGAGTATTCGACGAGAAACACGCTCTCTCCTTGCGTCCACTCGACAACCTTCAAGCCGAGCCTCGCGATGTTGCGATCGGTCTCCTGGGCTTTCGCAAGCGCGAGCCGCTTGAAAGCGTCCAGCGTCCCATACCCAACGTCGTAGCGATTGGTCGTCATCACTTTTTCTCCAATGAACAAAAACCAGAGGTGTGTCCCCTGGCCTAGGGGTAAGAATACCCGTTTATCGTTGCAAATCTACCCAGCGGTACGGCAGTCCTTCGTAGGCACGCTCCTCCTCAAATACCTTTTTTTTGAACTGGTCGTACGGCGGGAAAAAAGAGTCGGCGTCTTTGGCATCGTCGATAAGCGTCAAGTACAGCTTGTCCGTGTATGGAAGGCCGAGCTCGTAGATTTGCCCTCCGCCTATGATAAAAATTTCTTCGTTTCCCGGCTTAATCCGCGCCAGCTCGAGCGCCTCCTCCATCGACGCAACGGCGAGAGTGCCTTCGGCCGACCACCCTCTGTCACGGGTAATCACGATGTTTGTTCGATCGGGCAACGGCCGCCCGATTGACTCGTATGTTTTCCTCCCCATGATGACGGGATGTCCTTTCGTGATGCCTCGAAACCGCTTCAGGTCATCGGGGATTTTCCACAGGAGGTCGTTTCCCTTCCCCAGCTCGCGGTTGCGCCCGATCGCCGCGATCATGCTGATGCAACGCTGCATACTAGTTGAGTGTATCAAACAACGGCCGATACAGATCATCCTCGATGTCGATATGGAGTTCCGTTCGGTCGATCGTGTCCACGAACTCAACAGGCGCGTCTTCGATGATGCACAGGGGCCGTTGCTCCGCACCCTCTCCCATTTCAAGAACGGCCGCTGTCGCCAGGCTATCGGCAACATCCGTTCGGGCAAGTTTTAGAATGCGCCCGAAAATATCGGGTGTTCCGCGATAGTCGCGTACGCCCTTGATTCCCGCATACCCAAGCGCCACCCCGACAATCCCCGCGCGAAGTGGTAAAACACGGCTATCAGTGATCACGACCCCGAATTTTGTTAGGCCGAAACGGCGCACAAGTGCGCTTCGCAATGCCTCGGCGGCGGCAAAACTGTCTTTCGGCAGGAGCACGAGTTTGCCGTCCGCATTTGATTCGTCCACTCCCGCCGATGACATAACAGTCCCGTCCTTAATGGTAAGCCATGTGTATTTTGTGCGTATTGCGACGTCGCTTTCCTGTTTGATGATCTCGTCGCGACGCGCCACATCGGCAGTGCGCTTTTCCGATAGTGCGACGATTTTCGACGTGACGACCAGAATTGTCGCATCAGAAATTGCCGGAACATGTTCAACAACGAACGACTCGAGGTTCTCGCCTTCTTTAAAAATCCGCGTGTGGATGGGCTTCACCTGCATCGCGGGGACTATAGCATAAAAGACAAGCGGCCGGACGAACCGACCGCTTTACTCTGTTGAGCACACGTCAAATAACGTTAAAGATGATTAGGACGATGAGGGTGAATGAACCGATCACCATCCCGAGGTGAAAGATCCACCGTTGCAAATGAAGCCTCCGCGACGTCATGCGAACCTCCCGTGTGTGACGGACTGTGCCTCTGGGGGCACCCAGCGCGGCATCCTGACATGCCCTTACCCGGTGTCTAGCCCAGCGTCAAAAAAGGGCTCAGCACAGTCATTTTGCCCGCAACAGGCCACGAGTAGAAGCCTGCGTCAACAATACGATGCCTAGCCCGCCTTGTAGCTGGACTTCAACTTCCGAATATCCCCGCTGAAAACCAGCTTCATCTCCTTCGCCTTTTCCCTTGCCCCTTTCTCCACGACGTCCTTCATATGCCATCGACTCTTTCTCGCTTCTATCGGGTGGGTCAGCTGCTCAAACACGATTTGGCAGATGCGCTCCCCCGGATGCAGTTCGATGACTTGTGAATGGGTGTTATTCCGGATAGGCAACGTCAGCGGTCCTTCATAGCCGGAATCAATGATTCCGGTAAGGTCCACTGAGAGCCCCTTGCGATTGACGGATGACCGAGGATACAAAACGGCCATTAAATCGGCGGGTACTTTAATGGTCTCGTATGTCGAGACGAGCACATATTCGTGGGGCAGCAAATCGAACGACTGTCCTTGCTCAAGCTCGATGACGTCGAAGTACTCCGGTCCATGGTCGCGCAGCGGATCGATCATCATCGCCTCCCGGCCGCGCGCCGTCATCTGCCATGCTTTCGGAATTAAAAACGTAAACCCCAGCCGCAGGTCAACCGCATGCGCCTGCAACTGAAACGTGTCCAGCCCGGGCGTAAAAACAATCTCCTTGTCCTTCACCCGCTGCACAATCTCATCCTTCGTGAGTACTGCCATATGACTATTCTACAAGACAATTTGTAATCCCTTGATCGCATCCTGCGGCTTGTATTGGCCGGTAAATGCGGCGACGATCTGCTCCACAAGCTTTACGTCTTTTTTTTCCGCCCGATCAAAGGAGTTTTTTGGGAGCGTAACCCTGATGGGCTTATGCGTCGCCTTACGCTTCAACATCTCCCGGACGGCTGCATACTGGTTGTCATAGACGTGCGCATTGGAGATCGAGTGGCTGTAAACCCCCGGCTTGACGCCGAGTTTCTGTGCCAGCATGAGTTGGAGCAGAGCGAATCCGGCCACGTCCGCGGGGAATCCCAAAACCATATCATTCGAGCGAACGATATTGTGGAGATTCAGACGCCCGTTGATGATGTTGACGGTGAATGAATACGGACACGGCACGTTTTTCCGGTTAGTGACGCCAAGGCCGTCACCCGCGGGATCCCATGTGATGATGACGCCGTGCCGAGACGTCGGATCTTGCTTCAAGTGCTTCACCAAAAGCCCGAGCTGGTCGCGTCCGAAGTGCTTGCGCCAGCGATAGCCGTACGCAACGGTGACAACGTCCGCAGGATTCGTGAAGACATCCCAGATCTTCGTGTATTCGCGCAAAAAATCGGCCGGTTTTCTCGCGCCGGAAACAAACCAGATCTGCTCTGCCACAAACATTTTCACCGGCAATTTCCGCAACGTAAGCAGTGGAAAACCTTCCTTTTCGATATCGAGTGAGAAATGCATCCCGGGAATCGCTTTTACTTCGTGTCCCGTTCGCTTGTTAACTTCGGCAACTCCGTCTTTGACAATACGCCTTAACATGTCTTGATAGACGGAATCGAAACGCGCCATAGTGGGGAGATTATATACTGCCGCTTCGACGTGGTATACACTATCTGGGCAATAGAAGGTACAACACCATGACTTCGATTACGTATCCATACCTGCCTGGGAACCGCCAGTTCCGCTATGTACCGGAAGACAACGAGTATATGCTCGAGGCGCGATCGTACGCTCTCGCGCACTCGCTCGACGACGCGGTCAAAACCGGATCAATTATCGTCAAGGACGGCGTCATCATCGGCCGCGGCGCCAACGGAAGTGACTACCACAAGACCCACCAATGCGAACGCGTGAGGCGCGGCATCCCGACTGGACAGGGCTATGAACTCTGCGAAGGGTGCCACCCGAAAAACCACAGCGAGCCACGCGCCATTGCCGATGCGCTAAAGAACGACGGCGATACTCGCGGTGCCGACCTCTACTTGTGGGGACACTGGTGGGCATGCGAGCCCTGCTGGAAAGCCATTACTGAAGCGGGCATCTCGAACGTCTACCTGATGGAGGGTAGCGAGCGGCTTTTTAACAGGGAGCATCCGGAAAACGTCCTCGGAAAATGGTGATTCGACGCCCTGCAGTTTGACGAAAACTGCGGGGCGTTCTCTTTTCAGATACCGAGCGCGAGCCGCTACGTACAAGCGGTATACTTAGTGCATGGACTTTGACGAGTACGAGAACGTAGCACGCGGGACCGCAACGTTCGATACAAAACCATTTGAGTACCAACTGATGTATCTCGCTCTCGGCATCGCGGGGGAAAGCGGAGAGATCGCGGAAAAAGTAAAAAAGATCATGCGCAACGACAACGGAACGGTTTCCGACGAAAAAAGAGAATTGCTCAAGGCTGAGATTGGCGATGTCCTGTGGTACCTTTCCCAACTTTCCCGCGTTCTCGGTTTTTCATTTTCCGAGACCGCGCGCGCAAACATCGATAAGCTCAAGGACCGCGCCGAACGCGGCGTGATAAAAAGCGCCGGGGATAATCGATAGGTATGATTTAGCTTCCCTACAGCCCATACCCTATTCCCTAAAACCTATCTCTATGGAACTCTACCCATACGTCAAAAAACAAGACAAGCAGGTGTACCAAGCGCTTATCGGCGAGGAAAAGCGTCAGGCGGAAGGACTTGAACTGATCCCTTCTGAAAATTACGTCTCGCGCGCCGTCCGTGAGGCGAATTTCTCCAATCTCACCAATAAATATTCCGAAGGATACCCCGGAAAGCGCTACTACGGCGGCCAGCACTACACGGATATCGTCGAAAATATCGCGCGTGATCGCGCGAAGAAACTTTTTGGCGCGAAATTCGCAAACGTCCAGCCGCATGCCGGCGCTCCAGCGAATGTCGCGATGTATTTCGCGCTCCTTGAGCCGGGCGACACGATTCTCGGCATGGATCTTTCGCACGGCGGCCATCTCACGCACGGCCACCCCGTCACGTACCTCACGAAAATCTTCAAATTCGTCCGATACAAGATGAAAAATGCCGAAACCGGCGAGATGGATTACGACGAAATGCGCGAGGTCGCGCTGCGTGAAAAGCCGAAAATCATCCTTGCCGGCTATAGCGCATATCCACGCGAACTCGATTACGGGAAGATGGTCGAAATCGCGCGCGAAGTCGGCGCACTTGCGGTGATGGATATCGCGCACATCGCAGGCCTTATTGCGGGGAAAGTGGTGAAGAACCCGTTCGATTATGGCTTCGACATCATGACCACGACAACGCATAAGACGCTGCGCGGCCCACGCGGCGGCATGATCCTCACGCGCGACAATGAGGAGATCGCACGCAAAATCGACAAGGCTGTCTTCCCGGGCTTCCAGGGCGGTCCATTAATGAATGCGATTGCCGCGAAGGCTGTTTGCTTCGGCGAGGCATTGAAGCCCTCATTCAAAACCTACGCAAAGCAGGTTCTTAAGAACGCCAAAGTGATGGAGGCGGTATTTAAAAAACACGGGGTCCGCATGATTACGGGCGGCACCAGCAATCACCTTATCCTCGCCGACGTGTATGGCTCGCTTGGGATCACGGGCCATGAGGCGGAGACCGTTCTCGACAAAGTCGGCATCACGCTCAATAAAAACGCGATTGCTGATGATCCGCGCAAGCCGATGGATCCAAGCGGCATCCGCTTTGGCACGCCGGCCATCACGACGCGAAAATTCAAGGAAAAAGAGTGCGCAAAGGTGGCGGAATGGATGATCGCCGCGCTGAAGAACAAGGACAACAAAAAGGAATTGAAAAACATACGAGCGGAGGTCCAAAAGCTTTGCAAACGTTTTCCCATCCCGCCTCGATTCGTGTAGGATTACAGGATGTTCTTCGGCTTCGATCTCACGCAGGCAATCGAAGTCCTCGGATACCCGGGGATTTTTGCGATCATTCTTGCCGAATCCGGCATCTTCTTCGGCGTCTCGCTGCCGGGCGGCTCCCTCCTCTTTACCGCCGGACTTCTCGCATCGCAGGGATTCCTCAACATCTACATTTTGCTTGCCGTCGTCATCGTTGCGGCAGTCCTCGGCGATTCGATCGGTTACTGGTTCGGTGCATGGGTTGGTCCCGCGCTCTGGCGCCGACCGGACGGCCGGTTTTACAAAAAGCGCTATTTGGAACAGACGCGAGTCTTTTTCGACCAGCATGGCGCGCGCACCATCTTTCTCGCGCGCTTCATCCCGATCATCCGCACGTTCGCCCCGATCCTCGCCGGCGTCGCGAAAATGGAGTATCGCACGTTCTTCTTCTACAACATGCTCGGTGCCTTCGTTTGGGGCGGCGGTTTCGTACTCGCCGGTTATCTGCTTGGCGAAGCGATACCCGGGATCAAGGAATACTTGGAATACGCGATTCTCGCTATCATCGTTGTCACGACAATCCCCTTTCTTCTCCATATGAGGGCTGCGCAGCAAGTTGCGAGCGCCGGAAAGGTCCTGCCGCGGGCCGTCATTTTCGATCTCGACGATACGCTCGCTGAAAGCTACACGCCTCCGCGCGAGGAGATTCTTGGAAAACTCGCGGCACTCTCGCGCTCGACCGTTGTCGCGATCATGACGGGGGCGGCATACGACCGGGTCGAGCGAGATTTGATGCAGCGCTTCAAGGGAACCCGTGGCGGCAACATGTACGTGTTTTCGGACAGCGCCGCACGCTGCTACACGTTTGAAAAGGACGATTGGCGCGAGGTTTACAATTTCTCGCTCGCGCCCGAAGACCGGCAGCGCATCGTCGCCGCAATCAGAGACGCCGTCCGTACGACCGGGATTTTCGACGGAGGCGAGGATCATTCGCGCATCATCGACCGCGAGACGTCGGTCGCCTTCGCGGCGCTTGCTCCCGATGCGAGCCAGGAAGACAAGCGTGCGTGGGACCCAGACGGTTCAAAGCGGATGAAGCTGATCGATGAGTTGCGGGCCCGGGTTCCCGAATTTGAAATTTTTATCGGCGGCAAATCGACTATCGACGTGACGCGGGAAGGCATAACAAAAGAATACGGCGTGAAATGGCTTTCGAAGGAACTCAGCGTCGAGGCGCGTGATATGCTCTTTGTCGGCGACGGTTTTTACGAGGGCGGCAATGATGCGGTCGTGATCCCGACGGGCATCCAGACTCGGGAAACGACGGGTCCTGCGGAAACGCTCCGCATCATCGATGAGTTGCTGGAGCAGTTCGGCTCAAAAGAGGCCTAGGATGTCTTTCGCAGGTATCGCACCCTCGCGCAAAATCGAAGGGTGACCGGACACCACGTTTACGACGGTTGACGGTTCTTTCAGCGGCGCGTCTCCCGCATCAATCGCGAGGTCGATCTGACTTGTGCCGAGCTGCGCGAGAACTTTTTTAAACGCGATTTCCGGCTCAACGTCCGCGAGATTCGCGCTGGTCGTTGTGTAAGGTCTTCCGAACGAACGCGCAAGTTCGATGCAGAAGTCGTTATTCGGAATTCTGATGCCGATCGTTTCCATCCCCCTCGCGATACCGCCGGAAATGTCCGCTTTCTTTTTCACAACGAGCGTCAACGGTCCCGGCAGGAACGCTTCCGCCAGCGTCCGCGCGGCGTCGTTTATCTCGCCGTACTCTTCCGCCATCGCAAGGTCGGTGACAATGCAGTGGATTGGCTTGTCCGCCTGTCGCCCCTTGATCGCGTACACGGTGTCCACCGCTTGATCCGAAAACGCGTCGGCACCAAGCCCATAGAGCGTATCGGTTGGATACAGGATGACGCCGCCTGCGCGCAGAACCCCAGCGGCGCGCATGATAGCGGTGCCGAAATCAGCGTTAAGCTGCAACGTTTCCATCTGTGCGCGCTGTAGGACTTGAACCTACGGCCCTCGTCACGTCAAGACGATGCTCTACCAACTGAGCTAAGCGCGCGTGCCAATAATATAGCAGAAATATTCACTTTTTGAAGCACTCATGGAATGCGCTCTACCGCCGAGCGCGCATACGTGAGATAGCGGAGATTTTGCGCACTCAGGAGCGCGAAAAAGACGTTCAGTGCGACAAGCGCGACGCCAAGAAACGCCAGCAAATCGACGCCGATATTGGTTGCCAGATACAGCAGAAGATCAACAAACGGGGTGTCGGGATCTGAGCGCAGCGTGTCGGCGTACAGCTCGCGGACGAAATTCGCGGGACCGCTGTATGCGGCCACGAGAAAAATCGCGCCAAGAAACGCACCGGAAAGCGCGCCGACGGTGTTGGCGAGCGCAATGCGCCCCGTGCGAACGCTCCGCGGCACCTCCGCGAATTGCAGCCGCACTTGCGCAAGGACGACTTCAGCGCCCATCTGCACACGCGCCCGTACGCCCCTCCACAGACCGTACTTTCGCTCCTTGATCGTCTGCCTTAGGCCGCTGACGACCTTGTACTGGAATCCCCGACCCCAGTATTTTGCATAAAAATTCAGCGCCGTTTCGACCATGAAGCGTTCCCGGTACCGATCCGGCACGATGTCCCATAGCGTCCGCGCCACGGCGCGCTGTCCTCCAAGGATTGGAATGATGGAAAGGACGTATCCTGCCCAGTACATCCGCGCATTGCGCATCGCAATCACCATATCGGTCTCTCCCGCGACGACCGGCGCAAGAATGTCGTCAAGCAAATCGTGAGAAAAGCCACGCATGTCGGCATCGCAAAAAAACAGAATATCCGCATCAGTCGCGTCGACGCCGCTCTGCATTGCCGCGCCTTTTCCCAGGTTTCGCTCGTGCCGAATCAGCCGCACGGGAAATGTCGCCGCGATTTGCGCCGTGGCATCTGCCGAGCCGTCGTCGACGACGATAACCTCGTTGAATCGACGATATGACGACAGCTCTCGCAACACCCCCGCGATATCGCGCTCTTCGTCGTAAGCAGGAACTATCGCGACTATTCGTTTGTGACCCGTCTGGTCAGCCATACGGTAACTATGCGCATGATGACGGCACTTATGATGAACACGACAATGGCCGTCTGAATAACCCCGGAATCCGGCAGCGCCGCACCGAGTCCTTTCCCGGCAAAATACCCGAGCGGGAAAAAGATCGCGAGCCAAACCAGGATGCCGACGGAATTATACAGGCTGAAGAGGTGGAACGGGATCCGACGCGCCGCGGTGTACAGGATCATCGCGATACGCGTCCCGTACAGAAATTTCACGAGAATAAGCGCGTACAGCGGGTTCCTGCCGGTAAGCTTCTGCACGAGCGCCGACGCCTTTTCGCGCTCTCGCAGCAGAAATGTGCTTGACGCAAAGCGTCTGGAGAGCACGACGCCGCCGAGAAACCACAGCGTATCCGCGGCTGCCGTCCCCAAAAACGCAGCGAGAAAAATCGGAAGGGGCTGCCATCCAAGCTGGCCCGCAAGGTAGGCAGCGGTCAGGATAACGCTATCTCCAAAGAAAAACGCGCCCCAAAAGACGGTTGGCAACTGGTACGCATTGAGAAGCGCGACGATCGTTTCCATTTGTCCACAAGTCTATCACGCATGCCTTGCGAGACCCTGAAAAGCGGTCATACTTGCCGAATGAAAGCCGAAAAGCCAATCTTTATCGCCGCCTCGCTCCTGATGGCGTCGTTCGTGCTCGACTCGTTCGTCAAAATGTACGCGCTTCCAGCTTCGGAATCCGCGATGATTAGCTGGATCGCGTGGATCTGCGGCATGGCCGGCATCATCATGTTCTTCTCCGCAATCCTCACGCAGTCGAAACGCTAACGCTACGCATCTTGGAGGAAGCCGCCGGCTTGGTGGCTCCACAAGCGCCAATACAGCCCTTTCTTTTGCAGCAGTTCCTGATGGGTTCCTTCTTCGATGATTTCACCGCTTTGGAGCGCGATGATGCGGTCCATCCGCATGATCGTGGAGAGCCGGTGCGCGATGACGATAACAGTCTTCCCCCTCATCAAACGAGCAAGCGCCTGCTGGATTAGCAATTCGGATTCCGAATCGAGGCTTGACGTTGCTTCATCGAGAATCAAGATTGGTGCGTTTTTAAGGATCGCTCGCGCGATCGCGACGCGCTGGCGCTCACCGCCGGATAATTTCACGCCGCGCTCGCCGACAAACGTATCGTATCCGTTAGGAAGTTTTGAAATGAATTCATGGCAGTGCGCCTGTTTCGCCGCTTCTATTACCTCCTCGTCAGTCGCGTCGCGCTTGCCGTACCGGATATTCTCCATGAGCGTGCGGTGGAAGAGGATCGGTTCCTGCGGGACGAACGAAATTGCGTCGCGCAGGCTCTCCTGCGTCACCTCGGCGATGTTCTGTCCGTCGATCTCAATGCTTCCGCCTTTGACATCGTAGAGTCGCAACAAAAGTTTCGTGATCGTCGTCTTGCCTGCGCCGGAAGGTCCGACGAGCGCGACTTTCTCTCCGGGATGGATGAGTAGATTGAAGTTCTTGAAGACCCCCTTCTCGGCATGGAAGTGAAAATCGACATTGGTAAATTCGATTTTCCCGGCAGAAACGGCAAGCGGTTTGGCGCCCGGGCTATCCGCAACCTCGTGCAACGTATTCAAAATCTCGACCATTTCGTTTGAATCGCTATACGCTTCACTGACACGGCGTAAATCTCGATTGATCGATTCCAAGCGCTCGAAGGCGGCAAACAGGTAGGCCTGCACGAGCACGAAGTCGCCGAGCGTGAAAAGGCCGAGCCTCCAATAGTACACTCCCCCGTAGAGAAGCGCGGATTGAATGATGATCACAAATAAACCGATCCCCGCCCAGATCCAGGCGTCTGCGCTCCACGAACGCACGGTCGCCGCACGCCAATTGGCGACGGTGTCGGAAAATTGCGATATCTCGAAGCGTTTTCCTGAAAACAAGAGTACCGTCGCTTGATTTGAAATCGCATCGGCAAGATTCGCCGTCACCTTGGTTTCCGCCGCGGCGCGCGCAATGCGCGCCGGCTGCCGCGCTCGAGCGACATACACCTGGAAAATGATGAAACAGACGGTCCATACGGCGAGCGTAAGGCCGAGCACGGCGTTGCGCATGAACAAAACGACGATCGCGCCTGTGATGAAGAGGAATGTCGGAATGAATTGCACGACGACGCTGTCAAAGAGTATTTCGTACGCGCGCGAAAACCGATTCACGCGATGCGTGAGCGAGCCGGCAAACTGAGAGATGAAGAAATTGTACGAATGCCCGATAAGGTATTCGAACGAACGTCGCAGGAGGTCCGACATCACCTTCGATTCAAGGTAGACAACACTGAAGTAGCGTGTTCGCTGTGCCGCCCAATCGATAAGCCAAATTACGATGATAGTGCCGAGAATGCCGATGACGGCTGCGAATGCTTCGTCGCCGCCTTCTGCAAGCGTGTTGATGAACGAACGAAGGTAGATCGGCACCGCAAGCGTCGTTCCTTGCGCGATGACGCTCGATACCATGACGGCGGCAAAGAGGAGCGGATACCGGAGTGTGTGCCGCGCATAAATGGTAAGGACGCTCAAGCGCTTCGTGTTTTGAGGAACACTCATTTGACCAACCATACAACGTTTGTTTAGATGCGGCAATGCGCATTTTGGGGATCGAGACGTCCGCCGACGAAACCGGCGTCTCGTTAATCGAGGCAGACGGCGCCTTTGGCGCCGATTTCTCCTTCAAGACGCTGGGGAATTCGCTTGCGTCGCAAACGGAAACGCATGCACGCTTTGGCGGCATCTTCCCCAACATGGCTGCACGCGAGCATCAGAAGAACCTCGTGCCGCTCCTCCATTCAACGCTGGAACAAGCTGGCTTGCTGCATCCCGGCTCATGTGCACACGACATTTCAGGTATTCTCGTGCGCGAGTCCGATCTCGCGGCTGCGCTCGACGAATTCCTCGCACATCACACGCGTCCTGACATTGATTGCATTGCCGTGACCCACGGCCCGGGGCTCGAGCCGACGCTCTGGGTCGGCATCAATTGTGCGAAGGCGCTGGCAAGCGCGTGGCGCGTACCGTTGGTGCCGGTAAATCACATGGAAGGACACATTCTGATATCAGCCGTTACCAACGGCGCGTTGTCGCGCTTCTCTTTTCCCCTCCTCTCCCTCCTTATTTCCGGCGGACACACTGAGTTGGTGCTTTCGGAGGAATGGATGCGGTACAAATTGCTCGGGCAAACGCGCGATGATGCGGTCGGCGAAGCGTTTGACAAGGTGGCGCGACTCTTCGGACTTCCCTATCCGGGCGGACCACAGATTTCGCGTCTCGCGACGGAATTGCGGCGGCGGAATGTCGCTCCCAACATTTCCTTGCCCCGTCCGATGATCGATTCCGACGATTACGACTTCTCATTTGCCGGCCTCAAAACCGCCGTCCGGCGGATTGTCGAAGCGAACCAACCTCTTTCTGAAAACATGAAAAAAGAAATTGCGCTCGAATTCGAAAACGCCTGCGCGGACGTGCTCATTGCAAAAACGATGCGTGCAATAGAGGAGTATGGCGCTGAAACGGTCCTCATTGGCGGTGGCGTCTCAGCGAATGTTCATATCCGCGCGCACCTTGCCGAAACGATTGCGAACTACGGGACCGGTACGAAACTACTGGTGCCTCCTCCCGAACTGGCAACCGATAATGCGCTCATGATCGCGCTCGCCGGTTACTTTCGAGCCCAAAAAAATAAATACGCGGAACCCGCATCGATCCGCGCAGACGGAACGCTCTCTCTTGCGACGTAGGTCTAACAGGGTCGCGCGAAGGGAGTAACCCGACGCGCGACCCCAACCCCGCTTCCCGCTGTGACGGTTCGTACAGCAATCCTCCCTAGACCCGGGCCGCGGGGCGATCGGCACCTTGTAACATGGATCTCTGAAGCGCAGGTGAAGAAAGAGACAGTTAGTGCTAGGATGGCTGTATGGAGCCAAAACGAGACGTCCCTACAGAATTCCTCAAACCGTACAACCCGGCCGAGTCTGAGCCGGAAATTATCGCATTGTGGGATAAAAGCGGATATACGAACCCTGACACGATGGTGCGAGACGGTCTCACGAAGCCGGATGCGGAAGCGTTTTCGATCGTCCTGCCTCCTCCGAACGTCACCGGGACGCTCCACATGGGGCACGCGGCGATGCTCGCCGTCGAAGACATCCTCGTGCGCTACGCCCGGATGAACGGCAAACGGACACTCTGGGTCCCCGGCACCGACAGCGCAGCGATCGCAACGCAGTCGAAAGTGGAAGGAGAAATCTACAAGAAAGAAAAGAAGACGCGCTACGACCTCGGCCGCGACGAACTCATGAAGCGCATCGATGCGTTCGTCGAAGAAAGCAAGAACACCATCATCAACCAGGTGCGCGCGATGGGTGCAAGTCTCGACTGGAGTCGCTACGCCTACACGATGGACGAGCCACGCTACCACGCTGTCATGACAGCATTTGTGCGCATGTATGAAGCGGGCCTCATCTATCGAGGCGACCGCATCGTCAACTGGGACCCGAATCTGCAAACCACCGTCTCAGACGACGAAATCGAGTGGAAAGAAGAGACCCGTCCGTTTTATTACCTGAAGTATGGCCCATTCGTCATCGGCACCGCCCGGCCGGAAACAAAATTTGGCGATAAATACGTCGTGATGCATCCGGACGACGAGCGATACAAGGGATACGCGCATGGGCAGAAGCTCGAGCTGGAATGGATCAACGGCCCGATTACGGCGACAGTCATCAAGGATGAGGCTGTTGACATGGAATTCGGAACCGGCGTCATGACGATAACACCATGGCACGACGCAACTGATTTCGATATCGCGGAACGGCATAAGCTCGAAAAGGAACAAGTTATCGACGATAAGGGCATATTGCTTCCGATCGCGGGTGAATTTGCCGGCATGCACATCAAAAAAGCGCGTCCGGCGATCGTGGAAAAACTCAAGCACAAAGGGTTGATTGACCACATCGACGAGACATACGTTGGGAGGATCGCCACCAATAGTCGCGGTAACGGAATCATCGAGCCGCAGATCAAGAAGCAGTGGTTTATTGCCGTAAACAAAAAGGTGAAATTCCCTTACCCGCCTCGCCCGACGAGCGGACGAGTCGAGGCGGGCGGGACGGAGCGGACGCTCAAAGAGTGGATGCGCGAAGCGGTGGAAAGCGGCCGCGTGAAGATCACGCCCGAGCGGTTCGAGAAGATCTACTACCACTGGATCGACAACCTCCGCGACTGGTGCATTTCGCGTCAAATTTGGTTTGGCCATCGCATTCCGGTGTGGTATCGAGGAGACCCGTCTCGCCACGGCGAAGCCGGGGCGGTTGAAGTGCATTGTTCAGTCGAGGGCCCCAACGACAACACGTGGGAGCGTGATCCCGATACGCTCGATACGTGGTTCTCGTCCGGATTGTGGACGTTTTCGACGCTGGGCTGGCCCGAAGAAACAGCTGATCTGAAGACCTACCACCCGACGAGCGTCTTGGAAACCGGCTATGACATCCTCTTCTTCTGGGTTGCGCGTATGGTGCTGATGTCAGGGTTTCTCTTGGGCGACGTACCGTTCAGGCGAGTCTACCTTCACGGCCTTGTGCGCGACGGCCAGGGCCGCAAAATGTCGAAATCGCTCGGCAACATCATCGATCCCTTGGATATGATAAAAAAATACGGTGCCGATGCGACGCGCCTCTCGCTGATCATCGGCGCACAGCCCGGTAATGACCTCAAACTTTCCGAAGACCGCGTGCGCGGCTACAAGCATTTTGCGAACAAGCTCTGGAACATATCGCGCTTCGTGCTTGAGAACACGACGGACGTCGAAATGGGAGAACTGAACGATGCCGATCGTGCGCTTTTCAAGGAGGCGCAGGATCTCGCCGTGCAGGCCTCGAAAAATATCGACCACTTCCGGCTCGACTTGGCAGCGGATTCGATATACCACTTCGTCTGGGACCGGTTCGCCGCGGAGATTATCGAAGAATCAAAACCGATCATGAAAAGCGACGATGCGTCGGCAAAGGCGTCTCGCGCCCGCCTGCTCTATGAATTGCTCACCCTTTCGCTCAAGCTGCTCCACCCCTTCATGCCGTTCGTGACTGAAGCGATCTGGCAGCGTCTGCCTCAGAAGGACGCCAAATTGTTGATGGTCGCGCGGTGGCCGGTAAACGGCTGATACAATAGGGTGAATGTTTGACGCGTCGCTTGAAGGCTACGCCCTCGCCATCGCTGCGGGGATCTTCCCTGCGCTTGCGTGGCTGTGGTTCTGGCTAAAGGAAGATTCGCGCCATCCGGAGCCTCGCCGTCTCATTGCACTCGCATTTATCGCCGGCATGCTCACCGTCGTGATCGTGATTCCTATCCAGAAGTATGTCGTGCAGTTTCTGGCGACTCAGACGATGATTTTCGCCGCCTGGTCGATGATCGAAGAGTTCGCCAAGTACCTCGTCGCCTGGGTGACGGTGCTCCACAGACGCGAAAACGACGAACCGATCGATGCGGTGGTCTACCTAGTCGCCGTGGCATTAGGCTTCGCGGGGCTTGAAAACGCCCTATTCCTCCTCTCGCCGCTTGCCGGCGACACGGTGGCGCAGACCGTCATGACGGGGAATCTGCGGTTCATAGGCGCGACGCTCCTGCATGTGTTCTCCTCGGCAATCGTCGGCATCATGCTTGCATATTCATTTTATAAACCGGTTCTCGTGCGAGAATGGTACGCGGCAGTCGGAGTTATCCTCGCTGCCCTTTTGCACTCTGTGTTCAACTTCCTTATACTGAACACGGCAGATGAGCACTTGCTGAGCACATTTGCCGGGGTCTGGATCGGCGTCATTGCCGTCCTCGCCGCCCTAGAATTCGTTAAACGAATTCGCCCTCGTCTTTCGGGGCGATAGTGTATACTTTGTACCATGAATAGACAATCGTTCTTTTCCCGGCTCACCGGCCAAAGCAGCCCCGACCAGTACGACGATTTCCTTGACGACCCGCAAGCCCACCGAGTGCCGTTTACCGGCTCCGGGCGGGAGCGCACGGCGCATATTACGCCTAAAAGCGAGCCTGAAGAGTGGCAACAGGCCGAGGGCGAGGGAGAACTTGCCGTCGACGTCTACCAGACGCCCGATAGCATTGTCGTAAAGGCGCTTGTCGCAGGCGTGCAGCCGCAAACAATCGATATTTCCCTGACGCGCGAGATGCTCACGGTCTCCGGCATTCGCCAAGACGAGCGTGAAGTCGAGGAAGAAAACTATTTCCAGCGGGAGCTCTATTGGGGCTCATTCTCCCGCACCATCCTTTTGCCTGAAGAAGTCGACGTGGAGCGCGCCGAAGCGAGCGAAAAACATGGGGTTTTAATGATACGACTCCCGAAAATCAACAAAAAACGCGAGACGAAATTGAAAGTGCGGATGCGGTAAGATAATGGTATAGTGCCGTCGAAGCTTGGGTAGCTCAGTTGGTAGAGCGTCCGCCTGAAGAGCGGTAGGTCGCCGGTTCGATCCCGGCCCCAAGCACCGTTTATTGCCCGCCTCGCCGCCGTGCCGCAGAAAGCGGCACTGCCTCGCAGAAAAACTTTTTTTACAATTCTGATTTTGCGCGCGCCACCAAAAAATTCCTCTAAAAAAAGGAAAAGAAAGTTTTTCTGCTCGGTTCCGCGCTCTCGCGCG
>DATMBM010000015.1:0-40886 GCA_035559235.1 Minisyncoccota bacterium
GCCGATCTCGTGAGTGATCCGCGGACGGCGCAGTTGTCGGAAGCGGAGTTGGATGCGCTTGTGGAGGCGCTTGCGACCGAAGCGATTGAGACCGGCGAAGCCGCGACCTATCTTGAAGTAAAGAGTGCGCCGACCTTCACCTACGACCCGCTCCCCGCGGCGGAATCAACGATCGGAAGCATCCTCTCGGCACCCATCGTCATAGCACTTTTTGCGCTTCTCGCCGGAATCGCCGGCGTCATCCTCTTCGTGCTCCGCCACCGACGCTCCCAACCAGAGATGCCGGAAAGCGCCTGATTTGCATTCGAGGCTCATCTGATATATAGTGCCGCCACGCTACGTCCCAATACCGGGACCACTGGTGGGAGTCAATCGCCCCGCCTGCGGGCGTTTTTCATTCAGTATGAAGCACATCTTCGGCATTAAGGGCCGCATGACGCAAATCTTCGACGAGACCGGCGCCGTTTCGGCTGCGACGGTCATTGTCGCGCAGCCGATGACGGTGACGCAGGTTAAGACTGCCGACAAGGACGGCTATCAAGCCCTCCAGGTCGGTATCGGTCTCCGCAAAGCATCCAACCTCTCAAAGCCGGTACAGGGGCACTTGAAAGACCTTGCGCCCGCGCGGTATCTCCGCGAAATTCCGACTACTGAGTCGCTCGAACGCGGCGCGAAAATCGATGTCTCGAATTTCGCAGTCGGCGACGTGGTGAGCGTCTCTGCGGTCTCAAAAGGCAAGGGGTTCCAAGGTGTCGTGAAGCGTCACGGTTTCCACGGCGGTCCGCGCTCGCACGGCCAGAAGAACAAGGAACGTGCACCCGGTTCTATCGGCGGCGGCGGTCGCGCAGGCGGTCGCGTCATCAAGGGCATGCGCATGGCCGGCCGTATGGGCGGGGAGCGCATCACTGTGAAGAATCTCAAGGTGCTCAAAGTCGATGCGGCGACGAACACACTCGTCATTTCAGGTGCGGTGCCGGGCCGTCCGGGAACGCTCGTTGAAATCCGCGGCGCATAATCATATGGCAACAAAATCTAAGACAACCAAAAAAGAAGCAAACGCTGCGAATCTTTCGGCGGATGTTTTCAACGCGCAGGGGAAGAAGGTGGGATCGCTCGCGTTGCCGGAGAATCTTTTCGGCGTGCAGTGGAACGAATCCCTCATGCACCAGGTCGTCACCTCGATGCAGGACAACGCGCGTACCCCGGTTGCCCACACGAAGGGCCGCGGCGAAGTGCGCGGCGGCGGCAAGAAGCCGTGGCGGCAGAAAGGAACCGGCCGCGCGCGACATGGCTCCATCCGCTCTCCGATCTGGCGCGGTGGCGGCGTGACGCACGGTCCGCGCAATGAAAAAGTGTTTGCCCGCGCGATCCCGCGGAAAATGCGCGCAAAGGCGCTCTTCATGGCACTGTCCCGCAAGCTCCGCGACGGCGAAGTCGTTTTCGTCGACACGTTCGGCCTCGAAAAGCCGTCGACCGCCTCCGCGAAGAAAGCGCTCGTCGCGCTCGCGAAGAGCGGTTTCGAAAAGCTGAACACGCCTCGCAAGAACGTCGCACTCGTCGCGTTTTCAGACGCAAAGGAAGCGAGCACAAAAAGCTTCCGCAACCTCGGAAACGTTTCCTACGCATCGGTGCGCGATCTCAACCCTGTTGCCGTCCTTAAGCATGCGTATCTCATCGTCGAAAACCCGGAAGCCGCAGTCGCGATCCTCTCGCATCGCGCAAGCAAAAAATAACGTATGGCACTTTTCTCACGCACAAAGAAAGAAGAAGTGAAGACGGAAGCGACTCCAGTTGCAGCGATCGCGCCGATGAAGGGGGATTACACGCACGTCTTGCGCAATCCGCGCATCACTGAAAAGGCATCCATGGCGATGGGGGGAAGCGCCTATGTCTTTGACGTCGCGCTCGACGCCAACAAAAAGCAGATCATGGCGGCGGTGCACTCGGTCTACAAAGTAAAGCCGCGCAAGGTACGCGTGGTAAACGTAAAGCCGAAGACCGTGCGCAACATGCGCACCGGGAAGCGCGGAATGAAGGGCGGATTTAAGAAAGCCTACGTCTATCTCAATAAGGGAGAGACCATCAGCGTCACATAATTTTACCCATATGGCCATCAAAACCTACAAACCGACGACTAAGAGCCAGCGACAGATGTCGCGCATCAACTACCGCGCGGCGCTCTCCGGCAACAAGCCGCACAAACCGCTTCTCAAAGGCAAAAAGTTCGCAGCAGGCCGCAATGCGTTCGGCCGCATCACCATGCGTCACCGCGGCGGCGGGCACAAGGCTCGCATGCGCGACGTCGACTTCCGTCTCGACAAGAAAAACGTCGAAGCCCGCATCGCGACGATCGAATACGACCCGTATCGTTCCGCCTTCATCGGTCTTGCGATCTACAAAGACGGCGCCAAGCGCTACGTCGTCGTCCCGAAGGAAGCGAAAGTCGGCGACACCTTCATCATTTCCGAAAATGCGCCCGTGAAGCGCGGCAACCGGCTCCCGCTCAACAACATCCCCGTCGGTACGTTCGTCTACAACATCGAACTGAAGCCGGGCGCAGGCGGCAAGATCGCGCGCTCCGCCGGCAATTATGCCGAAGTCATCGCGCAGGATGCTGGCTACACTCACCTCAAGATGCCGTCTACCGAAGTTCGTAAGATCATCGGCACTGCGTGGGCGACTGTGGGTGAAGCGTCTAACGACGAACATCGCCTCGTAAACCTCGGCAAAGCCGGCCGCTCGCGCTGGCTCGGCCGCCGCCCGACGGTGCGCGGCACCGTCATGAATCCGGTTGACCATCCGCACGGTGGTGGTGAAGGTCGTCAAGGCCGCGGGCTTCGCCGCGCGAAGACCCTTTGGGGTCGTCCGTCTGGCAAGGGCCAGAAGACGCGTCGTCCGAAGAAATACTCGAACGTCTTTATCGTCTCTCGCCGCCGCGTCGGCAAGCGGAAATAATCCATTTTCTTTGACTTTAAGCCAAAATTCAGTTACAGTACGCGCGCAACTATGACACGATCACTCAAAAAAGGCCCATACGTCGACGTCAAACTCGCCAAGAAGGTGGCGAACCGCAAGCCTGCGCAAGGCGGTATTAAGACGTGGGCGCGAGCGAGCATGATTGCACCCGAATTCGTCGGCTATACCTTCCTCGTGCATACGGGCAATAAGTTTGAGGAAGTCTACGTCTCCGAGGAAATGGTCGGGCACCGCCTCGGTGAATTCGCGCCGACGACTCGCTTCGGCCGCCACGGCGGTAAGATGCAAAAGGAGATCGAAATGAAGGCGAAAGAAGCCGAAGTCGCCGCCGCACAGGCCGCGAAAGGCACCGCCGACGCGAAAAAGAAATAAGGTATGAAAGCAGTCCTCTCCAATTTCAAACAGTCTCCGCGGAAAGTCCGCCTTGTCGCCGACATGATTCGCGGCAAGAATGTTTCCGCCGCAAAAGACGCGCTCCTCTTCCTTCCGAAGAAATCGGCGCCGGAGATGATCAAGCTTTTGAATTCGGCGATCGCGAACGCGCGCCAGAAGGGGATGAACCCGGACGAACTCGTCGTAAAATCGGTTTCCGTCGACAAGGGCACCGTCTTGCGCCGCTACACGCCGAAGGCGCGCGGGCGCGGCGCGGCCATTCGCCGCGCGATGTCGCATGTCGTGCTCGAACTCGGCGAAGGTGCGCAAAAAACAAAGCCGGCACGTGCTGCTAAGACCGCGAAAGCGAAAACCCAATAAAATCATATGACACACACCGTACATCCATACGCACATCGCCTCGGCGTCATCCGCGACTGGAAGTCGCGCTGGTTTGCCACCACGCCGAAGCAGTACCGCGAGAACGTCATGATCGACGCCGCGATCCGCCGCTTCCTCAAGAAGCGTTTGCGCGGCATGTACATCACGTCGGTTGAGATCGAGCGCAACCGGAATTCCATCCGCATTGTCCTCAAGACGTCGCGCCCGGGACTCGTCATCGGCCGCGGCGGCGAGGGCTCAGCAAAGCTCCAGAAGGAAATCGCCGAAGTGATGCGCACCGTCAAGGGCGCACCGCAGCTGCCGGTCAAACTTGATATCGAAGAAGTGCGCTCACCCGAGAGCCAGGCGCCCGTCGTCGCCTACATGGTCGCCGAGGGCTTGGAAAAGCGCCAGACATTCCGCCGCGTCTTGAAGCAGACGGTGGAGAAGGTGATGGCAAACCGCGACGTGCAGGGAGTGCGCATCGCGATTTCCGGCCGGCTCGGTGGCGCAGAAATGTCCCGCCAGGAGGAGATCAAGCGCGGTCGCGTGCCGCTTCAGACACTGCGTGCCGACATTGATTTCGCACGGGAAGAAGCGTATCTCCCGTACGGCGTCATCGGCATCAAGGTGTGGATTTACCGCGGCGAGATTTTTGCCAATGATCCGAAGAATGCATAACGCGTATGTTGTCTCCGAAAAAAGCAAAATTCCGCAAATGGCAGACTGGCCGCAAGAGCATGGACCGCCGCCGCATCCCGGAGACGCGTGGCATCACGGTCGCGTTCGGCAGTTACGGTCTCAAAGCTCTCACTCCTGCACGCATCACGTCCAACCAGCTCGAAGCGGCTCGCCGCGCGCTGACGCGCGCAGCTGGCAAGACCGCGAAAGTCTGGACGCGCGTCTTTCCTGACCGACCGTTCACGCAAAAGGCTGCGGAAGTCGGTATGGGCGCGGGGAAGGGAGACGTGCAGGGCTACGTGTTTGAAGTCCGCCCGGGCCGCGTGATTTTCGAAGTCGATGGCGCACCGGAGGCGATTGCGCGCGAGGCGCTCCGCAAGGCGGGCACCAAACTCCCGCTTTCAGCCCGCGTCGTCGCCCGCCAATAACGATATGAAAAAGACCGATTTCGCGAAATACAAAATAGAGGATCTGCAGAAGGAAATCGCCGAAAAGCGCGAAGCGTTGCGCGGCTTCCGTTTTGGAAGCGCCGGCTCCCGCAGCCGCAACACGCGCGAAGGTCGCAACCTCCGCAAAGAAATCGCGCGCCTGCTCACCGAGCTGAATTCCCGCACGCTTGCCTCGCGCAAAAAGAGCGCGTAGTATAGCCACTTCCCTATGGAAACCACCGCACACGTAAAAGGTAAAGTACTCGCCGGTGTCGTCGTGAAGACCGCGATGAAAGACACGATCACCGTGGCGATCGAGCGTTACGTGAAGCATCCGAAGTACGGGAAGTATTTAAGGCGCACGAAGAAGTACCTCGTGCACGACGCAGGCAACACCGCGAAGGTAGGGGAGAAGGTGGTCATCCGGGAAACGAGGCCGCTCTCCAAGCGCAAGCATTTCATCCTCGTCAGGCGAGAGCCGCTCCCGGCGGAAGCAGAATAGTATGATTCAGGATCGCTCACTCGTGAAAATCGCAGACAACTCCGGCGGACAAATCGGGCGCGTCTTCAAGGTGCTCGGCGGCTCGCGCAAGCGCTATGCCGGTGTGGGCGATGAAGTCGTGATCTCGATCCAGACGGCACAGCCGCGCAAGGCGGTAAAGAAGAAAGAAGTGCACCGCGCGGTCGTCGTCCGTTCGACGAAGCCGTTGCGCCGCAAGGACGGCTCGTATGTTCGTTTTGATGAAAATGCCGTCGTGCTCGTCGTTGGCAGCGGCAAGGAGCCGAAGGAACCGAAAGCAACCCGCGTCTTCGGTCCGATTCCGCGCGAAGTTGTCGAAGCAGGCTACCAGCGCATCGGCACGCTCGCGCCGGAAATCGTCTAACTATGAAAATCAAAAAAGGTGACAATGTAGTGGTGATCGCAGGGAAGAACCGTGGGGCAACGGGCAAGGTTGAACTCGTGCTCACCAAGAAGGGCATGGTGGTGATCGACGGCGTCAATGTCGTCAAAAAGCACCGCCGCGCCACCGCGCAGACCCGCAAGGGCCAGATCATCGAGAAGTCGATGCCGATCCACATTTCCAATGTCATGCTTGCCGATCCGAAAGGTGGAAAGCCAACGCGCATTCGCATCGAACGCTCGAAAGACGGTGCGCGCGAGCGCGTGGCCATAAAGAGCGGCGCCAAATTTGCATAACTATGACTTTCGTAACCGCAAAAGAAAAAATGGCCAGTGCCTTTGACGCAATGAAGAGCGACTTCAAGTACACTTCGCCCATGCAGGCGCCGCGCGTGCAAAAAATCGTCATCTCGACGGGCGTTGGCAGTGTGAAGGATAAGAAGCGCCTCGAACTCATCGAAGACAGACTCGCGCGCCTCACCAGTCAGAAGCCAGCTCCGCGAGCGGCGAAAAAATCCATCTCGACGTTCAAAACACGCGTTGGAGATCTCTCGGGCTACCAAGTGACGCTTCGGGGCGCACGCATGCAGTCTTTTCTCGATAAACTGATTCATATAGTCTTCCCGCGCGTCCGCGACTTCCGCGGCCTCTCTCCGAAATCAATCGACGAAATGGGGAACATGACAATCGGCTTTAAAGAACACACGGTCTTTCCGGAAACCGCCGATGAAGAAGCAAAAGACATCTTTGGCCTTGCCGTCACGATCGTAACAACCGCAAAAAATAAAAAGGAGGCAGAGGCGTTTCTGCGCCACCTCGGCTTGCCGCTCCGGGCGTAATATTGAAAAAAGATCGAGGCCGCCCGATGGGCGGCTTCGTCGTTTTTCACTGCATGGTGGGAGGAGGACCGGAAGCGCGCTCCTCGATGTGGCTTACGACGATGCTCCGACCCTTGTCCTTCGAGTGAGCCAGCGCCTTCTTTTTTGAGGTGAAGATCTCGTATTCCCCCGTTTTGAAGTCAAAAAAGAGCCACTTCCCTCGGTGCTCCGGGAGAAGCCGCGAGACGATAAAGTCGACAGTCGACGTATAGTCCTCCGCTTTTCTGCGGAACTCTTCGATTTCCTTTGGCGTGAGTCCGAGATCCTTGAATAGATCGGCCATTGCCTATACCTCCAGTGGTTACCCGGCCGCAACGTATCACGTACTGGCGCGTCCTGCCATCTCGGAATTACGCGGAAGGTTCTGGCCCGGAGGAAGATGAGGTGCGCGAGAATGACACCGAGTTACATCGGTTCGACATTGTACTGCGTCCTGGCGTAAAGGCACATATCCGTATTCCGCACGATCTCACCGCTGTGGAAGCAAGGAAAGTTACTGGCCTGATCAATTCACAGGCAATCGACGCCTAAATGATATGCGAAGACACAAGCACGAGTACCTCATTGATCGAGGCATGGAACTCTTCAAGTTCGGATTTACGGTCGCTCTGCTTGGTTTTCTTATCTGGAAGGCGCCCAATGAGTCGGCGCAAATCATCAGTCTTGCAGCAGCCTTTATTTTAGGCGGGACGAAAGTGCGCGAGAAGCTGGGGTTTTAGTCGCTGGATTTGACTTTCCGCCCCGCCATACGCTAGGGTGCCTGCAGTGCAGGTTGAGAACAAGGAGTTCCAAGATGGCCGACGAAAAGAGACGAAAGGTTGAGGGGACAGACAGTGAGCCAGTACCATCAGGCGCGATGTATATCGGCTTGTGCCAGACTCGCGCACAAGCGGCTGTGTTGCGATGGCAGTACGCATTCGTCTTCATGGCACTGAACGGTGTCGTAGGAGGATGGTGTCTGCAGCTATTAAAGCCACCGGAGGTGCTGTGGATATTCGGCGTCTCCGCCATCTCAATTGTGATGATTTTCGCAAACTATCTCTTTCGCGGATTGGTAGTCCGCTCGAATCAATGGATCGATTACTTCACAATCGCAATCGAACATATTGAAGAGAAAAGTGGGACAGAAACCGGCGTTCGTGTCTTTTCAGATCCGAATTACCTCTCGCGGCCAAGTACTCAGCCGCAAGTCCAGGGATTCCGATTTAGGCAAGGAATTCGGTCCCTCTATGACATTATGGTGGGTTTGTGGATCACGGTTGCAATCGTAAGTGTGATCTACGGCGCCTATCTGTACGGAAAGGCGGCACCAAGAACAACCTGGCTGGGAGTTGGCAATTTGGTATGATGAAACAAGCATCGCACTGAAAGGCAGGTGTCATATGAGCACGCAACCGATGCGTCAACTGAGGTCGGACTGGATGCAGAAATATCTTCTTCCGGTCGTGGTGGCTTGCAGCTATCTTGTCATGATCCCTATTGCAACCTACGCGACGTATAGAGGGTTCTACTACCTCGACGGAGATGCTATCAAATTAAGTATCTCGTCACTCGGGGTTCTTGGTGGTCTGACAATCGGCATCCTATCGTTCAAGTATGGTGGCGACTGATGCCGCATTCAACTGCACAAAGCCCGCGACGCGACGTCGCGGGCTCTTTTTGTTGACTTTCCATCCCTCCTGAAGTAATATGCACAAGCCTCGTAGGGGGCCTGTTTTTTAGCAAGTCCGGAAGGATACTGCGAGAAACCTAGGCCACTCGGAGCCTCGATAACCCAGGCCGAAAGGCGGGTGCACGGGCTTCAAACCTCCCTGGCACACACCATTTCATATGGCGAAGAAATCAATGGTCGTAAAGGCCAACAAGAAACCAAAATATTCGACCCGGACGGTGCGCCGGTGCTTTAAGTGCGGCCGCCCGCGCGGATTCATGCGCGATTTCAACCTCTGCCGCATCTGCTTCCGCGAAGAGGCGCTTGAGGGCAACATCCCGGGCGTGAAGAAGTCATCCTGGTAATTCATATGACTACTGACCCTATCGCAGACCTCATCAACCAGATCAAGAACGGCGGCGCCGTCAAGAAGGCGACCGTCTCCGTCCCGTTTTCGAATTTCAAGGCCGCGATCGCGGAGAAATTGAAGGACGCCGGCTGGGTGAAGGCGGTTGAAAAGAAGGGGAAGAAGGTGAAAAAGACCCTCGACATCACCCTTATCTACGACGAAAGCGGCAAGGCGCACATTCAGGGCGTTCGTCGCATCTCGAAGCCGGGTCGTCGCATCTATCGCAGCTTTCGCGAGATCGTGCCGGTCAAGTACGGCTACGGTGCGCTCATCCTCTCGACTCCGAAGGGCATCATGACCGACAAGGAAGCAAAGAAAGAACGGGTGGGCGGCGAAGCGCTCTTCCAAATCTGGTAACGCATATGTCACGTATCGGCAAACAAGAAATCACCGTTCCCGCAGGCACCGAGGTGTCGGTCTCAACTGACGCCGTAACGGTGAAGGGGAAGGGCGGCACGCTCCAGAAGCCGCTGCATCCGGCGATCAAAATCTCCGTCGCAAACGGCATCGCGAAAGTCGAACCGGCAAACAGCTCCCGCCTCGCCCGCGCGCTCTGGGGCACGTATGCCGCGCACCTCAAGAACATGATCGAAGGCGTGAACGAGCCGTTCGTGAAGAAATTGCAGGTGGAAGGCATCGGCTATCGCGCTGAAGTCTCCGGCAAGAACCTCAAACTGCAGATCGGCTTCTCGCATCCGGTCGTCGTCGCAATTCCGGAAGGCGTCACCGCAGCCGTCGACAAGAACATCATCACGATCTCGAGCGCCGACAAGGAAAAGGTCGGACAATTTGCCGCATCGGTGCGCGAATTGAAGAAGCCTGAGCCGTACAAAGGGAAGGGTATCCGTTACGAAGGCGAAGTCGTGCGCCAGAAGCAGGGCAAGAAGGCTGCGGCCGCTTCCGCATAATCGAGTATGCAGAAACTTTCCAAGACAGAGCAGCGCTATCGCAGGCACAACCGCGTCCGCGCGAAGGTCGCCGGCACCGCAGAGCGCCCGCGCCTCTCCATTTTCAAATCGAACACGCGCATCGTCGCGCAGATCATTGATGACGTGCAGGGGACGACGCTTGCGGCGGTTTCATCTGCCGACGAGAAGGGAAAGACCCCGCGCGAGAAGGCGGAACTTGCCGCAGCGACGCTCGCGAAGAAAGCTTCTCAAGCAGGCGTAAAAAAGGTAGTGTTTGACCGCGGCGGCTACCAGTACCTCGGCACGATCAAGGCATTTGCCGATGCGGCGCGCAAAGCGGGACTTGATTTCTAATATGACAAACGACACCACACAAGAAGAAAACGAGACGAACATGCCTGCGATGGAGGTGCAGGAGAGCGTCGTCCAGGAGGTGCCGCAGCGCGGGCCGCGCCGCGGGCGACGCGACGATCGCGACCCCCGTGGTCCGCGCGGCCCGCGTCGCGGCGGTGATGCACAGCGCTCGGAATTCGCGCAAAAGATGCTCGGCATCCGCCGCGTGGCCCGCGTCATGGCAGGTGGCCGCCGCTTCAATTTCTCCGTCTGCATGGTACTCGGCGACAAAAAGGGGCGCGTCGGCGTCGGTGTCGGCAAGGCGGCTGATACGCAGCTTGCGATCGAGAAGGCATCCCGTGCGGCGCGCAAGAACATGATCACCGTCGATTTGACGAAGAACAACTCCATCAAGCACAACATCGGCGCGAAGTATTCCGCTTCGATCATCGAAATCCGCCCCAGCCCGGGCCGCGGTCTTGTTGCCGGTTCCGCGGTGCGCACCGTCTTGGAACTCGCCGGCGTCACCGACGTAACCGCGAAGGTCCTCTCGCGAAGCCACAATTCCATCAACAACGCGCGCGCGGCGATTGAGGCGCTGAAACAAGTCGCAAAGAAATAGTATGGCAGACCTCTCACACATCACCCGACCAAAGAGCTTGAAGCGGCCGTACCGCCGCGTCGGCCGCGGGCAATCGTCGACGCGTGGCAAGCAGAGCGGCCGCGGAGGCAAGGGGCAGACCGCACGCGCTGGCGCGAAAATCCGCCCGGCGCTGCGCGACATCATCAAGAAGATCCCGAAGCGTCGCGGATTCGGTAAGAACCGCGGACGCACCGTGTGGGGATTGAAGCCGCGCCCGATCGCTGTCACGCTCGCGCAGCTAGAAGCAAAATTCGATGCAGGCGCCGAAATCACGCCGAAGGCCATCGTCGAGAAGGGGATTTTGTCCATCGGGAAGGGCCGCATCCCGGCCGTGAAGATCGTCGGGGCCGACGTGCAGAAGAAATTCACCGTGAAGGATGCAACGGTTTCAGCGGGAGCGAAAGCGGCAATCGAGAAAGCGGGTGGTAGTATTGCCTAGCTATGTGGGACGCATTCGTTCGCAAGATCAAGATCGTCATTGAAGACACGACGTTGCGCAACCGCGTGCTTTTCGCGCTTGCGGCGCTCGTCGTCTTCCGCGTCCTTGCCGCCATTCCGGTACCGTCGATCGATGCGAGCGGCATCCAGGCCTTTCTCGCAAACAACCAATTCTTCGGCCTTTTGAATATCTTTTCCGGCGGCGGCTTTTCCAACCTCTCGATCGTCATGCTCGGCGTCGGTCCGTACATCACCGCCTCGATCGTCATGCAGCTCATGACGGTCTTGGTGCCGAAACTGAAGGAGATGTACCAGGAAGAAGGGGACGCCGGCCGCGCGCGCTTCATGCAGTACGCGCGCTATCTCACACTGCCGCTGGCGCTCTTGCAGGGCTTCGCGTTCATCCTCCTCTTGCAGCAAAACGGCGTCATCCCGCCTCTGGACATGCAGCAGATGATCATCAACACGGTCATCGTCGCCGCGGGCTCGCTCCTCCTCATGTGGATTGGAGAGTTGATCACGGAATTCGGCGTCGGCAACGGCGTCTCGCTCATCATCTTCGCCGGTATTGTTGCGACGATCCCCACATCGGTTGCGCAGCTTTTCTTCACCTTCGATGTCGCGCAAGTGCCGACGTATGTCGCCCTTGCTGCGCTCGCAGTCGCGATCACGGCGGGTGTCGTGTTCATCACGGAAGCCGAACGCCCGATTCCCGTCACTTATGCGCGCCGCGTGCGCGGCATGAAGGTGATGGGCGGCGTCTCGACCTACCTGCCGCTTCGCCTCAACCAAGCGGGCGTCATGCCGATCATCTTCGGTCTCTCGATCCTCCTTTTCCCGCAGATGATCGCGACTTTTTTCGCGAATTCATCGATTTCCTGGGTTTCCGCCGGCGCGTCGGCCGTCATGGCGGGACTCAACAACCAGCTGATCTACGGCGCGCTTTACTTCGGCCTCGTCTTCCTGTTTACGTTCTTCTACACGGCGATCACCTTTGAACCGAACCAGATCGCGAAGAACCTGCAGAAAAACGGCGCCTTCATCCCGGGAGTCCGGCCGGGCACGAACACCGCCGAATATCTCGGCAACATCATCACGCGCATCACGCTCGTTGGCGCGCTCTTCCTCGCTTCGCTTGCAATCCTTCCGATCATCCTTCAGGGCGCGACCGGCGTCACTGCGGTCACGATCGGCGGCACCGCACTCCTCATCGTCGTTTCCGTCGTACTTGATGTCGTCAAGAAAATCGACGCGCAGACATCCATTCGCGAGTACTAGCATTCTTCGGTGGTATACTGGTCTCAATGTCTGAGCGGGTACCACAGCGGCAAAGTTCCGGAGAAATCGAACGGCTATTGGTTTAGCCAATTCTGGTAGGAGTCGGCGATCATGTTTGTTACCGTCTCTAAGTCATTCGGCCCCGTGTCTACCACCAGGTCATAGTGTGATTCGTCGGTGTAATCGACGCCGTACAAGTCTTGATATCGTTTCTTCTCGCTCTCAACGCGCGCCAACATCTGCCGGTACGCATCGTCGGCCGACTCCGCCCGCTGACTTACCCGCCCCTCGTCGCGGATGTGCGCAAACGTCCGCTCCGCGGCAATCTTCGGGTCGAGCTTGAGAAAGACCTTGAACGCGTCGGGGATCCAGTGGAACGCGAGACGGGAATCGATAATCAGGTTTTCCTTTTCGCCCTGCGCACGGACCCACGCGTCGGTCTCATCATCAATAGAGCGATCCATTTCTGCACGCTTGTTGATCTCTTCGATGGTGATGCCGTGCGTGGCCGCCATGGCGCGAAAAAAATCTCCCGACGACACACGCTCGTAACCGAGGAGTTCGGACAGCTTCTTGCCGGTCGAGGACTTGCCGCTCCCGGGCATGCCACCAAGGGTGATGATGTGCTTTTTCACTTCGGCATTGTAGCGTGGAAATTTTGCAAAAAGAAGGATATACTCTTATCTCATGACAAACGTACCAGTCGGAGAATCGCACAAGCCGGTGACGGTTCTTTTTTTCGGTTCGCAAGGCTCGGGGAAGGGCACGCAGGTAAAACTGTTAATGGAGTATCTTTCGGCACAATCGAACCGCAAGATTATTCAAATCGACATGGGACAACTGCTGCGCGATGCCGCAGAGCGGAAAGACCACACGGGAGAAATCATCAACTATTTCCTCATCAACGGTCTTCGCGTACCTGACTTTTTACCGACATATCTTCAGACGAAAAAACTCATTGATAGCTTTACCGGTGAAGAACACATCATCGCTGATGGACTCGCGCGGGGCGCCGACCAGACACGCGCGTTCGACGACATGATGCTCTTTTATAACCGTCACGACTTGCAGATTATCGACATGCAAATTTCGGAAGATACCGCAGTTGAACGCTTAGTGAAGCGCGGCCGCAACGACGATACGCCGGAAGCCATCCGCAATCGTCTTGGCTGGTACAAGACCGACGTTATCCCGCAGCTTGAAATGCTTCGAGAGCGCGGACGCACTATTCACGTGATCGACGGTGAGCCGGATGTCGATACCATCCACCACAGCATTCTTAAATCTTTGGGGTTGGAAAAATAAGATGGTCGCACGCACACAAAAAGAGATCGAGGCGCTCCGCGAAGGCGGTAAACGCCTTGCAATGTATTTGAAAGAATTGGCAGAGATGGTAGAGCCGGGAGTGACTGCGCGCGAGCTTGAAGATCGCGCGCTCTTTCTTCTCAGAAGCGGCGGCGATGAGCCAGCATTCAAAGGCCACAAAGACAAAAAGACCGATGCGCCGTATCCATCGGCACTCTGTGTCTCAATTAACGATGTCATCGTGCACTCACCGGCAAGCGATAATGGCGCCGTAATCCAAGACGGCGACGTCGTGAAGTTGGATTTCGGCATCAAGCACAAGGGTTTGTATACCGATCATGCGGTGACCGTGATTGCTGGGGAGACGCGTGACCCAGAGGACGAGAAAATGATCCGCCTCGCGTACGAAGCGCTCGATGCAGGTATTGCGCAAGCGCGCCTCGGTAAGACGACCGGGGATATTGGCTACACGGTAGAACAAGTTGCGCGCAAAAACGGCCTCGGTTATCCGAAAAATCTTGCCGGTCACGGTGTTGGCAAGGCGGTGCACGAAGAGCCGCACATTCCGAATTTCGGCGCACCCGGAAGTGGGACAAGGCTTGTCGAGGGAATGGTTATCGCGATCGAGCCGATGTTTGCGCGCGGCTCAGGCGAACTCTATGTTGATTCCGATGGCTATTCCTACCGCACGAAGGACGGCTCGCGTACCGCGCACGTCGAACACACGGTCCTGGTCACCAAAGACGGGCCCGAAATACTGACGAAAGCATAGTACACTCTCGATGCGGAAATAATGCTCATGAAAATTGCCGGGGCCGCGATCGTCATCCTTGGCGTCGTCCTTGCGTTATAATACGCTGATGCCTCCACGGACAGGGACAGGGGAGCGGATCGCGCGCGCTGCGCCGGAAAAATTCAAGAGTCCAGAGGAAGAACTGGCATACCTGCGCGCCCGCATAGCGGAAAAGGAGCGCGAACTCGAAAACCCCTCTAACCAATTCGAACGCGACCGCATCGCGCGCCGCGAGGTGCAAGAATACGCCGCAACGCCCGCACCGCAGATTTTGCACGAAACGGTCGTCATGGCCGAGCATGATACCGTCCGACACGCGCTGAAGCTCGAGCCAGAAGAACACGATGCGCAGATGGACGGCCTCTTGCAGCTGGTTGCCGAGCGCGGCATCCGAAACGCCCTCTCCGTCGTCGCGCGCATGAAAAACCCGCATTTGGAGGATGACCTGCACCGCATGCTCGTGCGCTACATCGCCGAAGGCCTTCCGCAAAAAGGTCTTGCCCCGCCGGAGCGCGTCGTCCGCGCGCTGCACCTCGTCCTGTTTGAGATCCATCCGCAATCGCACGGCGAAAGCGAGGACAAGCAGGCGCAGCAGAAGCTCGAGCAGGTACTCGCATCATCAGAGCAGCTCTATGCGGGCTTTCTCTCACTCATCGGCGCCGACGAAGGCTTTTCGCTCGAAATCGCGGTCGCGGAAGGTACGGTGGAGGCCGCAATTTACGTGGCCGTCCCGCGCGAGAAGAAGCAGCTCGCCGAGCGGCTGATTTCGTCGGTCTTTCCGAATACGCGCGTGAGCGAGTGCCGCGGCGACTACAACATTTTCAATTACCAAGGCGCCCACGCGGCGGCCTATGCCACGCTCAAGGAGCACCCGGCGTATCCCTTGAAGACCTTTGAGATGTTCGAGCACGACCCGATGAACATCCTCCTCGCTGCGTTCGCGAAGATCGCGAAGCACGGGGAAGGCGCAGCGCTGCAGATCGTCGTCGGCAACGAAGGCGAACGGTACAACCACCACTACAAAAAGATCATTCGCAGCCTTGAGAAGGGAAAACCGATCGGCAAGGCGCTGCAGACGCCGGAGACCGTCGTCGGCGAAGTGATACACGACACGCTCGAACTCCTCCTCACGTCGGAAAAGCAGCGCGAGGAAGAAAAAAGCCGCACCTTCAAGCAAAACGACCAGGTCGCGACCGAGGAAATCACACGGAAGATCAAGAGCCGCATCGCGCCCACAATCATCCGCCTCGTCGCCTCCGGCCCAGATGCGTCGCGCGCGGAAACGCTCCTCTCCAACCTCATCACGCCGTTTGCGCAGTACGAGGACGCGAAGGGAAATAGCCTGCACTTCCAACGGGTCTCAAGCTGGAGCAGCGCCGATTTCCTGCGCCAATTTACCTACCGCACCTTCGACGCGTCGTACGCGATCCCACTCTCGCTCTCGGAAATCGCAACTATCGTGCACTTCACCGCCGAGCGCGTGCAGACTTCGCGTGAGCTGAAGCAGTCTCGCGTCAAACAAGCGCCCGCGCCGGTCAATATGCCGCACGACGGCATCACGCTTGGCATCAACCGCTATGGCGCCGAAGAAACGCCCGTCCGTTTCGGCGCAAACGACCGCCTGCGCCACTGCTACGTGATCGGCCAGACCGGTACCGGAAAAACTGGCATCCTCAAGAACATGATCATCCAGGACATGCAGAACGGGGAAGGCGTCGCGTATGTGGACCCGCATGGTACCGACATCGAAGACATCCTCGCCGCTGTCCCGCCGGAGCGTTACGAAGACGTGATCTACTTCGATCCAGCGTACGCGCCGCGCCCGATGGGTCTCAATATGCTTGAATACGACGTCGCGCGCCCGGAATTGAAAACCTTCGTCGTCGACGAGGTCTACAACATCTTTCGCAAGCTCTACAATGACATTCCCGAGGCATTCGGGCCGATGTTCGAGCAATATTACCGCAATGCCGCGCAACTCGTCGTCGAAGACCAGGAGTCGGGCTCGACGCTTCTGGAAATCCCACGTGTCATGGCCGACCATGAATTCCGCCGCCTGAAACTCTCGCGCTGCAAGAATCCCGTTATCGTTAATTTCTGGACCAAAATCGCTGAGGCCGCCGGCGGGGAAGCGTCGCTTGAAAACATCGTGCCGTACATTTCCTCAAAGATCGACGTTTTTACCGCCAACGACATCATGCGCCCGATTGTCGCGCAGCAGCACTCCGCCTTCGATTTTCGCGAGATCATGGATTCGAAAAAAATATTCCTCGCAAACCTCTCGAAGGGTCGCCTGGGCGAGCGCAATGCCTCGCTCCTCGGTCTCGTCCTCGTCTCGAAATTCCTGCAGGCGGCATTTTCGCGCGTGGATACGCAGGGCAGCCTTCCGACCTTCTATCTCTACATCGACGAGTTCCAAAACTTTGCGACGTCGAGCATCTCGACGATCCTCTCCGAGGCCCGCAAGTACAAGCTCTCGCTCACGATCGCGCACCAATTCATCGCGCAGCTTGACGAGAAGATTCGCGACGCCGTGATCGGCAACGTGGGCACGAAAGTTGCGTTTCGCATCGGCACGACGGACGCCGAATTCCTCGAGAAGCAATTCAACCCCGTCTTTACGCGTCACGACCTCGAAAACCAGGAAAACCGAAACGCGGCGGTCGCGCTCCTTGTCGATGGCGTGCCCGCGCGTCCGTTTACGTTGCGCACCGCCGATCTCCCGACCTTCAATTACGCGCACGTTGATTCTTTGAAGGAATTGTCGTATCGTACCTACGGCCGCGACCGGGAAGAAGTGGAGGAAGAGGTGCGAGAGCGCTATGCCACGAAGGCAAATGCCAACCCGCTTCCTGATTACGGCGTCCCTACTTACTAGCGCAGCAGCGCATTTTTGTTTGTATGAAAAACATCAAGGAGGAAAAGACATTTGTATTAATCAAGCCGGACGGCGTCCGCAAGGGTCTCATCGGCGAAGTAATCCGACGTTTCGAGCAGCGCGACCTCAAGATCGTCGCGCTCGAGATGTTCGAGCCGACGCGCCAGATGATCGATGACCACTATCCGAAGGATGCGGCATGGATCGAACGATTGGGGCAAAAGACACTTGGCACGTACGAAAAATACGGCATCGATGCCAAAAAGGAGCTCGGCAGCAACGACCCCGCGGTTCTCGGCAAGATGGTGCGCGGCTGGCTCCTTGATTTCATGACATCTGCTCCGCTCGTGCGCATGGTCGTACAGGGTGTGCACGCCGTCGATGTCGTTCGCAAGATCGCTGGCCCGACGCTTCCATACATGGCTGATATGGGCACGATCCGCGGTGATTTCTCCATTGATTCTCCCGCAATCGCCAACAGCGAGAAGCGCGCGGTGGCCAACATCCTCCACTGCTCGGAAACTCCCGAGGAGGCAGCGCACGAAATCAAGCATTGGTTCGGGAAGAGTCCGATTCACGCCTACAAGAGACACGGAGTCGACGAATAGCCATGGCCCACGAAGTCGAGGTCAGCGTGCTCGACATTGATGCGGACGTTATCAAACGCAAGCTCACGGAGCTTGGCGCCAAGCAAACGCAGGCGACGTTGGCGCATTGTCGATTGGTAGCACGTTGCCGGCACGAAGGAAGGGGAAGATCTGTGGTACCTGCGCATCCGGTCATATTTCGACGGACGTCATGAGGTGACATGGAAGGCGAAATCAGACGCTTCCGGCCTCGCGCGGAAGCACAAGGAAATCAATTTCGACATTCCTGACCCCACGGCGTTAGCCGACTTGTTTGTTGAACTTGGCCTTGAGGCGTACGCGCACCAGGAGAAGGATCGCACCTCCTTTGCGCTCGCTGAATGGGCGTTTGACATCGACCAGTACCCCGGAATGCCCGCCTATATGGAAATCGAGGGGAAGGACGACGCGCATGTACATGAAGCGATGCGTCTTCTTGGCGTGGAGAACAATCGGACATGGAACAAAGGTGAGCGCCGTCTTGCGCAGGAAGTCTACAATTTGAATTGGTACGATATGCGTTTTTAAGTTGGGACGGCGAAATGGTATACTGGCCTCAGCGGCTGGTACATAAACCTGCTTGGTTCATTTAAGGGAGTCTCACATCGCATGGCACCGTGGTGCTATAGCTGCGGACACCCACCTGGTCTTAACGCCCAGGCTAGCCGTACCTGCCGCCCCAAAGAAGCCCGCGTTTGCGGGATTCTTTGCGCCGATTTCGAATGAAAAACACACGGCTTTTCATACTACAAGCGCTCGTAGTCGCACTGATTGCCGCCGTCCACATCACGGCGCTTCAATGGTCGCTCTACTGGCACTACGTTTGGCTCGATGTCCCCGTGCATTTTGCAGGAGGGCTTTGGATCGCGCTCATAACATCATGGTTTTTGCTGCGGACTCGTACGACTGCCGAAATGAAGACCGTGTTTGCCGTCGTCATCCTTGTTTCCGTCGCGTGGGAGATATTTGAGCTTGCGGCAGGCGTTCCGATCGAAGAAAATTTTGCGCTCGACACGTCGATCGACCTCACGATGGACATCCTCGGAGGTCTGTGTGGGTTTTTCGTCGCACACAAAGTGGCGGACGCAAATCGTATGGTACAATCAGACACCAATGGCTCGCCACAAAATAATCCATCCTAACCACGTCGCGCCACCTCGAAACTTCTGCCGGCTCCCGAACGGCTACGGCGTCGTGAAAATTGGTGTGAGCGGTGCTGCGGATACGCAGCATGCGGGGCTCGACGCGTTTGAAAAGGCAAAAGAACTGGGCCGCCAGATCGCGCTCCATGGCGGCGTCATCACGACCGGCGCGACCACGGGCTTTCCGCTCTACGCGGCGATGGGCGCGAAGGACGAATGCGGTTTTTCGATCGGTTTTTCTCCTGCATCCACCGAGCGCGAACATATCGAGGTATACAAACTTCCGGTCGACTACATGGACGTCATCATTTATACCGGTTTCGGCTACGCAGGCCGTGATCTTATTTTCGTGCGCGGTTCGGACGCGATGGTCATCGGTCCCGGGCGCGTCGGCACACTCAATGAATTTTCCGTCTCATTCGAGGACCGCCGGCCGATCGGCATCTTGGAAGGGAGCTGGCAGACGGATGAATTCCTGCGCGAAGTGATCACCGCCGCGCATCGCCCGAATGATTTCATCATCTTCGATTCCGATCCGAAAGCACTTGTTGAGCGTCTGATAGAGATGGTCGCAAAGCTGAAAGAGAAAAACCTCGTGTTCAACAACTACGACGGTTATTCGGCGACGGGAAAGAACGCGGACGTGATCCTTTGATATTTGTATGCTGAGTTTCCTATCCCATGGGATAGGAAACTCAGCACCATATTTAGAGTGACCTGATTACTGCCGCGAACGCGTCAGGGTAGTCCTTTGCGAGCGCCGCGAGCGACTTGCGGTCGAGCGCGATGTTTTTCTTCTTCAGCGCTCCGATGAGCTTCGAGTATGAAAATCCCAACGGGCGTGCCGCCGCGTTGATGCGGAGCGCCCAGAGGTTGCGGAATTCGCGCTTCTTGGCGCGGCGATGGCGAAACGCATGGGTGCCGGCGTGCTTGATGGCTTCTTTCGCGACGCGTTCCTTCGACTTGCGGTCGAAGCGGTAACCTTTCGTCTGCGCAAGGATGTACTTGCGGCGCTTGTTCTTCAGTGTGCCTCGTTTGACGCGTGCCATACTAGTTCAAAAATCGGCTTTTTGCCGTCGCATCCATGGTTGCGTGAAATTGCGTCGCGCGTGCGCGGCGTCGGCGCTCGTTGCCGCTCCGCTTGGCGTTGAAATGGTTGTGGCCGGGCACGCGCGCGATGATTTTGCCGCGCTTAGTGACGCGAAGGCGTTTTGCGTATGACTTGTTGGATTTCATGGTTATTCCGCGGCCGCTTCAGCGGGAACGTGCTCCTGCCGCGGGGCAGCGGGCTTTTTCCCAGACTTGTCCCTCTCAAGGGTCACCGAGAGCCCCTTTGGGCTCTTCTGAATAGGCTCGGCAATCTTATACGATTCTGGGATAATAGCAAGGAAGCGCTCGAGCCGCTCCTTCAGGAACGAGAATTCCATGTATTTGTAACGACCCCACAAGAAGAGATCGACTTTCACGCGATGCCCCTCCTTCAGCCAGCCGGCAGCCTTGGACGCCTTGATGTTCATGTCGTGATCGGAAGTGCCGATTTTGACCTGTACTTCCTTCGTTTCTGAGACGCGCATCTTGGATTTCACTTCCTTGTTTTTCTTGTTCTGTTCATACTTGAACTTGCCGTAGTCGGTGATCTTGCACACCGGCGGCTTCGCGTTCGGGGAAATCTCGATAAGATCGAGCCCCGCTTCGCGCGCCTTCTCCAATGCTTCGCCGACCGAAATGACGCCGTAGTTCTCTCCCGCCGGTCCGATGACGCGCACTTCAGGCGCACGGATGCCTTCGTTCATCCGTACGCGCTCTTTTTCCTTTTGCGTCGTGTATTTGGTGAATCCCATTTTGAAAATGTCCGCACCGAGTGCGGATAATGCATCATACCATACGATTACCATCTGCGCGAAGAGAAAACGAGGCGTCTAATCCAGCTCCGTATACTCGTTAACGTGTTCAATATCGATAGGCTGCGCCGATCGCAAAGAGCTAAACGGTTTGAGATATTCGAGAATGCGCACGAGCACGTCTCGAAGTGCTGTATACAGTTGCACAAGTCGAGAATATTGCTCTGTCCCGGGGATCGGCGTGTTCGTTTGGTTTGGCTGCCATCGCAAATCATTCGACGTAAATGTCTGTTGTCCGACGACTGCGAGATTGCCCGACGAGTTAAACTGCGTCGACGTTGAGTTGCTGGTGGGAACGAGGCCGCCGACGGTCGCTCCGACTATGACTAGCGGCGCCGTCGTTGCGCTCGTTCCGGTGGTCGGCTGCGACGTCGTCCCGAACGCGAGTTCGTTCAGCTGGTCGATCACCGAAATCGGCGAAGAAGACGTGTTCGTGTTTGAATTGTTGTTCGTGTTCGTATTTGTGTTTGTCCCCGTTTGGTTTGACGTGCCCGTTTGTGTGCTACCTTGCGGGATAAGTTGCGTAGACGGTTGGAATGAGTCGAGGATCGATTGTTGTTGGGGAAGCGGTTGCGGTGCAAGCTGTGGTTGCGGAGGTGGGGGTGGCTGTTGTTGCATTCCGAGTGCTTGGCGGACGTAGTCAGCTACCCGAAATGGTGAAGCGGCAGCGCTCGCACCACCCGATCCTCCGCACGGTCCATTTTGTGGCACGCTTGAACGCTCAACAGGTTCAATGTGCCATGGCTCAAGCGGATTACCGGAAAGCGGGAATACAAGGTTGAACCGAGACGCATTTGCGTGCGCCCACCGGCATGCTGGCAGGGCGTTGCATTCGGCATGCGTTTTAGGGACAAGCCCATTGAAGGTGAGGTCAGCGGCGCGTCCTTGCGGATGCGGGCAACTTGCACCGCTTCGACATGCGTAACCAGCGCGGCTCACCGAAACCGCCTGTTGCTGAGCGGCTTCATCTCGCCATCCAGAGAAAATTTTGATATCTCCAACGGATTCAGAAGCCTTTAAGAAGTCAGCGAGTCGACACGCAAAAGTTTTGTTCATCCTTGTCACACTGACGTCGCCGCGTTGCGCAGCAGCCCCAGTTAATTTTGTCCTCAAGTACGCGATTGCCTGCTGCGCTGTTTGGCCAATCGCGTAATCGTTCGGGTTATAGCACGTTCCAACTTTGAGAGTCCCGTTTCGCACGACAGCATCATCTGCCGTTGCGGGGCGAGTTCCCGGCATCGTGCAGGGATTTGCCGTTTGGGCCAGCGTTCGAATCGGAGTAAGCGCAAATACTACAAGCAGCAGTGGCAACAAGAGAGTCACCGTGCGCAGCATCATCCGGTTAGTATATCCCGAGTCTGCGCGTTCTTGCTCCGTTCATGTGCAAAAGGTAGGATAAGCCTTCATGACGATCAAAAAACTCACGGCTGCGACTCCTGAGGCGCTTGCCGACATTAATGCGATAAATAGTCAACTTCACGATGATGGGCGTAAAGGAACGTTGGCCGAGTTAGAAGCAATCGTCGACAACAAAAATTGCATTCTTCTAGTCGCTAAAGATGGGGACAAAATCGTTGGAATGGCGAGTTTGTACATCATGCCGAAGCTCGGTAAGAGAAGTGCCTATGTGGAAGATGTTGTGGTTGATGGAGCATACCGCGGACAAGGATTAGGTGAAAAATTAATGCGCGACATTATTGATACGGCGCGCACAGAAAAGGTTAATACACTCTATTTAACAAGTCGCCCTGATCGCGTTGCGGCAAGAGCCCTCTATAACAAAATCGGGTTCACAGTAAAAGATACCGCAGTTTTTAAAATGGATCTCTAAGTATGTCGCGCGTCAAACTCACTGAATACCGCGCGAAGAAGATCCTCCTCGGCGACGCGTATCGCGGAGTTTCGGTGCGCGCGGGAGAGAAGACGAAGTTGCCGGCGAGCGGAAAATGGGTCGCGAAAGTCGACCAGGGAATCAAAAAGCGCATGAAGCAGGGGTTGGTCGCGGTGGATGTGAATGCCGCGAAGGCACAGCGCGCCTTCGCGACCTGGCGCAAAAAAGGTTTTTCCCAATTCCTGCTCGAGCCGCTTTTGCCGCACAAACCGGAGGAAGAGCAGTACCTCTCGCTGGAGCGCGTTCGCCACGGCATCCGCATGCTGCATGCGCGGGAAGGAGGCATCGACATCGAGGCAAATCCCAAAGCGGTGAAAACGTACCTCATCACCGACAACATTACAAAAATCGCGCGCGAATCCGGCCTTCCCGAGCACTTCTTAAGCGAACTCGTGCAGGCATTCAACAAGCATTTCTTCGCCTTCCTTGAAATCAATCCGCTCGTCGTGCGGGAAGACGTCGCCATTCCGCTTGATGCCGCGGTGCTCGTCGACAGCGCCGGCGGTTTTTTCACGCGAGCGTGGTCCGAAGACGATCTCGTGAAGGGGAAGGCGAAGCACGACGCGGAGGGACGCATCGAGCAGCTTGCCGCGACGACGCCCGCGCAGCTTGCGCTCAAAGTCCTCAATAAAGACGGCGCACTCTTCTTTTTATTTTCCGGCGGCGGCGGCTCGATCGTGATCGCCGACGAAGCGCAGCTGCAGGGCGTGGGTGATCGGATCGGCAACTACGGCGAATACAGCGGCGGTCCGACGCGCGAAGAAACGCATCTCTATGCGCGCGAAGTGATCAAGCTGCTGCTCGCGTCAAACGCGAAAAAGAAAGCACTCGTCATTGCAGGAGGCGTCGCGAATTTCACCGACATCGCGAAAACCTTTGCCGGCATCATCGATGCGCTCACCGAGAACGCGGACAAACTGCGCAAGCAGGGAATCAAGGTGTTCGTACGCCGCGGCGGGCCAAACGAAAAAGCGGGGCTCGAACTCATGCGCGATTTCCTCAAGCGCGAGAAGCTTCTCGGCACGATCTACGGCTCTGATACCGTCATCACGAAAGCGGTCGATGACGCGATCAAGTTTGTCGGAAAAAAGTAGTATGATTTCTCTCAACGACATCCGAAAGAAAGAGCAAAAGACACTCGTCCTCGGCAATCATCCTGGGATTGTGCAATCGATCCTCGATTTTGACTACGCCTGCGGCAAAAGGGAACCCTCGATCCTCGCCTGCATCACGAGTAACCGCAAGGCGATCAAGTTTTTCTTCGGCAACGGCGAGGTGATGATCCCATGCTACCCGACTGTCACCGCACTCCCGAGCCCGATTGCTTCGCGAGTCAATTGGATGCTCAACGTCCAGAGCGGTCGGCGCGCGTTCGACTCGACGGTCGCTTTTTTCGACGCGTTTCCGGAGGCGCATGGCGGCCATATCTTCGCGGAAAACGTGCCGGAGCGGCATGCGACGGAACTCATCAAGCGCTACGGCAAAACGAAAACCATCGCAGGGCCTTCGGGTGTCGGCATTCTCGTCGGTGGCCACTTGAAAATCGGCGCGATCGGCGGCATCGGCCTCGCGCAGCTCGAGCAAGGAAAACTTGCGACGGCGGGCTCCGTCGCCGTCGTCTCCACATCCGGTGGCATGACGAACGAGCTCATCACGGCGGTATCACAGGCGGGGAAGCGCGTCTCGTTTTCGATTTCGATTGGCGGCGAGCGGTTTCCGATTTCCTCCCTTACCGACGTCCTCACACTCGCCGAAAATGATCCGGCAACGAAGGCGATCGTTTACTTTGGCGAATTGGGCGGCGTCGACGAATACGAAATAGTGGAGATGATCACGTCGCGCGCGCTCACGAAGCCGGTTCTCGCCTATATCGCGGGCGTCATCGACGAAGCGTTTGATGAGCATATGCAATTCGGACACGCGAAAGCACTCGTTACGCATGCGGATGAAAGCGCGCGCGCAAAGCGTGACGCGCTTCGCGCAGCCGGCGCCCTCGCCCCCGACACGTTTCCGGAATTCCTCGAAGAACTCGCGCGTCTTGAGACGCCGGGATTCCACCCGCCCGACTCGCCATCGGGTGAGGCAGGTGATACAGTCGTGCCTATGGACGACCTCTCCAACAGGCGCGCCAGCATCCTCTCGACGCGGGATGTCGTCGACCTCGACGAGATTCCTGTCTTTGTTAAAAACAAAAAGCCCCTCAAGGCCGACACCACCTTCGCGCAGCGCGCGCTGGAAGCCATCATCGGCAGAAACATTACGTCCGACATCACCGCCTCGTTTGCGGAAGCCGTTTTCAGCCTCCTGATCGATCACGGCGGACAGGTCTCTGGCGCGGTAAATACGATGATCACGGCGCGCGCCGGCAAAGATTTGGTCTCGTCGCTCGCCGCCGGCCTCCTCACCATCGGCCCACGCTTCGGTGGCGCGGTAAATGAGGCGGCCCGAACGTGGCTCCTCGGCGTACATTCACAAAAAGACGCCGCAGCCTTTGTTGAGGAACAAACAAAAGGCGGCAAACTCCTTTCCGGTATCGGCCACCGCAAATATCGCGTCGGCCTGCCTGATCCGCGCGTCGCCGCGCTTTCCGAATTTGCGACGCTTCTTAAAAAGCATCCGCACTACGATTTCGCGCGCGAGGTTGAGAAGGTGACGACGGGGAAGAATGGTACGCTCATCCTCAACGTCGACGGCGCGATGGCCGCGCTCTTCCTCGATATTCTTGCGGAGTGCGAAGGTCTTTCACGCGAGGAACTGCACGAACTCATCGACGCCGAATTCTTTAATGCGCTCTTCGTCATCCCGCGTTCGGTCGGCTTTATTGCGCACTTTATCGAGCAGAAAAAGAACGACGAAGGCCTCTTCCGCCTCCCAGACGAACTCCTGTTTGTGCGAAAGAAGAAAAACTAGCGTTCACGTCTCTTTCACTGCGCCTCAAGTAGGGTTATGGCTATTAGCAGAATAGCTGACACCTATGGCAGATACAGTCATTACTCCCGCGACGCGGGAGGATAGTGGAGCAAGCGCGGTTGGATGGGCGATCGCAGCCTTCTTGCTTCTCGGCATTATCTTCTTTGGCATCTTCGTCTGGTCGGGGCTTCTTGCGGCCGTGCCGTCAGCGCCCGCGCCGGCGCAAAACCCGACGATAGACGTCAACCTAAGCGTGCCTGAAGGCGCAATTCCCGGCGCGAACTCGGGAGGGAATACCAACCAGAACCAGGGCAGCGGGAATCCTGGTACGCAGCAAGCCCAGTAACGCAGGCTCCCGCGGCGAACAAAGGCGGCCGTCCTTGGCCGTCTTTTGACGTGGAAGTTATCCACAGAGCAGATTCTTGACATGGTGAACCATAGTTCACTATACTTACCGATGTCGATATTAGCATTTATTTTGCACCTGGCTCTGTATTCCCAATCCTGAGCGAGAACGGCTGTGCCTCCCGAGGAGCTCCGCAGCCGACGGGCGAGGATCGGAGGACTTTTTCAGCAGAAAAAGTCCGTATCCGAGGGAGGCACAGCCGTCGCGCGACCTATGAGCTATGACACATATAAAAACCAACTTGCTGCGTTTTATCGCAAGCACAAACGCCTCCCCGGCTACAAAGAAATTATGGCGTTCACGGGTTTTAGATCCAAGAACGCTGTCTTCAAGTTCATTCAGAAACTTGTCGATGACGGAATCGTCAAAAAAGACAGTCGCGGCCGACTCTCTCCCTACCTTCTCGCTGGCGGCGCTCGCCTCCTCGGCCTCGTAGAAGCCGGCTTTCCTTCGGCCGCGGAAGAGGAACTCCTCGACGTGATGGATTTCGACGAATTCCTGACGCCAAACAAAGAATCCAGCTACATCTTGCGGGTGAAAGGCGATTCTATGATCGATGCAGGCATCCGCGAAGGAGACATGGTCATCGCGGAACGTCGCCAGAACTACAAGCCCGGACAGATCGTGATCGCGATGGTGGACGGCGAGTACACGATGAAGTACCTGCGCAAAAAGGGGGAGGGGTATTATCTCGAAGCGGCCAACGACAAATACCCCGACATTTACCCGACCGAATCATTCAAAGTCGAAGCAGTGGTTACCGGCGTAGTGAGAAAGTATTAGTATGATGCAAACAATTTTTTCTTGGTTTAGGAAGGAAGGGGCGGACCTCGAGCCATCGTATCGCTCCCGCGAAGTCTGGACGTACACACACATTGATCCGGTGACGCGGCAGACCTCGAAGCGACCGGTCCTTATCTATCGGAAAGCAAGCGACGGTATGTTCTGGGGCTTGCCGCTCACGAAAGTACGGATCAACGGCCGCGCTACCTACGTACCGCGTCTGAAGAACGGCAGAAAGGTATCAGCCCTCTCACAGATGCGCACCCTGAAGGCGTCGCGCCTTGTCCGAAAACTCGGCACTGCGGGCGAGAAGGAATTCGCAACGCTCCACAACTCCATCGTCCGCCTTCTCGCCGAAACGGCGCCAGTCCAGAAGCAGCGCAAAAACTTTGGTGCACCGAAAACGATGCGCGTCCGATATGGTGGGCCGTCGCCGCTTTCACCCATTTACATCCTGCAGCCGCGCTGAGTATGGCTTGGGACCGGTCGCATTCTTTTCCGCGCGCTATCGTGCATATTGATGGCGACTCGTTTTTCGCATCGGTTGAAGTCGCCAAAAACCCGGCGCTTCGTGGGAAGCCCGTCATTACTGGCAAGGAACGCGGGATTGTCTCTGCCTGTACGTATGAAGCAAAACGCCGCGGCGTCATGCGCGGCGTCAAACTAAGCGACGCGCTCAAGGCGTGTCCCGATGCAATCGTCCTGCCGTCGGATTACGAAACCTACAGCCTGTTTTCGGAGCGCATGTACGAAATTGTGCGGCGCTACACGCCGATGGTCGAAGAGTACTCGATAGACGAATGCTTTGCCGACTTAACCGGCATGCGCCGGGTGAACCGCATGAATTACCGCGATATGGCGCACTCGATCAAAGAGGAGCTGCAGGTCGAACTGGGAATGACATTCAGCGTCGGCCTCTCCGCGACAAAGACGCTCGCGAAAATCGGTTCGAAATGGAAGAAACCGGATGGCTTTACGACGATCCCCCTCAACGATGCGGAGCACTTCCTCAAGAAAACACCGCTCACCGGCATTTGGGGTATCGGGGCGAACACGGGCGCGTATCTCAATAAGTACGGCGTCTATACGGCGTATGATTTTGCAAAGAAAGACGAAGGCTGGGTGAACAATAACCTCTCAAAGCCTTACCACGAGACCTGGCGCGAATTGAACGGCATCGTCGCCTTTGAATTGGCAACCGAAAAGAAGACGAGCTACCAATCGATTTCAAAGACGAAGACCTTTACGCCGCCTTCGCGCGATCCGGCATTTATCTACTCCCAGCTCTCGAAAAATATTGAAAACGCCTGCATCAAGGCGCGGCGGTGGGATCTGGTGACCGACCGAATCTTTTTCTTCCTCAAGACGCAGGATTTCAAATATCATGGATTCGAAATCGGACTCCCGTACGCGACGAACCTCCCGCACGATATCTTGCGTGAGATACCGAAGTATTTCCCACATGTTTTCCAAAAGGGAACATTGTACCGCGCGACCGGCATCGCGCTCACGGGCTTGAGGCGAAGCGGGAGCGCGCAACTCGATTTGTTCGGCAAGGTGAAAGAATCCGAAGGCCTCCGGCTCGTGTTCGAAAGTGTCGATGCGATCTCCGAGCGATACGGGAAGCACGCCGTCTTTCTCGGTTCCAGTTTCCAGGCGATGGTCTTCGGCGCCCATCTTGGGGTACGGGGCGATCGGCCGGAGCGCGAGAAACAGCTGTTCAAGGGCGAGACGGCCCGACGCCGCCTGGCGATCCCGATGCTGGGGGAGGTGAAGTAAAGAGCGAATCCAAAGGCGGACGCTCTCGGCCGAACGGATACGGCCAATACGCCGCGTGAATGATCGCTGCCGTCTCGGCAAAGAGCGATCGGGGATCCTGCAATTGCCGCTCAGCGTCCTGCCAATCGAATTCTCCACGGACGAAGCGCCGCGTGTCGGTAATGGCGGGATCGCGCGGCAGGTTGCGCATCCCGATCTCATCGCCGTAATACATGATCGTGGCATCAGGCATCGCATAGAGGAGCCGGAACGCCTCCGCGCTGCGCGCATGGTCACCGCGAAAAATGTTTCCAATGCGGACGGCGGTCGCACCGCCGTCCCGAAAAAGGTATTCCTGTTTCGGATCGAGAAACGGCATCAGCTCTTGTCACTCTTCCGGTGAAAGGGTCGCGAGCGAGATCTCATCGTGGCTTCGCAGAAAACAGGCCCAGCCGCAGTTTTCCGGAATATCGAGCGAGCGCGACAGCACGCTTTTCACTGGCTCCGGCGATCCGCGCATCAAGGCGAGCCACATCGCTTCGCAGAGCGGGAAATGGTACGCCAGATGGCGCATGGCGTTGCCATCTTCAATATTGAGATTTACCTGTTCGCGCTCCTGTGCATCGTCGTCATCTCAGGTTCCTTGCTCTATGTGGTTGAGAGCCAGGTGCCGGGCTCGTCGTTCGCTAGCATCCCGGCGGGCATGTGGTGGGCGGTCGTGACGATCACGACCGTCGGCTACGGCGACCTGGTGCCGTTTACCGTTGTCGGCCGCATCATTGCCGCGCTCACGATGCTCCCCGGGCTCATTATGTTTGCGCTTCTCGTCGCCGTCATGGGCAGGACGATGCAGACGGTCCTCTTCGGCTCGCCGATCGACGAGAGCCATCGCCGCTAACTTCGGTTGCGTTCGTGGGAAGAAGGTGACACACTGCCCTCACTTATCCGTTATTTACATAATGTATGGAAGAAACAACTCAGCCGCAGGCACCAAGCTCGAGCAAGAAATGGCTCTACATTGGCCTCGGCATCGTCGTCCTTATCATCATCGGCGCCCTTATGACTGGCGCACTTGGTCGCGGCACCGGCTTCGGCAGCGCGTACTTCGCGCCCGGCGCCGATATCGATCGCAACATGGACGGCTCGACGACGTATACGACCGAGGAGGGCAGTGTCACCGTCGGTTCCAATACGATGCCGAGCAACTGGCCATCCGATGCCCCGACCGCATACTCGGGTGCACAGATCTCATACGCGGGGACTTCAAATCCGCAAACCGGCGAAGCCGGCTCCGCGGTAATTTATACGGTGCAGGCATCCGTTGAGAGCGTCGTCGAGTACTACGAGTCGCGCTTGCGCGCCGAAGGCTGGACGATTACCGCAACCGCGGAAGCGGGAGGCATGCGCATGATCACGGCGACAAAGGACACTCGGGTCTTCGGCGCCTACATCGGCAGCGACGGGCAGGGCAACACAAGCGTCACCGCTGGCCTGCAGCTCTAACACAGGGCAGCGCAAACAAAAACCGCCGTTACGGCGGTTTTTGTCATTGGTGGAGATGGCGAGAATCGAACTCGCGTGCAAAGAGAAACACATACACGATTCTACGTGGCCTAGCATGTTCAAATGATTTGGACGACGCGCGTATGGAACATACAAGATCGCGTGAAGTCGGACTCTCTTTCTTTAGGCGACTAGACGGAGTGATCTAGAAACCGTATCCGATGGTATGACGTCCATTTCAGCGGATCGGAACCGTTGAATGGGCGGTCGTTTAGGCTTTAGGCGTAAACGAGGCCGAGGTTATTCACCTGAATTGGTGAAAGAACCCCCCGTGCAGTTTTGTTTGCACTTAGAGTTTGGGATTTTTAAGGAAGACTCCCACTTCCGCCATGCACGTATATGCATCGATCTCCCTGTCGAAGCCAATCATCCCCCGGAGGATACCAAGTTGTGTTTGCTGCCGAGTCTGCGTAGTCAAGAAATTCAGTAACTGTCGTACTCTGCAAACCTCGGTATCTTCCGGGGAAGGACTGCGTGTCCTCTTTCATCGAAGAGAGAGGCAAGAGATTATGATGTTTTCAAAGTCCTGCGAATTCTTCGTTCGTCATCGCGCTTCTTGATATCTTGACGTTTGTCGGCCTTTTTCTTGCCGCGCGCGATGCCAATCGAAAGCTTCAAATGTCTCCCCTTATTATACACCGAAATAGGCACAATTGTCAAGCCCTCCTTGCCTTCGGCGGCCGCCACGTGCGCGATTTCCTTCTTTGAGAGCAAGAGTTTTCGCGTTCGCGCCGGGTCATAGTCTTTCGGGGCGTTTGCCACCTGCCATGCGGGAATTGTCGCGCCCACCAGATACGCTTCGCCGCCTCGCGCTACCACACGCGCACCCTTGAGCGATCCCTGTCCGGCACGCAGGCTCTTCACTTCGAGCCCAAGCAATTCGATACCCGCCTCGATTTCTTCGAGGATTGCGAAGTCGAATCCGATGCGGTCGTTTCGTATAAGCGCCATCTTCGAAACTATACCGGAGAATTCATCATTTTCACATCGGACGCAGTGTACCGTTTTCCTTTTAAATGCGGCCTAACTGTGTATAATTCGCGCGATGGAAGACTCTGACCAAAAACCATCTAAAAAGCGCAAGAAAGCCCCGCTCGCCCCGTTGCCCGAGCGGCCGGGTCTCTGGACGCAGCTAGCGATTGCATTTGCGATATTTTTGTTGCTGTCGGCCGGATACACGGCCGTGCGCGAATATTGGATGAGCGGGCCCGAGGAAGTGTCGCTCTCGCAGATTGCCACTGATATCCGCGACGGGGACATCGCTGAACTTACGGTCTCGGGAGACACGATCGAGGCCAAGTACCATGATGAATCGGAAAAGGTGTCTCGTAAGGAGACCGAAGCGTCGTTTACGGAGACCCTCGTGAATTACGGCCTGACGCCGGATGAAATCGCAAGCGTGCGGATCAATGTAGAAGACCAGGGCGGCTTCCGTTTCTGGGCGCTTACGCTTGCACCCTTGCTCATCCCCGTTCTCCTCCTTCTCGGCATCATGTGGTATCTCTCGCGCCAAGTGCGCGGCGCCGGCATGCAGGCATTCACCTTCGGTCGCTCAATGGCGCGGTTGGTCTCACCGGAAGACGAAGTGCAGCGCGTCACCTTTGCCGATGTGGCCGGCGCGCGTGAAGCTAAGGCTGAACTCACCGAGATCGTGGACTTTTTGAAAAATCCGAAAAAATTTATCCAGATCGGCGCGCGCATCCCGAAAGGCGTGCTCCTTATGGGCGCACCCGGGACAGGGAAGACCTTGCTTGCGCGCGCGGTTGCCGGTGAAGCCGGTGTGCCGTTCTTTTCGATCTCCGGTTCCGAATTTGTGGAGATGTTCGTCGGCGTCGGCGCGTCACGCGTGCGCGACCTTTTCCAGACGGCGAAGCGCGCCGCGCCCGCGATCGTCTTTATCGATGAAATCGATGCAGTCGGCCGCATCCGCGGTACCGGTGTCGGTGGCGGAAACGACGAGCGCGAACAAACACTCAACCAGATTCTCGTCGAAATGGACGGCTTTGAGCCGAACGAGAAAGTGATCGTGATGGCTGCGTCCAACCGTCCCGACGTCCTCGATCCCGCGCTGTTGCGCCCGGGTCGCTTCGACCGGCGCGTCACGATCGATCTGCCGGACCGGCGCGATCGCGAGGAGATTTTGAACGTCCATGCGAAGCAAAAGCCGCTCGGACCCGACGTGAATCTTGGCGTCATCGCAGAGCGCACGCCGGGCTTCAGCGGTGCCGACCTCGCCAACCTTATGAATGAAGGCGCGATCCTCGCGGCGCGCGAAGATCGTAGGGAAGTAACGCAGTACGACCTCATCCGCTCGATTGAAAAGGTGATGCTCGGGCCCGAACGAAGGTCGCATGTGCTCAATAAGAAGGAAAAGGAGATCACCGCATACCACGAAGCGGGGCACGCGCTCATCGCGTCTGTCTTGCCGTACGCCGATCCTGTGCACAAAGTTTCCATCATTTCGCGCGGCCGCGCGGCAGGTTACACGCTTAAATTGCCGCTTGAAGACAGGCGCATGCAGTCGCGACTTGAATTCCTGGACGATATCGCGGTCAGCCTCGGCGGCTACATCGCGGAAAAGATGGTCTACAACGACGTTACGACGGGCGCTTCTAACGACTTACAGGTGCTGACCGCGCTCGCGCGCGACATGGTCGCGCGCTACGGCATGTCGGAAAAAATAGGGCCGGTCGCGCTTGACCCGGCGATGGGACGCACGCTCTTTGGCGCCGGCATCGAGCCGAACCAGCAATCCGAAGCTGTTGCTTCGGCAATTGACGACGAAGTGCGGAAGATAGTTCAGGGGGCGTACGAAAAAGCTGAGGGCGTCATGAAAAAGCACCGAAAAGTACTCGATGCGATCGCACAAAAGCTTGTTGAAATTGAAACTATCGAGCGCGATGACTTTGAGAAAATACTGATTGCACACGGAATCGTGCCGAAAAAGAAGGAGGATATCGAGCACCAACCGATTGCATAGCGAACGCCCGACGGCAGCGGGCGTTCGACTCTCCTCACTTTTTTAGGGGTGGTTGAACATCGCGCCGTGCGGGGAATCGCTCGTATTTCCCGTCGATCACTTTGTCGCGGTTACGATGAAGAACCTCCTGTGGACCCCTATGGGGTGTGCGTTTCGGATCCTGCGGTTCGGCTCCGATACCTTTGAGAAATTCTTTCACTGCTGACGACATGGTTCTCTCCCTGTGAGAACGTTTCCGAAACTGCCGCAACTGTAACATCACGAGCGCACGCTTTTTTCGCATGTGCGATGGGGATAACGGATGCTATACTCTCGCGCATGGCAAAAAAAGATGTGGCGAAGGCGGCGCTTGCGCTCCACAAGAAACTTGGCGGCAAGATTCGCATCAACCCTGCGGCGCCAGTGAAAAATCGCGCCGATCTCGCGCTCATCTATACGCCGGGCGTTGCAGCTGTCTCGTCATTTGTCGCGAAAAAGCCCGAGGAAGCGCGCGACTACACGATGAAAGGGCGCACGGTCGCTGTCATTTCCGACGGATCGGCGGTGCTCGGCCTCGGCAATATCGGTGCCCTCGGGGCGTTGCCGGTGATGGAGGGGAAAGCGGCGCTCTTTAAAACGTTTGCGGGAGTCGATGCGGTACCGATTGTCCTCGACACGCAGGAACCGGATGAAATTATCGAGACGGTCATCCGTATCGCGCCCGCGTTCGGCGGCATCAATCTTGAGGACATCGCGGCGCCGAAGTGTTTCGATATCGAGCGCACCGTCATCGAGCGGCTCGACATTCCCGTCATGCACGACGACCAGCACGGCACTGCAGTTGTTGTCCTCGCGGGTCTTCTGAATGCATTGAAAGTCGTGAAGAAGAAGATGGAGACGGCGCGTATCGTTATCTCGGGTGCTGGCGCTGCGGGTGCCGCGACCGCGTATCTGTTGCGCGCCGCAGGAGCGAAGCGGATCCTCATACTCGATTCGAAGGGCATCATCGGCATCCATCGCACCGATTTGAGCCGCCACAAGATGGAGCTTGCCGGGTTCACGAATCCGGAGGACATCGCGGGTGGCCTGCGCGAAGCGCTTAAGTACGCCGACGTCTTGATCGGCGTTTCCGGCCCTGGACTTGCGACTGCGACCGACATCAAGCTCATGGCAGACAATGCAATCGTGTTTGCGCTTGCGAATCCGACGCCGGAAATCATGCCCGATGAGGCGAAGAAGGGGGGTGCCGCGGTGATTGCGACGGGCCGCTCAGATTTTCCGAACCAGGTGAATAATTCACTCGCGTTTCCCGGCATCTTCCGCGGCGCGCTCGATCACAAGGTGACGCGCATTACGGAAGCGATGAAGCTCAAAGCGGCAAAGGCGCTTGCCGCACTCGTTGCAAAGCCGACGCCCGAAAAAATCCTTCCCGACATGTTTGACAAACGAGTTGCCCCGGCGGTCGCAAAAGTGATACGCTGACCGCACCCGCCCCTAGCTCAACGGTTAGAGCACGGAGCTTATACCTCCGTGGTTCCTGGTTCGAATCCAGGGGGGCGGACCAGCGTGCTATACTTGCGGCATACCAGTTAACTTTTTATATATGGGAGGATCTTTATCACCAGAGCGCTTATTTTTTATCTCCGCCGCTGCGTTGGTCGCCTCGTTCGTCATTTACAACCTGTTGTGGTACGTCTGGCCGCTGCCGATTGACCCGAATTACGTCCCATCACCGACAGATCCGGACCAGCTCCTCAACTCTCTGTCGTGGATTTTGGCGTGGGCAGGTGTCGTGACATTCGTGCTCGGCTTGGTCGCGCGCAGATCATAGGAACATGCCGTATATCGGCATCGTGCAAAAGGGCGGATATGATAGAAAAACCGTGTCTGCACACGGTTTTTCGATACATGTCCGAGGTGCAGCGACGTCGCGCCAGCAGGCGCAATCGCGAGCCGGGGTCGCGGAATTTTGCGAGCGACGGCGAGCAAAATATCTGTGACCACATATACTGGTTTACATGATTTTCAGAGGAATGGTTCAGAGGGGCAGCGGCTACGGCCGAAAACTCGGATTCCCGACTGCGAATATCCCGTGTCCCGACGATGCTCTTTCAGGCATCTACGCCGCATGGGTCCGTCACGACGACACTACCCATGCTGCGGCGGTGTATGTGGACACGAAACGGAAACTCCTTGAAGCGCATCTCCTCGACGTAGATCTCGATCTCTACGGGAAGGAGATCGAAATGACGCTGGTACGCAAGATACGGGAGGATAGGACATTCGAGTCCGCGGAAGAGGCGAAGGCGACGATCGCAGCGGACGTTGATGCCGTGCGCGCGGTATTGCGCGTGTGAATTGAAGGTTGCGCCCCTCGGTGCGCGTGCGAAAATATAGCTATGCGAAAACTACTCTCTGGGCTCACCCTCGCCGCGCTCCTTCCGGCGGCCGTGAGCGCCGCGACCGCGCAAGAATTACAGGCGCAGCTCCAAGTGCTCTTGCAGCAAGTGCAGGCGCTTCAGGCGCAAACGGCGAGCGCGTCTGCGACAAGCGGTGGGCAATGCCCGCACATCAGTCGTACGCTCAAGCAGGGCATGTCGGGCGACGATGTGACGCGCCTGCAGCAATTCCTTGCGCGCGACCCGTCAATCTATCCAGAACAACTGGTGACCGGCTACTATGGTGCGCTCACGACTGCGGCGGTACGCCGATTCCAGTGCAGGCACCAGATAGTGTGCGACGGCACCGCCGAATCAACCGGCTACGGCGTCGTCGGCCCACGCACCGCCGCAATCCTCGCGATCCAATGCCCGAGCGGCTCAGCCAGCTCGACCGGCGGCAGCGCGAACGTCGGTGGCTATATTCGTGTGACTCCGACGCAAGGCCCCGCCCCCCTTACCGTGTCTGTCGAGGCGACGCTCAATACGACGCGATCGTGCGTGAGTGCTCCGTATCAGTTGTTTTTCGGCGATGCCTCGCCGGTCATCACGATTAGCGCGCCAGTCCAGGGCTGCAACGAGTTGCGACAGACGTACACGCACACGTATACCGGACCCGGTACGTACACGCTAACCCTGCGTGCCGGCGGCCATCAGACGAATGCGACGGTAACGGTTACCGGCTCGGCGTCGAACTCGAGCGAGGACACGTTTGTCGTCTCGCCCACGACGGGCAACGCGCCGCTGAATGTCAGCTTTACCGGCAAAGCGAACGCGAGCGGTTCATGCTCACCGTCGTCGTATTCCATTCAATTCGGAGATGGCACCAGCTCAAATATCCCCGTATCGAATTGCTCGATCAGTACTTATGCAGTCACGCACGGCTATACGCAAAGCGGCACGTACGTCGCGCGCTTCATGCGCGGCAGCAGTCAAGTTACGTCCACGACCATCAAAGTTGAAGGAGGGCCGTCAACGCAGGGGGGCGGGACGTTTACGGTAAGCCCGGGATACGGCGGTGATGCGTTCAGCGTCCTTGCCACCTTTGAACTTTCAACGACCTGCACCGCGTACGACATTGATTGGGGAGACGGCACGCCGCATTCGATACAAAATGCCGGCACCTGCAGCGCAGGCAAGGTCACCAAGGAAGTGTCGCATACCTATGCGGGCAACGGGACGTATACGATCACTTTGAAGCGCGGCACCGGTTCGGGGCAGACGACCGACACCGTGGGTGTCACCGTCGTTTACTGATTACTCCACGTGCGGTGTTCCGGCGAGCGCAATGCGTGCGGCGAGTGCCGCGTGATTTGAGAGCGTCGGGTCTTTTTCAACGAGTGCTTGCGCCTCTTCACGCGCGGCCTGAATAAGTCGCGCGTTCTTCAGGGCTTCCATGCCAAGGTCTGACATACCCCACTGTCGCGCTCCGGAAAGGTCACCCGCGCCACGCGTGGCAAGATCCGCTTCGGCGAGCGCGAAGCCGTCGGCGCTTTTCTCCAGTGCGCGGAGCCGCTTCATCGCCATATCTCCTTTCGTTTCCGGAAGGAGAAAACAGTAGGGAGGATGCGATGATCGCTGCACGCGGCCGCGCAACTGGTGCAACTGTGCCAGACCGAAGCGCTCTGCGCCCTCGATCAGGATCACCGTCGCGTTCGGCACATTAATTCCGACTTCGACGACTGATGTTGCGACAAGGATATCGATCTCTTTCTGCGCAAAAGCGCGCATGATCTCGTCTTTTTCTGCTGGCTTGACGGCGCCGTGCAGGAGCCCGATGCGGAATTCAGGAAACACCTCTGCCTGCAGCTGTTTCGCTTCCGCCTTCGCGCTTTTCGCCTGAAGCGCATTGAATTTCGCCGGATCGGGCTCTTCAATGCGCGGGCAGATAACGTACGCCTGACGTCCCTTGCGCAATTCGTCTCGCACGGTCGCATAGGCGCTCTCACGATCGTTCGGGAGGATGATCTTCGTGGTAATGGTCGCCCGTCCCGGCGGCAATTCGTCGAGGACCGAGAGGTCAAGGTCGCCGTAGATGGTGAGTGCAAGTGTGCGCGGGATCGGCGTCGCCGTCATGGAGAGAAAGTGCGGCGTAGCGTCGCCCTTGCGCGCCAGCTCACGGCGCTGCCGCGTGCCGAAACGGTGCTGTTCATCGACAATCGCATAGGCCAGATGCTGGAACTGTACTTTTTTCTGAATAAGCGCATGCGTCCCGACGAGCATCGCGATTTCACCGTTTGCGACCCACTTCAAAAGCTGGGTACGCGAAATGTCCGTCGCCTTGTCTTTCCCGATTTTCGAAGGGAATTTTTTCGCACCGCTGCCGGTGATGAGACCGATGTTAATAGGGAGATCCTTGAAAAAATGGATGAACGATTGGAAATGTTGCTGCGCGAGGATTTCAGTCGGCGCCATATAGGCGACTTGCAATGTCCCCGACATTCGCCCGGGCGGGCGGGAATGCACGACTGCATAGGCAGTCGCCGCGGCGACCAACGTCTTTCCGCTCCCGACATCGCCCTCTAGGAGCCGTGCCATCGGTTGCGGTTTTTCGAAGTCAGAGAGAATCTCGTTAATCGCGCGCGTCTGCGCGCCCGTCGGTTTGATATCGAGCGAATCAAGGAACCTCCTCGCATGCGAGCGAGCATCGGTGATCTCGAATGAGGGGAGCGCCGCGTTTTCGGCACGCTCCTTCATGCGTGCGACCTGGATCGAAAAAATTTCCTCGAACGAGAACCGTTTACGCGCTGCCTCAGCATGCCGTTCGTCTTCCGGCACATGGATTGCGACAAGTGCGTCTTCGAGGTCCGGGAGATGGTAGCGTTCGCGCACGTCCGTGGGCAGCGGATCCGGCATCCGGTGACCGCTTTTTTCAAAGACGCGCTTCAGCGCGTGGTAGAACCACAGTGATGTGATGCCGCGGCTTTCCGGATAGATTGGAAAAAGCTCCGCGGCAGTTTGACCGTCGGACTCAGGCTGCACGAACATCCCCTCCGAGACAACCTCTCCCGCGGCTATCGGCACGACTTCGGGATTCGTCAGGTACGGTTTCTCGGGCGAGCCGCCGACGGAGCCCGTCACTTTCACCGGGACGCCTTGCGGCGCCATCTTCGCCATGTACGGCTGGTTGAACCACAACACTTTCACGCGCCCGCTCCCGTCTTCAAACCACCCTTCGGTCGCCGGCCGACGACTACGCCACAGTTTTTTTGCCTCGAGCTTGCTCAAAATTCCGACCAATGATACCTTCGTGCCCGGTACGAGCTTTCCGGCGTTGCCTGAAACACCGCCGCGCTCGTATCTCGAGGGGAAGTGGTACAAAAGATCGCGCACGGTCGCGATGCCGAGCTTGCGCAGCGCCGTTTTCTGTACTGGCGTCAAGCGAAAGTGCTGCTCAACTGCATCGTCTGGATTCATGTGCGCATTTAACCATAGAAGGTGAGTGGATATGTAGTCGCAGCGTTCGAGATAACATCACGCGAGGAATAGACAAGCCAAGAGACCCGTTGCAGAAGCTCGTCCGCACAATGCGTATGTGAAGATTGTGTTCGGCGCGAACGCTGTGACTACATGTCCCGAGCAAGTTATTCACAGGTATCGTGCTTGCGAGCCTCAGGTCCTTCAGTACGATAGCGGTGTTTAGTAGGCTAGTGTGTTAATTATGATTGCAGACGACGAACAGGGAGACGATGACGAAGTGAATCCTGATGCGGTTGACGGTGTTCTCGATGAAGAATGGAAGGATGACGAAGACGAGGAAGAAGACTTATCGGAAGAAGAAGAGACGTATTAAGATCCAGCCCCGACCAAAGCGTCGGGGCTGATGCGTCTGTTTGGTATACTGCACGCATGTTTCTTATACTGCGCTTCGTCGCGATCGCGGCGGCTGTCTATCTCACCGTCAACCTTGTCCCAGGTGTCACCATCGCGGGTGGATGGACAACGCTCCTCTTCGTCTCGCTCGTGTGGTCCGTCATCATCACGGTGATAAAGCCCGTGCTCTCGATCCTGTCGCTTCCGATCACGATCCTTACACTCGGGTTGTTCTCACTCATCCTCAACGCGCTCCTGTTTTGGGGGATGGAACTTATCGTTCCCGGTTTTGATGTCGCTGGTTTCTGGCCGGCGCTCCTCGGCTCGATCGTACTTTCAATTCTGACCTGGCTGATAGAAAAGGCGTTTAACTAGTTATCTGCGTTCGAGCATCGTGCGCACGATTTCCACCAATTCCGCCGGCGTGTACTCGGCTTTCACGAGATGCGCGTCTGCGCCCAATTCGATCGTGCGCGCCTTTTCGCCGTCCTGCGCTTCGTTTGTGAGGGCAATTTTGAGGCAGCGTCGCGGGAGCTTTATGCCGTTAAGTTTTTCTAAAAATTCATAGCCGCTCATTTCAGGCATCGTGATATCAAACAGGATGACGTCGGGCCGGTAGCCTTCAGTAAGGAGCGTGAGCGCTTTTTCTGCGGTCGGCGTCACCACGACATCGTATCCGTTTTTCGCGAATTTGATGCTGTACAACTCAAGAAGCAGCTTCTCATCGTCGATGAAAAGAGCTTTGGGCTTCCGATCGTTTAACATACGCGCCATTATACCGGTGCGTCTGCATGTGCTGCGACGTCCTTTTTGAGCGTGTCGACTGAAGTAAAAAGGAATGAATGGATGCCCAGCGCTGAGGCTGCCTGAACGTTCTTTTCCTGATCATCAAAATATAAACATTCTCCCGGGCGGAGCCTGTGCTCGTCGAGGATGATGTTCCATGCGCGTCTGTCCGGCTTTACCGCGCCCGTTTGCCAGGAAAAGTATGCTTTCGTTATCGCGTCGCGTAGCCACGGGTAATGTCCGTAATATTCCGCACGTTTTTTAAAATTATTCGATAACAGGAATGTGAGGATCCCCCGTGCGCGCAGCATTCGGGCAAATCCGATCATGTCATCGGACGGCGCCTCGGCTTTAAACCAATAATCCCAAAACTCACGCTCGTTCATTGGGATGTTCCACTGCCTCAAAGCAGGTTCCCAGTAGGTGAATGCCCGTCCTGCGCCTAGAGAGCGGACCTTGTTCATGATCTCACAGAAAGGACCGGAAGAAACATGTCCGTGGGAACGCCAAAATCTGCCTCAAAACGACTACTGAGTTTGGGACTTAGGATAAAATCCCATTGAGATCAAAAATGATCGCTTTCATGTTTGCGGTGTCTGTTTGAAAATATCCGAACGGAACTTACTGGGCGAGGCGGGCGGAGTTCCCCCCACACCC
>DATMBM010000016.1:0-117387 GCA_035559235.1 Minisyncoccota bacterium
CCGCCGCTATTAAAAGGCGCAACTCCGACCACATGAACGCGTAGCGCGCGAGCGCGTCGGGGTGCGTGTGTTTATATAATTCCATCGCCTAAGCATGGCAGATCTCGGCGAACGTAGATTGCGTATTTCAAGCCCTGTGGATAGTATGGATTTCGCGGGCAAGTGGCGTAATTGGTAGCCGCGCACGTCTCAGAAGCGTGTGTCGAAAGACATGGGAGTTCGAGTCTCCCCTTGCCCACACTAGAGAAAAATGCAAGGTAGAGCTCGCCGCCTCGCTGCGCTCGGCGGCTCGCGCGTATTGGTTTTTCGGGCAAATCTGCAAAACCCTGTTTCTCAAAATGCAGTTCGAGCCGATTTGTTTCAGAAATGCTGTCATTCCGGACAAATCATTTCGGGAAAGCAGATTCGCGGCTTGATTCAAAGACAAAATGAACTCACGAACCGGTTCGAGCCAAGACACGCCCTGCTTCTCGATTCCGGTGATTCGCTCGGTCAGGGTGGCCTTTTCGAGCATGATGATTCCTTTCTTGGCGGCGTATTCGTCTGTGGATAGCGCGTCGGCGAGATAGAGGTTCAGCAACTTTTCGAGCTTTGTGTCTAGGTCTGCGATTTGCTGGCGGAGTATTTTCGCTTCGTCTTGTGCCCGTGCTTTTGCTTCCGCCTCCTCACTCTCCAACGCCGCCAAGCATTTCTGCGTGTCTTGGCTCGTCAAAGAAACTTTTTGGAGAAAATTTTTGATTTGTGTTTCCAATTCCTCCTGCCGCAAAAAGTGCTTCTCGGCGCATGGGCCTTTCTTGCGCGTACAGCGGTAGTAGATATATTCGCGTCCGCTTTTCTTCACTTTTTTCTCTGCCGTAATCGAGCAGCCGCAGTACGCGCACTTGGCGAGGCCGAGAAATGGGAAGTTTCGCTTCTGCACTTTTTGCGGCTTGCCCTTCTCGCGCATGCGGGTTTGTACTCGGTCAAAAAGTTTCTTTGTGATTAAGGGCTCGTGAGTTCCTTCCCAAATTTCCGACTTGTATTTCATGAGGCCGATATAGAAGACGTTTTGGAGCGTTTTGTGGACATGCGATATGGTCATGTCGCGTCCGGTGTTGCTTCTGAGTTCATGCTGTCGGCACCACTCGGCAAGTTCGCCCAGGTTGTAGTTGCCGGTGGCGTAGAGTTCAAAGAGTTTTCGCACTTTATCAGCTTTGTCGGGGTTGAGGTCAATGCCGCGCGTCTTCGGATTGTTGAGGTAGCCGAGTGGTGCCTACAGCGGCCAGACGCCGTTGCGGATTTTCTGCCTCATGCCCCGCGTTACGTTCTCACGCAGATTGTCCACGTAGTACTTGCTCTGGCCAAACGCGATTTGGAGCATGAATAATCCCTGCGGCGTCGGTTCAAACCAAAATGTCGGAAATTTGAGGGAACGAATCAAGCCGCGATCAATCATATGGATGATTTGTCCGCCGTCCACGCTGTTGCGAGCGAGGCGGTCGGGGTGCCAGCTCAAAATCCCGTCTGCTTTCCCAGCATCGATGAATGACAGCATTTCTGCAAACACTACTCGTCCGGGCTCCTTGGCGGTTTTCGCCTCTTGAAAAGAGGCGACAAAATCAAATTTTTCTTTGGCGGAATACGAGGAGAGCTCAGCAAGCTGAGCTTGAATGCTCAATACTTGGCGGTCTTCGTCTTCTGTCGATTTGCGAGCGTATATTACGTATCTCATATGTGGATAATGAAATTTTTACGCATATAATTCAAAAACATGGCACTCACAATTTTGATTCTTTTTGCTCTAGTTGCACTTTTGGGCTTGTTACTTCTATGTAGCGCTATTCTTTTTTTGGTTAGCAAGCTTTTTAAGATAGAAAATCCAAGCTTCAAGAAATCGCTCGTGATTGTGCTTATTTCTGGTATCGCAAGCATAGTGTTTGGTGTTTTATTTGGCATATTCAGCTTGGATTTTCTATCGTACATCGCTACGTTCTTCGTTTTTTATTACTTGCTGCATCGCTACTATCAAACGAGCTGGCTAAAATCTCTGGGGGTTTATCTAATCTTTGGTGTAATCGCCACTGTTGTTTCCTTTGCTCTCGTAATCCCAACGCGCTTGTACATCTACGAACCATTTGTTGTGAGTGGTGCTGCAATGGAGCCGACATACAACAGTGGCGATTATTTGTTCATAAACAAGCTCGATAAAAACTTTGCCCGCGGTGATATTGTCGTATTCCGATATCCTGGAAACGAAACGCAATTTCTCATCAAAAGGATTATTGGGTTGCCTTCGGAAAATGTTGAAATAAAAGCGGGCAAAGTTTTCATAAATGGGCAAGTGTTGGATGAAAGTAGTTATTACAACGGCGATACTCAAGGTGACACATCGGTTATATTAAGTAGCAGTCAATATTTCATGCTGGGAGATAACCGAGCCGAATCAGCGGACTCACGCATGTACGGAACTGTTCCGAAAGAAAATATACTTGGCTCGATTTTCTTCGAGGTACCGGGATTGCTAAAGAATTTCTAGGAACAGTTGTGCGTGCTCCGCACGCTCGAATCTAGTCCGCCAAAGAAAATTTGATATTGTCAGCGGAGCGGCTTCGCCGCGTTCGGCATTTTGGGAGCCGGATGCGCCGCGCCGCCGCCCGCCATCTCGGCGGCGTGGCAAGTTCGAGCTATTTCAAGCGTAGACCACTACTCAATCGCTTCGATTTCAGCACCCAATGCCTTCAGGCGCTCGTGCAATCGCTCGTACCCGCGATTGATCGGGTACACCTCGCGCAGCATCGATTCGCCCTCCGCAGCGAGCATGCCAATCAAAAGAAGCGTTGCGGGGCGCAGCGCTGGAGGCGCTCCGATATCGGCCGCGTGCAATGTCGTCGGCCCTTTTACGAGCGCGCGGTGCGGATCGAGCAGCTCGACATCGGCACCGAGCTTGTTCATCTCGAGATAGTATTTCGCGCGGCCGTCGTACGCCCAGTCGTGGATGAGCGTTTTACCCGTCGCCTGCGTGGCGACGGGCACGAAAAACGGGAGGTTGTCGATATTGATGCCGGGATACGGCCGCGCAGCGATTTTTTCCGGCGGCGCGTGCAACTCTCCGTTTTCAATCACTAGGTCGGCGAGGCGCGTGTGGCCATTCTCTGCACGGTATTCCTTCCCGCGCGAATATTTGAGCCCCATGCTCTCCAGCGTGAGCAATTCCAATTCGAGGAAATCCATCGGCGCGCGTAAGATGGAGAGCTTCGAGTGCGTCGTCGCCGCAAGCGAGATGAAAAACATGCTCTCGATCGGATCTTCGCTCGGCGCATACGTGACATCCTTCGCGATTTCCGCGACGCCGTGGACGACAAGCGTCGGGCTGCCGATACCTTCGATTTTCACGCCGCACGCTTCCAGGAAAAAGCATACGTCCTGCACCTGGTAGTTTTGCGAGGCAAAGCGGATCGTCGTCGTGCTGGGGATTTTCGCGGCGGCCATGAGCACGTTTTCCGTTCCGGTGTCGCTCGCTTCGTACATGACGATCTCCGCCGCGTGCTTGTCGGCGCACTCGACATGATACGCGTGTTTTTCTTCGTCACCAGTCAGTTGGATTCCGAGGCGCGCCAAAGCATCGACATGAGGCCCGAGCGTGCGCTTGCCGAGATCGCACCCCTTGGGTGCCGGGATGTCGAATGAATCAAACAGGTGCGAAAGCGGCGCCGCAAACATCGCGATCGCGCGCGTGCGCGCCGCGGCTTCTTTGTTGATATTCGCGAGGTCGAATGTGTCGGGCGGCGTAATGGTGATGTCGCCGCCGTCGGCCCACTCGATGTGCACACCGATCGATTGCATCACTTCGAGAAGCCGCTTCACTTCCTCTATTCGCGGCATCTTTTTGAGCGTCGTCTTCCCGCGATTCAAAAGCGACGCGGCCAAAAGTCCCACCGCCGCGTTTTTCGAGACGTTGGTAGTTACTTCTCCCGAGAGAGCTTTCCCTCCGACGACACGGTAATTCATGACGATAGTGTAGCGCGTATGGCCTGTTTGTGCGCGTGCATGGGATCGAACCATGGACCTCCCGATTATCAGTCGAGCGTTCTACCACTGAACTACACGCGCTTGTGGAAAGGATGGTAGCAAAAATAGGGCTCAAATGCTACTATCGACGGCGGCAATTGTGCCTTAGGGAGAACCGCCGATGCGAAACGGTAATGACCGCAAGCCTGCGCCCATGACGCTCAGAGAGAAAGCCGCGCACGTGCTCGGGAAAGCGGTCGGCGACGCGCTCAGGAAGGGGATCAGACATCCGATGTGTCCGCCGCCGCAGTACAAGCAGCGGAGATCGCGCGGATTCAACCGGAGCAACAACCGGAAACTGGAACGGGTCATCTTGCAGCACACCGACAGGCCGCGGCATCTCTAGTCGCGACGCATTTGAGCATTCGAAATTACGCCGCCGAGGCCCCGCGCCTCGGCGGCATTAGTTTTTCGGTAAGCATATCCCCCGAAGCGCGTCTGTAGGGTAGTATCATTCATGCTATGAAAAACCCTTATCGTTGTCGCAGTGCTCATTGCCGGTGCCGCTGGATATTACTTCCTCATGCCGCAGGCGATGCCCGCTACGGAAATCGACACAAATACCATGTCGCAAGGAAAGATTGACATTCATGCCGTTTGCGAAGGTGCGCTTGCGTACATGACGTTCCAAAGTGGCGCCGAGGCGAACGCGTTCGTCGAGGCATGCATCCGCGGCGAGCATCCGGAAGCGATAGAGCAGTGGAAACAGATGAACGGCATTACGGACGACCGGACGATCTAGTAGACATAAAACAAAAAAGCCCCTCTCGGGGCGTTTTTGTTTGATCACACACTCTTTTGTTCCGTCCAACCTGACGATTCCACTGCTGGAACCGATCGGTCTTTCCCGATTGTAGACATACTGAAGGGTAGAATGTCATTACCCTTCTGTGCTCAGCTGAGACACAGAAATCGACAACACGTGTTTGAAGTCCCCGAGGGGACAAAACCGTTGTTTAGAATGAATCCACGAGCAGGTTCCCCTACCCGTGCCTTGTTACGACTTAGTCTTTGTCATTGAGTTTGCCTTGATACATAACAAGTATGTGCTTCGGGCACTCCCAACTTCCCTGACTTGACGGGCGGTGAGTACAAGGCTTGAGAACGTATTCACCGCGGTGTGGCTGACCCGCGATTACTAGTGATTCCGGCTTCATGAGGTCGGGTTGCAGACCTCAATCCGAACTGGCGCCGCTTTTAAAGATTTGCTCCGGGTTACCCCATTGCGCCTTTTTGTAACGGCGATTGTAGCGCGTGTGCAGCCCAGGACATCAGAGGGACATGCTGACTTGGCGTCATCCCCACCTTCCTCCCCCGTGAGGGGGCAGTCTCGCCTGACATATATAACAGGCAACGAGGGTTGCGTTCGTTACCCCACTGAAGGGAACGATTCAAACCACGAACTGACGACAGCCATGCATCACCTGTCCTACACCCTCGAAGGCTTCCTTCCTTTCGGAAGGCGTGCAGTAGGATTTCTAGCCCTGGTAAGGTTCTTCGCTTAGCGACGAATTGAGCCACACGCTCCACCACTTGTGCAAGCCCCCGTCTATTCCTTTGAGTTTTAGTCTTGCGACCGTACTACCCAGGCGCCTAACTTAACGCGTTAGCTTCGACTCGGAGAGGGTCGATACTCCCCAAATCCAGTTAGGATCGTTTAGGGCGTGGACTACCGGGGTATCTAATCCCGTTCGCTACCCACGCTTTCGTGTTTGAGTGTCAGGAACGTACCAGTAGATTGCTTTCGCTTTCGGTGTTCCCCATGATATCAACGGATTTCACCCCTACACCATGAGTTCCATCTACCTCTTACGCCCTCAAGTTGTACCGTTTCGAGCGCGATTCCGGAGTTAAGCCCCGGGATTTAACACTCGACTAATACGACCACCGACACACCCTTTACGCCCAGTGATTCCGGGTAATGCTTGGGGCCTCTGTATTACCGCTCCTGCTGGCACAGAGTTAGGAGCCCCTTATTCATGAGGTAACGTCAATAACTTCCTCCCTCATAAAAGATGTTTACGTCCCGAAGGACTTCATCCACCACGCGGCGTCGCTCGATCACGCTTTCGCGCATTGTCGAATATTCTCGACTGCAGCCTCCCGTAGGAGTATGGACCGTATCTCAATTCCATCGATGGGGGTCAGCCTCTCAGCTCCCCTAAGCGTCATAGCCTTGGTAAACCATTACTTCACCAACTAGCTGATACTACGCAGGCCGCTCCAGAAGCGATAAATCTTTACTCTTGCGAGACCATCGGGAATTACCCCGCCTTTCGGCGAGCTGTGCCCGACTTCTGGGTACGTTCCTACGCGTTACTATCTCGTCTGCCGGTTGCCTTGCGGCCCCCTTGACTTGCATGCCCTATCCACGCCGCCAGCATTCACCCTGAGCTAGGATCAAACTCTCAGTTATAGAGCTTTCAGCTATACAACGACGTCGCTCGGACAAAGTGCGAGCAAGCTCTCACTTTGATTCCTCGCTAGTCGTTGTAGAACTTCGGGTTCTATTTTGGTTGGACGGAACAAAAGAGTGTACCTTCATGCACTGGAGAGAGGTGACCAGAACCCATGCATCCTCGCATGAGTTCTGATCACAAAATGGGCCGCCTGCGCAACCCCTCTTCAGTGCACAAAGATTTCTTTATTCCGTATGCTTTGCTTTCTTGCTTTTGTGTGTGTTCAAAGACCATGCTGGCCTTTGAAAGTTTGTTGCTCTCTTCATATGTCAATGTTCGCTCCACCACACCTCAAATAAGGGTCGTGGGATCCTTGAATCTCACGGCCTCTTCTTGAAATCAGTAGAGTGAGATGGATAGGGACAGTATAGTCGCCCCGCCGCACAGTGTCAAGACAATATGCGTACGATGCGCACAGATGGATGTCCGCGAAGAAGCCTTGACAGCGGCACGGTGCTCACGTAGGGTTGGAGTATCTATGAGTAATCCCCAGAAGTACTTCGGCCTCATTATGATGCTCGTCCTCGGCCGAGGGGCATTCTGTACGGTTGCCATAGACTAACACTAGAGCAAACCCGAAAGAAAAGCCCCTCCTCCAGGAGGGGCTTTCAATAGCGACTTGGGATTTGCGTCGCGCCCGCGACCCAAATCCCAGGCCGTTCAGGAACGGTTCTGGGTACAGATCTTTTTGAAACCCAATAGGGAGAACAACCGATGCTGACCATTGGCGTTGAATCGGAAGGGCAACTGATCGGGCCAGACGGTAAGCGTGCGGATACCGTACGCGCACTCGGCTCGAAATCACTGAAGTTTCCGAACAAGCCGTTTGCAGAGATCACCTCAGACGCGGCATTGTGCTCGATCGAACTGGTGACCGGCATTTGCTCGAGTGCGGGCGAGGTACTCAGCGACCTCAACTTCCTCCGCTCGAAGCTGCCGCAAGACTACACGATCAAGTTCACGACGAAGATCCCCGTGCCGGAGGGCATGGACCATGTGCCGTTGGCACCAAAGCCGCGCTACTCGGCACTCTTAAACGCGGTGCAACGAGAATCACCCGAAGCGTGGCGGAAAATGTACGACATCGCCGGATGCTGCTCGACGCAAGTGCACGTCGGCATTGATCCAACGACAGTTGCCGGGACGGCGTTACTGAACTTCTGGAACCATATCGGCCCGTATGCGGCAGTAAGGGTCCGGGAGATACACGGTATTGCGCAAGAAGCCGCAGGGCACTGCGCGCTTTGGAGCGAATTTGCGGATCCGCGGCGATTCCCGTCGCAGCGCTGGTTCACGTCCCCTGATGAAATGCGAAAGTACATTGCGGGAATCCCGAAGATGCTGAAGCAAATTGGGGATGAGTGGGTCGTCGATCTTGAGACCCCATCGGAACTTGGTGACCCCGACTCTGAGAGCACCATCTGGTGGCTGGCGCGACCGCGCGGAAAGTACAAAACGATTGAAATCCGCCCGTTTCCCTCGCTCGAGCCGAAACACAGTGCGCTTGTCGCAGGAGATGTGCAGAAGATCTCGGAAGCGTTTCTGAACGAAACTCACGCAGAGGGGTTTGCAAACCCGCGGGAGTTGCGTCCCGTGTTCACGAAACTCAGCGGCCGATTCTACATGGTGCCGCCGACGCCGCTTAGCGACCACGAGTGGCGGCATTATTTCAGGCAATAGTACAAGTGATATCGCGCGGCGCACACAGGCGCCGCGCGATTTTGTTTTTCATCATTCCGTATGGTACAACCGAGCAATGCAGCTGCCTGAGGGCGCGTCGATAATCTCTTCGTCTCCGGATACGAGGCGCTGCTGCGTCATTGTCGGGGGCGTGCACGGAAACGAACCGGCAGGCATACGCGCAATCAATACCGTTACGACTCTTGCGCGCAAAGAATGGCAGCTCAATGGAAACGTGTACGGCCTCGTCGGCAACCCGCGAGCCGTTGAAAAGAACCTCCGCTTTATTGACGAAAATCTCAATCGAGCATTTGGCAATCCGCGGAACGCTTCCTCATACGAGGCGCAGCGCGCCATCGAGATCACTCGTTGGTTTGAAGAACTGGCAAAGACGTATACCGAAGTGTATGTCCTTGACCTGCATTCTGTATCGGTTGGTGAGGCGCGCATTGCTGTTTTCAACGCCAATAACCCGAAAGCAGAGGCGTGGGCGGACCGAGTCAGTCCGATCTCCTTCCACTTGAAGGACGCTGAGTATGTGTTCCCCGAGACGATTGCGGGAGCAATCGAGCGTCTGGGGGGCATTGCGTTGATCATCGAATGCGGTAACCATTCCTCTGAAATCGGGACGGCGGTCGCGCTCGAACATGTCGAACGCGTTTTGGTATCGCTTGCGATGCTTGAGTCGCCACAGGTGAGTTTTCAAAATACAGTCACATACTCAGATGAACCGCGGACATACAAACTTATCGGCTGCATCCGACCCGATGCGGGATTTGCGTTTGATTTCCCCGTCCAGTCGGAAACCCCGCTTACCGAAGGAGCTGTATTTGCACACGACAAATCGGGCGAACATCGGGCGCCATGCGACTGCTTTATCATCATGCCGGCAAAACACCCGAATCCAAACGATACTGATGCAGGATTTCTCGCAATACGGGAGAAATAGCGAGACTTGACAGTCGCCGTATGCTCGCCTATAGTGGGGGTAGTCAATGCCTTTGACCGATGGTCCCTCGCAAGAGGGGTTGGGCCTCGGTCGTCTTCGGACAGGGCGATTCCTGCGCACGTGGGGATCCGGGACCTCCCGTAACAGAGGAAACCGATGTCGCTTCGGCGGAGTCGGTGAGAACAAAGTAAGGTGGCACCGTGGAGAAATCCGCCCTTATTGCACAAGCTTTTTGTGCACTGAGGGCGGTTTTCTGTTTTTACAGAAAAGCTGCACAGATCTTTGAGAGAGAAAGGAAGGAAAGACCATGAGCGACAGCTATGAATCCTTTCGCAGCCAATTCGCGTTCTCGCCTGAGAGGACGTTGAAACTCGGCGTGGAGCGCGAATGCTTCATCGTCGATGCGCACGGTATGCCTGTGCCTCGAGCTCCGGAAGTGCTGACCGCACTTCACGCGATCGAGGACCCGCTGAGGTTCACCTACGAACTTTCGGCGTGTCAAATTGAATCCCGCACGAGGCCATGCGGCCTTGCAGAACTGAAGGGAGAATTGTCTGAGATTCGCGAGACGCTGGAAGACGTCGTCGCGCAGAAGGGCTTGGGCCTGTCGTACACACCGGTTGGTCCGGAGAACATGCCGCTCGACGTGTACTTTGACGAGCGGTACCGACAGATCACGCGCACATTTACGCGAGAGAGGCTGTTGGCCGCGTGCCGGCTCATTGCGACACACATCCACGTCGGCATGCCAGATCACGAGACGGCGCTGCATGTGTACGAACATGTGCGCAAACATGTGACCGAGCTGTGCCTCCCGGGTAACGCGCAGGGCGTTGAACGCCTGCGGATCTATCGCGAGTTCACGCCAACGTTCGAGCCGCCCGAACTTCCGGATTGGGAGGCGTTCCATCGTTATGCGGTTGAAAACAACTTCACAAGCGACATCCGCCAGTGGTGGAGCATCGTCCGCATCTCGCGACACGGTACGATCGAGTTTCGGATGTTCGACGCCTGTAGTTCCGACGAGCAGATCGTCACGTGGGCGCGAACCGTCCGGACGCTCTGTATGGGAGCGATGTAGGCTATGCGGGAGAGAAGCGCTGCTTCTCTCCCGCCTTTCTTTTCACCACTCAATCGGTTTTTCGCCGCGAGAGAGCAGGTAGTCGTTCGCCTTTGAGAAATGCTTGTTGCCGAAGAATTTGTCGGCAGAAAAGGGCGAAGGATGCGCGCTCTCCAGAATGAGGTGCTTCGAAAAATCGATGTGCACACCTTTTTGTTTCGCATAATTTCCCCAGAGCATAAACACTAATCCTTCCCGTTCGTCGTTGAGCGCGCGGATCGCCGCATCGGTAAATGTTTCCCACCCCTTGTGCTGGTGCGAACCGGCCTTTCCCGCTTCAACCGTGAGTGTCGCATTTAAGAGAAGGACGCCTTGCTTTGCCCAGCGTGAAAGGTCGGGATTACGATCTACTTTGCGTCCGAGATCGCTCTCGATTTCCTTGAAAATATTCTGCAGGGACGGCGGCGTCTGCACGCCCTCGTGAACCGCAAAGCAAAGGCCGTTTGCCTGATTGGGGCCGTGATACGGATCTTGCCCGAGGATGACAACTTTGACGGCATCAAAAGGCGTGAGATTGAACGCGCGGAAAATATCCTTGGGCGGCGGATAGATTTTTTTTGTCTTGTACTCGTTCCTGACAAATTCGGTCAGCTCCTTGAAATACGGCTTCTCAAACTCGGGGGCGAGATGTTTTTTCCAGCTCTCTTCGATTTTCACGTCCGCCATGATCGCATGCTATCGTATGAGCCCCAAAAACACGAGAGGGCTCCGCACAAAGACGGAGCCCCGCTTTTACGATCATGCTGACCGACGGAACGGAAAAATCCTTCCCTTCACATCCTTCGGGAGCGGGACTTCTTCCGGCAAGTCCTCCTTATCCTTAGGCGGATCATCATCCGTCCAGAGGATGCGGGTGTCCTCGTACAGGACAATCGCACCGGCGAGCATGACGCCGGCCAGAGAACTTGCGGCAATCACCGCGAAACCGGGCATCAGCAGCGGCCCGTAATCATCATCGAACATCGCTGGCGTCGGCCGCCCGAAATAATACGTGAGCGCGAGTCCCACGTAGAAAACGTTAACGAGGAACGCGGCGAGGAAGCCCATCGGACTTCCCAAGAACCTTAAGTTGAGAATCATCACCATCGTCGCGATCGCTGGCATAACTGTGGCCGACCAGAAGATTGCTGCATCGAGGCTCATCTGCGTGTCGGGGACCCGCCCCGCTCCCTGTTGCTTCTGTCATCAATATGACACGAAATTCGTTATTGAGCAAATTTCTATACACACTCACATTCCTACCCTGCGCCTTGCTTACGTATGCCGTTCGAGTGGTAGGCTGATGCGATGGAACGCCCTATTGTGATCTACGACGACGACTGTCCCGTCTGCACGGTTGGCAAGAATGCATCTGAGCGGCTTGATACGGAAAAACATCTTGAGTTCGTCGGCATGAACACGTCGCGAGGGCGCGAACTGGTGCGCACGCGCAATCTCGATATACACACTTCCGCTTACTACATCGATGGCGAGTACGTGACGGAAAAAGCGCGGATGATGCGCGATGTCCTCGCACACAACGGTGTCGTCGGCTTCGTCGCCAGTCTCCCGTTCCGTATTCCCTGGTTCGGTGACCGGCTGTATGAGCTGATCTCACGGCACCAAGAGCACCGGATGAACGACGATTAGCGCTTCTTCCCCTGCCAGTTGGCGACGGCGACCAAGAGCGGCGTTGCAAGCGCGATTGACGAGTACGTGCCGGCGATAATGCCGACAATGAGCGTGAGCGCAAAATCCTGCGTCGAAGCGGGACCGAGGAAGAACAGAGCAGTGAGTGCGACCAGTGTCGTCATCGACGTGTTGATGGAACGTGTGAATGTCTGTTCGACTGAACGTCCGGCGACTAATTCGAAATCCTCCTTGCGATTCGCCTCTTGGTTGAGCCGCAGGTTTTCGCGCGTGCGATCGAAAACGACGATCGTGTCGTGCACCGAATAACCGAGGACCGTGAGAATCGCGGTCACGAAGAGCGTGTCCACTTGCGCGCCCCACAGGTAGCCGAAGACGGCAAAGGCGCCGAGTGGGATGATGATGTCGTGGACCAAGGTCACGATCGTGATCAGTCCGTACCACCAGCTTGAGATGGGCTCGGAGACTTTGCGGAACACGAATGCGATGTAGAGAACGATGCACGCGATCACGAGTGAGATCGCGATCAGCGCCTTCGTGCGCAATTCGGTGCCGATCGATGGTCCGATGTCGGTCAGGCGCTCGATCGTGGCACCTTCGCCGATGGCTTGCGGAAGATTGGCGCGCGCTTCTTCGCTGAGCGGCGCGGCGCGCACGATATAACCGTTGTCATCCGTCCCGCGGACGCTCACGCTCGAGAGTCCTGCGTCGGTAAGCGCGCTATGAACTGTTTCATTTGCAGGACGTTCACCCGCATAACGAATTTCAATCAGGGAGCCCCCGGTGAAGTCCGTCCCGATGTTGAGACCGAACACAAACAGCATCGCGAACGCCGCGAGTGTTGCCGCGCCGATAAGGGCAAAGAAAATAGTGCGGTACTTGATGACGATCATATGCGTATGCCGCTGCCGAAGAGGAATTTTACGATCCTCCCGTTGCCGCTTGTCGCGAGCGCCATCAAGAACATGCGACTCACCGTGATCGCGGTGAGCATCGAGATGACGACGCCGAGGCCGAAGACGAGCGCGAAGCCTTTGATGATGGAGGTCCCGAACCAGAAGAGGATGATTGCCGTTATGATCGATGAAATATTGGAATCGCGGATGGAGAGCCATGCGCGTGCGAAGCCGTCGGTGATTGCCTCCGCGATCGGCTTCCCCTTAGCCATTTCCTCGCGCATGCGCGCGAAGATGAGCACGTTCGCATCAACAGCCATACCGATGGAGAGGATAAACGCCGCGATGCCTGCCGCGGTGAGCGTCACCGGAATGACTTTGAAAACCACCAATGAGACGATGCAGTAGAGAATGAGCGCGAGGATCGCGAGAAAACCGGGGAGACGGTACCAAAGGACCATGAATATCGCGACCGCCGCCAAGCCCCACAAGCCGGCGATTATACCGTCACGCACGGCGGCGTTCCCTAATGTGCCCGAGACCGTCTGCGTCGAGACGAGTTCGATGGGCACCGGGAGAGCGCCAAAATTAAGATTACGGACGAGTTCGCGCGCTTCTTCAGGCGTGAAGTTGCCTGAGATCACGGCAGTGCCCCCCGGGATTTCTTCGCGGATGACCGGCGTTGAAATCGGTTTGCCATCGAGGAAGATGCCGAAGGTTCTCCCGACATTTTTTTTCGTGGTCTCGGCGAAAATCCGCGTCCCTTCGCCGTCAAAATGCAGGACGACGACGGGCTCATTCGAGAAACCGCCCTGCCCCTGGCCAAACTGCAATTCTGCACGCTCGATATGGCGCCCAGTGAGGATCGCCTCGCCGAAGAGCGCGTTGATGATAAGGGGATCCAAGTTTGCGGATGCGATTTCTGGCGGCGCATCACCCTCGAGCATCCGGAATTCAAGGACGGGTGTCTGCCCGATCTGGCGGATCGCCTCATTTGCATCGGTCACGCCCGGGAGTTCGATGATGAGGCGTTCTTCTCCTTCGCCCGCGATCGAGCTTCCCTTTTCGCGCTGCACGATCGGTTCTGCAACGCCAAAAAGGTTCACCCTCCGCTCGATCGTCTCGCGCAGCGCATCCATCGAGTCTTCAAGGTCGGCCGGAGGGATTGCGCTGGTGTCTGCCCGGTAGAGAAGCTGCGTGCCGCCGGAGAGGTCGAGCCCCAGGCGGAACGGCCGGGAGCCGCTGACTTGCGAATCATAGACGTACCAGCCCGCAAGGGCTCCTATGATGAGGATCGCGAGGGCAGATGCCCTGTATTTCCACATAGTCTAGGATTGTACTTGAAACGGCGTTTAATGCCACCGTCCTCGAACTACGACATTAGCGAGACTGCGCCGCAAGCGTATGCAAATTTTTGAAAATCATCGCGACCGCGATGGGGCCGACGCCGCCGGGAACCGGCGTAAACACTGACGCGATTTCCGCGCACGCCGGATCGGCATCGCCCGCGATCTTTCCGCTGCTTTCACTCGTACCGGCATCGATGAGCACGACTCCTTTTTTCAGGTGCGCCGGTGTTACGAGTCCGGGTTCGCCGGCGCCAAGAACGACGATGTCGGCATTCTTGAGCGCATCAAGTGAGTCGCCGTGCTGGATAACGCTCACGTGCGCGCCCTTTTCTGCGAGGAGCGCTGCTGCTGGCTTCCCGACCAGTCTTCCCTTGCCGACGACGGCGGCCGCCGCGTCATGTATCTGCGTCCCGGTTTGCGCAAGAATCTCAAGGATCGCTTCAGCGACTGGCGGCCGAACGTTGGGTGAAGCGGAAATACCGTCGACATCTTTTTCCGGCGGGATCGCCGCCAAAACTGTTTCGGTGTTGATCTGCTGCGGCAGCGGTAGCTGGACGATGATGCCGTCGACTGAAGAAGCGATTCGGGCGAGCGCGCTGAGCGTCTCTTCTGTTGTTGCTGTCTCAGGAATAGTTTCGCGGTGCACTGCCACGCCGAGGCGCTCCGCCGTGCGCGCCTTGGTGCGCACGAAAGAATCCGTCACGGCATCCGATCCGGCAATAAGGATGCCGAGTGTAAGCCCGCGGATGCCCGCATTCTCGAGGTCTTCTAAAACGGCCTCGGCAATTCTTTTCCCGTCGATGACCATGCTACGATAATCCCCACTCGTTCTTTAGTTCGGCGATGCCTTCGTCCAGCATGATGGTCGGCTCCCATCCGAGAAGCTCCTTCGCCTTCCGAGGATCCGCCTGTGAATCGTGCGCCTCGACGCGCGGAGGCGCGTACTGGATCTCCCCTCCTACCATCTCAGCAAGCGACTTAATCGTGCGATTGCGGCCGGCGCCGATATTGATGACTTCCCCCTTCCCGACCTTTTTGCTCTCGGCGGCGAGTAGGTTCGCCCGCACGACGTCTCGTACGTGCGTGTAATCGCGCGTGATCGTGCCATCGCCATAAATCGTGAGCGGCCTCCCCTCCTTGCGCGCGAGCAGGAATGCGCCGACCGCGAGGGCATACGGACCTGTCGGATCAAGTCCGGGGCCGTACACGTTGAAATACCGCAGACTGACGGTTTCGAGCTTGTGGATGTCCGACCATATTTTCGCAAACAATTCGCCGACGTATTTCTGGAGACCGTAGGGGTTCACCGGATTCGCGACCATGGTTTCAGAAAGCGGCAGCGCCGTTTGATCGCCGTAGGCTGAGCCTGAACTCGAATAGACGACGCGTCGCACTTTCGCGCGCACAGCGGCGGTGAGCACCGATACCGTTCCGGTAATGTTATGGTCCGTCGTTTCCACGGGATGCTCGACCGAATACGCGACGCGTGGAATTGCGGCGGTATGAAAGACGACGTCGGCTCCCGCGAAGATCGGCTCGATCGCGTCGGTCTGCCGTATGTCGACTTCGTGATACGTCGCGCGGGAATCAATCCGCTCGGGATAGCGGCCGCCGATAAATGTGTCGACCACGTGGACGTCGTCGCCACGGTCGAGAAGCGCGCGCACCAGATGCGCGCCGATGAATCCCCCTCCGCCGGTCACGACGACTTTTGCCATAATCTCCTGATATTACGTGCCGCGGGCGGTTAAGACAATCCGGATCGTCTGGAACATGATGTACAGATCGAGCACGAGCGAGCGCTGCTGGAAGTAGTAAAGATCGTAGGACAATTTCTCCTTGGTCGCCGCAACGTCGGTGCCGTGGTGCGGATGCCGGTCGTGGAGGATTTGCGCCCAGCCGGTAAGGCCGGGTGTGATGAGGTAGCGGGCGCTGTAGTACGGGATGCGGGCGCTGTAGTGTTCGGCGAGCGAGGGGAATTCTGGCCGCGGGCCGACGATCGAAAGGTCGCCCCTTAGCACGTTCCACAACTGCGGCAACTCGTCCAAGCGGAGCATCCGCAGGACCTTGCCAACGCGCGTGACGGAAAGATTCGATTTGCCGTTGCGGTCGTACTTGCCTTTGTCGTTTCCGGTCATCGAGCGGAATTTGATGATATGGATGGGTTTTTGAAATCGCCCGACCCGTTCCTGCGTGATAAAGATATCGCCGCCGTCATCCATCTGTATGGCGAGCATGATGAACGGGTAAAGCACGAGGGAGAGCGCGCCGGCGAGCGCGGCGATGATGACGTCGATGACCCGCTTCACCGCGTCATAGACAGGTGAAACCGTCGAGTTCGCGAGCACCCACTCATAACGCACCAAGGAAAGCGGGACGCGGTCGAATACTTCCTGATAGAGATCCATGAGGTTCACCATCACGAACCGACGCTTGTGGAATGCGGCGTCGTACAGGATCGGGAGCGCCGTCTGGAGCGCGGCGTCGTTGACATCGACGACGAGAAAGGCGATGTTGTCTTCCTCGGCGACGCGGCACGCATGCTGGATGATCTCGTGCGACGGCGTATTCGCAGTGTCCACCACATATTCGAAGGCGAACGGGTAGCGCGTGTCGCCTCCGATTTCTTCAGCGAGCGCTTTCGCATCGGGACCCGAGGCTATCAAGACGCCGGTCAATTTCTTGCTGCGGCGCACGCGCGGAAAAAGCACGATGCGCCATGCCGTGATGAGAACAGATGAGACCAAAAGGTAGATGAGAAGGACCGTTTTTGGTGCGATGCCAAAAAATGGAATAAAGAAGAAAAAGAGCGCGGCGAGCGCGATGTTGATGATTTGCGTGTAGACAAGGGTCGGCAGCAGGCGGCTTCTGAAAAGCTTGGTGTGCTTTCCATACAGTCCTGCAAGGAAGAACACCAGCGACCAAACGATGAAAAGAATGGCAAACGGCGCGACGTGCTGCGAGAGGAGCAGTACGTCAGGAATTTCCAAGTATCGCAGCGCCAACGTCAGCCACAAAGAGAGGGCAAACACGAGCACGTCGCCCAGGATGAGGATCAGGTACTCCCGTTTCGGGACTAGGGTCATAGCTGGCACTATAGCCTGAAAAAAGCTATACTTCAAGCCATATTTCCATGGCAAAACGCGTCTTATTCGTGGTAACGAAGTCGAATTTTGGCGGTGCCCAACGGTACGTGTTTGATCTTGCGACCAATCTTCCTCGCGAGTTTGAGCCGTTTGTCGCCTTTGGCCCGAGTCCGAGCGGCACGCCCGGGCAGCTGGCGCGCATGCTTACAGAAAAACATATCCGCACGGTGATGGTGCCGGAACTCACCCGCGATGTACACCTCATGGCCGACGTGCGTGCACTCTTCGCGCTCATTCGCCTCATGCGACGCGAGAAACCGGATGTCGTGCATCTCAATAGCTCGAAAGCCGGCGGCCTTGGTGTACTCGCAGCCCGCCTCGCCGGCATTCCCACAATCATTTTCACGATCCACGGACTCCCCGAGGATGAGCACCGGGACGCATTCCAAATGTCGCTCATCGCATTCTTCACGTGGATGACGGCGCTGCTTTCGCACCGCACGATTGCGATCACGCAGGATTCGTTTCTGCGCATGCGACGGAAGCCCTTTCTCTTCCGGAAGGTCGTCCTCATCCACAACGGCATACCGGCTCCTGACTTCGTCTCGCGGCAAGAGAGCCTTAAGGCGTTGCGCAGCATTGACCCGTCTATCCCGGATATCTGCGTCGGGACGATCGCCGAACTGCACCGAAACAAAGACCTCATCACTGCGATTGACGCGATCGCACAGACGGATGAGCATCTTGTCGTCATCGGCGACGGCGAAAAAAGGGCCGCGCTCGCGGCGCATGCGCGCGAGCGCGGCGTTCTCGATCGCATCCACTTTCTCGGATACGTGGCCGATGCGTCACGGTACCTGCGCGCGTTTGGCGCCTTTCTCCTTACGTCGATAAAAGAGGGACTTCCCTATGTCCTCCTGGAAGCCGGGCACGCGCACGTGCCCATCGTCGCGACAGATATCCCGGGCGTGCGCGATGTGGTTCTCAACGATTTCACCGGCCTCCTCGTGCCGCCGCGCGATGCGGAAAAAACGGCGCAGGCGCTTCAGCGCGTCATGCACGACGCTCGACTCGCCGAATCGATAACGACAGAAATGGGAACACGCGTTCGCGCATCGTTTTCCTTCACGACAATGATTGAAAAAACCGCGCAGCTATACGTCGGTCAGTGAATCCGTCCGGTCTTCCGCGCGCGCGATGCGGCCGCGGCGCGCGAGCCCGGTCACGATGCCGAGCGCGATAAATTCCGTGAAGAGATGTGATCCACCGTAACTCATAAATGGAATCGTGGTACCGGTCACCGGCAAAAGCCCCATATTCATCCCGATATGCACCATGATGTGAGCGAAAAACATGAGACAGACGCCGATACTGAATAGTGTCGCGAAATTATCCGAGCCGCGCGCGGCAAGCGCCAAAATCCTGAAGCAGACGACCGTATAGAGCCCGAGTAGGAGGAGTACGCCGACGAAACCCCATTCTTCAGCGTACGCCGCGAAAATAAAGTCGGTCTGGTATTCCGGCAGGAAGCGCAGTTTCGATTGCGTGCCAAAACCGATGCCCTTCCCCAGCAATTCCCCCGAACCGACGGCGACCGTCGATTGGTAGGCGTTGTAGCCCGCGCCGTGGATATCTGCAAAGGGATGGATGAACGTCATGATGCGGTCTTTTTGGTACGGCTCGAGCACGAAGAGCCAGAGGCCGCCCAAGACGACCAGACCAACGATCGCGAGCGCACCCAAGTGTTTCCACGAGATCCCCGCAACGAGGACAAGCCCGAGCCAGATCGCTGCGATGATGATCGTGCCGCCGAAGTCCGGCTGGAGAAACACCAGCGCACAAATCGCGCCCGCATACGCGCCGGAAATAAAGATGTGCCGGAAATGCGCGATCTCGACGTGGCGGCGCGCGAAATATTTCGCGAGCACGATGATGAGTATCAATTTTGCGGGGTCCGATGGCTGCACGGCGAAGAGCCCAAGGTCGAACCAGCTCTGCGCGCCCTTTGCGACGGTGCCGACGATGAACACGAGCCCGAGGAGGAGGACGATCGCACTGTAGAGCGAAATGATAATCCCGCTGCGTCGCAAAAACGTGTAGTCGGGCAGACTCGCGAGGAAAAACACGCCGATCGAGATCGCGATCCAGATCAATTGCCGCTCAAAGAAGATTTCGGTGTCCCCCGCAAGCGGGCGCATCGTGAGGACGCCAAGGAGCGAGATCGCGACCGCCGCCGCAAACAGGAACCAGTCGATATGCGAGAAAAGACCGGTTGAAGCGCGTCCGCCGAGGGCTGGCATCCGGTGATTATAGTGAGGCTCTGCACTGAGCGCTAGCGCTCGTTCATTGTGCGGCTACGGCCTGTCGCGCGGTTCCAAAAGCGGGATGACATCGGTGCGTCCGGGCAGGTACGGGAACGGATCCGGCCACGTGAAGACGATTTCCTTGCGCTCGCCGTCTCCGAAAACGGGGACGACTGTCGCGGAAGCCGCAAAGGCATTTCCGGCCGTGTCGTACACGACGGCGACGAATTGCGTGTCGCGAAATCCGGTCACGCCGGTGTTGTGTACGATCGCGGTGAGGCGCGGCATCGCGCCAGGATCGGTGATTTGTTTCGTTTCGATGACGATCGGACGCGTCGCATCGTAGAGCCGCTCCCACACGAGCGGCGCCATAAATTCGAAATACGCGCGCGCGACTTTGCGGTTACCGGTGTCGATTGCGCCTTCGTACACCGGCGTGACGGTGCCGGGCATCACGTAGGTGGCACCTTCGCGCTCGGCGACAAGCACGTTGCGATCGTCGTAGAGTCGGAAGCGGTACGGCGCAAGGACGACGCCGGCGCTTTCGTTCGGATTTTCCACGAAGGCAACCGCGCTGTACGAGCCGTCACGCACGGAAAATGCGCGGGTCCAGAGTACAGCGTGCGGCGTAAGCGTCCGCTCATCGAGGAGTTTGCACGGCCCGCCCTTATCGACCGCAGTCTCGGTCTGGTTTTGAACGCCGTCGAAGCACGTCTCGTCCAAGTTGAAGTACCAGTACGCAAGCGGCAGCGTCACAAGGACGCCCACAAAGAGGACGACGCCAAATAGGTACGTTGCCTGACGACGCGACGCCCACGACATGGCGCCATTATACGGCAAAACGCTCTCAAGTGGTTGCTTTAAGTTTTCTGTTCTGACGACTAGCTACCCTTGCCCCAGCATCAAAGGATATTGGTGCTGGGTAAACTTTCGACTACCACCGCCTTAACTGGACGTAACTGTTGTGTTCGGCCACAACACTAAAATTCAATACTCTGTGTTGGCGCCTACCTACTCTTGCCTTACGACTACCATCGGCGCAATGAGGCTTGACTTCCGTGTTCGGAATGAGAACGGGTATGTCCCTCACGCCAAAGCACCAACACAGAACATTGAATGCCTAAAATTTCAGTGCCAGGTCAAAATGAAAACGGGCTTGTCCAGCACCAATTTTGTTTAAGAAGAAATTTCCAAAACAAAATTGGTGCTGTGATGTGACCCCCCGACAAAGCACCAGAACAGAAAACGTAAAGAGCTGGCTCATTGACACTGAAGAGCGACACATTTACCCAGCACTAACGAATGTTAGTGCTTGGGATTGAAATCAAAAGAGTATATAGACACCCGTTAAGTCACGCATTCCCACAATTCCTGTGCGGGTGTAGTTCTGATCGACGTATTAGTACACCTCGGCTGAGTGCATTGCTGCACGTACACCTAGTGCCTATCAACGTGGTCATCTCCCACGGGTCTATAACGATTCCTTATCTTGGAGTTGGCTTCCCGCTTAGATGCTTTCAGCGGTTATCCTATCCCGACATAGCTACGGGGCGTTGCAACTGGCGTCACAGCCCCCAGACCAGAGGTCAGTTCATTTCGGTCCTCTCGTACTAGAAACGAATCTCCTCAAGAATCAACGCCTACAGCAGATTAAGACCAACCTGTCTCACGCTATGTAATGATCTTGTTTTACATTTGGACTATATCTTCACCTGTTCTAGGTGGTTGACGTTTAGTCTCTACGGGTTCCCTTGATTGTTAGAAAGTGCGGGCAACCGCTGTTGCCCGAATCTTACCGATGTCTTTTTGTGTCCCGATCGCCAGGACTGCCATGATATTCCCTATTCATTTTTTGGCAATCGGGATCCCTACACACCCACCACTTATGGATCGCGCCATAACTCACTGTTTTGCTAAATTCTTTGGTGTCTGCTTCAGGTCGCGATTTGTTGCAGTAGTAACATGTCCGAGTTTTTTGCTCGTTAGACATCTTCTCCATCCTTACATGCTATCGCACTTTCTAACAATCAAGAATCTTCCCTCGGTATTACCCAACTAATTAATTGGACTTTACCGATACAGTCAACTTCGTACTCCCCTATTCCTAGGAGAGACCGCCGTGAATATGTCGTTTACTTTCCTCGGGGTTCAAACCGTGCTGACAACGACTTCTGTCGCGGTCAAAACGGTTTGAACCCAGCTCACGTACCTTTTTAAATGGCGAACAGCCATACCCTTGGGACCTTCTTCAGCCCCGGGATAAGATGAGCCGACATCGAGGTGCCGAACATTGCCGTCGCTTTGGACGCTTAGGCAATACCAGCCTGTTATCCCCAGAGTAACTTTTATCCGTTAATCTTCTCCCGCGTCTAATGCGTAGAGTCGGTTCACTTTGCTCCGCTTTCGCGCCTGCTCGTCACGTACGACTTGCAGTCAAGCCACCTTCTGCCAATGCACTATCGGCACGGTTTCCATTCGCGCCTAGGTGACCTTAATAGGCTCCTCCGTTACTTTTTAGGAGGACAGCGCCCCACCGAAACTGTCCATCAGGTACTGTCTTTGAGTAGTTTTATCTACACAAGTTAGAAAATACAGTTTTTAAGAGAGGTGTTGCATTGACGACTCCACACAGACCGAAATCTGTGCTTCAAAGTCTCCCTCTTACGCTACGCAGAAAAACCGTATCCCCAATACCAAATTACAGTAAAGCTTCTGGGGTCTTTTCGTCTAGCTGCAGGAAGGCGGCATCTTCACCGCCCATGTATTTTCACCGGGCAAATCCTCGAGACAGTTCCCAAGTCGTTATACCATTCGTGCGCGTCTGAACTTACCAGACAAGGAATTTCGCTACCTTAGGACGATTATAGTTATCGCCGACATTGACCGGGGCTTATGAAGTGCCAGCAAGAAGCCTTGCGGCTCCAGACCGACCTCACTTGACCTTCCGGCATTGGTCAGGCATCACCCCCTATACTTCCTCTTACGAGTTTGCAGGGAGCTGTGTTTTTGGTAAACAGTCGCCAGGGAATCTTTTGTTGCAGCCCCGCCCACTTGCGTGGAAAGGGCGGACCTTATTGCTAACGTACGGTCGCTTTTTTGCCGAGTTCCTTGAGGATCTCTCACCCGTTCGTCTTGGGCTACTCGCCCTGATCACCTGTGTCGGTTTGCGGTACGGTTTGTATATAGATACGCTTAGAAGTTTTTCTTGAAAGCGCGCTCCTGCAGATTCGCTTTGACGAATCTCCACTTCTCCTCTTCGCTCGCGATTGCGGTGCGGATTTACCTACACAGCACGCTCACGAAGCGGCCGCAAATCCAATAATGCGGCTGCAGTACAGCACTCCGTCCCTCCATCACTCTATACACAAGTCACGGAATATTAACCGTGTGTCCATCACCTGCGGCGTTTGCCATCGGCTTAGGACCGACTAACCCTTCGTTGATCTCCATTGCGAAGGAAACCTTGATCTTTCGACGGGCAGGACTCTCACCTGCCTTGCGGTTACTCGTGCCAACATTTTCACTTCCATGCGCTCCAGCGTGAGTCACCTCTTCGCCTTCATCGCACATAAAACGCTCTCCTACCACTCGTGGATTTCATTGAGGAGCCAAGCGTTTGCGCTTGGCTATATAGAACTCGGGAGGTGCCTTGTGAGGCTCTCCGCGTGAAGATTAGTGCGCTTGTGTTTGCTGAAGTTTACCAATCTTTACAGGATTGTTCTCGCATCATTAGTACGTTGTATTCCAACGGCAGCGCCGTTGGTCAAACCAGCCTGATGCAAGCCCTCCACGAGCCACCCTCACGCTTGCGCGCTTGGGATTCTTCAAATTCCTCAATGAAATCCACGAATCCGCATCTTCGGCATAACGCTTAGCCCCGATCATTTGTGGCGCGAGATCTCTAAATGAGTGAGCTGTTACGCTTTCTTTGAATGGTGGCTGCTTCTAAGCCAACATCCTCACTGTCTCTGAAATCTCACCTCCTTATTTGCACTTAGCGTTAATTTAGGGGCCTTAGATGGCGATCTGGGCTGTTCCCCTTTTGACGAGTGGAGCTTCGCCCCCACCGTCTAACTGCCGTACTGTGACTGCTGGTATTCGGAGTTTGATAGGACTCGTGTCCTTGCGGACTATCGAGACCTTCCAGTGCTCTACCCCCAACAGGAACATACGACGCAAGCCCGAAAGCTCTTTCGGAGAGAACCAGCTATTACAAGGTTCGATAAGCTTTTCACTCCAACCCTCAAGTCATCCCAAGATTTTGCACAATCTACGAGTTCGGCCCTCCCGCCATCTTTCGATGACGTTCAGCCTGCTCAAGGGTAGCTCACCTTGCTTCGGGTCTGATATGTACGACAAACGCGCTATTCACACTCGCTTTCGCTGCGACTCGGGGGGAACACCCCTTAGTCAAGCCGTACACATCAACTCGTTGGCTCATTCTTCAATAGGCACGCCGTCGCGGCATAAGCCGCTCCGACTCCTTGTAGACATGCGGTTTCAGATCTATTTCACTCCCCTCACCGGGGTTCTTTTCACCTTTCCCTCACGGTACTAGTTCACTATCGATCTGAAGAAATATGTAGCCTTACCAGTTAGTTCTGGCAAATTCACCCGAGCTATTCGTGTCTCGAGTTACTCAAGAACTACAGCCATAGAGATGCTTCGTTTTCGAATACAGGGCTATAACCTTCTGGGGCCTGTCTTCTCAGACAATTCTTCTAACTAAGCATTTTGTAACTCTACTCGTGGATTTCATTGAGGGCACGAGCAACGATCTCTTGTCGCTCGCACCGAGGGCTTTTCAGCCGAAGATGATGTGTTGTCCTATGACAGCCACGATTACCAGCGCGAAAATTGTCGCTGGCCAATTACTGTCTTCCCTGTCGATCATCCTTGTCTCCTTCCTCAATGAAATCCACGAACGCTGTAGCCTTATTACCCCCATCTACAAAACCTTCCCACCACTATCGATGGAAAAATTTTGTGGCTGAGTTTGGGCTCCTCCCTTTTCGCTCGCCGCTACTAAGGGAATAACTATTGTTCTCTTTTCCTCACGGTACTGAGATGTTTCACTTCCCGTGGTCTGCTCTCAAATGATTTTACTCATCGAGTCATTGTGGTTTGCACAATGGGGTTATCCCATTCGGAAATCTCCGGATCGTAGGTTGCTGGGCACCTCCCCGAAGCGTATCGCCGCCAAACTGCGTCCTTCATCGCTTTCTTCAGTCTAGGCATCCACCGCACGCCCTTATCCAGAACCCTCGCGTACCCAGCACTAACTTTGGCCTCGACGGCTTGCACGAATACGATCTTTCAGTTGTCGTTTCGCTTGACCGTGCATCTTCAGTTGATCTTCTCGACGTCGCGCATCGGATTTTGTTCGATACGCTTCGTAATAAATCAACGTCCAATCTCCATTTTTGGTTGTCGTAGTATGTCCGCGACGATGCTGTGCAAGCCGTCTGCGGAGATCGTTTGTCGAACCGTAATAGAGTTCCTCACTATCATTTTCCAACACGTACACGTAGTACATATCGAGATTGTAGCAAGGACAAAGTTAGTGCTGGGAACAGGAATTCTGGGAACCGCGTGTTCTTTTTGCCTGCCTTTCGGCAGGACTTTTGGTGTCTACTTTTGCCCGCCACTTCCTGATGTTGTGGAAGTGTCGGGTTCCTGCATTGTGCCCGGATTAAGACCAGCGCGCCCTGATGTCGAATCGAGGCGAGCCTGAACCGGTACACAATGTTTGTTTGATTCTTTTGATTTCATTCTTCAACGCAAAATCTTCCGATTTCGCATCGAAGTATGTGTCGCTCTTCAGTTGTCAACGAGCAATCCGCCTCGGCTCGTAAGCCTCATCGAGACGGGTCCGCCTCGGCTTCGCTTCCGGCGAGACAGGCATATGCATTAAAAACGCCGCTCAGAGGCGGCCGTAGGTAGCACAGAAGAAATCAGGCTACGTATGCCGCTTCTTTGCTTGTTCCTTAATCAACATATGTAGGGGTCAGTATAAGCGCCCGCTCCTACAATGTCAAGAAAGCGGAAATAGGGCCCCGTGTGTGGAAAAGATGTGGAGAAGGTGCAGACGGCTCCGCCTGCACCTTGTCGTATTCGTGGCTCTATTTAAGCCTTTTGAGCGCCTCCGTGAGGGTTTTCCGTCCGCGCATCGTCGCCGAGTATCGGCCGTCTTCCTGCTTGAGTTCACGCTGATTGACCATGATGGTCGTCCTCGTCTTGACGATACTATAGTGAAGCCCGGTCCCTTTTGCGATCTCGTCGCGCTTCTTTGACGGGTTCCGGCGAAGAAACCCGAGAATGAGGAGCTTCGTCGCGGAGACTTCCGTCTTCGCTCGAATTTTCTTCGATATTGTCTCGACGCCTTTCAGGGCATCGCGCAAATCTTGCAGCGCCTTTGGTATCGGCACATCCGCCTCCTCTGTTCTGACGCTCGCACAGCACGAGCACGGGCATCTAACCACATACCGCGGCGAAAACGCAGGCCGGCCCGCTCGAACGAGCGGGCCGGCAGCTTTTCAAACGGTACCGAAAACCTATTTGCTGTGGGACATTTCGTCGCGCATGCGTTCGATCGTGCGCGCTGCCGCTTCCTTTCCGCCAAGCCCGAAGGCGAGACCGAAGGCGAGCGAGAGTGCTACGACAATGCCCATGAAGAGCGTCTGCCAGAACGCAGCCGCGACACCAAGTTGGTTGAGCGCTGCGAGGACGGCGAATGTCCAGATGGACCACTTCGCGACCGCACCGACAAGATTTGCCTGGTGGACGCCTGCCGCGCGGGCCGAGCCCGTCACAATGTTCTTCACCACGTCTGCGATGACCGCAGCGATGATGAGGATCAAGACCGCAACGATGACCTGCGGCAAGTACGACAGGACCACCGACTGCAAGAAGATGGTCACCCGGACGAGGCCGAGTACTTCAAGCGCTGCGACGAGGAAGACAACGATGACAAACCACTTCACCAGTGCGCCGAGAAGACGCCCCGTGTTGAGGTGGAAGCCAGCGTCGCGTACTGCTTCTGTCACGCCGGACGCTTTCAGCGCATCATCGATGCGCAAAACATCAACGATCTGTTCGATCACTTTCGCGAGGATCATGCCGATCACCCAGCCGATGATGAAAATCACCGCCGCTGCGATTATCGCCGGCACGAATTGCACGATTGTGAACCACACATCGTTGAACGACGCCTGCAGGGTCGCCGCTGATTGTGCAACAATCATAGTTTACCTAGGTAGTTGTTGATAATTTGTAAAAACGGATTCGACCTGTCTCTTCATGATACCAGCGTGAGGATGGCGCGATACCGCATACGGTACCGGTATGTGGACACCCAAAAGTCACGCATATTCGCCTCCTGTCGAATTGCGCGCCCCGCCTCGCTGTCCGCGGTCGGCAGACGACGCGTTCCGACCGTGCGACGGGGCTCGTCTCACTCAAATGAGGTTGTTTTTATTGAGCAAGAGGCGGTGCGGGTAGTCGAGCGTGTCGCGGATGAGCTTGTCGTGGATCGCCAAGCGATAGCGGAATTCCGGGGTTGAAAAAAGCGCGTAGCGGATCTCCCGTCCGTATTTCGGCTCAAAGGAACGCACAGCTTTTTCAAGACGCTGCTCGTTTATATAATCGCCGACGATGATGAGGTCGGCCGGACGGTTCAAATCGCCGGTAAAGACGCCGGAGAGGACGATCGCGCTGAGCCGCCCGGTGCTGCGCAGCGCGTGCTCAACTTCTCCAAACTGCTCCGGACAGACCTCGTGGATGAATGTCGAGAGCGCATGCGCGTACTTGCTTGCGGTATTGAATGAAAAACGCACCGCGCTTTTGCGCTGTCGCGCTGTCTTCCCGGTACCGCTCTCCGCTTTGACGATCCCCATTTTAACCAACGCGTCAACTTCGCGGTTCGCCGCCTGCGCCGTCACCTTCGCGCGGCGTGCGATTTCCGAGAGCGTGAAGCTCTCGGTATCAAAGAGGACGAAGAGGCGGAGTATTTTTGCGCGGCTGGGTTCGATGAGTTGAGCGAGGAAATCAGTTTTCTGCATAACAGTCGTACGGTATAGGTGCGATTGTAGCATCGACGCTTACCGAGTCCACCTTGTGGACAATCGGTTATCATGATGGCATGTCGCCCGAAATGGTCCCGCCCCCGGACAGCGCGGAAAACCGCGAACAAGCGTTCGAGAAAGCGCTCGATGAGTTCGAACGGCGGGTCGGATTTCGGCTTGCGGATCGGGCGATGTTGCGCCGCGCATGTACCCGCAGGAGTTATACGAAAACGGTCGCCGAGTACCTGCCGCACAACGAGGAATATGAGTTTGCAGGCGACAAGATTCTCCACAAGGCGCTCGAAGAAGTCCTCGTCGACAACCAACCGAACCTTTCAGACAGCCAATTGAACTTCTATACGAAGCGCGCCCGCTTCCTCGGGCAAAATCTCATTCTGAGCCGAGCGGCGCTCGATCTTGGCATGAACCGTGTGATACGCCTTTCGGAGGAAGAGGCACGTTCCCCGGATCCGTTAGTCCATATTCGCATTCTGGCGGATACCTTTGAAGCGTACGTGTATGCACTACACACCGACGCCGGGGATGAGCGGACCAGAGAATTTGTCAGGGCGACGATAGTGCCGCTCTTCGAGGAATTTACGCGCCTTCTGAGTAAAGCGGGCTCCGAGGAAACGCTGCGATCAATTGAGGTGGAACCCGCGGCGTCGTGGGCACGACGAAAAGTGGAATTAAAAGAGCATCCATGGCTTGCGTGGGGGCTGCAGGGGCCGGCCATCCCCTTCTATCCGCTCAAGCAAAAAATCCTGCACATACCGCGCGCCAAACGACCCCAAAAACCGAAACCTCCCGAGTGATCGGGAGGTTTCGGGATGCAACGCGCGCCGGATTATTTGAGCGCTACCTTGCCGCCTGCTTCTTCGATCTTCTTCTTGAGCGCTTCCGCGTCCTCCTTCTTCATGTCTTCCTTGAGGACCTTCGGTGCGCCGTCGACGAAGGCCTTCGCCTCGGCGAGACCGAGGTTGAGCGCCTCCTTCACGACCTTGATGACGGCAACCTTCTGGTCGCCTGCCGCGGTAAGTTCGACCGTAAAGGTCGATTTCTCTTCCGCCGCCGCGCCGCCGGCTCCCGGAGCCGCAACGGCAACTGCCGCTGCCGAAACGCCCCACTTTTCTTCGATCGCCTTCACGAGCGTGTTGAGCTCGAGGACGGTCATCTTTTCGACTGCTTCGATGATTTGTTCCTGTGTCATAGGTGTGGTGTTGATGGGTAATTATTGCGTTTTTGTCTTCGCGACTTCGCTGAGCGCGATCGCAAAGCGCTGCATCGGGCTGTTCAAGACATTCGCGAACATACCGCGAAGTGTATCCATCGGAGGCACGGTCGCGATTTCAAGCATCGAACCCTTGCCGACGAGGATGCCTTCGAAGATGCCGCCGAGGATCGAGAGCTTCTCTTCCTTGTTGGGTCCGAGGAATTTCTTCCCGTACTCGTGCATCATGCGCGCCGGCGCCGTGGCATCATCGCCGCCGCCATAGGCGATTGCGATTTCTCCTTCCATCGGCACGTCCTCGGTCTTGTGGCCGAGCGCTTCGAGCGCGCGCTTGATGAGCGTCTTCTTCGCAACGGTGTATTTTACGCCCGCGTTTTTGAGTTCGCGCCGCATTTCCGTTTCCTCCCTGATGTTTACCCCCTTGAAATGGACGATGACCGTCGAGACGGAATTCGCGAAGGCGTCTTCAAGCTTTTTTACCAGCTCGATTTTCTGCTGTTTCGTCTGCATAGTCTCTTCTGAGCTATGCGAATAATATAAGGGCGAGTTGTCGACCTCGGCGGGCTTGCCCGTCTGACGCGAAGCATCAGGAGGGACTTACGTTTGTGAGCGCGTGCTCACCCGCTGTCTCTGGCCCTTAAGCGGCATAGTACCGTACAAAATGGAAAAAGCAAGGCGGGAGCGCGTACGCGCTCCCGCACTCTTCCTACCGCATCTCGTCAAGTTCATCGAGCAGCGCGTGCGCGTATGTGAGGCTTTCTTCGTTTGCATCAAGCCGCTCCTTGATTGCTCCATGATCCATCTGAAGGTTTCGTGCCTCAAGGCGGAGTATCCGGACGCGCGCGCGGCGCCGGTCTATTTTTCCGCGGATGCCCGCATGCTTCCATCCTTTTGGGGGAAGTTTCAACCACGTACGCAGCCGCAATGCACCGACAAGCGTTGCAAGCTGCAGCTCAACGGCTGCAAGCCGCGCTGCAAAATGCACGATTCCCAACCACACGATGCCCTCCTCTGGTTGCCGGCTCGCATCCTGCCACTGGCCGCAAACTGAGTCAATCGAAGATTCGCTCCCACCAGGGCTCGCCTTCGTCACCCACCATCGCCCGAAACGCGGCAGCGGTCTGCTCTTCTTTTTGTTGTTCCATCTCAATCGTCGCGACGGCATAGGTGAGCCCGAGCCCGACGCCGATAAAGACGGTGAATCCGAGTACGAATCGGAAAAACGAATTAAGCGACCGCTGCATATTTCACTGACAGTATAGCGCACAAAAGAAGTCGCCACGGCCTTTGGCCGTGGCGGCGGAAAATCAGATATTGAACTCGTCGAGGATGTCGGCCATCGTATGCCGCGATTGCAACCCGACATTAGCCCAATTCCAGCCGTGCTGAAATCTTCGATGCGATCGGTCAGGGCGGCCGTACTCGCTAATCCGTATGCGGATGTCCCCGACGGTTCGCATATTTGCCCAGGGCAGTCCCTCGATAAGTCGTGAGAACACCCCGTGTCGCTTTTGCGTTTTTTCGTAGTTTGGGTGACGCTCCTTAAATTTCGCGATCAGTTCTGCGACCGAGGTAGTGTCGGGAATGGTTTCTGCATCGGGCGCTTCACCATCGCCTCCAACGAGCGTCCGGAGACGATCCCGCACGCATCCAGCGTCCGCAATGATGCGATTCATCGTTCTGATCATGTCTTGGATACTCTCTTGCTTCTTGGGCATCGAGCTCCTCCAGCGCAAGTGCTCCTGCAAACCTATATCATTCGCGCCCGCTTCGCAAACATTCATGAAATCCGCCGCATGAGTGAGGGTGCCGATTTTTTGAGGATATTGTTGACGAGGGTGCCTAGGAACCAGGCGATGACGCCGAGAATCACCGGAAAATAAATGTGGGTAGCATCGAAAACAATTTCGAAAAGAATGGCAGGACAAAGCGCGACGATATTCCACAACCAAATATTTTTCCCGCCAACGGAATGCATTAAGAAAGTGACCAGGAAGATTAATGTAATGGGTAGACCTAAGATCCATTCGATCGTTCCTGGCGCCCCAATAAAATTACCGCCTGTAGCGTGGGGGAATAGAGATACGTACAGAGCCCCGAGAAGTTGTGCAAATAGGTACGTGAGAGCGTACGCAGACGCAATAACCAATATCCTTAGTGTGGCGATACTCATAGTCGCAGAGCTAATTACTAATTAACCATAAAACATCCTCCTTTAATATCTGATACGCTTGCTCACTTAAGCCTTTTCCTCGTTGCTTATTCAACTCGATAATCACTGCACCAGCAAGAATCTTATCCACTACTTTCTGCAACTTCTCCCCCTTTGGCTTACCATCGGTCTTCTTTTCGATAACCCGTGAGATCTTTACGGCTGCGGTGAATTTCTTAACGATGTTGTCTCGTACCTTTTTCGTCATCCAGCCGAGCGAATATGCTCTATCGATATCTGAAAGCGTACTTTCGACGGTCGCCACCACACGAAAGTGCTTGACCGACGTTGTTGCATTGCCCACATTGTCCGTTGACGATGCGACAAGCGTATACTCTCCCAGCTTTTTGAAGAACAGATCGATCGTACCTTGATTGGGTACTGTCGTCGTTCCTAAGCGCGCCACAAGCTCATAAACCCCGGATTCGTCGCTCGCCGAAATATCGATCGGCAGCTGGTCGGAGCGCGGATAGTCTTTTGTCTCGGGTGAATCAATCGAAATTATGGGTGGATCAGTATCCACGGGCATCACTTCCAGCTTCTCTGGAGTTGCGTTATTGATTGAAACCTGTAACTCAGTGATAAGTCCAGGTGCCGTATTTCCGGTAAACGAGGCCTCAATCATTTCATCTTGGCTGATATAGTTCGTCTCGACGGTGTAGGAGCCGCTATCGGTCCCCTGCGTGATAACTTTGTATTCGCCATCGAGAGGGTTGAGGATGGTGATAAATTCCGTATTGGTGTTAAAGCCAGTATAAAACGCGTCCGGTATTTGATTGATTGCCTGGCCGTTTTCTTTACCGATTTTTTTGCCGTCAGGAGCGACCACGAGCAGGTCGGCGGGTGAAAGTATTTTGACGTTCAATAATTTAGCTGTAAGCGAATCGTGTTCGTGCGAGAGGAATCCGGCGACTTGTCCCGTTAAGACGAAATAGACGTCGCCTTGTGCCTCAGTAGGTAGCGCGTTATGCGAAAATGCAGTTGTGAGCAGATTTAAATCAACAAATGATGCACTCGGCAACGGAACTGTGTTGTCACCCTCGCCGCGCACCAAACCATGGTCTCCGATAAAAGAATAATAATTCTCTGGATAACCATGTGGCCACAACGGAGCGTATTCGCTTGAATCAGTTGCTAGTATCCCAACAATTGTCTGCCTCTGCGAAGTATTACCAATGACACTGTGGATACTAACCCCAACGTTTATCAAGTCTTCTATGCGGTCATTTAAATTTTCTAGGAAGGGATTGGTCGGGTAATTCATCGGATAATTTCTAAGCTGATCAGAGTCGAAAATGTATGCGTAGACAGGAAGAAGCTCCTGCACAGAGGGAATCGGTCCAAATTGAATATACGAGAAAAGGTTGTCGTAACCATTTTCGTACGCTTCGTGTTCCAAGATGAGTTCGAGAATCTTTCCCAAGACATCTCCCGTTACAGCAAATTCCCCTCCCTCCCACATCAAGTACGCTTTTGGAGCTCCAAGATGAGGCGTGCCGAGGAAGATGAGCTGGTCAACATCATCTTCGTATGCGTCGGATTGGATATACTGCCGCGCGACGAGCCCGCCCATCGAATGGGCAACCAGGTCAACCTTGTTGCATTCACAGATTTCCTTTACCTGGTCAATCTTCTCTTTGAGCAGGACTGCGGTCTCGACATTCGATTTGCGCCAATTGTAAGGAAACGTGAACAAATCAACTCCAGGCGTATAGTGGTTTATATCCAGTGTCGCGATAAGGTCGTCGTACGTATGCAAAATCGGGTCGATCACCCATTCTCCATCGCTATTCCGCTCCGAGCCAAGAATGCCCGGAATGATAATGACGGGGTCAGGTGCGGAACGTTCCGCCTCAATTGTCGGAGGAAAGGGGGTCGTCCGCACGGTCGACGTGTTTCCCACGACGGTGCCATGGAAGGACACAAACGCGGCATCGGCCGGGATCGTGCCGTTGCACGCAGTGCATTGAATCGGTACGTCGCTTTCGTCATCCCAGAGTGTCCATTCGGTAGGAGACGTCATGCGGAATGAATAGTATCGGATGTGCGGCGTAATGGCGGTTGCAGTGACTAGCGTGTTGTAGTTGGGGACGACAAATCCACACGTCTCGTCAGGAGTTATGACGGCAGAGCGGAAGAGCCGACCGTCGTTGAACGGGACCTTGAGACGCAGATGGACGCGGAGCAGTCCGTCAACGTATTCCGCGCGTTCGTAGGAATCGAAGAAATAACCGTCTGCTGCGATTGAAGGGCAGGATTCGTGTTTTTCCACCTGATTCTCTAACTGCGGCGGTTCGCCGCCATGCTCAAACATTCGCACGGTGCGCGATTCGAATCGGGAACCAAACCCTCCCGAATACTGTCCCCTAAATTTGATGCGCGTGTATGAAGGATACTTCGGTATTTCCAGGCTTGTTACCAGCGCTTCATTTTGATCGTCCCACACTTCAAGTTGGGTCGGCGAGGCGAGGCGAATACTCCAGTGGGTGACTCCAGAAGGCAGCTGGAAGGGATCTGACGTTGGTACGCTATTCACCGCGAGCGTGCATTCGTCATCATATGGGAGCCACTGAATTCGAAAAGGACCTCCCCCGGATGCAAAAATCGGATCGTTTCGGAAATGGTAGATTAAATTTCCGTCGGGCGAATACTCCACACTCTCGTAGTTGGTGAAGAAAGTTCCTTCTGCAGTAAGCGCAGACAAGCCGCAGGGCTCCGTGAGCGCACTCGTGGTTGGCGCAAGGCTGAACGATAGCGCGCAAATCACCAATACGACACTTTTCCGAAATCTCATGCGGCAAGTATCTACTCAACCTTGTGAAGGACAAGTCGGGAGTGCACGAAAATGTGCATAACTGACAAATCAGAATGTATCACTTTCTATACCATGGTATAGAAAGTGATACATGGGTTCACATTCCACGATTCCTATCGCTCTCAAATACTGAAGCGCTTGCGTAACACTCGATCGCTGCCAAGTGAGTCCGCAACAACGAGGCGCAGCTCCTCGTCAGAAAGCGAAAAAGCGTCTCGTAGCACGCCAACCTGTTCAGAACAATCGAATGGATATATCCAGACGCTTTTCTGTAACATGATCGCCCCGAGGCGTCGTATCAAACTCCTGAACGCGTTCCGTTTCGCGGTCTCGCCGGTCGGGATATCAAATAAAATAATCCGCCACTTGCCGTCCCAAACGTCAGGCCGAACCATCGGTCGGAGAAGGATGCGCCGCGCAACCAAGCTTCGGGCACGCGCTCGTCCGTGTGACGTCATCTCGATTCGCATTCCGCGCTTTGTCGATCGTTTTTTTACATACCCTTTGCGAAGTAAATATTGGAACGACTGCTGTACCTTTCTCTTGCGATCTCGATCCTCCGCTTTGAACACGAAACCAACCCCGGCCAGTGCAATAAAAAGAGTCGGCGCAAGAGTTAAAGCAGCGGCAACGCCTCCTGCAACAAACAGTGCCTCTAGTATTCCATGTGGCGTGTCTTCAAAAAGCATCGGCTCGGGATGTTTAGTTTTTTGAACCATGGTATAGATAATAATACATGAAGAAAACGGTGTAATACAAAAACTCCCCGTACGGGGAGTTTTTGGTAACGCACAAAGCCCCCTTTCGGGGGCTTTGTGCTGCTTACGTAGAGCCTAGGTGCTACGAAGCATGTCGATCAAGAACGTTAGTTGTTGATCGTGTTGAACGACGTGCGGAAATCTTCTTCCGGAGTGGCGTACACAACAGATTCCGGTGTTGCGTCGTCTGCCGTCGAGTGACCGACAGCGACGAGTTGGACACGGTACTGTTGGTTGCCAGTGAACGACGCGTCCGGATTGAAGGACGCTGTGAGCACGAAGTCTGCCGAAGCGCCGCCGCTGATGCGAACGGAGTTCGTGAGTTCCGTACCACCCGACACGCGAGTGAGCGCCGATCCAATCGGAGACGTAGTCGCCGTGAGGCTGCCATTCTCGATGAAGAAGTTGACGCCCTCGATCTGCGACGCTGTCAAGCCTGACACGCTTGTCGTTGCAAGCGTTGTGAGCGGAATGTACACGTCGTTCGAACCAAAGTTCGTAATGCGAAGTGTCATCTTGAACTCACCCGAGCTGTTCGCCGGAGTGTCGTTCTGCGCAGGCGTGAAGCTTTCACCGACCTTCGTAACCTGGATACCCTCCGAGAAGAGCGTCTGGGTGTAGGTCGTCACTGAACCAGCGCGTTCAGTGACCGACTTGCCGTCTGATGTCGCGCGAGCATTAATGTCGCCGACAGACGGAGACGTCGATGCGGTGATGGTGTCACCTTGGTCGAACGCAGTGCCCACGCCGCTGCCCGTTGCGATGGAGTTGACCTTCGCGACGATGCGGTAAGTCTGCGTCGAGCCAGATGAGAGGTTTTCGATGTCATCCAAGACGAAGTTGAGGATCTGGCTTCCCGCCGTTGCGGTGCTTGCCGCAAGTTCGGCGATACGAGTGCTCCCCCTCATGAGGAAGAAGGTCTGCACCATGTCGCTCACCTGGTCAACACCTGTAAGGGTCGTCGAAGCTGTGAGGCGATCGAAGTACATGTCCGCGTTTTCCGCTTTGAGCGTGAACTCTGCAAGCGTAACTTCCGTGGTGTTGGACTCGTTAACCTTCACGTTGCCTGACTTCGGATTGCCCGAACCTTCAGCCATACGGAGTTTGACGTCCGTAGCTGACGAAGAACGGTTGACGTACACGCCAGCACCGGTCGTGGCCGCGGTTGCGCCACCGTTGTTAACCGTCGTATTCGGATCTTCGAAGAGAACGGCACCGGAGGCATCCGTGTAGCGAACCTGCGTAACCTGGACCAACCAGTCGTTCGTGCTGCCGATATCATCCGAGTCGAGGGACGAATTCGCCGTCGCGCCGACATGGAAGGTAACCTTGTTGGCCGAACCCATACGAACAATCTGATCAACCGGGATAGATGCAGAGTAGACACCTGCTGCATCGCGGGTGAAGGACGATGCCGGCATGGAGCCGATCTTCGTGCCGTTTGCCCAGATGCTCACTTCACTGAAGTATGCCGCAAGGGTGTCAGAAGAAGCTGCTGATGCGCCGCTGTCTTTGTCGAAGCGGACGCGGATGTTCGTGACGCGGAGGTCGGAGCCGGAAGCTTCAACCTTCATGCCGACGATCTTTTCTGTCTGGCCGGAGAGAACCTCATCTTCCACGTCTTCAGACGTTGAAGTGATGGTTGCTGTGCCAGCCGTACCGTTCAAGCCCTGGTTACCACCTGGGGCTGTCGGAGTCGACGGAGACGAAGCGCATACCGATGCGACTTTCGCGCGAGTGATCGGACCCCAGTAGCCCGCTGCCGGCGAGACGCCGTTTGCAGCCTGCCACTTGGCGACCGCCGCACGCGTAAGTGCGCCGAAGTACGACGTCTCATTGCCCGGAGAGCCCGGACCCGAAGCGGCGACCTGTGCGCCGTGACTGTTAAGGAATTTCTGGATTTGCATGACCTCACCGCCGTTGTCGCCCATTTGGTGAGTCATCGTGAAGGCATAGCAGCCTGAGCCTGAGCTGGACGAACCGCCCTGGAGCGCTGCAATTTGTGCGAGAAGTGCCTGGACTTGTGCCTGAAGATCCGAGAGCAAGTCTGCCTTTGCCGGTGTGGCAACTGCAAACGAAAGCGCAAGGACAACTGCGCAACCCACGAGCACTGTCGCAACATTCTTTGTTGCTAAACTCATAGTTTGATATATGACCTTTCCCCGCGCGAAAAAGTTTTCCGCGCCGGGCGCATCTGCGGCTTTTCGACAGAACCACAGATACTTTTTGTGTGGCATCCACTTGCGTGGATACAACTAATAATTTTGCTAGCCCCGGACCCGCTTGTAAGTTACTAAAGTGGGGACGAGGGTTAGCATCGATGATGAAGACCGATATGCATCCGATACAACCGTGTCTGGACGTTGCGGCCGTTTCTGAAGAGTGCGTGATTTTCTACTCTATAGAAGGAGACGCACCAAGCCCTAAAGCCTTTCAGCCCGGAGCTGCTCCTGTGTTCATCCTCTATTCACCTGCCAAAGAACGTCGCCACCAGATTCGTTGCGCTGATTGCGAGACGCAAACCCCCAAGGAGGGATTTGCGTACGCTCATTATAAACCAGCGCCGTTTCGAGACTCCCACGAACACAGCGGCTCTTTGTGGATAACTAGCGCAAGAGACGCTGCAATTGAGCGGTTTTCTTGCCCTCTAGTTATGGCAAAAAGATACGGTAGCGCATTCATAAAGTCAATATGCGTCGCTTGACTTATTATGTTCTTATGGTGTCCTTTATGCCTGCAGCCGCGTTCCCCTTGCCCGTAATCTAATAATGCGGTGGGCCCCAGAGACGCCCGTGCAAGGTCCCCCTCATAACAAGCATCGTATTTGAAAACAGTGGCTCCGTGCCGCCCTCCCACGAGTTATGGGACAATGCGGTACTTACTCCAGCGTTTCGCTCCTATTTTTTGCACCTTCCCTGCATTAGCCAGGTGCGCCAGTTCGCGCTGGATCATTTTCTCACTGTATTGAGGAAGGTTCGCCGCAATGTCTTTAATACCGAGGGTGCCGCCAAGTTTCAATATGTCCATTATTTGATCCGAGCGGCCCGAGGACCCTTGCTCGCCCTGGGCTGTGTCTTTTTGCTCGTCGCGCGTCCTTTTTGGCGCACGCGTGCGCGATGGTTCACGGCTGCGCACCGGCGTTGACTCATGTGCTGGCGGTACGAGATCGTCTCGCGAAATGGTGAGCTGCTCTGAGAGAACCGATTTTTGCGACGCGACGATCAACGAGCCTAGTTCGTCCAGCGCTTCGGTGATAGCGTGACCATTTTGCACGGAAATATACCCTGCGATTGCGAGCATGCGAACATGTGAGACCAGCTCTCGAATGACCGAGAGCGTTTCCCGACCTTTTTCGGATGCGGGAGAGCGAAACCCTGTCCGTAATTCAAGCAGCAAATCGAGCAAATGCAGCCCCGCTTTCCGAATCGATGTCCGTAATGGTTCTGACGTGGGCACGTGGTTCGTGATCAAGTGGAGCGCCGCGCTGATCCGCTCGGCGCGTCGATACGAGTTTTCTCCGCTTACGTTAGCACCAAACGGATTTGTCCGTATTGAGTGACTGTCCAATATGTTGAGGACGTTCGATATGTCTTTTGCGTCTTTTACGTGTTCAATAGAGTTTGCAAGGGATGTCTTTGATAGTTCCTTTTCGTGTCCCTTTGGCATGCGCGCAGTATAGCCCCTTACAGACACGGCGCAACTCGGAAACTGTGTGTACGGGAATGAATGGTTGCCAAAACTCCAAAATGGAGGCGCAATGAAGCGTGGTATCATGCTTGAACAATGGCGAAAAAAAATGGCCGAAAAAACGGCAAGCGAAAGAACGGTGATTCCGAACCGCGCGAATTTCCCGTAAGTACGGAGGCGCTACGAGGCGTATCCGCCGTACTTGCGGTCGCTGTCGGATTATTTTTAGCGCTTGCCGCATTCAATATCGGAGGAGCTGCCGGCGCCTTTCTTTACGGGCATCTCTCAACGCTCCTCGGCATCGGCTACATGCTATTGCCGCTATCGCTCATACTTCTTGCGGCAGCGCTCATGCGCTCGTTTCAGAATCGATTTGGCGCTATCGAGATCGTGAGCGTCGTCGTGTTCTCGCTCTCCGCGCTCGGTCTCGTCAGTGTTATCTTCCCCGAACGCGGCGGCATCCTCGGCTCCCTGATCGTCTCTCCACTCGTCGCAGCGGTCGACACGGTTGCCACAGTCATCTTCCTGATCGCCTTTATCGTCGCGGCGCTCATCATTGCCTTTGACGTCCGCTTTGACGTTCTCTTTGGCGCCCTTCGTGCACGCATGCGTCCGAGTACCGAGACAGCCGAAGGCGATGTCTCGATCGCCGGCCTACCTGAGGAAGACGAAGAGGCGGAAGATGAGATGCTTGAAGAGGAAGAGGTCCCGGATGCCGTTGAGGAACCGCAGAAGCCCGACCCGACGCCGCGTTACGCAGATACCGGAGATGCGCAGGAAGGCGAATTCCCTATTATCGCCGCTTCCACTTCCGTGTACTCTCCGCCGCCGCTCTCTCTCCTCGGGAAAAACAAGGGCAAGCCTGAGGTGGGCGACGTGAAGGCAAACATGAACATTTTAAAGCGGACACTCCAAAATTTCGGCATACAGGTAGAAATGGACGAAGTGTCGATCGGGCCGACGGTCACCCGCTACGCGATGAAGCCCGCCGAAGGCGTGAGGCTCTCGAAAATTGTCGCGCTCCAATCAAACCTTGAACTCGCCCTCGCCGCGTCTCCCGTGCGTATTGAGGCGCCAATTCCCGGCAAATCGCTCGTCGGCATTGAGGTGCCGAATATCGCGCGGACAACACTCGGCCTGGCGCCACTGTTTTCCGACTCGGGATTCACGCAATCCGACAAACCCCTTCTCATCGGCCTCGGTCGCTCGATCACCGGACAGGCGCATTTTGCGGATCTCGCGCGCATGCCACACCTGTTGATCGCCGGCACGACCGGCAGCGGTAAATCGGTGTGCGTGCACGATATTATCGTCTCGCTCCTCTACCGCGCCGGCCCCGAGCGCCTTCGCTTCATCATGGTCGACCCGAAGCGAGTCGAGTTGACGCTCTACAACTCAATCCCCCACCTGTTAACGCCGGTCATCACCGACGCGAAGAAAGCAATTCTCGCACTCAAGTGGCTCGCGAGAGAAATGGAGCGGCGTTACAACGTCTTGGAAACCGAGCGCGTGCGCGACATCGCCTCGTATCACGAAAACGTTGTGGCGCCCGCACTCGAAAAAGCATCCGGCGGCGAGAGCGACAAACCGCTTCCGGAGGCCATGCCCTACATCGTCCTCATCATCGACGAATTGGCCGACATCATGCAGGCGTATCCGCGTGAACTGGAAGCGGGGATCGTTCGGCTCGCGCAAATGAGCCGCGCCGTCGGCATCCACCTCATCCTCTCGACGCAGCGTCCGTCGGTGAAAGTCATTACCGGGCTCATCAAGGCGAACATCCCGGCGCGCATCGCCTTCCAGGTCGCCTCGCAGATCGATTCGCGCACGATCCTCGACGCGGGCGGCGCAGAAAAACTCCTCGGCGCGGGCGATATGCTCTTCCTCTCCAACGACATGTCGAAGCCGCGCCGCATCCAGGCACCGTTTATCAGCGAAGGTGAAGTGAAGCGGGTCGTCTCGTACATTGCAAAAAATAATGATGCGCCGCTCAGCGGGGTCGACTTCTCCGACGCCGCCGGCGCTTCGAGCGGGCCGAACGCGATCTTTTCGGCGATGGAAGACGAAGCGGATGACGACAAGTACGCGGAAGCGAAACGCGCGGTCGTGGAAGCCGGAAAAGCGTCGACCTCGTACTTGCAGCGAAAACTCGGGATCGGCTACTCGCGCGCCGCACGGCTCATGGACATGCTTGAGGAGCGCGGCGTCATCGGCCCGGGCGAAGGCTCCAAGCCGCGCGAAGTAATCGGTGCCGGGAACGCCGATGAGCTGGTTGCCGCCGCTGAAGAGGAAGAGGATGAATTCAACGCGCGCGCGTGAGTATGCTGCCGTATCGCGATTCAAAACTCGTCCGAATTTCGCTCCTCGTCTTCTTCGCGTTCCTTATCGCGTATGCCCTCTACGAGGGCTGGGGCATGTTGTATGGCCCCTCCATTCGCATCCCCGATGAAAGCATCCTCTCGCGTGAACCGTATGTCCTCGTCAAGGGCCGCGCCGAGCGGATCACCGAATTGCGTCTCAATGGAAAGACCATTCCGGTGACCGAAGACGGCGATTTCGCCGAGCCGCACCTCCTAGCGCCCGGGACGAACCATCTCATCCTCGAGGCGCGCGATGCCCGCGGCCGCACAACCCAGAAGGAACTCGACGTCCTCTACATGCCGCTGGAGACTCCTTCCGCGACCACCACTGCGGAAGAGCCCTAAACACGGTATACTTCATCTTTAATTACCTTTAGCGCGCAATACTCCGCCTATGGCAAAAACGAAAGAAAAGGCCCCTCTGAAACAGACAGGAACCGGCAGCGACAAAGACATCGACCGAGCCCTCTCCGAGATAAAGACGAAATTCGGCGACGAGGCGATCATGAAATTGGGTGAGACGCCGAAAGTCGACGTCAACGCAATCCCAACCGGCTCCATCGGCGTGGATTGGGCGCTCGGAATCGGCGGCATGCCGCGCGGGCGCATCATCGAGATCTACGGCCCGGAATCCTCCGGGAAGACGACGCTTGCGCTCCACACGGTCGCCGAAGCGCAAAAGCGCGGCGGTATTTGCGCATTCATCGATGCCGAACATGCGCTCGATCCCGAATACGCGAAGAAAATCGGCGTTGATATCAATTCCCTGCTCGTCTCGCAGCCGGATACCGGCGAACAGGCGCTTGAGATCGTGGAGTCGTTGGTACGCAGCGGTAAAATCGATGTCATCGTCGTCGACTCGGTCGCTGCGCTTACGCCAAAAGACGAAATCGAAGGCGACATGGGCGCGCAACATGTTGGCAAGCAGGCGCGCCTGATGTCGCAGGCGCTTCGCAAGCTCACCGCGATCGTCTCGAAGACAAAGACCGTCATCATTTTCATCAATCAGATCCGCATGCAGATCGGCGTTATGTTCGGCAATCCCGAAACCACGCCGGGCGGCAAGGCGCTTAAATTTTACACATCGGTCCGCATCGATATCCGTCGCATCGCGCAGATCAAGAAGGGCGACGAGGTAATGGGCGGTAGGCACCGCGTGAAAATCGTCAAAAACAAGGTCGCGGCGCCGTTCCGTCAGACCGAATTCGACATGATGTACGGCGAGGGCATTTCGCGCGAAGGAGAAGCGCTCGCGCTCGGCGAAAAGCTCGGCGTCATCGAAAAATCGTCGGGCGGATCGTACAAGTATGGTGAGACGGCGCTTGGCCGCGGGTATGACGCGGCGCGCACGTTTCTGCGCGAGAACAAGCCTGTCATCAACGACATCCTCAAAGACATCAGGAAAAATCTCTCGAGCGGCAACGCGCCGCTTGCGAAAAGCGCGAGCAGCGACGAGTAACGGGGTGGACAAACGGCGAATTCTGAATAGAATACCGCCGTATGCTTAACTACAACGAAGTAAAACCCGGCGTCGCGGTCATCGTCGAGGGCGAGCCGTACGTCTGCACGTGGAATAACATCATGCAGAAACAGCAGCGTCGTCCGGTCAACCAGACGAAGCTCCGCCATCTCATTCGCGGCAACGTCATCGAATACTCGTTCCAGCAGTCGGATAAATTAAACGAAGCGGAGATTGAAAAGAAGACGGCTGTCTTCGTCTTCCAGGACGCGCGCAAGGGCGAATGGGTCTTCCACGAGAAGGACGACAAATCGAAGCGGTTCTCGCTCACCGACGAGATAGTCGGCGACAGCGGGCATTTTTTGAAGCCGAATACGGAAGTTGAGACGCACGCGTTCGACGGCAAGATCTTTGCCGTAAAGCTCCCCATCAAGGTCGAGCTCAAGGTGAAAGAGGCGCCGCCCGATGTGCGCGGAAACACGGCGCAGGGAGGCTCTAAAATCGTGACATTGGAAACAGGCGCGCAGCTGACCGTGCCGATGTTTATCAAAGAGGGCGACGTACTGCGCATCAATACGGAAACTGGACAATACGTCGAGCGCGCGTAAGCGCGAAATTCGGCGGAGCGGCTCCGAGCCGCTCCGCCTTGTGCGTTCATGCCGGCAGGACCGCCCGCATAAGAAGTAGCAGCGCGTTCAAGTAGCTATTCGTCACAAATGCGAAGACGAGGATGGTCAGGATGAGCGTAAGGAAGATGTTATCGAAGACGTTCACGATACGCCACGCAATGCTCATCACCCAGATAAATCCTCCGAGAATGGTCGCCGCGAGTATGGCAAGCCATACCTGGTCCCAAAAGGCAGCTTCCGTAAACAAATCACGGAATCGCTGGATGAGCTCTGCCCATCGCGTTGGCGCTTCGAAGATTGCATCTCGAACTGCACGCAGAAAGTTCACGAGTTCGTTCATCAGTCGTACTCCTTGTGTGCCGCACCGAAACCAAAAGATCGGCTACAGCACACACTAGGCCGTGAGCGTGACCGTGCGGTGAAGCCGTGCGGGCTTCGTTTATTTCTGGATATACGGTAGAAGCCCCATGTGGCGGGCGCGTTTGATCGCCTCTTCCACCATGCGCTGCTGCTTTGCCGTGAGGCCGCTCTTGCGGCGATCGATTACACGACCGTGCGGGTTGATGAAATTCTTCAAGAGGTCGACGTCTTTGTAGTCGACGTGCTGGATATCGTTTTGCGTCAAAATGTTGTTCGTTGCCATACGTGTTTATTTAGAATGGGATATCGTCAGGATTAATGTCGTCCTTCGGGTAGTCAATGCCGCCGGGGTTGCCGCCCCCTTGCTCTTGCGGCTCGTCTGCATCGCGCCGGCCACCTCCGCCGCCACCTGAGCGCGGGCCGAATTGCACGCGATCGGCGACGACTTCCGTGCGGTACATCTTCTGCCCTTCCTTTTCCCACGAGCGCGTCTGCAAGCGGCCTTCGACGAATACGCCGCTTCCCTTCTTCAGATACTGATTCACCGTATCCGCTTGGCGACCGAAGACGACGATGTTGTGGAAATCGGTCTGCTCCTGCTTCTTACCGTCGCGGTCGCGGAAGACGCGGTTCGTCGCGATCGAGAAGTTGACGACATTCATGCCGCTCGGCAGCGCGCGCAATTCAGGATCGCGCGTGAGGTTGCCGTAGAGAAGCACTTTGTTGAGGTACATACGATTACTCGGCGGTTAGCGTTTCGAGCGCCTTTTCGAGATCTTCCTCGGAGACCGCGTCTTTCTCGTCCGCTTCTGGCGCCTTGCGCGGAGAGCTCTTGATCGTATCGCTGCGCTTCACTTCGCGAAGCTGCGGCGCCTTGAACTTGGCCCGCGTGTCTTCGCGCACCGTCTTGAAGACGATTGAGCGAAGGATCGACGCATGCCCTTTCAGGAAATCCGTAAGTACTTTCGCGCTTTCAGTTGAGCCCTCGAATTTGATCCAGCCGAAGTATGCGCGGTCATATTCCGCGTATTTCTCGCCGTCGCGTTTGTTCATCGCGTAGGCGAGCTTCATCAAAGACGGCGCCCCTTCGGCGATGAAGGATCCTCCCAGCTGCTCGATTTCGGCGCGGATTTCTGCGACGACTTTCTCGACATCCCCTTCGGAGACGGTCGGCACGACGTGATAGCCCGCTTCATAAATGCGGGTGACGACTTCAGTGTCTGCTGCTTCTTTTGCCATGTCGGCGCACTGTATCACGAGCCCCCGAATATCGCAAGAAGTCCTTACTTTAAGCCGAAAAGTCGCGCTGCGTTCGCCAAAAGTTGCTCCCGAACCCCGTGTTCATCCTCCCCCCGGATGCGGGCAATCGCTCGTACAACCTCGATCACGTACGCCGGCTCGTTGCGTTTCCCCCGGTGCGGTACCGGTGTCACATACGGGGCGTCGGTTTCCGAAAGGAGCATGTCGAGCGGCGCATGTTTGACGATCTCGTCGTAGTCGTGCGTAAAGGTGAGGACGCCGGTAAATGAAAGTGTAACACCGAAATCGAGATACTTTTTCGCAGTATCCCATGAGCCCGCGAAAAAATGTGAATTCCCTTTTACTTTCGCGTGAGCTTTTAGGATATCGAGTGCGTCTTCGTACGCGTCATCAGAGCCTTGCGAGGCGCGGATGTGAAGCATGAGCGGCTTTTGCAGTGCGTTTGCAAGTTCGATCTGCTCAATGAACGCCTGTTCCTGAATTTTTTTCGAGTCGGCGTCGAGTCGATAGTAATCAAGTCCACACTCGCCGATTGCAATTACTTTTGGCGACGCCGCAAGCGCCCTATATTTTTCCACGTCAAACACTTCACCGCGCGAGGTAAACGCCTTCCCGCCTTCGCCTAACTCTTTTTCGTCGTGGTACGACTTACCCGTATGAATCGGATGCAGTCCGATCGTCGCGTACACATCATCGTATTTTTCAGCTACTTCGACCGCGGATTTCGATGTATCGAATTGCGTGCCGACGATGTTCATCCCGACCCCAGCGTCGGCAGCGCGCCCGATAGCTGCGTCCATGTCGTCCTTGAATGCCGCAAAATTCACGTGCGTATGTGCGTCAAAAAAACGCATATGCTACTCTTTTCTCGGAAACAAATTGACCGGCTTTTTGTTGGCAAGGATCGCCTGCTTTATCGCGTTACTGGTCGCCGGGATGATCGGCTGCAAGAGCCGCGCAATGACGTAGAGGCGCGCGGTCATTGCGGCGATCATCGCCTTCCCCTTTGCGGGATCTTCTTTGACGATGGCAAACGGCTTCGTGTCGGTGAGTTCCTTGTCGAGCTCCCCGATGAGCTTCCATACATAATCACACGCCGCGTTGTAGTCGTACCGATCAAACGCGCTTGTGTACACGGCCGGAAAATCCTCTGGCACCGGCTCCGGCTTTTCTATTGGTTTCTCCAGATGTGCCTCCGCGAGCGTGAGGAGCCGTGAGGCGAGGTTGCCGAGGCCGTTGGCAAGGTCGGCATTGTAGCTTTCCTTGAATTTCGCAAGCGTAAAATCGCTGTCTTCAAACGGATGAATGTGCCGCGCGAGAAAGAGCCGCAGCGCATCGACGCCATACTCATCGACGATCGCGTACGGATCTATCACATTGCCGAGCGATTTCGACATCTTCTTGCCGCCGGACGTGATGAAGCCGTGGATGACGATTTGACGCGTCGAGGGGAGGTCCGCCGAAATAAGCATCGCCTGCCACATGGCCGCTTGCTGGCGGACATTGTCTTTGCCGGCCATCTGCAATGCCTTTGGCGACGGAATGATGCCCCAGAACCGCTCGAACTCGGGCTCGTTTTCCGGCCAGCCGAGCGTCGAGATGTAGTTGATGAGCGCATCGAACCAGACGTACATAACCTGCGTGTCGTCGTCCGGCACGGGCACCCCCCACGGCATTTTTGATTTGAGTCTCGAAATCGAAAAATCTTCCAGCCCCTGTGCGACGAACGCCTTTATCTCATTGAAGCGGAAATCCGGCACGACAAGATCCGGCCGACGCGCATACAAATCCAAGAGTGGAATCTGGTATTTCGAGAACCGGAAGAAATAGTTCTCTTCGTTGATAAGCTCGATATCAAGCGTCGGGTGCAAGGAACAGCGTCCGTTGACGAGTTCCGAATCGGTTTTTTCCAATTCGCAGCCGACGCAGTATTTCACCTGGTAGTTTTTCTTGTAGATATCTCCCGCCGCCATGCAGCGAAGCCAAAAATATTGCGCGGCACGCTTGTGGTGCTCATCGGTCGTGCGAATGAAATGGAGGTCGGGAAACAGGTTGAGCTTCTCTTTCAGGTTGCGGAATTTTGCGGCGTATTCGTCGACGTAGGCCTGCGGGTCTTTCTTCTCTTCCTGCGCCTTGCGGTAGATCTTGATGCCATGTTCATCGGTACCGGTATTGAAAAAAACCTCGTCGCCAAGAAGCGCGCGATAGCGCGCGATGATATCGGCCTGAACGATCTCAAGCGCGAAGCCGATGTGCGGATCGGCATTCACGTACGGGAGCGTCGTCGTTATATAAAAGGGTTTTCCCATGTTGTGCACCCTATCGCCTTTATGCATCACTCGCAAACGTCCGTTGCTCGCTCAAATCGCGGATGAGTTCCTGCAAGGTCGCGGCGACGGGAACGGAAAGGAGGATGCCCAAGAAGCCCGCCAGCTGCGCGCCGATAATGAGCCCCAAAATGACAAGGAGCGGCGGCACGCCGACGACCTTCGTCACGACAAGCGGATAGATGAGGTGGTTTTCAAACTGCTGCAGGATGATATAGACGCCGATGACGACAAGTCCGAGGATGAGACCCCCGTCGGCAAATGCGATGAGAACGGCGGGCACAGCCGCGAGGGTCGGGCCGAACACGGGGATCAATTCGAAAAACGCGGCAAGCACGGCGAGAAGGAGCGCGTGCTTGATGCCGAGGATCGAGAGCGCGAGATAGACGAGAATGCCGATGATGACCCCGAGAAGCACTTGCCCCTGCATCCACAGGCCGATTTTCCGCTTCGAGCGCTCCCACAAATCCAGGACGTAGGCGCGGTACCGTTGCGGCGTGACCACGCGCAGGAAATCGTCGACGCCGGTCTCAGACATCGTGAAATAGAACGAAAGGACGAGTATGAGGATGAACGAGAAGACGCCGCCGAAGAGCGTTGCGGCCGCGCCGGCGGCGCTTCCAAACGCGCCGCTCACCCGTAAGCTGTCGCGTGCCTGCGCGATCAAATCAGCCGGAGAGATGTTCGTCGGTGACGGCAGGCCGAGAATGTCGGCGTATTCGTTGTACGCGCCGAGCCGGTTGAGGAGATCGAGGTAACTTGGAAGCGCAGAAATGAAGCCCGTGAGTTCGTTCAAGACCGACGGCACGAAGACGTAAAAGAGGCCGCCGATGGAACTGAGCACGATGACGTAGAGAAGAATAACCGCAAGGATGCGTGGCATCCGCCAGCGCATAAAGGCACGCACCGCCGGATCCATCGCGGAGGCGATTACGACCGCCGTAAGCACGATCAACACCAAATCGCGCAGGTACCAGACGAGCCACGCGCCCGCGAGGACGACCAGAGTCTTTACGATCGTGCCCGTCGTAATGGAGAATGTCTGCTCAGGCATACTCCTATCGTATCATGTGAGACGGGGTTGGGGCCCCGTCGCAAGATCGGAGCGCGTCGGCGCGAGGCGAGGTCGCGCACATTTTCAGCAGAAAATGATGCGTGACGACTAACAGATGTATGAAGCGATGTCGGCTATTGGCACGCGTTCCTGCTCGCCCGAATCACGATCGCGCACGGTGACAATGTCTTTTTTGTCGTCACCGCCTTCACCGAGCGTGTCAAAATCAATGGTGATGCAGAACGGCGTCCCGATTTCGTCTTGCCGGCGATAGCGCTTCCCGATATTGCCGTTGTCGTCCCACATGATCTGCGGGATGTCTTTCTTGAGCATCTCGTAGACCTCGCGCGCTTTCGCGACCAAGTCCGGCTTGTTCTTAAGGAGCGGAAACACGGCGGCTTTTACCGGCGCAATCTCTTTCGGGAATGCGAGGTAGGTACGCGCCTCGCCGCCCATTTCATCCTCCTTGTACGCCGAGGCGAGAACCGCGAGGATAGTACGATCGACGCCAAACGACGGTTCGATGACGTGCGGCACGTATTTCTCGCCGCTTTCTTCATCCATAATCGACAGATCGACACCGGACATCCCCGCATGCGCCGTCAGGTCGAAATCAGTGCGGTACGCGAGGCCGTACAACTCTTTAACGCCAAAGGGATAGTCGAACTCAAAATCGATCGTTCGCTTGGAATAATGTGCGCGCTCGGTATCAGGTACTTCCAGCTCCGTTACCCTTTTGCCGTCGATGCCGACGCGCTCGATCCATGCATGCATGGCGTTGCGGAATTCCTCGAATTTCGCTTCCCAATCGCGCGGGTGCACGAAGTATTCGATTTCCATCTGCTCGAATTCACGCGAGCGGAAGACGAAATCGCGCGGTGCGATCTCGTTGCGGAAGGCTTTGCCGATTTGTCCGAGCCCAAACGGCATTTTCGGGTGTAGTGAATCGACAACGTTTTTGAAATTAACGAACATTCCTCCGGCCGTCTCCGGACGCAGATACGAAATTGATGATGCGTCTTCTGTCGCGCCGATGTGCGTCTTGAACATCATATTAAATTGCCGTGCCTCGCCGAGTTTTCCGCCGCATTCGGGGCATGTTGTTTTGTCCTCCAGGTGATCTTCGCGAAATCGTCTCTTGCACTTTGTGCATTCCACCAACGGATCGGAAAAACCGCTCACGTGGCCCGAGGCCTCCCACACCTTCGGATGCATCAGGATGGCGGCGTCCATGCCGTACATATCATCGCGCTCCTGCACGAACATTCGCCACCAGAGGTTCTTGATGTTGTTCTTCAATTCGACGCCCATCGGGCCGTAGTCCCACGTGCCGGCGAGGCCGCCGTAAATTTCCGAGCCCTGGTAGATAAAACCGCGCCGCTTGGCGAGAGAGACAATCTTTTCCATCGTTGCCTCGGACATTCCGTGAGTGTACCTCAAAAGCGAAAATGACAAAATGTCCTTGTATTTCCAATCGTAAGAGCGAGCGCAGGTGTTTTTCAGGGTCTTCGCAGCGCCGACGGGCGCGAGACCGAGCGCTGGCGCAGCAGCGCCAGATGGCGACCCTGAAAAACACCTGCCGAGCGACTATTTCACAACTGTCGCGTTTGCGGGCGTGAATCCTGGATCGGTGTTGATGTTCGTCGTGACGTCGGTGGCGCTGCGCGAGACCGTCTCCCCCGTCGCTTCGTCGATGCCGGTAAGCTGAATTGCGCGAATGAGGACCGGCTGCTGGCCAATTTGCGATGTGGAGGGCGTGATCGCGATATTGATGCCGAGCTGGCGCACCTGTATGCCCTCGGTCCCGGTGCCCGGCTCAATCGTCCCCAACCGCCACGTGAATGTGCCGTCGTTTTGGTTGAACGAGATGTCCGCGCTTGCGGGCGCAAAGATACCGGTCCAACGCACGTACGGCGGCAAAGCCGCCTTCACGACGGCATTCGTGATGCGGTTCGTGGTGTTGGTGACGCTCAGAACGATGCCGTAGGTCGTTTCTTCGCCGGCTTTCGGAGGGATAGGGCCGCTTGAGGAGAGTGGGTTCGAATAGTAGAGGCCCTGCGCAATGAGCTGCAGGTCGCTTGCGACACGGATCGTCTGCGAAGCGGTGGACTGCAGGGTCTCGGGCACATCGCGCTCCGCGATGCGCCGCCCGGCCGCCTGGACGCTTATCGTGACTTTCGGATCGCGCAGGCCGCGCAGTTCGTCGTTTGACGGCACTGAGAATGAAAAACTGACGGTCCCGCGCGCGCCCGGTGCGAGCGATGCGAGGGAACCATTCGTCGTCGACTTGTCCCACAAGACGACACGGTCGCTCGAGCGATAGAAGCCGTCGTTCGTGCGCACCGTCGTGCCGTCGATTTCAATGCCGCTCAACTGCGCAACGATGACCGCGTCGATAATCGGCGTCGAGAGGTTGTTCTGCCACTGCACTGCGACGTTCACCGTCTCTCCCGGACCTGCAATCGCGCCGCTCGCCCCCTGGTCCTTGTTCACGTCGATGGTGAGGCCGAGGAATGGATTCGAGACGGTGACGTGATGCGCGTAATCGGCAAGAACGGCATCAATTGCCGTTTTTTCCTCCGAGGTGCGCGTGCCGGCCGTAAAGCGAATGACGCGCTCATCTCCGCTTTCGCCCAGGACGCTGCCGCGCACCAAGACGCTCTTCTGCTGCCCCGGCGCAAGGTCGCCGAGCGCCCACAAGTTCCGCGATCCCGCAACGGGCTGCGGGTCGGCGTGTGAAAGCGTAAAGCCGAACGGGAAATTGATATTGAGGAGCACATCCTTTACCGGCGCCTCCGCATTCGACGCGACAGTCGCCGTAAATTCAACCGGCTGCCCTGAAATTGTTTCGCTATTGCCTTCAATGGAGAGCGAGATCGGTGACGAGGAGAACATGATCTGGTAGTCGGTCGAGGAGACGAAAATGGCGCTCGAGCCCGCAAGGCGATATTCGAGTTCAACCTTGACGGTCGCGCGCTCGCCTTCCTGCCCGGCAAAAACCGCCGAAATCGTGCCGCGCCGCTGTCCACCCGGCTCAATCGTGCCGAGCGATTCGCGCAAGTCGGGCAAGCTCGTCGTAAGATCATTGACCGAACGCGTACCCTTCGGAAATGTGACGACCAGGTCGGCAAGTTCAAGCGGCACGCGGTTGCGGTTTACGATTGCGATCTGCAATTTCGTGGGCGTGCCGCTTTGCACCTGCAGCGGCCCTGAGACGACGATGTCGATATTGCCGGGAGAGGCGGGAACGCTCCCGCCGCCGAGAAAAAAGTAATACGCCAGAAAACCTCCCGCCCCCACTCCGAAGGCAACCCCGGCATAGATGAGCCACTGCACGAGCACGCGCATCACGTGCAACTTCTTTGGTGCGGCAATCGTGCCGGTAAACGGGCTGTCGTCGGGGTGCTGCCAGTCCTCGCCGATTGGCGGCGTCCCAGCCTCAAGTTCATGGCGCGGCTTCTCCTTGATGTTCGGTTCCAGCGCGCGGCTGTACATCGCGCGCCGCAGACGTTCTATCTTTTCCTTCTCATGGTCGCTCTCCACCTGCCCGTCTCGACTCGCGTCACGTGATGCGGGCGGCTCGACGCCCTCAAAAGGAACATGAGGTTTTTCCTCAGGCATTCGCGCATTTTACCACAGCCGTGAACTAGAGATGCGTCTCTGAAATGGCCTTATTCACCGATGAAAGCAATTTTTGTCGGCCCGCCTCGACTTCTGAGAGTTCCGGCAGCCCGTATGCCGCGTGCGTGAAGAGTGAGGTGGGGTTGGGTCCCCGACGCAAGGCCGGAGCGCGACGGTGCGAGGCGGGGTCGCGCACATCTTCAGCAGAAGATGATGCGTGACCGTTGCCGAGCGCGTCTGCCGAAAGATAACCCAGCGCGTAAAGGATGCGCGCGACGCAAAGCAGTTCGATCGTCGCCTGCGTCTCGCGCGGCGCTTCGAGAAGCGTGCGCCGTGCCTCAACAAGCGCCCGATATAGATATTCGTTTTTCTCCTCGCCCGCGATCAGGCGGTCCGCCAAATTCGCAATGCGCGCGAACACGGCCGCTGCCGCTTCCGGCATACTTGTTTCCGAAAGCGCCATCGCACCGACGACGCGCCAGCCGCTCACCCCGCGCACCAGCGCGACATTTGCTTGCGCGTAATTCTGGAGGGCATAGCGCATGCGTGACGATTCACGCCGCACCGCAGAGGCACGCGCCCACACCAAGCCGAACGCTTCCGTGTAGAGCGCGAAAACGCGGTCGGCCTCTCCCCGCTCGTAACTGCGCAAGACAAGGGCTTCTGTTTGGTATTTCTGGTACATGGTTATTCGCGCGCGAGCTTCAATGCGACGTCGTAGTCGCCGATTTTCTGGCGCGTACCATGCACTGTACCAAAACCGATGGTCGCATGCGTCGTCTCGGCGATCGTGGTCTTGTTCCGCTCGATCAGTTCTTGTCCCTTCGGCGCATCAATCGTGAGCGTTACCGTATCGCGCGGATCGAGCCCCGCGTCCTTGCGAGCGCCCTGTATCGCGCGGATCAGCTCGCGTACGAAACCCTCTTCTTTCAGCTCTGCGGTGATTTCAGTATCCAATTGAATGTCTTCTGCGATATCAGCCTGCTCGACTCCTTTTACATTCACCTCATCGCGAATGACTTCAAGCAGTTCGTCGGAGAGCCCCGCATGCTTGATGACGAGTTTTTTGAGCGGTTGGCGCACTTTGATGCCCGCCTTGTCGCGCGCCTCGAGCGCTTTTGAGACGATCGCGCGGACTTTCGCCATGTCCTCGAGGATTAGGTCTTGCTTGTGACCGCCAAAAAGTCTCGAGAAAAAACCAGTGCTGTGCGGCTCCGGCCACGACTCAAGGTGCACGCTTCCACCGCCTTCAATGCCGCGGTAGATGGAATCTGCGAGAAAAGGAGCAATCGGCGCCATAAGCTTCGCGAGCGTAAGCAGGACTTCCCGCTGCGTCGCAAGTGAATGGTGCTTGTCGTGCCATTCTCCCTTGACGCGCTCGCGCGAGCGACGCACGTACCACGTCGAATAATCGTCAACAAATTCACGGAGCGCGCGGCACGCACGCGGCGTGTCGTAGGCGTCCATCGCCTCGGTCACGTCCGCCGTCACTTCGTCGAGCCGCGCGAAGATCCACCGGTCAAGGACATGTTCGCTCGCGCGCGGCTTTGTGATGCCATCGTACTCCCGCTGGTACAAATCAAAGAATTTGAACGTATTCCACAAAATGCCGATCACGCGATTGTGCGCGTCGCGCACGTCCTCGTCGCGGAACCGCAAATCTTCCGCCTGCATCACTGGAGACGACATCAGATACAGGCGCAGTGCGTCGGAGCCGTAGCGGTCGACCAATTCCAAAGGGTCGGTGTAATTGCGCTTGGATTTCGAGATCTTCTCGCCATCCGCCGCAAGAATGGTGCCGGTTGAGACGACGGTGTGGAATGCAAGACGGTTGAACAGCAGGACTCCCATCGCGTGCATGTAGTAAAACCACGTGCGAGTCTGCGCAATGTATTCAGCAATGAAATCCCCGGGCGCGCGCTTTTCGAATTCGTCTTGGTTTTCAAACGGATAGTGGTATTCCGCGAAGGGCATCGAGCCGCTCTCCACCCAGCAGTCGACGACTTCCGGAATGCGGCGATATTCCTCACCGTCATCGCCAATAAGGACTAAATCGTCAATGTACGGCCGGTGCAGGTCGAGTTCGAATTCGGCATTCCACGGCATCGGGGCGAAATCGAATGCTTCCACCTTCCCCTTCTCCGGATACTCTGCGCTTCTCCGCATAACAGTTTCCTCCTTTGATAGGCCGCGCGCAGCTGATTTCAAAAGCCACAATGGCGTTCCGTGCGAGACGATCAAGATGTGTTCACCGTGGTGCGTTGCTTCCAGCTCATGCATGAAGGCCATCATCCGCTTCTTGATGTCGGTGTAGGTTTCTCCGCCTTTTGGCGCTTTCGTAAAGCGATCCATCTTGTCCGGAAACGCCGCATGATACTCCTCGAGTGTTTTGCCGCTGTATTCGCCGAACTGCGACTCGCCGATTCTCCCATCGACGACGACGCGGTCGTGCGGAATGCCGAGCGCTTCGGCAATGATCTGAGCCGTCTCGCGCGTCCGCTTGAACGGTGACGCATATACGTATCCGATGTTCTTCTCGCGCAACTTTTCAGCCGCTTCGCGCACCTCTGCCTTGCCTTCTTCGGTAAGATGGATGTCCGCATCGACATCAGACGACACGATATCTTGCACATTGTTGTCGGCGCGTCCGTGGCGCATCACGAAATAGGTATTGCCGCTCTTTTTGACGCGCTGCCGTATCTCCTCAACCGATCCCACCACCATCACCTTTCCCTCTTTCGATTTCCAGATTGGCAAAGGCGAGGCCCAGAACCGATTGCGCGAAATCGTCCAGTCCGGCGCATTCTCGACGATGTTGTAGAAACGGCCGTGCTTCAGATGGTCTGGCACCCAATTCACCTTCTCATTTTCGGAGAGCATCTTCGCTTTCACCTTCTGGATATTGATGAACCACGACGAGACGGCGTTGTAGATAAGGGGTGTGCCGCAGCGGTAGCAGTGCGGGTAGGAGTGCGTGTGATTTTCTCGTTTAAACAGGAGGCCGCGCTCCTGCAAATCGCGCTTGATGTCTTTCTCAGCGTCTTTTATGTATTTTCCGCGGATAAATTCCGGTACCTGATCGTTGTACGTGCCGTTCGGGTTCAGGAGCTGCACCATCGGAAGCCCTTCTTTTTGTCCGAGCACAAAGTCATCCTCGCCATACATCACCGCCGTGTGCACAATGCCGGTTCCCTCGTCGGTCGAGACGAATTCGGCCGCGTACACTTTGTATGACTTTTCTAATTTCAGCGCTGGCACCTCAAAGAGTGGCTCGTATTCAAGACCAATCAGATTTTTGCCCGAAAATTCGTATCCTGAATTAGGATCACTGAGACCGAGCGCTGGCATCCGCTCTTTTGCGACCAAATAATATCTTCCCGGTTCGTATTGAACAGCACGATAACTTATGTCTGCACCCACAGCTAATGCCACGTTTCCAGGCAAGGTCCACGGAGTTGTTGTCCACGCGAGGAGATGTACGTCCTGCCCAATACCGAGTTCAAATAATTTTGGAGTGGGTCTGACCTTGAACTTCACCGTCACCGCTTCCTCGGTGATATCTTCGTATGTATTGTCCTGAGCGATTTCCGCTTTCGCAAGCGGCGTCTCGCAATGCGGGCAATACATGAGGACTTTGCGCCCCTCGTAGAGCAAATCTTTCTCCCACAATTGCTTGAGTGCCCACCAGACAGACTCGATGTACGTGTTGTCCATCGTCTTGTACGAGTTGTCATAATCAACCCAGCGACCGATCCGATCGATATACTTTTTCCATTCGTCCACGTATTTCAAGACCATCGACCGCGCCTTCTCGTTGAAAGTCGCGATGCCGATGTCGAGGATATCTTTTTTTGTCTTAAGTCCTAGTTCTTTCTCGACGAGCGATTCGATCGGGAGTCCGTGCGTGTCCCATCCCCAACGACGTCGGACACGATAGCCGCGCATGGTCTTGTAGCGCGGAATGACGTCCTTAATTATCGAAGATAATAAGGAGCCATGGTGAGGAAGCCCTGTCGCAAACGGCGGACCATCGTAAAAAACGAACTCTCCCTTTGGTGACTTCTTTTCTAGACTCCGTTCGAATGTCTTGTTTTCCCGCCAAAAAGCGAGTATGTCCTCCTCGCGCTTCGCCGTTTCGCTTTTGCCGCCCTGTTCAGCCATGTCGCGTATCGTAGCAAAGGGCGTCACTCTGCGCGAGACGTCTTCAGCCGTTTCTCCTTTTCGTGCCGCTCGATGGCGAGCCGGATGAGTGTGTCGATGAGTTTTGGGTAGGGCATCCCCCACTCCTCCCACATCTTCGGATACATACTAATCGAGGTGAAGCCGGGGATGGTGTTGATTTCATTGACGAGCACTTTACCGAGCTTGGTGACGAAGAAATCAACTCGAGCCATCCCCTCGCAGCAGAGCGTCTTAAACACGAGCACGGCCATCCTTTGAATTTCCTTTACCCTTTTCTTCGGCAAATGTGCCGGAATTTGAGGGATCATCGCCTCCGGGTCGAGGTATTTTGCCTCGTACGAATAAAACTCGCTGTTGAGTACCAATTCCCCCGGCACCGACGCAACCGGCCTCTCATTGCCAAGAACCGAACATTCGATCTCGCGGCCGTCGACAAACTCCTCGACGAGGATTTTCGTATCGTATTCGAATGCATGCCTCAGCGCCGCATTAAATTCTTTTTCATTCCGTACTTTCGAGACACCGACCGACGAGCCGAGATTCGCAGGTTTTACGAACATCGGCAATCCTAATTTCTTCTTCGCGTCGGCAAAACGAATCTTTTCGTGCGAATGAACAACGGCAAATCTCGCAATCGGAATTCCCGCATCGCGCAGAAGCCGCTTCATTACATCCTTGTCCATCCCGACTGCAGAACCAAGAACCCCTGCGCCTACAAACGGTACGTCCGCCAATTTCAAAAGCCCCTGCACCGTGCCGTCTTCGCCAAATGGTCCATGCAAGACTGGGAAGACCACATCGAAGGTGTGCAAAAATCCAAAAATATCTTCGACACGCCTACCTGTTTCCAATAGTGATTCTTTCGCATACTTCCACACGCCCTTTGTATCAATGCACACCGTTCCAATGTCGTATTTCCTCCGATCGAGCGCCCTCACGACATTCCGTGCAGAAAGAATCGAAACTTCGTGCTCCGCCGACTTTCCGCCAAACAGTACCGCAATCCGTAGTTTCCGCTTCATTTTCTGACTATATCAGTTCCAAAACTTACACCAAACGCTCACCAAGCCGGTCAAGCGGTTCATGGAAATCCTTGATAACCTTCCCATTTCGGACAACGCTCCAGTCGCCAAAATTGTTACGCTTCAAGCGACTGTACACATCCTGTTCTCCCTGCAGCTCCGCAATGTACATGTTCATCGTATATCCGTGACCGACAAACAAAATCTTCCTATTGTGATTTTCGGCATCGACAATCCCCACCTTTGTGGTGAACCGCTCTCGAGCGCTGGCCGCTGATTCCCACTTTCCGTCGTTGGCCTTAACCTCAGGATGCGTCAAGGCTTCTTTCGCAGTCGCTTCGTAAGTGTCGTGATCCATGAAATCGCCTTTGTCCCTATCCATTTCCGCGATTTCGCTGGAATACATGACTTCGAATTTTCTATTGGCTTCGCGCAATGTATCCAAAAGCGGCGCAATCGTTTGTTGCGCCTTCTTCTCAGTTGAAATGATGAAGATATCAACGTCGTGGAAAAATGTATTCTGCGCTATATCCTGCGCCTGCCGTGCGCCTTCCGTAGTCAAATCCCATTCGCTGATCGGCGTATCTTTATCAACTTTTGTTTCCCCATGCCGCAGGAAAATCAATGTGTTGTTCATACTTTCTCCGGCGCGGGAATGCCAAGGAGCCACAAGCCATTCTTGAGCGTGAGGCGCGTGATGTCAGCCACCGCGACTTTGTGCGCAGCCGCCGGAGTACCATCGAGGATCTGTTCTTTCGCGTACCAGCTGTTGAATGCGGACGCTATCATGATCAGATAATTAGCAACAATATGCGGCTCGAGCTGTTCCTGCGCCCGCACGACGGTCTCATAGAATCGGTAGACAAGGCGTGTTAGATCACTCGGCGGAGCGCCCGCGTCGAATTTCCCCTTCACTTTCGCCTCCTTCGCCTTTTCCATGATCGCGTGACAGCGTGCGTGCGTGTACTGGAGATACGGCCCGGAGTCACCTTCGATCGAGAGCGCCTGCTCGCGGTTAAACACAATATCTTTTCCCATCGCGCCTTTCAGGATTTGGAATTTAATCGCCGCGACGGCGATGTCTTGTGCGAGCTTTTCCTTATCTCGCGCGCGGCTCTCCGCCGCGCGCGCCTTTGCCACGTCGGCCAAATCCTCAATCAACGATTCTCCGGTGACGACATTGCCCGTGCGCGAGGACATCTTTCCTTCCTGTAGGCGCATCATCCCGTGCGAGACATGTCTCGTTTTTGCGGCGAGCTCCGGAAAGACTTCGCTCATCGCCGCAAGGAGCACCTTGAAATACTCGTTAATCTCATTGCCGGTGACGATCACCGACGTGTCGTACTTGAATGTGTCATACTTCATCTTCGAGAGCCCCAATTCTTTCGCCTCATACGTCGGCAGGCCTTCTGAATTCAGGAAGACGCGGGTGTGCAACCCTTTCTTTTCGCCGTCGTAGACGATGGCACCTTCGCTTTCCTTGAAAACGCCGTCTGCGACGTGTTTCTCAACCACCTGTTTGCCAAACGGCCCGGTCTCACTCTCGAAAAAATAGTAATCAAATTTCGTGCCGAGAATGTCGTACAGCTCCTCGAAATGCGCAAGTGACGTCTTTCGCCCTTCGTCGTACAGCTTGGTGATCGCCTTGTCGGAACGCTCGTACACCTTTTTGTTGATCGCGGTAATTTCTTCTTTTACCGGCGAACCATCGACATCCGCGGCCGCGCCTGCTGCATACGCGCGTCCCAACGCTTTCACATCCTTCGCACTTTCTCCGCTCTGCAGCAGCCCCCAAATTGCGCGCGCAACATGACGGCCAACATCGCCCTGGTAATTAGCGCGCTTCACGGTGGCGCCGGAAAACGCGAACAGGCGCGAAATGCTCTCGCCAATCGCGTTCGTTACGAGGTGGCCGATGTGGAATTCCTTAAATGGATTCGGGTCGGTGTATTCCACGATCACTTTCTTTCCCTTTAGACCGACGCCGCTGCCCCATTTCTCGCCATGCTTCCGTCCGATTTCCAGCATCTCATACAGATATTCCGGTGAGAGCGTGAAATTGATGAATCCTGGACCGGCGACTTCGACGCTCGCAACACCTTCGGCGTCGCGAACGGCCGCAGCGAGCTGTTCCGCAAGCTCGCGCGGGTTTTTCCCGAGCTGTTTTGCGTAAACGAGTGCGACATTTGAAGCGTAATCGCCGTGAGAAAGGTCGGCCGTATGTTCGAGCACAATGTCTTCGGGGACGACGGAACTACCCGCCCCGGCGAGTGCCTGTGCGAGTCGTTCACGAATTGAGGAAACGGGGTCCATGCTGGAATTGTAGTAGGTCTAGCGGAGCGCGTCCTCTACCTTCTTGGCGATAGCTTCGGGAGACTCGCCCTCGCGGCACGCGACCGTGCGCCACTCTTTTCTTTTCGCAAGGTACGCGTACTCAGCCGCGACCGCTTTTTGGTATTTCGCATCTTGTTCATTCGTATCGAGCTTGCCGCTACGCTCTTTGTGCAAACGTTTCCGCGAAAGCGAGACGGGGATAGAAAGATAGATGACACGATCCGGGCGCGGAAGCTTGAAGGAACCATATTCCAAATCTTCGAAAAATTTACGAAAGGCCTGGCGCTTCTTCGACTGGCAGAGCGCCGCATTGAATGCGAGATTACTCGTCACATATCGATCGCAGAGCACGATTCCCTTCTTGCGGGCAGCCAGCAACTTGTCCCGCATTAGCACCTGGTCTATCGCGTACGGGAACGAGCGGTAGTACGCGTTGATGTTCCGAAAATCCCCGTGCTTGCCGCGGAGCGCATCTCGAATGAATCCTCCGATGGCGCTCGAATAGTTGGGAAAACTGAACACGGTCACGGTATGACCCTTCGCTCGAAGCCGTTTGGTGAGGAGCCGTATCTGCGTCGCTTTCCCTGAGCCGTCGAGTCCCTCGATAACGAAAAATCGCCCTTTCATGGGGCGATTATACTGGCAAGCGAGGAGAAAGCGAAAGGCGTTCTCTCATTCTCAAAGCACCGCTTGCATACCCAGCGGACTGTCGTTCATTTCGCGAAGCAGACCAAGTACCACGATTACCGTGGGCCCTGCTGTGCTGCTTGTTCGAAGTACATTAAAAACGCTTTCGCCTGCGCAATTTGCGCGCTCCAACGTCCAACTGCCGATTGCAGTTCCTTTTCCTCCTCGTCGGTACGCATGTTTCGGTAATCAATCGGCGCAAGCTTGGCGCATATGTCATTAATTTCCTCCAACTTGGTTCGTATCTCGACAGCACTGGGCATGTCTTCGATCCGCACATCGCGTGTCGCGGGGTTCTCCAAAATTGCGTTCAGTTGCGTGATGCAATTGTTTGATTGATTCCACAAACTGCGAAAATTATCATTTTTGAGCTTCTCGACGCGCTGCTGCGCCCTATCTGGATCAAAGCGAAGGGCCTTCAGATTTGCAGCCTTCGTGAACGAATATATGTCTGCTCCGCGCGAGCGGTCTGGGGTATTGTCGTTATTGTCAGGAAAATCCTCAGCCATGCGCGCATTTTAACACGCGCAACGGTTACAGTTCGGGATCAATTCCCATGCTGCGGGCAGTCCCGGCGATGACTTTCTTTGCCTGTTCAAGATCCTGCGTGTTCAAATCTTCCATTTTCTCCTGCGCGATCTCTGCGAGCTGTTGCTTGGTCAATTTCGCGATTTTGTTCTGCGGCTTCTGCGAGCCCTTCTCGATGCCGAGTTTCTTCAAGATGAGGCGCGATGCCGGCGGCTTTTTGACGATAAAAGTAAACGAGCGGTCCTTGTAGACCGTAAGGATGACCGGGACAGTCTGCCCCATCAAGGGGCGCGTCTGCGTGTTGAATTGGTTGACGAACTCCCCAATATTGACGCCGGCAGGACCGAGGGCCGTACCGACTGGCGGCGCAGGCGTGGCCTGTCCGGCTGTAATCTGCAATTTGATGACTTTCGTGATTTCTTTTGCCATATGAATTAGAGACGTTGTACCTGGTCGGCTTCAAGTTCCACAGGGGTCTCGCGGCCGAACATGGGAACCAACACTTTAACTTTTCCGCGCTCTTCGTCAATCTCGCCCACCTTGCCCTCGAGGTCCTTAAACGGGCCGTCGACGATGATGACCGCATCGCCCTCGGTGAGATCGATCGCGTGGCGCACCTGTCCGCCGGCGGTGCGCTTGAGGATTTTATCCACCTCTTCCTGCGAAAGCGGCACTGCCTGGTTTGCCGTTCCGACGAAACCCGTCACTTGCGGCGTGTTGCGCACAACCGACCACGCGTCATCGGTCGCGATCATGTCCACCAGCACGTAGCCGGGGAAGATTTTCTCGCGCACTTCGGTCTTGCGGCCGTTTTTAATCTTGATCTTCGTCTCGGTCGGTACGACGACGTCGAAAATTTTCTCTTGCATGCCGAACGATTCGACGCGCTGGCGCAAATTGCGCGCGACCGCGTCTTCATATCCGGAATAGGTGTGGACCGCGTACCATTCCCTCTCTGTGCCGTAGGTTTGCTTCATATTATTCCGCGTCGGGGACGAGGGTATCGATATCGGGCGTCGTCGGGGCTACCGGTTCCGTCTCGATGTCCTGGATTTCAAACGGAGCATTTGACGAGCCGGGGAACAGTTCGACAACTTCGCCAAGGCCGGTCGTAAAGATGTAGTCGAAGAACCCGAGATAGAGCGAGGTGAGGATGGAGACGATGATCACGAGTGCCGTGAACACGATCGTTTGCACACGTGTCGGCCACGCGACGTGGCGCAGTTCTCCGCGGGTGTCTTTCAAATATTGTACGAATCCCATGGTGATATCGGTTTGCCTAAATTAAAACCCCCTGCGGGGGCTTAACTACGCGACGGATTGTAGGGCAGATTGCGCCGAAAGTCAAGCGAGAGCGCTCAGCGCCCGCACCTCTCCAAGGAGAGGTGCGGGCGCATTCGTTACACATCCATTACCGTATTTCGTATGTCACGTGCACGTTTGAGGTGATTTTGTTTTCACCCGTCGGGAGTTCCGGGGCAACCTTCGATTCCATTGCTACGGCATCCAGCGCGACCGCGCCGCCGCGGGCATAGTATGGCATCGGAGGATATCCGTACGAATCTTCGCTGAAACCGACGACGCGGACAATGCTGACGCCGAGCTGCTGGGCGAGCGCCTGCGCCTTTTCGCGCGCCTCGTCGATTGCCATTTGGCGCGCCTGCGCCTGGAGCTCGTCCTCATCTTCAATCGTAAACGAAAGGCTTGAGACTTCCGAAGCGCCACGACTGCCGACGCCAGTGAGCAACTCACCTGCTTTTTGCGGATCCTGCACCTTCACTTCGATCATCTGCCACACTTCGAAGCCGACCAGGCGCTGGTTCGACGGCGGGCACGAGAATTCGGTGCATACGACTCGCGTGTACTCGTATTTCGGATTCACGTTGTAATTGACGGTCTTGATGTCATTTTCCTCGACACCGGCACTCTTCAGGTACGCAATGATGTCGTTCGCTTTTTCTGTCGCTTCGTCCTGTGCGACAGCAACGGTCGGGGCTTCTTCACGAATAGTGACCGTAAATGTCGCGCGATCAGGTACTGCGAATACTTCACCGGTGCCGCTCACGCTAATCGTGTTGCTTGCGGTCACGCCGGAACCGATGTAGCGATACTCCTTAAATGTCTTAAAGGTCTGCGCAAGCAAGAAAAGCGCGAGAAGACCGAGGGTCACGGCGCCAATGCGGATAATAAGTTCTGGCGGCATCATGCGCATGCGGCGCTCACCGCCCATTTGTTCATCCATATATACTCGTATGAAAACGAATGGTTATTAATGTGATACTAAAATGGTAGCACGACCATGTGCCTTCATACGACGTTCACCGTTGATATGTCTTACTTCCGGCTGGTGCTCTTTATTCGTATATAACGACGCGGCCGCCCTTCGGGGCGGCCGCGTCTTCATGAAAAACACCTACATCATTCCACCCGGATTGCACATGCGGCAATCGCTCTTGTGCGTGAAGACAAGATAGACCGCCGAGAGACCGACGAGGAGGTACACAAGGCCCTCGACCATCGGCCAGGCTCCGAGGACGAGATTAACGAGGTTCCAGTTTCCGCCGAGGAAACCTCCCAGTCCGACGAGCCCCCAATTGAGCGCTCCAACCATGGCAAGGACGAATGTGACCATGTGCAGCGTCTTATTTCCTTTCATAGGAGAAAGAGATACGCATACTATATCGACCTTTGCTTCAGTATAGGCCGCTCATGCCCTACGCGAGCATGGTATGTGTACAACTCACTCGGGCTTGGGCGGATGTATTGAAAATTCAATACGGCTGATCTCTTCCGATTGATACTTTCCTTCTGCGCCGACCACGTACACTTTCAGGCCGCCACCGCCGCTTTTCGTATTGACGACTGAGAGGCTGAACTTGATCGGTCCGCGCACCGCGTATCCCTTGCGTGTTTTCAGTGCATCATCGATGTCATCCAGCACGGAGTCTATGTAATCCTTGAGCGCGCGGGGTTTGGGTTTTGACATGGGCGATCGCCGGGAATCGAACCCGAATCGAGAGCTCCACAAGCTCCAGTGTTGACCGTTACACCACGATCGCCATCAAACATGTGTGTTATAGCAAATTCATTGCCTTAGCGCGAGACGCGATGCGGCCGCCTGACGGCGGCCGCATTTCCCGAGTCCCCTCGAGAAACTACATCGCTGTACCCATACCTGCCGGAGTCGCTGCTGCAGCCGGCGAATCTTTCATCATAAAGCCGGCGTAGAGCGCAACCGCTGCGATCGCGAGATGGAGCAGATTGTCGGCCATGTTGACGCCGAAGAGGCCAAGGACCGTGTCGCCCTGCACGAACCCGACGACTGTGACGACGGCATAGACGACGCCGAATACCTGGAAGTAGAGGCGCGAACTATACATGCCCCAAGCGGCAGCAAGTGCCGCAAGGCCGGTGACGATATGGATGATATTGTGGAGCGCGTCCACGTGGAAGATGCCGAGGAGCATCCCGTCAGTCGTCACCCCCGGAACAAAGCCCAGGATCCCGACAAGAGTGAGTACGATACCAAAAACCCATGCGAGTGTTTGAACCATACGAGTCTCAACTATTGGAGTACCTAGTTGGTAAATCCCCTTGTATTGGCGCGGAAATGGCACCAACAATCGACCATTGATGATTTCATTGTGGGGCCCCTGCCGCAGCCCCGTCAAGGAAGGACGGTGGATGACTGTTAACGCTCAAGAAGGACGGTTTCCGAGGGCGTCTCGACGTTTTCGACCCGGAACGATACCCGGCCGATAAGCTTGCCCTGGTTGCGTACGTTCACGCGCCACCGCCCCTCCGCAGCGTTACTCAAAATTGTGTACCCCCGGTATCCGCCCTCGCGGCCGCCACTGATCGGAAAGGAAACGGAACTTCGCGTTTCCCATGATTTCGCGGCTTCGTCATAGTATTGCCACTCGTGCACGATCGTCGTCGAGAGCCGCGGCGGCGCATAGATCGCGCTAAAGACATACACGCGCTCCCCGGGAGCACGATGGAAGGTCGTATTGTAATTAAGGTACTGCTGATACCACTCAAGAGGTTCCGCCTGCAGCGCATACACATCGCCAGTACGCTGCACGTCGTGGTACACGCCGGCCTCCTTGAGCGCGAGCGGGATCGGCGGAATGGCGTTCGTAAAATAGAGCACGTTGAAGATGAGGAGAATCGAGCCGATGCTGCGCAACAATCGCCAGCGCGCGCCTCGGATGATGCCTGGCGCGAAGTAGCCAAATGCGCGAAGCAGGAGCACCATCACGACGACCGCAATCGCTTCGCTTACGAGAAACATCTCCGTTCCGATTCGCAGCGTCATGACCGGCAAGAAAAAAACGACGTAGGAAATGAGTGCGGTGAAAAAGATTGTTGCCTGGAATGCGAATTGCGTATACAACGTACGAAAACGCTCGTTGCCGACGAGCAACACGGCGAGGATCGCGATAAAAATCCAGCTGCTCGCGACCGCCGCACTCTGACTGTAGAGGATGACGAAGCCGCTAAAGAGCGCGCCGAAGGCGAATTGTATTGCGGCGGGGATGAGCGGGATGATCTGGAGGAAGAGACGTCCCTTCAGACGCCCCGACTGGATGAGATGGAACAACACGATGCCCGCTGCGGCGATCGTGAGATAACCGGAGAGCAAAAAGATGCTCGCAACAAAATCGACGTTCCGAAAAATCACCGCGTCAATCAAAAAGCCAGTGATGAGGGTGACTGGCGAGACGTACCGTTCGTACCAGTGGAGAAGCTCCTCTGTAGAGCGCGGAAGCTTGGAAAAGTACTGTCGCATCATCCAATACTATCAGTTTTCAGGTCACTATTGTCAGAGAAAATCCTTCACCATTATCTCGCGCGCTGCTCGAAGCGCCTTCCCTCGATGGCTAATACTGTTTTTCTCCTCCAACGTCAGTTCCGCCAAGGTTTTCCCAAGCTCGTCATTTAGGAAAATCGGATCATACCCGAATCCATCCGCTCCGCGCGGCTCAGTGGTTATACTCCCCTCGCACACTCCTTCGCACGTTCTCACCTTGTCGCTTTCCGGGTCAAACACGGCAATTACGGCGCGAAAGCGCGCCGTGCGCTTTTCCTCAGGGACGTCGGCAAGCTCACTCAGCACCTTCGTGTATCGATTCTTGTCGTCGCCGGAAGCATACCGGGCGCTATACACACCAGGCCGCCCTCCGAGCGCATCGATTTCAAGCCCGGAGTCATCGGCAAGCGTAAGGAGGTTTGTTTTCCTGCCGAGTGTCATAGCCTTAATCAAGGCGTTTCCTTCAAACGTGGTTGCCGGTTCTTCCACCGCGAAATCTTTCGGTAAACCCGGGACATCATTTAGATTCAAAAACTCAAGCGGCAAATCCTTGAGTCCCGCAACTATTTCCGGAAACTTTCCCTTCGATCGGGTTGCGATGAGGAGTTGTCTCATGTGCGCAGGAGAGGACTCGAACCTCCATGCCCTTGCGGGCGCTACCACCTCAAGGTAGTACGTCTACCAATTTCGCCACCTGCGCAGCGAAGCAATTATTGCTTATTTTCCTCGGGAGTTCCAGCTTCCGCCGCTACTTCAGTTTCGGCAGTCGTTGCTTCGACAGGCGCTTCAGCCACAGGCTCTTCCGCGACCATATCCCCGTCACGGACGAGGCGCTGACGGCGCAGCTGGCGGCGCGCTTCGCGCGCAACCTTCTCGCGTATGTAGTAGAGCTTCGCGCGGCGTACTCGCGCGCGTTTCACCAATTCGACGCGATCGATCATCGGAGAGTGTACGGGAAAAATCTTCTCGACGCCGACACCCGACGATACCTTGCGGACCGTAAACGTACCACCCGCTTCGTTGCCATGCTTGCGCGCGAGAACGAGACCCTCAAACGCCTGCAGGCGGGTCTTTCCCTTCTCTTCGATTTTTTGCCAGACGCGCACCGTGTCTCCCGGCTTGATATCCGAGATGTTGGCGCCGCCTCCTTTGGATTTCGTTGCGATCATCGGCGGCACTCTACCACAGCTAGTAGATGATTTCAAATCGACCGTATTCCTTCGTCGGCTGCCTCCACTCCACCTCGACGTTCGAAACCGTCGCTAAAAACGGGCCTTTCCGGATGTATTCGAGAAGTTTCTGCAGGCTGTCTTCGTACCCCTGCGCGACGACCTCGACGGTACCATTGGTGAGGTTGCGCACATAGCCGGTAAGCGCCAAGTGGCGCGCATGCTTTTCAACGAAGGCGCGATACGTGACCATTTGGACCCGTCCGGAGACGATAGCGCGGAATTCTTCCATTTCACCACTATACAAGATAGGATAGTCTTTAAGACCCCTCGTAGTTCAATGGATCAGAACTGCGGACTTCTAAGCCGCTAATGTAGGTTCGATTCCTACCGAGGGGAGATGCGCGGTTAGCTCAGTTGGTAGAGCAACTCGTTTACACCGAGTGGGCCGGGGGTTCGAGTCCCTCACCGCGCACTACGAAGGATCCGACAATGCCGGCGCCGTACGACGTTCGTCGAACCGCGTCGCGCGCTCATCGAAGCCGTCGAGGATTTCTTGCAGGTCGGCGCGATTTAATGGGGCCCGCGGCGAGCCGACCGTCACGTCGCTGCCACTTCCTTCGAGCGGACGGCTGAATTCCCAGGCGCCATACGCAATACTCAGAACCGTCGACAGTGCGAAAAGTGAGATCATCAGTGCCCAGTATGCCCGCGCAATCTGCGCATGCGCCTCGGGCTCGTGCCGAGCACGGAATGCATCTCGTATTTTCATGTTTGAGGTGCTGAGTCGCATACTATTGAGACGGTGAGTACAGAACGCGCAAGCGCGCGGTCAGGTGCCAGGTATTTTCCCGCTGCTCCAGCTCAAAATGATCGAGCGCCGTCGGTAACGGAAGGACTTCAAAAAGGCTCACGGCGCGCATGAGCGATCCGAACGAGCCTGAGCCGTTGACGACAATTGAAACGGCGGAGAGGCCCCCGGTCGACGGCGCCGGTGCCGCTCCCCCGATCGTGATATTGCTCACGCCCGCTGCGCGCCCCGCCTGTTCGATACTTTCAACGGCCTGCAAGATGGAAATGGCAACAACGCTCTCGAGCGCTGCGCGTTCAACTTCGGTGCTCTGCACGCTCGCGCGCAGGCGTGCCGCCGATTCGCCGCGGATCGATTCTTGTTTTGCGCTCTCAAGCGCTTCGGCATACGTCGCACGCTCCTGTCCCAGCTGCCATATGAGTCCGCCAAAGCCCGCCCACAGAGCGATTGCGACGACGACCATCAGCCATGCAATGATTGAATACCGCATACCTAAAAATCACCGGTGAGTGTTATCGTAAATCGCCCTTCCTGCGCGCCGACAAGTGCCGCGACCGGCACGGAAACATCCGTAAAGGCGCCCGCCTCCCGCAGCGCATCGCGAAATTCGTTCACGGCTTCGCGAGATTGGGAGGTGCCCGAAAGGACAATCTGGTGCGTGGCCGCCTGGTACGTGAGTGCTGTTATCGAAATGCTTCGCGGCTGCAGTTCAAGCGCGAGCGCAAGTGCATCTGAAACCGACGACGAGGCGTGTGTCAGCGGGCCGAGCGCCGTGACCAATGATTGCGCACGCGCCACTTTTTCCTGATCGTCCTGCGCGGCGCGCGTCTCTTCAAGCGAAGGCGCATGCAGCGAAGCTTGTGCGATCTGGACCGACACGAATGCGGGAGCGAGTGCGAGTGCGGCAACCAGTGCTGCAAGTGAGACGATCGACGCACCGATGAATACAAATCGTGCACGCATCCGCCGATCGAGATTCTTCTTTGCTTCCCCCGTTAAGACATTGCTCATACTGAGGCGACGCTTCGGAGCGCCAATCCGATCGCCGTCGCGTATTGGAACGACGCGCGATACGGAATGGAAGGAATGTAATCGTCAAACGAAAAAACGTTGCACCACACGTTCGGGCGCTCCGTAAACGCATGCACTTTGCCGGCGATATACTCAGGAAAACCTTTCAAATTGACGTTACCGCCGACCAGGAAGACGCGCTCAACGCCGCTATTCTGCGCGCTTTTGGTCCGATGCGTGTCCCAGAAGCGATAGTGCCGCGCGATTTCTTCCGCGAGCCCGGAAGCCACCTTGTCCACCGCCTCAAATCCCTTTTGTAGTTTCGGATCGTCGGGCACCAGGCCATGCTCATTCTTAAACTGGAGCGCATCTTCTTCTGAAATCGAAAGTGCTTCCATGAGTGCACGACTCATATGGTCGCCGCCGATGTCCACGGTGGACGTGAAAATCGGGATGCCATTTTTCAAGATTGCAACGCCGGTGCGCGCCTTTCCGCAATCCACCAGCAATGTCACCGGATTATGTTCCGCGGGCGAAACCGCGCGCCCGATCGAGCGCGCCTCGATTTCCAGTGATACGAGCTCAATCCCGGATTTCGAAAACGCCTCGATGTACCCTTCGGCAAGTTCCCGCGGGAAAACCGTGACGGCGATTTCTTCTCCCGCATCGCCGCGCGCGCCGACGAAGTCGAAATCGTACACCGCCTGCTTTGGCGGAATCGGGACCCGCCCTTCCAGCTCGAACTCGATCATGCTCGTGATCTGCGCGCGGCTCGATCCGGGATGCACGTGCATGCTGAAGACATATGCGCCCTCTTCGGGAAGCGCTGCGTGCGCAGCAACCACGCGCCCCTGCTTCTTGACCTCCTTGAGCGCATCCGCAAGCGCGTCGGCATTACGGATAGCTCCCGTCTGCACGATGTCGGGACCGATGTCGTGCGAACCGTAATTGACGATGCGGCTGCCATCGGCGGCGGGCGCAAGCGTGAGCCACTTGATGGAGGTGTCGCTGATGTCGACCCCGGATGCAAGCGGGCTCAATGTGCGAGGCACTGGAAACCAGCGCGCAAGTGTGCGCGTGAACATCATTCAAAAAAGTATAGCACTTCTTTTACTTCAATTGCGTGCCGTTTGGAACGGGCGCGTCGGGTATCAGGAGCGCGAGCGTCTCGTCTGACGACGCCGCGAGGAGCATCCCCTGGCTTTCGATGCCGCGGAGCATTCGTGGCGCGAGGTTCACAATATAGGGAAGTTGCTTGCCAACGATCTCTTCCGGCTTCCGGAAGAGCGCGATGCCCGAGACGATCGTGCGCTCGCCAAGCTCGCCGAAATCCACCGTGCACTTGATGAGCTTGTCGGCGCCTTCGACCATTTCTGCCGCAACGACCGTGCCGAGGCGGATGTCGAGTTTCGCGAAGTCGTCGTATGCGATCTCTGGCTTTTGTTCGCTCATGCGTGAGAGATTACTCCGTTTTCCCCCGCGCGTCGAGAAACCGCTGCAAAATGATGGCGGCCGCGGCGGAATCGTCGTGCACGCCATTCGGCGCGAACCGTCCGGCCTCCACCGAGCTCCACGCTTCCCACGCACGATGGATGGGGATCGTGACGCGCTCGCCAAGCCGCTCCGCAAAGTGGTCTGCTTCGAATGTCACCGGATTTTCGACGCCGTTTGCGGCGCGCGCATCGCCAATAACAATGGCGCCGACGTTTGCATCGATCAGTTTCGCGATATGATCGAATGCTGCGTCGTCGTTGGGGATCGTTTCCTTGGGAAACGCGAACCCGCCCGTTTCGTCGGAGAGCGCGATGCCGATCCGCTTTGCGCCGAAGTCGATGCCGAGATATCGCATATGCCAACTATGACCGAAGTCTGCTTGTTTTGAAAGTCTCGGGCTTGAATGCCTTAAGCCTGACAACGAGCGGCGTGAGCCCTGCGTGCGCAAGCGCGTGGGGGAGCGCTTCCACGTATTCGCCTTTCTGGTCGTAGCCGAGCGCGATAATCTCCGGCGCCTCGCGCACAATATGTTGGATGAATCCTTCTTCGTCTCCAAGCACCGCCTTGTCGACAAGCGGATGCGCAGCGACGAGCGCAAGGCGCTCGTCCTCAGAACGCTGTGGCGCTGCTGAGCGATGACGGGTCGCCGCGGCATCCCGCGCCACCGATACAATGAGGTATGGATCGTCTGCAAGGGATCGCGCTTGCCGGAAAAAATCTTCATGACCCATGTGGATCATATCGAACGTGCCGAAAACCATTATTTTTTTCATTGCCGAGGGGGTGAGATTCGAACTCACGGTCCCTTGCGAGACTCTTGTTTTCAAGACAAGCGCGTTAGACCACTCCGCCACCCCTCGGAATCATTAGAGTTGTAGCACACCACTTCGAAAAACGCGATACAATAGACGCCATGCCGGAGCAAACGGGAGGGACTTTGCGCTGGAGCGCCTACGAGCACGAGCACATCGAGCGCGGCAGCGACTGGTACTGGGCACTCGGCATCATCGCCGTGTGCGCCGCCGTCACGAGCATCCTCTTCGGGAATTTTCTGTTCGCGCTCCTCATCGTGGTTGCCGCATTCACGATCGGCATCATCGCACAGCAGCCACCGGAACTGCATGAATTCGAACTCAGCGAAAAAGGCATCCGTATCGGGAAGGATTTCCATTCGTACGATACGATGCTCTCATTCTGGGTGGACGACGAGATCGACGAGCCGCTTTTGCTGGTGGATACGACGAAATTTTTGAGCCCGAACCTCATCATCCCAGTCGGCGACATGCATCCGGACACGATCCGCGACTTTTTGCGCCCTCACGTCGAAGAAGTGCCGATGAAAGAACCCATCGCACACAAGATATTGGAATTCTTTGGCTTCTAATTATTGACTGAAACTGTCGTCGACGCGGTCTTTGTCGCGCCGGTTTTTGTCTGGCAGGTCAGGACGAAGGTTGCACTTGCGGAAAGCGCCGGTGTTTTTACCGTACCGGAGACGTTCGTCGAACTTGCGTGCTCGGCGGTAAAGGCCGGAAGCGTCGGGCTCGAGATGACGCAGGCGTCCATCCCGCTCGATACCCAGCCGATGTTTGATTGCGCGCCGCTCTGAACAGTTTTCGGATTCGCGACAAGCACGATTCCCGTCTTATTGATATTGATCGTACACTGTGCGCTATGCACAACACCTTGGTTGGAACAGTTGAGTCCGTACGTGATCGTATGTTGCCCCAGTGACGGCGCCGAGACAGTCGTTGTCGCCGATCCCGAAAGCGCACCGCCAGTCGAGAAGCCGGTTCCGCCGCTTGTTGATGAATTTTGGCAGGCAAATGAGATGCCAACCTGCATGCCAACATCAACCGTCTGCGGCTGGCACGAAATCTGCGCCTGCGGCTGTCCCGATCCGCCTCCCTGTCCGGCGACGGCAACTTGCGTCTCGCACTTCCCCTCCTGGTTGCCATGCCCGACCACAGTAAGCACATAGGTCGTCGGCGTCTGCGGGTAGACGGTCATCGACCCGCGCGGCCCGACTTGCCCGGAATTCGAGAGATATGCGTATTGAGCGTACTGTGATTCCCACGTAAGCGTTGCGGCCTGTCCTGCCGCGCTAACGTTTGTTGGCGACACGCGAATCGAACACGTCGGTCGTGGATAGTTGTACGGGTTTGATGGGTTGTTGGGGTTGTACGAGCCGGTCGGGCATTTATCAAGAAGCTGCAAGATGCCGCTACACATTCGCTGCCCCGTATACGGATTGCGGCAGTTGCCAATAAGCGCTTGAATTCCCTGGCACTGTTGTTCATATACATTATTGAGACATCCTGGCCCACCAGTTCTGTTCGGGTCTACAATGTATGGGTTCAGACTGACGATGCAATAACTCGATTGTCCGGGGGAAACCGTTCTCCAATTACCAAACCCGCCGCCCCGATACGTTCCCAACTCTTGCAGGCGTCGACACGCCTCTTGTGAACCATTGTCCACACATTCCCGCACCAACCGATTGCGCTCCGACACACTCGGTCCGCTTACGCACCGCGGATCGCCTGGGCAACTATATCTCTCAGGTTCCTGTCTCGGACTCGATGTGATTCCGCCCCGATCATTTGCAAGCGATTGAGCTTCCTTGCGAAAATTATCAAGTCTTTCCTGTTCGGCAGTAACTCGCGACGCCGCATCGCTTCGCGCGTTTATCTCGGCGCTGCAATATATACTCGCCCGTCCTCCATATCTATCTTCGCAAGAACGTGCGGCAGTATCAGCAACAGCAAGGTCGGTAGCAGCTTGAGAAATTCTTGCCTGCGCCTGCTCTTCAAACGCTCCAAGAATGAACCGAGAGGAGTCGACTGACATCCCTGACGTAATTGTCTTAGTGTCTATGGGGTCGCCCGGAGAATAATTGCTCAACACGGATGACGCAAATTCGCTTGCGGCAGCGCTGTTGTTAGAAGTGGCACGATTCAAGTCCGCTTGCGTTGCAAAGCGCCGCTCGTCGGTGCAGGTCTCACTGCGTTGTCCCGACTGTGTAGTGGATACACAAAATCGCGCATAACATCCTGGCTTACGTACACCTCCGGGGTTGGGACACAACTTACCTTCATCTTCTTTCTTTACAGATGCACTCGGGCCTGTCAGGCACTGAATTGTGATCTCGGGCCGACTTCCGGCCGCCGACCCAACCGTTACTTTGATGTGACTGTCGTTGACACATATGTCTCCCTCTTGCAGATCCGCAGGTCGCGTCTCTGGTGTAGAAGACTGGGTCGTTCCTCCTGCCTGTGCCAATTGCCCCTCGCGGTGTATCGCGATTTTTGCCGCATCAAGTGAAAGTGCGAGGCTGCCGAGTACGACCGTGACGAGCAGCACGGCAAAGAGCGGCGATCCTCCGCGCTCAAAAAAGCGCCAGCGCATGGCCATGCGGTAATGATGCGCCCTTTAGAGAGTCGTCGCAATGAACGCGTGTGGAAACCATGCTCTCGGTAGGAATCGAACCTACATTACATCCTCCGCAAGGATGCGTCCTATCCATTGAACGACGAGAGCGTCGCCTCACAATACCTACAAAACGCCGTAGCGTAAAGTTATTTCGCCTTTTTCGCAAGCCGCGACTTCATGCGCGACGCGGTATTCTTCTTAATGACACCGCGCTTCAGGGCCTTGTCGATCGCCTGGTAGGCGCTCGAGAGATTTTCGGCATTTGCGGTTTTTTGAGCCACCTTCACCGCGTCCTTCATAGCCTTCGCGCGACGCAGGTTGAATACGCGTCGACGCATCTCGACGCGGACAGCTTTCTTGGCGGAACTCGTGTTTGCCATTGCGCGATACTACCCCGTCGCGTCCTTTCACGCAAGACGGTATGATGGGCGCATGATCGGCAGGCTCGAAGGCACGGTGGTCGCGCTGCGTCCCGGATTCGCCATCCTTTCGGCCGGCGGCGTCGGGTACAAGGTATTCGCGACCAAGGAAACGCTCTCGAAATTGGCGCAGGACTCGAAGGTGTCGCTCTGGACCCATCTCGCGGTCCGTGAAAACGCACTCGACCTCTACGGTTTTCCATCGGAGGAGGAATTGCATTTCTTCGATCTGCTGCTCACCGTATCCGGCATCGGCCCGAAAAGCGCGCTTGCCATTCTCGATATTGCCACCGTCGAGACTCTGCGGGGGGCAATTGCGCGCGGGAACGCCGGCTACCTCACCAAGGTGTCCGGTATCGGCAAAAAAACGGCCGAGAAGATCGTCGTCGAACTGAAAGACAAGGTCGGACTCGGCGCGGACGGCGCAGAGGGCGCCATGGAAGGCGACGCGGAAGCGCTCGAGGCGCTCGCGAGCCTCGGCTACACGCTTCCGGAAGCGCGCGAAGCACTCCGGAAAGTACCGCTCGATGTGGTGGGCGGCAATGAGCGCCTACGCGAAGCGCTAAAGATACTCGGAGGAAAATGATCATGAAAGAGACCGTCAAATCAATTATTCCGGGACCGCTCCTCTCCGCGTATCATTTCACCCTCGCCTTTCTTGCCGCGCTCGTGTATCGCTTTCCTTCCCGCAGGATCATCGTCGTCGCGGTCACAGGCACCAAGGGAAAATCGTCGACGATAGAATTTTTAAACGCGATATTCGAGGCCGCCGGGCACACGACCGCGCTCTCGAGCACGATCCGCTTCAAAATAGGCGCGACCTCGAAGCCGAATCTCCGCCGTCAGACGCAACCCGGACGCTTCTTTTTGCAAAGCTTTCTTGCGCGCGCGGCCGACGCCGGCTGCACCGTTGCGCTTATTGAAATGACGAGCGAAGGCGCACGACAATTCCGCCACCGATTTATTGACCTCGACGCGCTCATCTTCCTCAATCTCGCGCCCGAACACATCGAATCGCACGGTTCGCTCGAAGCCTATGCGGACGCGAAATACGAATTGGGCAAGCAGCTCCTGCGCTCACGCAAACGCCCGCGCATCATGGTCGCCAACGCAAGCGACGCGCAATCGGCGCGGTACCTCACGCTCCCCGTCGAAGAGTTGCGCCCTTTTTCGCTCGATACGGCCGCCCCGTGGGAAACCGGTGAGCGCGGCGGCTTCTTCACCTTTGATCGGCTCCGTATCGAAGTGCGCCTCCCGGGCGCCTTTTCGCTCATGAACGCGCTTGCGGCTGCGGTTGCCGCGCACGCACTCGGCATTCCATGCCCAACGATTGCGCGCGGCATCGCTGCGCTCGAGAAGATCCCCGGGCGAGCCGAAGAAATCATCGAAGGACAGCCGTTTTCGGTCATCGTCGATTACGCGCACACGCCGGACTCACTAGCGGCGCTCTATCGGGCCTTTAGTACGCGTCGGAAAATCTGCGTACTCGGTTCAACCGGCGGCGGGCGTGATACGTGGAAGCGGCCGGTCATGGGAGCGATTGCGGACGAAGAGTGCGACATGATCATCCTCACCAACGAAGATCCGTACGACGAAGAGCCGCGCTCGATCGTTGACGGAATCGCCCGCGGGATCGAACGCAGGACGCCGGAGATCATCATGGATCGTCGCGAGGCAATCCGCCGCGCGTTCGAGGCGGCGCGGGCGAGCGACGTCGTACTTATTACCGGCAAGGGTACTGACCCGACGATACAGGGGCCGCGCGGCACGAGCATTCCCTGGAGCGACGCCGAGGTCGCGCGGGAAGAGCTGCGAAAACGTTTCGGCAAAAAGGACGCACGATAATCGGATACAATAGAGTGCATGCTGAAGCAGATCCTGGTTGGCATCTTCGCGTTTTCGCTCATCGCTCTTATTGCGCTGTGGGTAATCACCGGAGGCCCGCGGCAACTTGTCACTGACACCACCGAATCCATCCGCGCTGCAGTCACGACCGACAAGGACGTCGGCTTCCAACTGCCGTGGCAGCCCGCACAAATTTTCCCGACGATCGATATTACCGACCTGTACGATTTCTCCGCCGAAGAAGAACGGGCGTATTCGGCATATGCCGACTACCCGGAGTATCCCGACTATCCCGATTTCGCGCCGACTCATGCGCAGCAGCTTGCCGAATTGGAATCCGAATACGACCGGCTACGCGCTGAAGCGAGTCGCCAACGGACGTTCGGCGCACCGTCGCCGTACGCCGGAAAAGTGGCAATCCAATCAGATATTTCTGGCGTTCGCGCGAGCGATCCGCGCGAAGAATACCTACAGATCGTCGCGAATTATGCAAACAGCGAAACGATCGACATCAGCGGTTGGATTTTGGAAAGTGCGCTTTCGGGCACGCGTATCCTGATCCCGCCGGCCGCCTCTCCCTTTATTGCGAATTCGTCGAACAGCGTAGGGTCAGTGCTACTCGAGCCGGGCGGGCTCGCACTCGTCACGTCGGCCGTCTCCCCCGTCGGAGTCTCGTTCCGCGAAAACATGTGCACCGGCTACCTCGGCCAATTTCAGGATTTCGGTCTGCCGCTTTCAGAAGAGTGCCCGTCTCCAGCACAGGTACTGCCGCTCACCGAAGAAAACCTCCGTCTCTATGGCGACGCGTGCTTCGACGCGATCATGCATCTCCCGGTGTGCCGCTTCCCGCAAAACCTACCCTCCTCCGTCTCCTCGGCATGCCGCGCATACCTCACGGACGCGCTTTCGTATAACGGCTGCGTGAAACAAAACCGATTCCGCTCTGCGTTCAACAAGAATATGTGGCGCATCTACCTCGGATCGCCAAAGGAACTCTGGCGCAATTCGCATGACGCGGTGCGGCTTTTGGATGCACAAGGACGGACCGTCAGCGTGTACGTGTATTAAACAGAACGATTCCGGCCGCGACCGCAACGTTGAGTGATTCTTTGCTCCCTCGCATCGGAATTTCGAGCAGCATGTCGCATTCGTCACGGAGCGCGTGCGAGAGCCCGCGCACTTCGTTGCCGAATATAAAGAGCGCGGGTTTCGTTGCGCGAAACGAGCGGTAGTCGCGCGAACGATGATCTTGCTCGACGCCGATAATCTGGAATCCTTGCGCACGCATCTTCTTCAGGTGCGCATGCGGCGATGTCGCGTACTCCCACGCGACTGAACGTTCAGCGCCAAGCGCCGTTTTCGCAATATCTTTTTGAATGCGGCCGAATCGGTCGATGGGTCGCGGCGTATAGCCGCTCAAATATACGCCCGTCACCCCCGCGGCATCTGCGGTGCGAAAGATCGAGCCGACATTGTGCGCGCTCCGGACGTTGTGCAACAGCACCGATACTGCGTACATGCGCGCACAGTACCATCTTGTTTTTATTCCCGAAACCTGTACGCTACAACCTATCCTATGCTGTCTTTTTTTCCTGAACTCCTTTTCCTCTCTCCGTTTGCCGCATTTCTCATTCGTCTCTCACTCGCCGTCCTTTTCGCCCACAGCGCATACCGACGCATCCCGCAATCCGACGCGCTCATCAAAACATTCGGCATCGTTGATGCGGCGATCGCGCTATCATTATTGGTCGGCTTTGCGACACAAATCGCCGCACTTATCGGATTCGTCTGCACCGTCGCGTGGCTTGTGCGTTCCGACTGGAACCCGTATCCGCGCCCCACTGCCGCGCTCGCGGCCGTGATGACGTTCACGTTGATCATCACCGGCCCGGGACCATTCGCATTCGATCTGCCGCTTTAATTCCCCATTGTTTCAAGGTATAGTGCGCAAAACCGCCCATAGCTCAGCCGGTAGAGCAGCTGCCTTTTAAGCAGTTGGCCGTTGGTTCGAATCCAACTGGGCGGAATTAAATCGCCAAATCTACCGTCACGCTGTCACGAACCGTCGAGGACGAATTGGTAACGAGGCACTCAATCGTAAATGTTGTAGGGCCGGTAATCGGCACGGTCGCGCCAGCGCCAAAGAGCGTGCTTTGTGAGAAGCTCGGACCGGATACAGTACACGCACTCACGCCGCGCGAATTCCAAAAGATGTACGTGCGTGCACCAAGGCGGACCGACGGCGGCTCGGCGCGGATATCGACTTCCGGCGGAATGTACGGGCTGGTTGTCGTACTCGAAGGAACCGTCTGCGTACCTCCTGCGGTAAACGTCGTATTTGATGTTGTTTGCGTGCCACCGCCACCACCGCCTCCGCTTGTAAGCGGCCTGCCCGGCTCATACCCGGCGCGGCGGCAGAGATTGTCGAAGAAGCCGTCCGGCGCGAGGTTACCGAGGAAGTTATTCGCCGCCCATGGCCGCGCGGCGCAGACACGCGCAAGCGCCGACTGCGAACCGTCGCCGAAGGTATTACCGCCGAAAAAGCCCGCGACTTCGGTGAGTCCTTGCCGTAAATTGGCGAAGACGGTAGCGCCCGCGCCACCGAGCCGTACGTCGCCGGTGAGACCGGATTGCAACTGACCCGTGTTCGTCGCGCTCAGATTATTCTGCACCTGCGTCTGGGTAACGACAGAATTATTCGTCTGTCTCTGCTGCAACAGCGAATTGGTGTTAGTGCCCGCATTCGTGTTGATGTTCGTGTTGGTGCTTGTCGAAGAACCACCGAGCGCCTTCAAAAGATCACTGATGAGGTTGGGTTGGATGGTGGTGGTACCGGTAAGCTGGCCAGAAACGCCAGGTTGATAGATCCCGCATGGATCTGATGTTGGTGTTGATGTGTAGTAGAACTGCGTGCAGCCGGTGTAATTCGGGTAGGGATATCCTCCGCCTCCACCGCCCGAGCCGCCGCCTCCACCCATGAGCCCTTGCAGGCCCTGAAGGATACTTGAGAGTACTTGCATGCCCTGACCAAGCCCCTGCTGCCCGCCGCCGAGCGCGCCTTGCCCACCACCTGACGTGTCACCGAAGCATTTGTTCGGCTGAAGACATCTGCCTATTGTCGTGAATCCGGCCGTGTTGTTTACGCACGTACATTGGTGCATGTTTGGTCCTTGTCTTTTGCAGCCACACCCGCTGTCAGTACACACCCAGATAATCCCGCAGGGGCATCGCACGTCAACAGGATTGCATTGAGCATTCTGCGCATTGCTTCCGCCAAGCGCGCTCTGAAGCTGTCCGAGCCCAGAGAGCGTTTGTCCGAGTGCCTGCAATGCTTCGAGGCCGGATGGGCCACCCCCACCGCCGCCTGCACCGCTGCCGCCACCGGCGCCAAATGAGGGTTCAACGAAAACGGTTACGCTGCAGGTTGCACTACCGCCAGAGCCGGTCACGGTCGCGGTAAACGTTTTTGTTTCGGTGATGTTCGATACCTGTTTCGTGCCGTTTGGCGACGTGGAGCCGACGCCCTGGTTGATCGTGGCGGCGGACGCATTCGTCGAGGTAAGCGTGAGCGTCACCGTCTGCGACCCGGACACCAAGCTAAAGACAGAAGGGCTCGCGTTCAGCGTGCATGTCGGCACTTGCGCATGCGCAGCAAGTGGAATAGAGAAGAAAAGCAACGTCGTCACTGCCCACGCAAAGGGAAACAGCCGAGAACGGATCATAATCACCCTTTAATAGTACGAGACGCCGTCGCGGTGTCCACGAATCATCTGTGCATATCACCGCACCGCGAGCAGAAAGCGCTCGAGGGCATATTCGAGATCTTCCCCTTTTCGCCGTGCTTCATGTGGAAGCTCGGCGAGTGAGGCGACCAGGTCAGAAGCGCGTCTTCGCACAGCTGCATCCCGCCCGGCCTTGAGGAACATGTCCTTTGCTGCCCAAAACAGGACGCCGTGCACCATCTCCGGCGCGCTCCCTTTCGCGACTTCGCGCATGTAGCCGACCCAGAGCGCTTTCTTGTCGGCCTTGCGGAGCGCGTTTGCCATCACAAAAATCCCTGAATCGCGCTCCTTTTTTGGTGCATCGAATTTTTCAACAGTGTCCGCGAATTTCTCCAATTTTTTGCGCAGATCGGCGAGCGGCTTTTCTTCATACAAAAAGATGTCTTCGTTTGATTCGGAAAGTCGCCCGAGAGCGCTCAGAAAAATCTCGCACAATTCTGCATTCATGCAGACTCCCTCAAACACCAACACCCGCTTCCCTCCGAACATGCCGCCGCCTTGCAGTGCGGCCTTCAGATCATCGGCACTGTGCGCGTCCGTAATCCGGACAACTTCGGCCTTTTTCGCCGCTTTGTCGATCGCGATGTTCAGTTTTGCGCGCGCTCGCTCTCTGTCTGTTCCTAGATACAGATGCAGCATACCTACGATATTTTTCGCATGTCGTCCCAATTCTCGCCGATCTTTGCTTCGGCGACAATTGGCACTTCAGAGAGCGCGTCGGTGGGCGCGACATGCTCCATGACGCTGCGAATTTCTCGAGCAGCGTCTTCCGCGATGTTTTCATGTATTTCGTACACCAGCTCGTCGTGCACTTGGAGCACCAGTTTTACTTTTTCTTCCCACCCCTTCTCCTTGATCATTTCATCGGCCCGTACCATGGCGAGCTTGATGATGTCAGCCTGCGAACCTTGGATGGGTGCGTTCACGGCGAATCGTTCGGCCTGAGAGCGCAACTGCGGCAGCGCTGATTTAAAACCCGGCAGGTACCTCCGGCGCCCAAACACGGTCTCGACAAAGCCCTGCCGCTCGCCGTCCCGTTTTATTTTCTCGACCCACCGGGCGAGCTGTGGGTAACTTGCAAAGTATTCGTCGAGATAGCGCGCAGCTTCGTCACGACTCACCGTGGCGCCGAGGTTTGTTCGCAGCGCATTCACCCCCATGCCGTAGAGGATGCCGAAGTTGATCACCTTTGCCCGGCGACGCATCTCTTTGTCGACGTGCTCCGCCGGCACGTTAAACACGTTTGCGGCGACCGCTGTATGGATATCGTTCCCGCGCTTGAATACGTCGATCAGTTTTTCGTCGCCTGAAAGGCCGGCGGCGACGCGCAGTTCGATTTGGGAGTAGTCTAACGAAACGATGCGAAATCCGCGCGGCGCATTGAACGCGCTCCGGATGCGCCGGCCGTATTCGGTGCGAATCGGGATATTCTGCAAATTCGGATTCTGGCAACCCATCCGTCCGGTCACCGTCCCCGCCTGCAAGAATTCGGCATGCAACCTGCCGTCATCCGTCACCAGCTCCGCCATTTTCTCAACGTAGGTCGAGAGGAGCTTTTGCAGTTCGCGGTACTGCAAGACATCGTCGATGATCGGGTGCTCCGCCGACAGTTTCGCGAGCTCCTCCTCTCGGGTCGTTCGCAGCCCGGTTGAAGTCTTCCGGTGCCGCTCCGGCGTGATTTTCAATTCGTCGTAGAGCACCGTCGCCAGCTGCCGTGTCGAGTTGATGTTGAATTCGTGTCCCGCGTGCTGGAAAATACGCCCCGCAATCGCCCCGAGCTCGCTCCGATATTCTTTCGCGAGCTTCTCAAGTGCCGCCTTGTCGATACACACGCCGCGCGCATTCATTGCCTGCACAACCGGTATCAAGGGTTTCTCAATCCGTTCAAACACGTCCTGCAGCCGCCCGGTCTCCCGTAGCTTTTTTGCGATTATCTCTCGCGCTTCAGAAAAAGTGCGCGCCTCCGCGTAGTCGAGAATCTGCTCGAGCGACGGCTCCGTGATATCAGAATGGAGGAGCCAGAGCATGAGCGCCGTTTCGCGAACACTCTCTGGGTCAAGTTCTTCCGGCTGCGTTTCGGACTCGCGCGCGACATCTGCCGCCACCAGGTTCTTCAGCCGCGAGTGGAGCCGCTCTTTAATAGAGCGAAATTCATACCGATCGCAGAGCACATCGATGCTACCCATGTGATTGGAAACCTTCCATTCTTCCTGCGGAATTTTAAAATCAATCGGCGCTTCGCGACTGATTGTTGCCAGTTGCTTTGAAAGCCGCGCATCACTCTCTCCCGCTTCAAGCAGACCGACGATCCGTTTCTTGATGCCCACCTTTTCGAAGGCGGCCGGGCTTTTCTTGAGCGTCTTGTAGATGTCTTCGATGGAACCAAAATTCGTAATTAGTTGTTCCGCAGTCTTTTCCCCGATGCCTTTCACGCCCTTAATATTGTCGGACGGATCGCCGCGCAGTGCTTTGTAATCGACGATATGTTCCGGGCCGAAGCCGTACCGTTCACGCACACGGTCTTCATCGTACAAAATCGTATCTTGGATGCCCTGCCGGAGCGTATAGACCTGCACCGCGTCGCCGCGTATGAGTTGCAACGTATCCAAATCTCCCGTCGCAATCACGACGTCGATGTCGCTGTCTTTCAATTGCTCGACGATCGTACCGATACAATCGTCCGCTTCAAAACCCGGCGCGCTGTAGACCGGGATGCCGAATGCTTCAAACACATCGGGCGCTCGCTTGATCTGCTCAACGAGCTCGTCGTCGGCTTCGGCCCGATGCCCCTTGTAGTCGGCAAACAACCCGTCGCGGAAGGTCCCGCCAGGAAGATCACGCGCGGCGATTACGTAGTCGGGCGACAGCTCGTCGACGACCTTGAGTAGCATCGTGATGAGGCCATACAGGGCCCCCGTCGGCTCTCCCTTCGACGTCGAAAAACCGGGGATCGCGTGGTAGGCGCGGTGCAGGATGGCGTGCGAATCGATGAGCACGAGTCGCTTATGCTCCTTAGGTTTCGTACGTGATTTCGCGCTCATCGTCTCCACTATACCGAAGTGTGATACGAATCGCACTGCCGGGAATTGCGCTGGGCACGCGCTCCGGCCATTCCACGATAACGAGAGTGTCCCGATCACGAAGCAGCTCCGCCCAGCCCAACACGTTGATATGCCGCTCGCCTTCGAGACGATACGCGTCTACATGCACCAAGCGCCTGAAAGGCCGCTCCCGCAACTCGTAGGTTTTCATGATGACGAACGTCGGACTGGTGACGTGCTCCGTGACCCCGAGTTCCGCGGCGACAGCCTTGGCAAATGCCGTCTTGCCGGCGCCAAGGTCGCCCGAGAGCGTGACAACGGTCGCATGATCCGCGTGCGGCGCAAGCGATCGCGCGAAACGCGCCGCCTCCTCTCGAAACGCTTCTATCCCGCGTACCCGCATTTCCCTACGGTACAATATGATCCAATGGCGACGCAATTCAACGATCGCAAACAAGACGAGCGCCTGCAGGAGTTGCGCAAGCGCGAAGAAGAGCAGCTTGCCGAAATGCTGGCGTCAAAATACGGCGTGCAGTACGTCGATTTGACTTCGAAGTCGATCGACACGGACGCGCTGCGCCTCATCCCCGAACGGGAAGCGCGCGACGCGGAAGTCGCCGCATTCCGCAAGATCAACAAGCGCATCTTCATCGCAATGCGCGCGCCCGAGCGCGACGACTCGGCACGCGCCGTACAAAACGTCGAGCGGCTCGGCTACCAGGTGGAGCGCTGCATCGCCTCACGCGCTTCTTTGGAACACGCATGGGATCGTTACCACGATATTTCTTTTGCGACGGAAACCGAGGCGGGCGTACTTACGCTGTCAAACGAGACGATCCAGCGGATGCTGCAGGAATTAAAGACGCTCGACGACGTACGCACGCACATCAAGGAGCACATGGGAAGCAAGGACACGCACCGTATTTCGCGCGCGCTTGAAGTAACGATGGCCGGCGCGCTTTCGCTGGGCGCTTCCGACGTGCACCTTGAGCCGGAAGAAACGGGCGTGCGCATGCGCTATCGCCTCGACGGCGTACTCGTCGAAGTGCTCACCTTCGATGCACCGACCTACGCGCTGATGTCATCGCGCCTCAAGCTCCTCTCCGGATTAAAGCTCAATATAAAAAACGCCGCGCAAGACGGCCGCTTCTCCATCGTCGTGAACGAAAAGGAAATTGAAATCCGCACCTCGGTGCTTCCCGGTGCCTACGCCGAAACGATGGTCATGCGCATCCTCGATCCATCGACGATTGCACTCGGCATGGACCAGCTCGGCTTTTCGAAATACCTCATCGATATTTTCGATGCGGAAATCGCGAAACCGAACGGCATGATATTGAACACGGGTCCGACGGGAAGCGGTAAGACGACGACGCTCTACGCGTTCTTAAAGCGAGTCTTGAGCCCGGGCATCAAGATCGTCACGATCGAAGATCCGATCGAATACCACCTGCCCGGCATCGTGCAAACCCAGGTCTCAAAAGACTACACATTCGCCTCGGGCTTACGTTCAACGCTGCGCCAGGACCCGGATGTCATCATGGTCGGTGAAATTCGAGACGCCGAAGTCGCCTCGACCGCCGTCAACGCGTCACTGACCGGCCACCTTGTCTTCTCAACGCTACACACCAATGACGCTGCCGGCACCTTTCCGCGCCTCTTGGACATGGGAGTCAATGTCGATGTGCTCGGCGCCGCGCTCACCGTGACCATGGCACAACGTCTCGTGCGCCGGCTCTGCGATACGTGCCGCGTCGCAACCCCAATCGCGGGCGATGACGCAAAAACACTTGAACCGATCCTGCGCAACATCCCGCACCCGGAAGAGCTTCCGCAAAATCGCGACACGATGTGGGTCGTGAAGCCCGGCGGATGCGCGAAGTGCGGCGGTTTAGGTTACAAAGGCCGTATCAGCGTCGTTGAAGTCATCCTCATGGATAAGGGAATTGAAGAAGTCGTGCGCAAAACGACAAGCGCGCGAGAGATCTGGCGCGCTGCGAAGCACCAAAACATCCGCCGCATGGCGCAAGACGGGGCTGTTAAAGTCTTGCAAGGCGTCACCTCGCTCGAAGAATTGGGCCGCATCGTCGATTTGCACGATGAAGTGATGCTCGAGACGTTGGCGTAATGAAGGAGAAATGAAATTTCAGCATAAAATGAAGTTTGCGCCGTAGCAAAAGAAATTTTTTCGTGCACACTTTAGAGCAGAACACAAAAAATACATTGCGTATTGGATACGCAATGCTAAGGTGGGAAAAGACATTCGAATGCGTTGAAAATCGAATGATGTCGGAGAAGCACATCTCCGAGCAATAGCTTTCAATGGATCATCGAAAGTCGGATAGTACCTGAGGAGAGGGGCAGCAAACAGCCCAAGGGCGGCAACCGCCGCCATCCTTGGTGAAATCCTGACATGCTCGGAGATGTGCGCCTCTGACGTTCTCTTTCTCTTCGGCGCGAAAGCGCAAAAGAAAAAGAGGCGTTCTTGAGACGCCACTCTACTGGCTAGTGTAGCATACTAGAGTGCCGTTGTCAAATATGAACAATGACCCGGAAACAGGCGAAAAATCCGCCTCGGCTCAACCTCGTCGAGACGCGTCGCTCCGCACACTCGACCAGGCGCTGCGCCCATCGCTGTGGGATGAGTACATCGGTCAATCCATCATCAAGGAAAACCTCCGCATTCTTTTGAGTGCCGCGAAGGGTCGCAAACAACAACCTGAGCACGTGCTGCTCTACGGCCCGCCGGGCCTCGGCAAAACAACGCTCGCGCACTTGATCACCAAAGAAATCGGCGCGTCGCTCCGTTCGACCTCGGGACCTGCGATCGAGCGCGTCGGCGACCTGGCATCCATCCTCACCAACCTCTCCCCTGGCGACGTGCTCTTCATCGATGAAATCCATCGGCTCAATCGCACGATTGAAGAGATTTTGTATCCCGCGATGGAGAGCGGCGTTCTTGATATCGTGATCGGCAAGGGACCGAGCGCACGCACGGTCCAACTGGAGCTTCCGCCGTTTACGCTGATTTCCGCGACGACGCGCATTTCAATGCTCTCGTCGCCCCTGCGAAGCCGTTTTTCCGGCGGCGTTTTCCGTCTTTCGTACTACACCGAAGACGAGATCGCGACAATTTTGAAGCGCTCGGCAGACATTCTCGGCATTGCAATTGATGACGAGTCGCTCAAAGAGATCGCACGCCGGTCGCGCGCGACGCCGCGTACCGCCAACTACTTATTGAAGCGCTGTCGCGACTTTGCGGAGGTAAATGGCGAACAGTTGGATTTGAAAACCGTGAAGAAAGCGCTCGCGCTACTTGAAGTGGACGAACTTGGGCTCAACCAAATCGACCGCGATATCCTTGGCGTCCTGATCGACAAATTCGGCGGGGGGCCGGTCGGCCTGAAGACAATTGCGGCCGCGCTTTCGGAAGAAGAAGCGACGATCGAGGAAGTGCACGAACCGTACCTGATGCAGCTCGGCTTATTGGAGCGGACACCGCGCGGCCGTACCGTCACTGAAAAAGGATACGGGCACTTGGGTGAAGATATGCCCCAAAGTCAGCAAGCGAAACTAATATAGACAGTACTAGTGAAACTTCCCATCGATCCCTCGAGCCAATCCGTACTTCGCCTCAAGAGCATTTCGCTCGCGCACGAGAAGGGCGACGCCACGATCGTTCTCAGCTGGCTTTCCCGCATCGTCGATATCCTTCTGCAACCTGTTCGCCTTTTCGGCAGCTTCAGCTCTCGAGAGCGCCTCGCTTCCTTTGCCCGCACCTATCTTGTCGAGACCGCCGTCTAACATGGTTTGATTGTACCATTACTGTGCAAAAAACGCGCGAGGCGACGTGGACAGTAAAATTGTGACTGATTCTCATGATGCGGTATAGTCTCCGCCATGGCTGGACACAACAAATGGGCACAAATCAAGCGGCAAAAGGGCGCAAATGACGCGGCGCGAGGCGCCTTGTTTGGAAAGCTAGCCCGTCGCATTACCGTTGAGGCGAAAAAAGCGGGAGGCGACCTCAACTCTGCTTCGCTTCGCGCCGCGATTGAAAAAGCGAAGGCGGCAAACATGCCAAAAGAGAACATCGAGCGTGCGGTCTCGAAAGCCACGGCGGGTGGTGCTGATATGGAGAGCGTCATCTACGAAGCATACGGCCCCGGAGGCGCCGCCGTCATCATCGAAGCGCTCACCGACAACAAAAACCGCACGCTTCAGGATCTGAAGGCGATATTCGCCAAACACAACATCAATCTTGCCGCACCAGGCTCCGCGCTGTGGGCATTCACCAAAACGGAGCAGGGCTACCAGCCGAATGCCACCGTCCCTCTCTCGGAGGAAGATGACGCGGCGTTGATGAAAATCATGGAATTAATCGATGCGCTCGATGACGTGGAAGAAGTGTATACCAATGCGCAATAGCGCGGCTACGTGAAGTGTGATTAAGTAGACACGGTACATTAGGATACTCAGAGAAGAGGAGGGTGATGTGAGATACGCCGCCTTCTGTGCCGCACTCTGCGCGGGTTCGATCGCGTTCGCCGAGCCTTCTGCGCAGCCGTTCCAGAAAACGTACGGGGATGCGGTCCCATTTTCAGGCGCAATACAATTTTGCGATTCCTACCCTCAAGAATGCGTGCCGCAAGGCACAACGGAGCGACTTGTCGCAACAAAAGAGTTGTTCGAGCTTCTTGCGGGCATCAACCGAGATGTCAACAAGACAATCGAAGGCACAGTCGAAAGAGAAGAATGGTGGTCCATTCCCGCCAACGGAAAGGGGGACTGCGAGGATATTGCGATACTGAAACGACATATCCTGATACGGCTTGGCCTGCCGTCCGGCGCCCTCTTGCTGGCGGTCGTGCGCGACGAAGACCAAAACGGCCATGCCTTGCTCATTGTCAGGACAACGGTCGGCGATTTCGCCCTGGATAACAAGATTATGGAGGTGGTGCCGTGGCACGCGCTTCCGTACCGCTGGCTCCAGCGCCAGTCGATCCATGACCCTCGGCTGTGGCGCATGTTGGAGGCGCCGGTAACGGCATCCGCTCGCAAATAAGAGGCGGCCGCGCACCTACGCGGCCGCCTTCTTTTTTTGTCGTTCTCGCATACACTTAGGCCCATGCGCGTGCTCGCCATTGACCCGGGATACGGTCGCTGCGGAGTCGCCGTCTTGGAAAAAAGGGACGGAAAGGAACGGTGGATGTATTCGGATTGCATCAAAACATCTGCGCAAGCGCCGTTTGATGAACGACTGCATGCGGTTGTGCGCGAATGCGAGCGCCTGATTGAGCACTTCGAACCCAATGCGCTCGCCATGGAGCGACTCTACTTTAATACCAACCAGAAGACCGCGATGCGGGTCGCCGAGGTACGCGGCGCTCTTCTTCACGCGGCAACAGCTCGAAATATACCCGTATCTGAATACACGCCGGGGCAGATCAAAAGCGCAACGACGAGCTACGGCAAGGCCGACAAAAAGCAAATCACACTTATGGTCCGCGCACTTCTCAATATCGAAAAGGCCATTACGCTGGACGATGAATATGACGCAATAGCGGTCGGCATAACGCACCTGGCGCATGCCAGGTGACGGCTTCATGAAAGCAATTGCCGTGAGATTCGTCTGACGGTACAATCAGATAACTGTCCGACGTGCCAGGACAATGGCTTGCCATGAGTGAACATACAGAACGGGGACTGAGGCACCGAATCAGGCGTGTACATACGGCGACTCCGCTGTGGATGCGTAAGACACTGCGTTTCGGGCTGCTTGCCGGCATCATGTGCGCCGGCGTTTTTACCGCATGGGCGGTTTTCGCGACGGTCCCGTCGATTGAAACCATCGAGAACCGATCGGTCGCCGAATCCACCAAAATCTACGACCGTACCGGCAACGTCCTTCTCTATGACGTCCATGGCGCCGTACGACGAACCGAGGTGCCGTTTGAGGAGATCTCCCCCTACATCAGGAACGCAACAGTCGCGATTGAAGACGACACGTTCTACCAGCACAACGGATTCCGTCCACTATCGTTTTTGCGCGCCGTACTGGTCAACCTCCATATCTTGTCGGGCTACCGCGGCCAGGGCGGCTCGACGATCACACAACAGGTGATTAAAAATACACTCCTCACTCAGGACAAGACGCTTATCCGCAAAGCGAAAGAGATCGTGCTTGCGATGAAGTTGGAGCGGATTGCGTCAAAAGACGAAATTTTGAATATCTACCTAAACGAAACATCCTACGGTGGGACGATCTACGGCGTCGAAGAGGCGGCGCAGAACTTCTTCGGCAAGGCCGCAAAAGACGTGTCTCTCGCGGAAGCCGCGTACATCGCTGCGCTCCCGCAGGCGCCAACGCGCTACTCGCCGTACGGCAACAACCGCGAGGAACTGGAAGCGCGCAAGAATCACGTGCTCGCAAAAATGTTTGATCTCGGCTACATCACCGAAGGTGAATACACTGCTGCGTCGCAAGAACAGGTGCAGTTCCGTCCGCGCGAGGAAGCCGGTATCAAGGCGCCGCACTTCGTCTTTTTCGTCCGTGAATACCTTGAGGAAAAGTACGGTGCCGACACCGTCGCCAATGAAGGACTGCGCGTCATCACGACCCTTGATTGGGACTTGCAATTAGAGGCGGAACACATCGTACGCGAACGCGCGCTTGCAAACGAAAAGCAATTTAACGCCGAAAACGCCGGTCTGGTCGCGATCGATCCGAAGACGGGGCAAATCCTCACGATGGTTGGCTCGCGCGGCTTCCTCGATCCGGATATCGATGGGCAGGTGAATGTCACGATCATGCCGCGCCAGCCGGGTTCTGCATTCAAGCCATTCGTCTACGCGACGGCGTTTGAGAAGGGCTACACGACGGAGACGGTTCTCTTCGACGTCCAGACGCAATTTTCTACCGCGTGTGCGCCACACGAAACGACGCGCAAAGAAGACCCGTGCTACAGCCCGGACAACTACGACCACGCCTTTCGAGGCCCGGTGACAATCAGGAACGCCTTGGCGCAATCGATCAACGTCCCCGCCGTAAAAGCGCTCTACCTTGCCGGCATCGATGACTCCATCAGCACGGCCGCCGACATGGGGATTTCGACGCTTGAGGGAGCTGACCGATATGGCCTTACGCTCGTCCTCGGTGGCGGAGAGGTGACGCTCCTTGAAATGACAAGTGCGTACGGCGTTTTTGCAAACGAGGGTGTGCGCAATCCACCGACCGGCATCCTCCGTGTTGAAGATAGTCACGGCCGAGTCCTTGAAGAATATGAACAAAGCGAATCACGAGCGCTCGATCCGCAGATCGCGCGACTTATCACCGACATCCTCTCCGACAACGTTGCGCGCACGCCGCTGTATGGCTCGAATTCCCCGCTCTACTTCCCGGACCATGACGTGGCGGCAAAAACCGGTACGACGAACGATAATCGTGACGCGTGGGTCCTCGGATATTCGACGTCGATCGTCGCGGGCGCGTGGGCCGGCAACAACATCCCCGAGCCGATGAACCAGATCTCAGGACTCATCGTGACGCCGATGTGGCGGGAATTCATGGATGTGGCGCTTGAAAAATACCCTGGCACCGACTTTACGCCTCCGGCGCCAGATCCGGAGTGGGACTCGCTCCCGTCGGTCTTGCGTGGGCAATGGAATTCGAACCCGTCGCTCGGTATCCACAGCATCCTGTACTGGATTGATAAGGACAATCCGCGCAGCGGCAGAGGCGGCAACCACAACGACTCGCAATTTGCCTACTGGGAATATGGGGTCTCCCTATGGACCGGCTCGGTACCGTTTGGCCCAACGACGCCGGGTAGTACACCGCAACTCGGCTTCGCGATTGCCGCGCCGACCGCAAACGCCCAGCTGCCTCTAGAAACTTTCGACACGTTTGTCGAGTACGAAACCGCGCTCGGCGTGACCAGCGTCACGTACTATCTCGATGGTGAATTCGTCGGCGTCTCGAACCAGCCGCCGTTTATGATTGCGATCCAGCCGGAGCGGAGTGGTCAGATGACGCTGCGTGCGGTCGCCGAGACGGCAACCGGTCAGGAGGCGCAATCGGAAATTTCAATAACGATCGAGTAGCTACCGATTGAGCGGCATCACGAGATAGGTGAAGGACGCGTCGCTAACGCCCCGGATGACGAGCGGGCGGCCGGCACCGCTGAAGCTGAGGGTGAGAGAATCGGCAAGTACCGACTGCAGGCAGTCGGCGACGTAGCCGATGTGGAAATTCACATCAATGTCCTCGCCGGAGAGCGCTGCATCCAACGAATCGGACATTTCTCCGATCGCGGCGCTTTGCGCCGTTACATCAAACACTTTCTTTTTCGGGTACACGTGGAAGCCGACGTGTTGGTCGGCGCCGGCAAACACCCGCGCCTTGCGCAAAGCTTCCGCAAAATCGCTTTTCAAAAGGGTCACTTCGGTGGTAAATGATTTGGGAATAATCTCTTTGTAATTGGGGAACGTCCCGTCAACGATGCGCGAGGTGAACACGAGCCCGTCCCCGCGGAGTGTGAGCTGGGATTCGTCAATGAAGAGTTCGACAGTGTCTGCGGCGATTTTTTCGAGGATGTGCATGAGTTCCTGCGCGTGCTTCAAGGGAAGGAGGACGTCGCCCGAGCCGTCCCCTGAAGCGTCCGAGACCGTTTTTTCCGCAAGCCGGAACGAATCGGTAGCAACCGCAACCAATTTCGAGTCTTCCACGTTCAGATACACACTTCCCAACTCCGGACGGATCATCGAGGTCGACGCGGCGTATGACACCGATTGCAGCGCTTGGAGAAGTAGTTCGCGGGAGATTTTGAGCGCCTTGCCGCCGGCTTGCGACGACAGTGCTGGAAATTCATCGTGCGGCACCGCCTTAATCAACGTCTTCGAACCGCGTGCCTCGATGAGGAGGTTCGGCCCGTCCGTAGAAAACATCACCTTGTCCCCCGATACGGCGCGCAATGTTTGGGAGAGAATCGATGCCGGGACCGCCACTACTCCCTTCTCACCCATTTCTCCAACCACAGTGATTTCAACACCAGCCTCAAGATTCGTTGAGCGGATCGTCATATCTTTCGACACATCGAGAAGGACACATGAAAGTACTGGGAGTGATTCCTTCTTACCCACAATACGTTCCGCAATCAGGATCGCATTGAGAATTTTTTCCTTTGGTGTCGTGAATTGCATGCGTGTATTGTTTTTTACTTTTAATAAAGCTTATTATTACTATTAGTGGTGTGGATGTGGGGATATGTGTGTTTTATTAAGGGTTTGAGCGCTGGTTTTTGGTGATGGAGTTGTGGAATAGGTGGGGACATAGGAGATTGTGTAATGTGGATTGTTGAAATTTTTTTCCGGATGTTGTTATACACAACAATGTTCACAGTGTTATGCATGGATAAGAGATCGGATGTGTTCGAGCTCTTGCTCGAGCGAATTATTACGCTTTACTTCTTCTTTTATTTTTTCGCATGAGTGGATGACGGTCGTATGATCGCGCCCGCCCAGCTTCTCTCCAATTGACGGATAGGAAACATTGAATTCCTCCCGCAATACGTACATGATGACCTGTCGCGGCTTCACCACTTCCTTTTTGCGCGTTTTCTCATAAATGCTTTTTTCGGCGACTTCGTAGTACTGAGCGATGCGGCGGACCACCTCCTCGACAGACACTCCCTTGTTCGGACGCACGTTGTGTTTGATGAGCGCGCGGACGTCCGGCAACGTGATTGCCTTCCCCTTCAGTTGCGACTTACAAACGATCATGTTGAGGATACCTTCAAGTTCTCGGATGTTGCCGCGGATGTTTTCAGCAATATAGGCCACGATCTCATCAGAAAGGCTGAAGCCCAATTGCTCGATTTTCACCTTAATGATCGCGGTCCGAGACTCGACGTCCGGCTCCGGGATCTCCATGATGACGCCGGCCGAGAGTCTGCCGCGGACGCGGTCTTCAAACCCGGGCAGGAGCATTGGATGCTTATCCGACGAGAAAATAATTTGCTTATTGTTGTCGTGCATTGCGTTGAAGAGGTGGAACAGCTCTTCCTGCGTACGTTCTTTTTCCGCCATGAACTGGATATCGTCCATGATGAGGACGTCGTACTGGCGGTACTGGTCCTTGAATTCGTTTGCGCGCCCCTTCTGGACGGCGTTGATGAAATCGACGGCAAAGCGCTCCGACGAGACGTAGAACACCTTTTTATTGCTGTGCGCCTTCTTGAAATGGTTGCCGATCGCCTGGATCAGGTGGGTTTTTCCATGTCCGGTCGAGCCGTAGACGAAGAACGGGTTATAGGCGAGCCCCGGACGGTCGATCACCGCGCGGGCAGCCGCGTGGGCAAGTTGGTTGAAAGGACCGACGACGAACGTGTCAAAGGTATAGCGCGGGTTTAAGTTGTCCCGCTTGTCGATATAGAGCGTCCCCAAATCGAGCGAGGCGTTCTGTTGCGGCTCGCGTCGGACTTCGCGCCGCGGCTCCCCTGCCGAGCGGTTGACGACATATTCCACCGAGCGGATCGTGTTATCGAGGCCGCGCAGTGTACCGAGGATGAGTTTGTGGTGCTTGTCCATGAGCCATTCTTTGACGATCTTCGACGGGACGGCAATCTGGACGGTCGAGCCGTCACGGCCGACGATGTCAGTATTACGAAACCACGTGCGGAAAGACGCCTCGGACGTTCCGAGCTCAATTTGTACGAGAGCGTTTTGCCACAGCTCGCGAGTGGTCATACGAGAGCGAGAGGGTGCGAGAAATGAGACGAAGAAAAGGAGGGAAGCGCGCGCATAGTCGCATCATTATACGCTTGCTGTGGATAACCGAAAGCGTAGGCCACAACTTCCCAAAATGTTTACAAGCTGTGGATAAGTTGCCGATGACGTATGCCCGCTTGAAAACACAGTAAATACGTGCTATTTTTGTCTCATGAAGCGAACCTATCAGCCGAAAAAGCGAAAGCGAGCGCGTACACACGGGTACCGGGCGCGCCTGAAGACAAAAACCGGTCGCCGCACCCTCATGCGCCGTCGCCGCAAGGGTCGCGCGCGCCTCGCGCTGTAATGCCGAAGCACAACCACCTCTCTCGCACGGATTTCAAACAGATGCGGGGGTTCAAACGCCTCCACGGCAGGCTCTTTTCGCTCGCATTTGGCATGATCCCGGGGCGGGATACGCAGGGCGCGGCGTGCGTCGTTTCGAAGAAGGTAGCGTCGAAGGCGGCGCGGCGAAATTCTGTGAAGCGTCGGTGTCGCGCGGTCCTCAGTGCGGTATTGAAAAAAATGCCGGTTCCCTTTACCGTCGTCTGCGTTGCGAAACAAGGTGCCGCCGCTGCCTCGTTTACAGAGATCAGGTCTGACATTGAAGGATTGGTAGCGCGGGCCGTATCGGCGCGCTAGAATACGCGGATGCTTAAATCGCTTTTCTTTACGTTCGTGTACGAGCCGCTCTACAACGGCCTCGTCTACTTCGTCGACATCATCCCCGGGCACGACATCGGCATCGCTATCATTCTCCTTACCATCCTCGTGAAAGTCATCCTGTTCCCTCTCTCGCGTCAGGCGATTAAGACTCAGATTGCGATGCGCCAGATCGCACCCGAGGTAGAAGCGATCAAGCAGAAACTCAAGGACAATCAGGAAGAACAGGCGCGCGCTATCTTCGCGCTCTATCGCGAACGGAACATCCGGCCGTTCGCGTCATTCTTCCTCATCCTCATACAATTCCCCATCCTCTTCGGGCTTTACTGGGTCTTCTGGAAAGGGGGGCTGCCTGCCGTGGATACTTCTATCCTTTATACCTTCGTTCCGCCTCCCGAGAGCGTCAACATGCGATTCCTCAATGTGTTTGATATGGGGGAGCGTTCGGTCATCCTTGCAGCGTTTGCGGGGCTCACGCAGCTCGCCTATGCGCGCCTGTCCATGGGCCCGCGCAAGCCGCGCGAGAAGACTGATTCTCCTTCATTCTCATCGGATATGGCGCACAGTTTCGACCTTCAGGCGCGGTATGTACTCCCGGTGATCGTCGCCGGGATCGCCTACACCGTCTCTGCCGCGGTGCCGCTCTACTGGACGACTAGCAACTTGTTTATGATCGGGCAAGAATTACTGATGGGACGCAGATTTACCGAATCAAAACCAGCCGCGCCGGCATCGAACGGCGCGGTTAGCGCGTAAATTTGGTCGCAAACGCCATTAGTGATACAGTCCATCCATGCAAATGGATGTGGAAGGTGTATTGAAAAGGATGCTTGGCGCAATTGGCGCTCCATATAAGGACATTTCGGAGCTTGAGGTTGCCGGGCAGAAGATCTACATGATCAATGTGGACGACGGTAAGACGCTCATCGGCGCGCACGGAGATACCATTCACGCCATCGACCATCTCGTGAAAAAAATCGTTGAAAAGCAGGTGGGGGCGGAGTCCTCGGAGGATGAGATCCATTTCCTTATCGACGTCAACGAATACCGGACGCGGCAGATCCGCGACCTTCAGACCAAGGCACTCATGATGGCGGAGCGTGCCCGCTCATTCCAATACGACGTCGAACTCTCTCCCATGAGTGCCTACGAGCGTCTCATCGTGCACACGACGTTGCAGAACGAGCCGAATGTGAAAACAGAGTCGCAAGGAGAAGGACGTAATCGACGAGTGGTGATCAGATATACTGCGGTGGAATAAATAAGTATCAGATGGGTCCTAACACACGTCCGGCGGCATCAGTCTGGACCGGTTCCACGTTTCGCAGGATATCCAAATTGAGGAGGTCTGGATTGATTTGGTTGAGAATAAGCCAGACGCCCAAGAGTAGAAGAAGCCCCAGCACGGTCTCCTGAATAATCGTCGTAGCGCTTTGTTTGCTGCTCCACACGTCGGTCGTCATATAAATGAAGCCGGCATAACCGAGGCGCAAGACCGCAAGCATGGCGCCAATGACGATGGCGGATTTGAATGCAACGTTGAAGAACGTTGCCAGATCCGTGTCAGGATTGAAAATTCGAGAGAGAAATGGGGAGTCCGAAAGACCGGGGAGTGCGTTCCCTACCGAGGCGTGCCCTGGTGCGTGCGAAAACAAGTGCCTGATCCTTTTTTTCAACGTCATTTCTTCGGCCATACTATTCGTTAACGCGCAAAAGCCATAATGATTTATCCCGTGCATTCATAAAAGCGATATACTCGCCCGCGCTATCCATTGCTGGCCGTTCAACATCGAGCGCGACGGTCGTCTCCGGCGTGAAAAACCGCTCGACGGCTCCTGCGCTCGCATCAATTCTAAACCACGCGTCTGCCGTGTGCAGCACCCCGCGCAGCCATCGGTCGAGAAAATTCGCGCCAACCGCCTCTTGCGGCGCAGCGCAGTAGATGGTGAGAGTCGGCGTCGACGTGCCGGTTGAAGCGGGCGCCCAGACGCATTTCTTCGCAATCGTTCCGAGAGTGATTTCCGTAATCGAACTTCCGGCGGCGGGGCGGACAAAGAGGCGGACGCGCGCGCCATCGTCGGAGCTATACAACAGCGCCCCGGAAGCCGGCCGCGGCGTCACCATGAGTCCGGGGACGCCGCGGAGAATTGGATTCAACGCATCTTGTACGACCTCATATGCATGTCCCGGTATACCGCTTGCGGGAAGTTCCACAAGAAAGAGTTTTCCGTCGGAGAGCCATTCCAGTGCAAAGCCACCGACACCAAGCGTGAGCACTTGCTGCGGCGCAGTGCCGTCGGCGCGTGCGCGGATGAGATGTGTGACGTTGTCCGCACCTTCGGCGAGCATCATGATCTCCGGCCGAACTGACGACGGTGCGACAGTCCGGATCGTGGTGCCAAGATTCGAGGTGGTAAAGCGAGTAAATCCGTCGTCAGTCGTCGTCCCGAGCACGCCAATGAGGGTTGTTGGCATGCCCGTGTCGTCGAGCAGGCGCAGGACGACGGTCGTCGTTCCGACGATGTGCGCCTCGTACACCTTCGGAATGAGTTCGTTCGTGACGCGCGTCGCGGCGCCGGTTTCGACATTCACGTCATAGATGTGGCCAGTCGCACGTTCAACGTACCGAAGCGTGGTGGACGCTCCGATAAAACCGAAACCCGCAATCGGAGACGTGCTCACTTTCCAAAGGCGCGGCGGCGCGCCCTGCCCCTCAGTCACCGCGAGGAGCGATTCGGTGACGACCCCCGAGGCGATGTTTTCGGCGGTCGAACTGCGCGAACCGGTGAACGACGGGACCGAGATGTTGAACCCGCGCGCCGCTTCAAGATCCCTAATGTCGCCCGTTTGGGTGCGGAGGAAGAAATACCAGCCCAAAAGCCCGATCAGAAGAAAGACGATCGCCGCAATGCCGATGTTGGTGAAGATGCGCTGATATTTCAACATATCATTGTCCGAATGGATTCAATCCGGAAAAGAATCGCGACTGTTCGCCAAACACAAGCTGCCACTTCCCGACCGCATGCAGGAAGATGTCACGTGCGCTCATGAGCGAAAGTTCAATATCCGCCGGGCCCGTGTACCCTTCGGCAGTGATGGTCAGCGTTTGCGGTTCCTCCGGATCGGGCGCGATGGTTGCGCCATTCACGGTCCACTCGTACAGAAGCGACGGCTCGCCCGGCGATACAATATCGGCGAAATAAGGCACGGCGGTCACTTTCTGTTCCGTCTCAAGCGTTGTCGCACCGGGCTCGAGCGACCGGTGATAGAGGACGCCGAAGAGCGGATGGTTTTCATGGAGCATGACGAACGGGTCGACCGCGGGAATTCGCACACTCGTTTCCGCCGAAAGCGTCTTGTCCGCTGAAACCGCCACGACGCGAAGTGTGTCGGCGCCAAAGAGCGAGGGGCCGGACACCGTGACGCTCGACTTGCCGCGACCGTCCGCGACGATGGCGTCATTGCGGTACCATGTATAGACAATATTGCTGTCGTCGATGGGCGCGCCGCTTGGGGTGCGGAATCGCGCGATCGCCTGTGCGCGTATGGTGCTATTGGTTCCCGGGAGCGTCCGCCCTCCGTAAAATGGCGGCACATACGAATCGGCCTCCCACAGAAGATCGATCTCCGTCGGGCGGATTATGGCTTCAGCCGTTGCGACCAATCCCTCTTCATCCTCGGCGATAACGCGTATTGCCGTCTCCGTGCCGAGGTTCCCCACGACGACGGAGGCTTCCCTACGGTCGATGCCGCGTAAAATTTCCCTGTCATTGACGTACCACACGACCATCGATCGCCGTAAATCCAGTGCATACGTCTGGATGGAAAGCTGCACAGTTTGCCCGGGAGCGGGATGCGCCGGCGTGAGTGTGAGATCGAGTTGCCGTTCGAAAATGATGTCGGATTGCGCCTCAACAAATGAAGCGGCACCCAGCACCATGATGCACGCGCCAACGGCGAGGCGGATGATCATACGAGTCTGTCGGGATTTGCCTCCGGCGGAAGCGGTGCGCTCTGTGGGGGCGCGACAGCCGGTGGAGACTGCGGTGCAGGAGGCTGCGTAGGCGCAGGGTTGGCCTGCGCCATAAAGGCGTTTTCCTTCTCTTCCAAACGGGCACCGGCAAGGATTGATGCGGCTTCCGGTGTCTTTGGCGCGATCGACGGTGCGGCTTCCTGGCGCTCAGTCTGTGCGGCGAGTTCCTGCTTTGCCTTCTTGATGGCAAGGATCTGCGACGGGTCGGAGGTGATGATCTGGTCTTCTGTGTACGACGCGATAACCTTGATCGCAACGTGTTTCAGACCTGCGAAAAAGATGCCCTCTCCCACGTCGCTTTCAAGGAGCAGGTACTTCTCTTCGTCGGAGAGCTTGAACGTTTGCTGCACCAAGTCCACGGATGTCGGCGATTGGCGCAGGAGGATTTGGATCGATGAGTTGGTGATCATCGGCACGCCGTAGGGCGAATTGAGGAAGTCCGAGACGTCCTGCGTGATCGTCGAGATGCCAAGGTAGTATTTGCGGCCGCGCTTCGCGATCGAGAAGAGGAAGGACGCCGTGTCTTCCGCGCGCATCATCCACCACGCTTCGTCGATGACGAGGAGGCGTTTGCGCAGTTCCTTACGGACCGTGTTCCAAATGTGGTGCGTGATGATGTACATCGCGACGGGCTTCAAATCGTCTTCCATGTCGCGAACCGAGAAGACGACGAGGCGCTTGTTCATGTCGACGTTTGTCGGCCGGTTCATAAATCCGGCCCAGGTACCCTTCGTGTACTTTGAAAGGCGGTTAACCAGTGATTCACTTCCCTCCATCCCGGCGAGGACGAGCTCGAAGTCGGAGAGAAGCGGCGGCTCGACGGAGGCGAAATTCGCGTCCGCGGTAATGTCCTTCAGCGCGTAGGTCTCCGTGATGGCCTTGTCGATGATCGCATCTTCCTCCGGCGTGAGGCCACCGAGCATGATGCGAAAGAGACCTACGAGCGTGATGATGTTGTTGCGCAAGACGTCCGCGGGGTTCTCGTCTTCGCGCGGGATCGGCAGGTCAAATGGATTAATGTGGTGCTCGGAAGAGAGTGAGATGTTGAAGTAGCGCCCGCCCACCGTTTCCGCAAGATATTCGTACTCGCGCTCGGGATCGATGACGATGACTTCCGTGTCGAACATGAGGCTCCGCAGGATCTCCAGCTTCGTCATATAGCTCTTCCCTGCTCCGGATTTCGCGAAGGTCACGGAGTTGTAGTTTTCCAGGGAGAATCGGTCAAAGAGGATGAGCGAGGAGTTGTGGCGGTTGATGCCGAAGAGGATGCCGCGGTTTGAGGTGAGGTCGAACGAGATGAACGGGAAGATCGACGAGAGCGGCGCAGAATTGAGCTTCGTATGGACATTGATCTCGTCCATCGCAAGCGGGAGTACTGAGCGGAAGCCCTGCTCTTGCTGGAACAGCGCGGGCCGGATATAGACGAGGCGCGACTCCAGGATCGAGCGGATTTCGCTCTCCACCTTGTCGATTTCCTCGCGCGAGGAGCCGTAGATCGTGAGATAGAGGCCGACTTCAAAGATGCGTTCCTGCGCCTGCTGGAGCGAATCGCGCAATTTTTCAAGGTCTTGGTAGGCGGTGTCGAGCATCGGATCGCGCACCATCCCCTTTTCTTCGCGCGTCGCGATTTGCGACTGCACTTCGGCCACTTTCTTCTGGAATTTGCGGAGCATTTCGTTGGTGTCCATCGGGTGCACGTAGATCGAGACGTCAATGACTTTGTCCATGTTAATAATCGGCGCGAACCAGCCCGTCGTGAGGAAGCGTGGGTACGAAATTACAAAGAACGTACGCGCTATTTTTTCGCCCAAATCCAACTCGCGCGGCGAGATTTTGAGCGCGTGCGGCGCGATGACATCCTGTAAGCCCAAGACACCGGTACGATAGATCTCTTCCGGAAGGACGGGAAGGACGGCTACGGGCTCCGGTCCAGATCGTTTGAAAAAGTCGAGAAGTGCCATAGTTATTGCGGCGTGCCAACCGGCATTGGCTTCCCTTCTTCGCCGGGGTTGAAGAGTTTGTAGAGAAGCTCGATTGCTTCTTCGGTGCCCAGTTGCACGGTGCGCACGCCGCAACGAACCAGCCCCTGTTGCACGATAGCAATGCGCTGTTCCAGTTGGGAGACCTGTTCTTCGAACGTCCGGTTGGAATCCTCCGCGGTCTTTTTCGCGTGACCAAACAGCAGCTTGCCCGCGATCGATTCCCCGGGAGTGAGCGACAACGTCGCCGGCGAATACGGAACAACGACGAAGAAGTTTTTCGTCATGATATTCGCCGCCTCGGTGAAGCTCTTGATGAATTCGATGTACTCGCGAATCTGTACGCGCATCAAGTCATCGAGCTGGTTCTTGTATGCGACTTCAAGCGTCGCGATGTATGGGCGGATGTCGAGCATGCGTGATTCGATGAAAATCTGGCAGGAGAAATCAAGCGAGTTGAGGAAGTTTTGAAACTGGATGATAAACGCCGTCTGCTCGTCTTCGCTCTTGAGCGCGAAATTAAGGGATGAGGCGAGAAGAATGGCACGCAGCGAGCCGTCCTTAAGGACGACGACGCCGTCGCGCACCTCATTTACCGGAACAAAATCCTGGGTGGATTTATTGCTCGCGCGCGATGTTGGTGTGATGGTGTTGGGCATAGTTATCGAACGAGGGCGTCGCGCGCGGTGCGGATCGGTATCACGACGTGATCTTGCGGTGCCTGCGTGCGGTCAGTCTCATCCGCGGTGCCGGCGGCAATGCGCTCCTTAATATCCAGGGACCAGGCAAGCTCGTGCAGCCTGCTTTCGGAAAGCTTCGGGACGTAGACGTTGTCGGGGGAAACCATTTGCTGGGGAGTTTGCACCGGGGTCTTCGGCTTCGTGACGGTCTCTGAGCTCCACAGGTACAGTTTCGAACGGATGAAGTAGAAAAAGGCGTGCTCGATCGCAAGGATGAAGGGCTGGCCGTTGTATTTGAAGAACGCGAGCGAGGCGCCGAGCCCCAGGAAGCCCATGATGAGGGGGGCGGCGACAAAAATCGGTAATGTTCGCCAAAGAAGATAGCTGAGCCCGGCTGACCCGGCGATATAGACGAACTGCTTGAATGTTAGAGGCCCAAAGATCTTGTCTTCGACTTCAATAAATTGGGGCACTTGAAACTGCATACGTCTAGTATACCAGCGATTTCGAATCCACCGGTGCTTTTGATGAAAATTCTACAAGCACGTCGTCCATTGTATGAAGATCAGTAATCTCTACCGGAAGGGCGTTTTTTGCGAGTATGCGTGATGCAGCGCGCTCTCCAATGAAGTAGTCAGGGAAACTTCCGTATGCATATGATTGCAAAAAAGTGGCCGCACCCTTCGGGTCCAACACCCCCTTCTCTTTCCAGTCGGACTGAAAAAGCTCAATTGGGTTCAGATGAACATACACAAAAACCCACCGGAAGTATTCATCAGAGTTGATGTGTTTCGAGCGGAACGGTCGGGTAAACAAGGGGCCGCTTCGGTCGTATTTAGTATTAAAGTACATGGAGTATGCCGTCATAAGCTTAAGCATGAATTTTGATATTCCGCCCGGTTTCTTTTCATGCGTGATGAGGTGAATATGGTTTGGCATCATTGCGAACGCAAGAATATCCACAAGCGTTTCTTCTATGTCCTCCTGCGCAAGAATTTGCAAGGGTTCCCCTCCATATTTCTTAAGAAGGTTATGAATATTGACGCCGTTCACGTTATTGCAGATGAAAAGTAGGGCGAGAAAGCGATCCCGGTCTGCATCTGAGGTAAACACCGTCCTTTTTTCAACTCCGCGCGTATATATGTGATAGCACTCGCCCTTTTCAAAAGGAATTTTCCTCTCCATCGTGTAATCTTAGCGCATTTGCGAGGGGAACCCTCACAAAACCCTCACAAAATAGTGGGGATAGCGATTAGTTGCAAGGATAATTGCGAGGGGAACCCTCGCAAAGTAGGTAGCGGCATGCGCGAATCATGCATTTCCCTAGAACCTAGCACCTAGAACCTGTCCCCCTTACACAGGGGGCTCCCGGTATGGGTCGTCGTGCACGTTTTTCCGCTCGGACGATACTTCTCCCGGGCGATAGGCGGTGGATTCTGAGGGGCGCGCCACTTTAATATCGGGCGGGGGTGGTGGGGGTGTTGCGGGTTGCACGGGTGTCGACGTCGACGCGGCAACAGGTGGCGTATTTGGCGCATCTTCCGTTTGTTCATCAAGAATTTGTGCCCTCGCGGCTTCCGCGCCGGTTACACTCTCTGCCCTCGCAGCGGGATGTTCGAGATTTTGTTCGAGCTTCTGCCGGATCGGCTCAAAAACAATTTTGTTTATATCCAGAGCGAGAGAGTGTGCCGCATCATCGGCAAGACCAATCTCGCTCTTGATGTTCCCTTCCAGATCCTCCGGCTGTTCGAATCCGAGCAGTGTGAGCATTACCTCGTTTTCCAGACGTTGCCATTGATCGAGGTGTAATTTGTGGATGTTTGCAAGGTCACGCAGATGTTTTTCCACATCTGCGGAAAGAATCGCATCTCGAATAACTTTTGGGAGTTCCTTAAAACGCTGTTGCAGTTGTACATCGAATTCTTGACCATTGGGATTCATACGCGCTATGTTTTAGGCTCTGCGGAGCGCGCCGTATCACCTAAAATATCCTTACTCGCTTCAAGTTGTTCTCTGATACGCGCCTGCCCGATGCGCTTTCGAGTCTCGCTACTTGCGGCCTTACCAGGAAGCGATTGACCCGAGACCCCTCGACCTACGGGAATTCCAAGAACTGTGCGTTGGACAAGCTGCGGTGCAATTTCTGCGGCGACTGAGCGCGATTCGCTACGGAGCTTCTCAGCCATCTCGTTGGCGGCTCTTTCGAAGTTCCTGCCACTGATTTTCTGAATGGACTCTTCAATTTGTCGCACAAATCTTTCTGCGTCCTCAACAGGTTTATGAATTTTTCTCAAGGCGTCGCGAGCCGCTGTAATCTCACCACGCGCCCGCTCAATCTTGGCATCTTCTTCGCGCATAATTTCCATTTCGCGATCCGATCCACGCGCTGCGGTCTTGGCTCGCTCAGCCATCGCAATGGCGTCTTGAGCACGACGCTCTTGTTCTTGGTGTCTATCGATCTCAGATTGTCGTGCGTTTCGAGATTCTTTTGCATCACTCAGGTTCTTCAAACCTTCGCGACGTGTCTTCTCAAGTATCTGCAGCTGTTGCCTCAACATATCGTCAGCCATTTTCTTGGAGTCTCCTTCTGATATTGCGAACCCAGCCGCTTTCTTCGCTGCGTCTTCAGATTGTTGTTTAATTGTATCTGCAATGCTTTTTTCTTGTTTTCCTGATGCGCCAGCCGCGATACCGCTGATACCCATATTTTTGAGCGATGTCTTAACCAAGCCCGCGTCCATAATATTCATTTTGCTGCCTGCAACGTTACCAAATCCACTGGCGATCCGCGACGCGCTTGCCGCCCGAGCTTTCCATTCCTCTGCCTCGCGCTCTTTTTCCCGCTTTGCTGCGCCAGTAAGCGAGCGAGCCTCAAGGCGCGCCGCCGCGGCCCGTCTCGACGCATCTTTTGCGCGATCCTCTTCTGCTTTTTGTGCTATGTACGCAGGCCTGCCTACAACCTGTCTCAAGAAGGGAGCTGCTACAAACCGGCTTCCAAGTGCCAGTGGCGCTGCCGTAAGTGCTGATGCAAAACCAAACCCTTGAATGCTCTTAGAGAACGAATTAGCAATCTTGATTGAGGCGAACAACATTCCGAGGATCATTAAATATCCGAACAATGCAGCAATGCCGCCGGCATTTGCCGGACTATCAATAAGTCCACCGATGCTCCCGTTCTGTGAGATCCTCGCCACTCCTTCGCCGACCTTTAGTGTTGCCCAGAGAAAAATAAGCAAGAGCGGCCCGAAAATGACATTTCTCAATAGTGCGTTCCACCAAGTACTCCATCCGTAGCCGCCAAGAATCTTTTCCGGAAGCAGATACGATGCAAAGGCGAGAGAGGATGTCATCATAAGGAAAACCAACATAATCGCCCTTACGACCATAAGGAATGTTCCATAGAGAAACACTACAGCTGCCGCCAAAAATATGACCGCGGTCAGGAGTCCTTGTAGTAGGGCAATGTACCCTCCGTTTTTTGGGTCGTTCGCAGTTTTCCAAAGCGCCTCGCCTGTTTGTGCAAAGCCGGTCACGCCCATTAATTGGGAGAATCTGCCAGAAATTCCAGTGGCATATTGGGTTGAGGCAGTCAATCCAGCATTCGTGGGGTTCACAGAAAAATTGGCGCCCGACCCCGCTGGCGCTCCTATTTGAAGTTGTACTGCCTTGTAAAATTGCCCAGCAATAAAATTGCCAGTCTCTATGATAATCCGCGAGAACAGCATACTGAAGTTAATAAGGATCGCAACTATAAGTACTTTCGCAACCATTTTCTTTCCTCCGAAAGTTGTTGTGCCCAAGATCATCTCGATCGCGACAAAAACAAAAATACCTATGATAATAATGTTCGCAATGTCGCGAAAAGCGATCCAAACGTCTTGTACGCCCGACGCCACCCTTCCATAAATCGCCGTGTTGAAATTAACGACAGTATTTTCTATTCCCCAGTTGAATATCACGCCCGCCGTTGCCATGATCCAGCCTGTAACCCACACGGCAATCGCACTTAACCAAACAGCGATAGAGCGCCCCATGCATGTCGCAAAATTCGTTACGTATTTAGTCCAATGATCACATGCCACAGGATCCCTACCGGCCGTATATAGGTCTGAAACGTTAGCTCCAGGCGAGGTACATGTCGCTGGATGAAAGTTTTGCATCTCGTCTTGAAATTCGGGACTCCATATGCCTCCAGCGGCTGCACATTCCCCAGCCGTTGTGGCGGCGGCAATCGCGGCAGGGTTTGGACTGCTCTGGGCGTGCGTTAAAGCAGGCAGACCCAGAGACGTGAGAACGGTTACTGCCAGAAGACCAGTAACGGTTATTTTGAAATCCTGCATAGTCTTTATCGCCATGCGTTAAACCACCGGTCGATGACGGATTGCCGGTTAGGGTTATTGGCGCTCACATTGCACCACCCGATATTCGGATCGGTGTTATCGCCCCACGCAGTTCGCGTGTTGTTGAGGAGCGTGTTGAGAGCGGATGTGACGGCGCCGCGCTGGTCGGTCGCGTTCTGCGCGTCCTGCTGTGTGTGAAGCTGGCCGTTTTGCACCATCTGGTCGATCTGCAAAAGCGCCTGCTGCTGTGCTGCAGATGAGCCGCTGTTGGTCACCTGCGCAATGAGCTGGTCGATTTGGGCAAGTGCCTGCTGCGATGCCGCAACTTCTACCGCGGTCGTGGAGGCGAGCGCGCGGATGTTATTGGCAGGATCGTCAATCACCGCTTGGGAGAATTGCGTCGATGTGGCGATCGAAAGCGTCGGATTGCCCTGTGTTTGTGCGTGCGCTTGCACCGCCGGGATGATCAGATCCCAGCATTGGTTTTCATAGGTGCGCAGCTGTACGATCGCATTCAAGATAGCATTTGCCGTTCCCTGCTTCGCTTCGAGATACGCGGCTTCAGATTGCCGATAGCCGGCAAGCGCGATAACCGCCGCGTTTACTGCGCCGGCTCGTACGGCCGCCTGTGTCTCCGCAACCATTCGATTTATGTATGCGGGCTGTGTTCCTGTCGTGACAAAAAGACCCGGAACGCCGCTTCCGCTCGAGAGCAGGCGCGTTGAGAGTCCGCCCCACAAGTTCGCGACAATTTGATCGATCTCGTTCGCTTGCTCAAGTTGTCGAAAACCGGAGCCGGTGATTTGAGAAATGGCGTCAGCGATGATAAACCCGGGTGTCACGACGTTCATCGCAAGCGGGTTCTGGCTGTTATCGAAAATGGGGATGACGCCACGGCCCATCATGATCATTTGGCGCATGTCTTCGTTAAACGCGGCCATGCGGGACTCGTTTTGTGACTGTAGCTGGTAATATCGCGCGAGTTCGTAGTCACCAGCCACAAGATTCATAAATGAGTTCCAATTGACAGGAACTGTCCTGTTGATAAGCGCGAGGCGATCTGCGTCTGAAGCGAAAGAGCATGCTAGTGAAGAAGCCGTCCCGTTAAAGCTGTACGCAACGGTGCGTGCAACAGCAGTGGCAACGCGGTTTTTAAATGCGGCACATATTGGACCATTTTGGGCAGTTTGTACTGTGTCAGTGGTGATTCGTATGTTGTACGGCAAAAAGAAGGCAGGGAAATTCTGCAGATATTGCGCTTGTCCCTGGCGTCCCTGTTGAAACGCGGTGAAGGCTTGCCGGCCAAGTTCGGATGTGCCGCTCTCAGCAATTTTGCGCGCCATGCCGTCGAGGATGCATTCTTTGTAGACAAGGAATCCGGTATTGAGCGTAACCGCCGCGTCGTTTACCGGCACGTACACGCCGCCGATCGCGCGCGTGGTGCCGACATTTGAGGGCAGCCGCTGTTGCCCCGCGATCGCAACGCGAGCGCCTTGGCCAAGGCAGCCGAAGATGCCGTTATTGGACAATGTCGAGTTTGCGGTTAACTGTTCATTCGTACTATCTGCTATATCTTGCTCGTCTTGCGTGAGCTGCGCGTGCGTCAAGGGCGCAACCGCAAAAAATACGCCACTGAAAAGCAGCACAAACGAAAGAAGACGAACGTTAGTTATCGCCGATGGTGCGTGCATAATATTTCACCAATGCATCAAACGCGAGATCGAGATCTCGCTCCCGTTCATTATACGTCCTCAAAAGGGCGATACTGGCAAATGGATCCTTGGCAAAGCGCGTCATGCGCTCCAACGTCTCAGCGAAGGCGCCCAGCGCGTTGGCGAGGCGCAGGTGTTCCGGCGCGGCATCTTGCGGAACACGCACGGCGAGGAGATTTTCTTCCGCGGCGCGATAATTCTTTGACGCTTTTGATAAGCGATCGAGCCATGCGGGGTCATTGGTCTCGATGTAGGCGGCAAAGAGCGTGAGTTCATATTCTTCATCGGTAAGGAGCGGCTGGAGCGCAAGCTGCACATCGGTTCGATAGCGCGAGATGCGGCTTCTCGACGTGTCGGGATCGAGCGACAACTCATCAACGGCGTGCGGCACAAAGGTAACGGGTGCACGCAAATTCTCCGCGATCGTATTCGCAAGTTGCTCGCCGCGTTCCGGCGTGTACGCATCGTATTGCGCAAGCGAAAGGTAGCCGCTGATGAGCGATTGCGCGAGTGCCGCGCCGATATCGGAGAGCGGGTCGCTTGACGTGGCGGTTTCGCTCGCATCGGGCGGTGACGATGTGGAAAAGATGCCGGCGCGTACCAGCTCGTCTTGCCAATCGGGAGTCCCGTTTCCGTCCTCGTCTTTGATCGCAAGATAGGCAGGCATTTTCACCGGCTCAAGCGCCTGTTGCTGCGCCGGAAGCGGCCGCGCAAACGCCTTGCCAAGTTGCATGCCCGCGACGGATAACAGGAGCGCGACGGAAAGCGCGGCGGTGACGGCAATGGAAGAAACTCCCCGAGTACATCTCGCGTCCACGCTGAAAATTGTAGCACTGATTTACGCCCTAAAATGAAGTATTCCCTGAAAAGATGAAGATACTGCCCGGGTCGGACGTCGTGAATCCGACATTGCGGCTACCGAAGATGTCCGCAATCTCGACCAAGCGGCGCGAGAGGTTTTCGGCGCTCCCGTTGTACGTGTTAATGGCCGCGAGGAAGGCGTCGTCGCCCTGTGCGTCGGGGACTTTTGCCAATTGCGCGCCGACATCGCGATAGGCGGCGGCAAGCGCCTGGTGCGCGCCGATCGCTTCTGAGGGGATACCGTCCATTGCGGCAATGGTGTCGCCAAGTCTTGAGAAATCATCGGCCAGCCGCTTAAGCGCGGCGACTTTCATGCTGTTTGTCCGGTCTTCCGCCTGGTCTTTTAGGATCTGGGGCATGTTTTGGTGCAAATCGGCGAATGCCTGGAGCGTGCTGCCGAGCGAATTGCCGTATTCGAATAACGCTTGGTCGGCAGCAGAGCGCGGTCGTGGTGTTTCCACGCTGACGAGCCCTTGCGGGATGAACGAGTAGCTACTGGGTACGAAATCTTCCTCGGCGGCGCGTGTCGTCTGCTGCGGCTGCGTCAATTGGGTGAGCAATTCTGCAAGATCGCTCACAAATGTCTGCGGTTCGTCGGTGGATGTCGGGGGGAGCGGGATGAGACCGAGTGATTCGACCCCGTCGCCGCGATACGTGTCCTGTTCTTGCGGCTGCGCGGCGATCGGTTCTCCCGTCGAGAAAAATCCACCCGGACTCTGCCATGTGTCGAATCCGCCGGATGTGCCGGTTCGGAGCATTGTAAAGGCTGCGGTGGAGACAAGGACAAGCGCGGCGATGGCACCGGCGATGTAGAGCGCAGCGTGCGGCATTGGCGTTAAGTATCAAGTATCGGCCACCAAGTATCAAGAAGCGCGGTGCGTAAGTGATACAATTGCCTGCATGTTATTTCGTCGCGGCGCTGCTGCCGGGATCATCGTGGCACTTCTTTTTCCGTTCGTGACGCACGCCATTCCCTTCGGCGGCTCGATATCGATTCTTTTGCGTTGCTACAACACGGCAATCTTCACGCTCGTCGGCCCGCCGCGCGGCGGACAGTACATCTGGTCGCCGGCGACGCGCACGTATCAATTCGGCGCGCCCCGCGCGGTCGGTCAATGGCTCTTGGGGCTTGCGAGCGCGCCGTACTATTGCGTCTATTCAATTTTCCCCGTCCTGGTTGCCCCGGGTCTGCATATCGACATGATGGGCTCGAGCGGCAGTCCGGCGTCGATCTCACTGAGCACGGCGCTCAACCAAGGTACGCCGCCGCCAGGCGCGCCACCAGGGCCGCCGCCCGCCGTCGGTGTCGGCTCGCCCGGTCCGGTAACGGGCGGATCAGGGGTTGGCCGCGCACTGATCGGAGAAGTATTCGGTATCGTCGATTCATCGCACGGAGCCGATCCGCAAAACGAGTGGATTGAGATTTACAACGGCGCGGGCTCGACGATCAATTTCTCAGGCTGGCGACTGGTGTGGGGCGCTGCGACAACGACCTTGCCTGCAACGTCGCTCGATCCGGGGCAAATCGTCATCTTCTCTCCGGGAACGACGACGCGCTCGTTTTGGAATATTCCCTCCAATGTGTCTGTGGTGGCCGTCAGTGGAGCCGCCAATCTCGGCGAGAGCGGCCTTGTCCGCCTCATTGATCCGACCGGTGTAGTCGTCGACGCGGTGTCCTGGGGATCAAACACCGGCGCGTTCTCACCCGCCGCACCTACGTTGCGCGTCGGTCACTCGCTCGTGCGCACAACAGTACTGTCGGATACCAACACCGCAAACGACTGGTCCGATCGCGCCGAACCTTCACCGGGCAACTGATGCAAGCCGCTGCGCAAGACAGACCCACTGAGCGAGCCCCACATCTTCAGCGCGCGCGTTCCCTTCAATCCCGCACGCCGCAAGCGCCGCCCGCGCTTCACCAAACGAGGCAAGATTGTTCGCAAGAAGTTTCCGTTTCGAGGAAAATCCGGCCCGTACGACTTCAAAAAATGCTTTTTCGTCTACGGTTTCAAACGCCGCGCGCGAAATGTCTTCGATGAGCAAGATCGCCGAATCCACCGACGGTGGCGGATTGAAGCTCTGTGCCGGGACTTTCGCGACAACAGTCGGCGTGCCGTACGCCTTTACTGAAAGCGAGAGGATGCTTTCCTTCCCGTCGCGCGCGACGACGCGTTCCGCAACTTCCTTCTGTATGAGAAGCGCCATCCGCCGCGGCTGAAGCTTGGTGCCCAAAAATTGCCGTAGGATTTCCCCGGTGATGTAGTACGGGATATTTGCGGCAACGACGTATGTGTCAAGTCCGAGACGCGCTGGATCGATCGAGCGCACATCGTTTTCGATCAGGGTGAGTTGTCCTTGCGCGATCGCGTCGTGGAACATGCCGCGCAGGTGCTCGACGAGCGCGGCATCTTTTTCGATGGCAACGACGCGCGCACCCGATTCGAGCAGTTTCGCGGTGAGCGCGCCGCGGCCAGGACCGATCTCGAGGACGGTTTCGTCGCACTGTATGTTAAGTGCGCCAATGAGATCGCGCGCCACCCATTGTGCGTTCAGAAAATGTTGTCCGAGCCGCGCGCCCCTTTGTGTCATAGGTAAATAGTCGGCTCCGCGGCGGGAATGTCCGCGTATTGGATAAGTCGCGAATCGATGTCATCGAGAAACGATGAGACGAATGCGCGATCGCGCACGCCGTACCGTGCACGGCTCGCGGCGAGTGTGAGGTAGAGGTGTTTCCGCGCCCGCGTGAGTGCAACATAAAACAAACGCCGTTCTTCCTCAGGATCCCGGTCATCCTCCCGATGCGACGGAAAGAGGCCTTCCTCAAGTCCAGTCACGAACACGCAATCGAACTCAAGTCCTTTCGATGCGTGCATCGTCATGAGCGAGACCGCTTCTTTTTTCTCCTGCAGCGCATCCTGATCGCTCATGAGCGCGGCGTCCTCAAGCAAGCGTTCGATGCCCTCGGGTGCGGGGAGGGTGTCGTAGCGAGCCGCATGCGCGACGAGTTCGTAGGCGTTGTTCAGCCGATCTCGCTCTTCTTCTCCGCCGGCGCTCAAAAACGTCTCGTATCCGCTTTCGGTGATGGCGAATCGGACGACGGCGGAAGCCTGTTGTGTTTCTGTCGAGACGCGTATTTTTTCCAGGAGCGCACGAAACGCGCCTATTTTCGTACGAGCGGCGCCGGTCAATGCCGCTTCGCCGCCTGAAAAGTATTTTTCGAGCGTCTGCTTGCCGATCCCGCGCGTTGGCGCCCCTGCCGCGCGCGCAAAATCAGTCTGCGCGCGCGGATTGCGCGCCGCGCGGAGATACGCAAGGATGTCTTTCACTTCTAGGCGATCGAAAAAGCGCACGCCCAAGACGCGATACGGCACGCCTTCGGCAATACACGCTTCTTCAAGCGAGCGCGACTGGAAGTTTTCGCGGAAAAGGACCGCAATTTCCGACGCCCTCACGCCACTGTTGAGGAGTGAGCGTGATTCGCGCGCGACGAAGAACGCCTCGTCGCGCTCCGTCTCGCCTGCGAACAGCCGGATTGCCTCGCCGGTCGGATTGTCGGTAAACAGTCGCTTTGGAATCCGGTTTTTGTTCTTTTCGATGACGGCATTCGCCGCCGTAATGATCGTCTGCGTCGAGCGGTAGTTTTGCTCAAGCGGGATCGTCACCGTATTCGGAAAATGTTTCTCGAACGTGAGGAGGTTTGCGATATCCGCCCCGTTCCACGAATAGACGCATTGATCGAGGTCGCCGACGACGCAGATATTGTGCGCGTCTCCGGCAAGGAGGCGCGCAATATCGAATTGGGCGCGATTGGTGTCCTGGTATTCGTCGATCGTCAGATGGGTCCAGCGCTTTTGGAGCCTCCCCAGGACGTCGGGTCGGTTTTTGAGGAGGATGACCGTCTGCAAGAGGAGGTCAGAGAAATCCAGCGCCCCTTCAGCCGTGCGGGCCTCATCGTATGCGTGCCACAGGCGCGCAACGCTTTCTTCGTAGAACGATGAGGCTGCCTCCGTATAGGCTGCGAGTGTCGTGCCGTCCCCTTTTGCGCGAGAGATGGTGGCGAGCACCGTCCTCGGCTGGAAACGATTCTCCCACCCGCCTTGCTTGATGGCCTGCTTCAGCGCTCGTACTTGGTCATCGCGATCCCAGATTGAAAACGACTTTGGTACTCCCGCTTCGTCTGCAAATTCCCGGAGAAGCCGGGCACCAAGCCCGTGGAAGGTCGTAATCGTGGGCGTCTCGCCCCGGTGACCGCTCTCCTGCAGGAGGCGGACAATCCTCTCTTGCATCTCTCCGGCGGCCTTGTTGGTAAAGGTGACCGCAAGGATCTGGCGAGGGTTGACTCCCGAAGAAATAAGATGGGCAATGCGGTGCGTGATGGTCCGCGTTTTTCCGGTGCCGGCGCCGGCGACGATAAGAAGCGGCCCTTGTTCATGCAGGACCGCCTGTTTTTGGGCTTCGTTAAGCCCTTTTAGGTATCTGCTCTCGTTCACGTGCGCACTATAGCATGTGGCCTGGGCGCGCTCGCGCATCCGTTATCCCCTCGCTTCATGGAGGGGTCATTGACTGCTGCAGCGGGTGAGGATACCGTGAATGGCACGGTGGCATACCGTTTTCCCCGTCGGCTCGTGCTGTAAAAACAAGCAACAGAGCCATATTCCAGAGGTTTCCCGTAGAATGCCGCCAGAAAATTGGCTTAAAGCTTGAGGTTAAAGGAAACAGGGATTCTAGACAACCGGAAGCGGGAAAGCCGATTGTTCAGGCTTATTTTGCAACCAAAACGTGAGTTTCGCGCAGGAGATGACGCCCTGCGCGGAATGACAGAAGGGCGATCCGGCCGTGCAGCAACGGCGATCGCGCACGTACGAGGACGCGCGGATATCGTGCTTCTTACGGCCTGCCTCATGGCCGCGGCGTGCCTCTTTCCTGCCCGAACCCATGCGGGCGTTTTTTCTGACATCAAACGATTCTTCGAAAGCAGGGCGGAAGCGTCGACCCCGACTAATCCGCTCAGCGTCCAAACTCTTCCCTTAGTGCGCCCGGCCATGAATCATGACCCGAATCCTGCTAAGGGCGGCGCCTCCGTACTTGTGGAAGACGGCGTCGTCGTCCGTGCGCAGGACAGTCCGGGTGGAAGCGACGTTGCGAACGCGAAGAACACCAGTATTAGCATCTACGTCGTTCGCGAGGGCGATACCCTCTCCGAAATTGCGGAGATGTTCGGCGTATCGGTAAACACGATCAAGTGGGCAAACGACATCCCCCCAAGCGGCACGATCCGCGTCGGCCAGGTCCTCACGATTCTCCCGATCGATGGCGTCAAATACACGGTTAAAACGGGGGACACCCTGCAATCGATCGCAAAACAATTTGGTGGCGACGTCGACGAGATCGTCAATTTCAATGGCCTCGCCGGTCCGCTTGCGGTCGGGATGGAGCTGACAATCCCGAATGGCGAAATCGCCGCGCCGGCGCCGAAGCCCGCGTCTGCATCATCTGTCGCGCGCTCGTCCGATCCTACGCCCTCGCCGACATATTCCGGATACTATGCGCGACCGATTGCCGGCGGCATGCGCACGCAGGGCGTCCACGGCTACAACGCGGTAGACCTCGCGGCGCCAGTCGGCACGCCGATCACCGCATCGGCGTCCGGCGATGTGATTGTCTCGCGCGAAGGCGGGTGGAACGGCGGGTACGGCTCATACGTTGTCATCAGGCACGATAACGGGACGCAGACGCTCTATGCACACGCCTCCTCGGTCATCGTCGGCGTTGGCCAGCATGTGGTCCAAGGCCAGGTGGTCGGTTACGTCGGGCAAAGCGGCAAGGCGACCGGGCCGCATCTCCACTTCGAAATCCGCGGCGGGCCGCGCAACCCGTTCTAATGTATGAATCTGCAATTTCTCATGCAGGTAATCCTTACGCTGAGGTACTTTTTCTAAGAAGTTTCGTCGTTTTCTCCAATTTCTTTCTCGAGCTCAGTGGCAAAATCGTCCATCGCCTTGTCGGCGGCGGCAAGATCGGCATCCAATTGCCTGTGTAAATCGCCCAGCTCGGCGTTAATTGCAGCGACACCTTCGGCAAGCTCATTCTCGAGCTTGGCTACTTCTTCGTTAAATTCTTGATCAGTCATGTGTGTCATACATTGTCAGTAGAGTCTGCAAAGGCAATATGCGTTTCCATTCGGCCGATAAGATTTTGTAGAGCATCCTTCCCCCGCTTCCTTGTCGCGGCCTCCACAATGTTCTGGAAAGTCTTGTTATCTTCAAAAAGTTCTGTCATATTGTCGAACAGCTCCTTCACTGTCATTGTTGCGTCCGGGGCGTCTGAAATGTTCTTGTTCGGGTACTCTAGCTGTAGAAGGGTTGTGAGGGTTTTGTAACTGCCATCCAACTCTGCGTTTGGAAAAAGCGAGCTCCATAGCTTGCCGATCTGTTCGTTCGTGACATTTCCCTTCGATTCGGCAAGTTCTCGAAGCGACCACGACATTTCGTTTTTGGAGGCGTCTGGGCTTGTCGCTGATGAGGTAGTGGCCCGTGTCCGCTCTCCGCTCGTTGACGGACGATGGTCCCTATAGCGAGTGTCAAATTCTCTAAGCGCCTCTTCTGCCGTATCTTCTGCGGCCGCAAGGCGAATGCGATGTTTTTGCTTTCGCGCAAGTGTTATTTGTTTTTCTTTGAGCGCGGCTTCTTCATGCGCGAGGGATTTATAGAGATTACGGAGTGAGTCACGCCGTTTTGCCCGATCACCGCCGGTCGTGTTCTCGAGCACTGATACGCGTTCGCGTATCTTAACAAGAAGCGCCTCGTTTTCTGCGATGCGGTCCGTGATTTTCGCAATGTCTGCATCGATGCTTTCTCGAGGTTTGCGCACGGCGTCGAGCTTTTCTTGCCACCTACCACGCACTCGGTCGACCTTGTTTGAGATTTTCGTGTCGAAGTATCGTTTGTACTCTTCGGCTGTTTCGGCGCGCTTCCCGGCTCGTTCTGCTCGCTGGTCCGCACGTGAGGCCTTGCGTTGGTTTACTCGCTCGCGCCACGCATGATACGCGATTTGCGCGGACGTAATCGAGCGAATGCCAGGCAAATTCCACATTCCCGTCCTAGATTTAAGCCGAGCCAGTTCTCGTGAGTGAACCGCTTCCCTGCGGCTGAACTCGTTCGCCCGCTTTGTCATTGTTGATTCCCGCGCGCGGGCGGTTGCAGCCCTAACAGCTTCAGCCGATGCGTTCATGCGATCACCCGTCGTGGTTGCCCACAGCATGACCTGATCTCCTCTTTTTCGTGCTGCATCACGCACTTTACGCGTCCACCCGGCGTTGCCGGGAAGATGTTGTACTTCCGGATCGGTCCTATCACGCCCGAGTGTAGGCCTATCAATGTTGTCTGATGTGCGCGGCTCTCCGGATGGGACGTTGACTGAAAGTGGTACCTGTTTGAGATCACGTGGGTCTTCCATGTCGAGAGTATACTGCGTTTTTTGCGACCGCAAATGACGATTCACATCTCCCGAGCGCGGTACTGCAGTGCCTCCAGCATGTGTGGCGTTTCTATCGCCTCTGCGTGCCCAAGATCGGCGATGGTGCGTGCAAGCTTAATAGTGCGGTGGTAGCCGCGAGGCGAGAGCTTGAGGCGTCGGGCCGCCTCGATGAGCGCAGTTTCAGCCTCGTCAGAAAGCTTCGCAAGGGTTTCGATGTCTTTCGCGCGCATGTCGGCGTTGGTCCTAAGCGAGCGCGCCTTTGCAAAACGTTTTTCCTGAGTTTTTCTGGCCTTTTCGATCCGCTCGCGCGCGGCTTTTGTTTCGCCGCTCGCGCGTTGCGCCTTGCTTGAAAGAGATTCGGGTGGAATTTCGGGGACGGTGACCCACAGGTCGATGCGATCGGCGATCGGTCCCGAGATTTTGCGGCGGTATTTCTCGACGATGTGCGGCATGCACTGGCACCGCTCGCCTCCCCAGAATCCGCACGGACACGGATTGAGGGCGGCAATGAGCATGAAATTTGCCGGGTACACGGCAGAGCTTTTCGCTCGCGCGACCGACACAATCCTATCTTCCAGCGGCTCGCGCAGGGCATTGATGACGTCGCGATGAAATTCGGGGAACTCGTCCACAAAAAGGACGCCGCGGTGCGCGAGCGTGACTTCGCCGGGGCGCGGGATCGAACCGCCGCCGATGATCGAGGCGTAGGAAGCGGTATGGTGCGGCGAGCGGAACGGCGGTCGCGTAATAACGCCGCCTTCGAGCGCCCCGGCGAGCGAGTGGATCATCGTCACTTCAATTGATTCGTCCTCGGTCAAATCAGGCAAAAGCGCTACTGCCGCGCGCGCAAGCATCGTCTTGCCGGTGCCGGGCGGTCCATAGAGGGCGATGTTGTGACGCCCGGCGACCGCGATCTCAAGCGCACGTTTCGCGTTTTCTTGTCCGCGGATATCGTCGAGCGTGCTGCCAGTGTCATCGGTACGCCTGCGCGCGATTTGTTTGTATGGTGCGATGTGGGTATCATCCGTCAGATGTAGTACGAGCTCGTGCAGATCGCTCACCGGAAAAACCGCGATGCCGGAAACCAAGGACGCCTCCGGCGCGTTCTCGCTCGGCACGTACAATTCGGAAAATCCTTTTTCTTTCGCAGTCCGTGCGATCGAAAGTGCGCCGCGAATAGGTGCCAGCGTGCCATCGAGCGCGAGTTCCCCCGCAAACAGTTTCTTCTCGGGCTTGAAATTGACCTGATGCGATGCGAGCAAGTATGAAAGTGCCGCCGGCACATCAAAAACCGCGCCTTCCTTTTTCAATTCGGCAGGCGCGAGCGAGATGACAATCTTTTTGTTGGTGCTTTTCGGCGAGGAAAAATGTTCACCGTTGACCTCCGTATTTTTTATCGCCGATGCGACTCGGTCGCGCGCTTCGGCAACGGATTTATCGGGCAAACCCACGATCGAAAACGAATGCAGGCCTTTCGTCATGTCGGTTTCGACCGTGATGACGTGCGCCTTCGGCAGTGCGGGCTGTGCGCCGAACACGCGGGCGAAATGCATGAAGACAGGGTACCGGTTTCCTGCCTCCGGTTCTAGAGCGTGCGGTGGATACTACGCCGAAATCAGATATTCGTGGTTGCTGCAGGATTTGCGCGTAAGCGATCGATATCGATCGGCTCGCCGTTGTCGGCGGTGCCATAGGTGCCGTCGTCCATGCGCTTCAGCGCCGAGACGATTTCCTTGTAGCGTTTCTCAAGCTCTTCGACGAGCGCGACGTTGACCGTCAATTCTTCCATTTTGTCCGCCTCGTCGGTGTCGTCGGGCTCGTTTCCGGAAAATCCTTCGGCCGTTCCCACCCAGTCGTCACCGACCTTGCGGCCGTGCTCGGCGAGTTCCTCTTCAAGAGAATCTTTTTCGGCGTGGAGCGCCGCACGCAATTCCTCGATTTCTTCCTCGGTCAAATGTTGCATGGAAGCATGATACCAACCAAGTCTCTGCGCGCAAGTTTAGAGCCTTCGATCGGCGCGCAGGCGGCTCAAGAGTTCGGTAAAGGAGTACTGGCTCTCAGCGATGATGAGGACGTTTCGCGTCGGGAATGAGTAATAGAGCTGGATCGTGCCGCTTTCGTCCTTGAGGACGCGCACGTCGTAGTTGTGGATGACGGTATCTTCAAACACGCGCTCAACGAGAAGGCCGTCGGGTCCGACTGTTTGCGAGGGCACTGGAGTAAAGATGGGCGCAAGGTCTTGATTGAGGGTCTTTTCCCACGCGAGCATGGCCGCAAAGGCGCGTTCGTACGACGTGACCGGGACGATAAAGAGCGGCGCGTTCTCGTCGACCGTATGCATGCCAAAAAAGAATTCGCTGGAAAGCGCGCGAACCAGTTCTTCGGGGGGCTGCGCGCCGATCGCACCCATGAATTCGCCAAAGGTGACCGGGACGAGCGATTCGGTGTTCCCACTTCGCACGGATTGCACGGGAACGATCTGCAAGATCGCACCGAGCGTGAGCGTTGCCGAGTTTCGCGCGTTCGCGATCTCGCGGCGGACGTCCGCCGGCGTGAGCGCGGTGAGCGGAAACGGTACCGTCTGTTCCGCAAAAAGGATGCTCGACGCGATGGGCTCGCTCGTTGCGGCACGACTGTTCAAGACGAAATAGGTAACGCCAAGCGCGCTGGCGCCGAAGAGAAACAGGAAAACAGCGATAAGAAGGACGGAAGAACGGCGACGTGCAGCCTGCGCGGCGAGCGCTTGTTCTTCAGAGGCGATCCTCGGACGATGCTTCTTTTCTTCTTCAAGGGCGACGGCCCGTACCAAAGAAATCTTTTTGTTGCGCACCACGTCCTGGAGGTCGTCCTTGAGCGTATGCAGCGGACGGACATCGTCGGTCGTCTTCGGGATGGACGTCGGAAGGGATTCGGTGACGGCGCGCGCCGCTTCGCGGACGCGCGCCTGCCGTT
>DATMBM010000017.1:0-7944 GCA_035559235.1 Minisyncoccota bacterium
ACGCTCATGCACGAGGATGACCTGCCGATCCCTCAAAACGGCGAAGGGCCGCCGGCGATAACGATCGATATCTATCAGAACAATCTTGACAACCAGACGGCTGAAGAATGGATCCGGAATTCGAGTGTCTCGAATTTCAAACTCGGCGACGGGACGCTTTCATCGACGACCGTCGGCGGAAACCCGGCGCTGTCGTATCGTTGGTCGGGATTGTACGAAGGCACGACGATCGTTGTCGCGCAGCCTGACTGGATTTATGCGTTTTCGGTGACGTATTTCGAGCCGGGAGCTGAGATCGTTCAGGATTTCGTGCGGGTGCGGGACAGCGTCAGATTCTCGACAAATGAATAAATTACGAGTACCGTAGCGCAATGGCATACACACCGAGCGAGACGATACTGAAGCGATACGCGGACGTGCTCGTCAATTTTGCCCTTAATATGGGGAAGGGGATCAAGAAGGGCGACGTCGTACGTCTTTCGGCGACGGAAAGCGCGAAGCCGCTTTTTGTGGCCTGCTACAACGCGATCATCGATGCCGGCGGTCACGTGCTCACGCACTATGCGCCGGACGACGAAAACGGCGACATGCGGCGCAATGCGGGTTTTGGTCGTTACTTTTATGAGCGTGCGCAGCCGCACCAGATCAATTTCTTTCCGGAGAAATACTTACGCGGGGTGGTCGACCAGATGGACCACTCGCTCTACTTGCTCGCCGAAAAGGATCCGCATGCGCTCGATGGGGTCGATCCGAAAAAGATCATGGCGAGGGGCAAGGCGCTGAAGCCCTTTATGGACTGGCGCAACGAAAAGCAGCATGCCGGGAAATTCACGTGGACTATCGGGATGTACGGAACGCCGGCGATGGCGAAGGAGGCCGGGCTGAGCGAGAAAGAGTACTGGAACCAGATCATCAAGGCATGTTTCCTCGACTATCCCGATCCGATCAGGCGGTGGAAAAAGGTGTATCGCGAGATCGAAAAATACAAGCTGCGCCTCAACAAGCTGTCTCCGAAAATCAAGAAACTCCACATCACCGGCCCGGATGCGGACCTTTGGATAACGCTCGGTGAGAAGCGACAGTGGCTTGCGGGCCGCGGCTTTAACATGCCGAGCTTCGAGATTTTCACCTCACCCGATTGGCGGGGCACCGAAGGATGGATCAGGTTCAACCAGCCGCTCTACCGCTACGGGTCAAAGATTACGGGTATCCAGTTGTGGTTTAAGAACGGTCGCGTAGTGAAATCGAAGGCAAAGACGAATGAGAAACTTTTGAAAGCAATGATCGCGACGCCGGGTGCGGACAGGATCGGCGAGTACTCGCTCACCGATCGCCGTCACTCGCGTATCACCAAATTCATGGCTGAGACGCTGTACGACGAGAACATGGGCGGACCGTACGGCAACACGCACCTGGCAGTGGGGATGAGCTACAAGGACACATTTGCGGGCGACGTATCGAAGCTCTCTAAAAAGGAAGCGGAAGCGCTGGGGTTCAACGACTCATCCGTGCACACCGACATCATCTCGACGACCCGTCGCACCGTCACGGCGCACTTGAAGGACGGGACGCAAAAAATCATCTACAAGGACGGCGAGTTCGTGCTGTAGCTAGAGCAGCGGCTTCATGCCGTCGGACGCACGATTGTTTTTGAGTCGCTCGACATCGTCGAGAAGCCGGCGCAATGAATCCTGGATCGTATCGAGCGTCTGCTTCTGCTCAAGTTTTCGGCGCGCCTCGGCGGCTTCCTCTGTTTCTTCCTCCTCGGTCATTTCTTCCACATCTTCGTGAATTTCCTCGACGTCTTCCTGAAGCTCACCGATGTCCTCCGTCATCTCTTCGACGTCTTCCTGAATTTCGTCGATGTCGTGTTCGACTTCCGCGATGGTTTCGCTTTGGTAATTGATGGTCATCTGGATGAAAATCGCAAGATAGATCGCTTCGAGGCTGACGATTGTCGTAAGGACGAGGAGCATGCGGTCGAGCTCAATGAGGTCCGCAAAGACGGCGGCGAAGCTGCCGAGAAAAATCAGCGTGTGAGCGATGATCGACGCGGGGGAGCCGATCCACCGCGTGATGGTGAGCGCCGTTTTTTGAAGCTGTTTTGGGTCGGCCATCCGAACAGTATAATCATCATATGGCGGATGCAAAACCCACGTATGCCGGCGCGTATCTCGTCCGCGGCGGTGAAGCGGCGGTCGGGGCGTTGCTCGACACATTTGAGAAGGAAAAAACGATCGAACGGGACAGCCCAGATCTTTTCGTAAGGAACTATCGGAAATTCGGCGTTGAAGAAGCGGAAGAATTGCGTGCTCGTGTGCGCACCAGGCCGGTTGAGTCCGGCCGTCGCATTTTCGTGCTTTTCGTCCCCGCGATGACGTCAGAAGCGCAGAACGCACTCCTTAAAACCCTGGAAGAGCCTGCGGCGGACGCAGCGATATTTCTCGTGACGCCGTCGCCTGATACGCTTTTGCCGACAATCCGGTCACGGGCGCAAACACTCGAACTGTCCGAAAAAACGGAGGAATCCGGCGCAGTCGATGTGGCAGATTTCCTTGCGGCCGTGCCCGCGCGGCGGCTCGAAATGCTGAAGCCGTTGCACGAGCACGAAGAGGAGGGGCGCGATATTGGTGCCGTCATTGCATTTTTGCAGTCGCTCGAGCGCGCTGCAGCCGCGAAACGCATGCCCGACGGAAGTGCGGAAGGAATTCGCGCCATCTATCGCGCTCGTAAATATGCAAGCGACAAAGGCTCGCTCCTCAAGTCGCTCCTGGAGCAAGTTGCGCTCTTAGTACCGAAGGTGTAGTAAAATAGCGACATGGCATACGACTTTAAGCCACTCGAGGCGAAACTCGCCGGCGCGAAGGAATGGCTGACGCGCGAATATCAAGGCGTACGTACCGGCCGCGCAACGCCCGCAATCCTTGACGGTGTCCAGGTGCAAGCATACGGCTCGATGATGCCGCTGAAGCAACTCGCGACGATCGGCATCGAGGATGCGCGGACGCTCCGTGTTCAGGCGTTTGATCCGAGCGTCATCAAGGACATTGAGCGTGCGATCACGAATGCCGACCTCGGCGTCGGTACGGGCTCTGATGGCGCCGGCGTGCGCGTCACCTTTCCGGAACTCACGAGCGAGCGCCGGGAACAGCTCATCAAGCTGGCGAAAGCGAAGCTGGAAGACGCGCGGACGACCGTGCGTATGGCGCGCGACGAATGCTGGAAGGATATTCAAAAGCAGGAAAAGGCAAAGGCGATAACTGAAGATGACAAATTCCGCCTGAAAGAAGACATGCAGAAGAAGGTTGACGCGATGAACGACGAACTTGAGAAGATTTTTGAGAGAAAAGAGGCCGAGATGCACGCGTAATATTTGCTAGAATGTCCGCATGACCACAGCCCTTTTAGTCGTCGGCATTTTGGTGTTTCTGATCGTCGTGCACGAATTGGGGCACTTTCTCGCGTCGAAGTTCTTCAAAGTGCGGGTCGAGGAATTTGGCATCGGGTACCCGCCTCGTGCGTTCACTTTCGGCACATGGGGCGGCACGGAATATACGCTAAATTGGATTCCGTTCGGCGGCTTTGTACGGCTTTTTGGCGAGCACGGCGAGACGACCTCGCAGGGATCGTTTGCCGCCGCGCCGAAATATGCGCAGGCAATCATCCTTGTCGCCGGCGTTACGGCAAATGCACTTGCTGCGTGGCTTCTGTTTGCGGGAGCTTTGCATGCGGGGATTCCGCGCGCAATCCCCGAAGGGAAGGCGCTCACCGAAGTGCAGCTTTTCGTCAATCGCGTGATCGACGGCTCGCCAGCCGCTGTCGCGGGGTTGCGCTCGGGCGATCAGATCCTTTCGATCAAAGACGCGACGAGCGGCGCGGAAGCGACGCTCCTGCCGTCGAAAGTCGTCGAGTTCATCGGTGCGCGCGGCGGCAAGCCGCTTGAGATTACGTATCGTCGAGCGGAGGAAGTGCACACGGCATCGGTAATACCGGCGCACGCCGTCGTGGAGGATATGGCAAACAGGCCGGCGGTCGGCTTCGGCATGATCATTGTTTCGGACCAAGCGCTCTCGTGGCCAAGCGCGTTGCGGGAAGGATTGGTCTCCACATCCGTCGCGCTCCAAGATACCGCCCGCGGTCTGTGGTCGCTCATTCGCGATGCGGCGACCGGCGATCCTAATTTGCAAAATATCGTCGGGCCGGTCGGGCTCGTCGATTTTGTCGGCAATGCCTCGCGCCATGGCTTCGGCCACGTGCTCGCGCTCGCCGGGTTTATTTCCATCAACCTTTCAGTCATCAACCTCATACCGATCCCGGCGCTCGACGGGGGGCGACTGATGCTGCTCGGCATCGAAACAGTCATCCGCCGACCGCCGCACCGTCTGACGGTGCAGATCGCGAATTTCATCGGCGTGACGCTGATTGTTTTTTTGATGATCTCTGTAACCTTCAACGACATTGCGCGGCTGCTCGCGTGAAAAGGGCTCCGACACAAAACGGAGCCACGGCACATCAGTGTAATTAGTCAGCCGTCACTTGTTCTCGGGGAAGTCGAGACCGTTTTCTCGAAGGAGAGCCTTCGCGTCTTTGTACGCGGCGGTGAAGTGCATCTCGGTTTCCTCAGGCGTAAAACCGGTTACCCGGAGAAACGCCGCCTCTTCTTCCTCGCACTTGAAAGAGTCCGCGTTTCTCGTCGCCGATAAGTCAAACTCGTCATCATGGCGTATCATGACTGCAACCATGCCGAGCAGTAAACGCACACGGCCTTCACGCTTTCGGTCAAAATTCATCGTCAACTCCTTGCAAAGTGTACGGCGACCTCGCCGTTGTGAAATTATTCACTGATGATCAGTTGATGTCAAGTTTGGTGAATACGAAAAAGCGCGTAGAATTGCGCTAATGCGGCAATCTCGGCTGTTTACTCGCACGCGTAAAGAGGCACCGAAAGACGAGGTGTCAAAAAACGCGCAGCTGCTCATCCGCGCGGGATTCATCCACAAGGAGATGGCGGGCGTGTATTCTTTTTTGCCGCTTGGCTTGCGAGTGCTCGAGAAGATCAACGCGGTGATACGCGAGGAAATGAATGCGATCGGCGGGCAGGAAATGTTGATGGGCACGCTGCAAAAAAAAGAGTTGTGGGAGAAAACCAACCGGTGGGACGAGTCAGTCGTGGACATTTGGTTCAAGACGCGTCTCAAGGACGGCTCGGAAGTCGGCCTCGGATTCACGCACGAGGAGCCGCTCACCAGCATCATGACGCAGCACGTCTCGTCATATGCCGATCTTCCCAAACTCGTCTACCAGATCCAGTGGAAATTTCGCAACGAAGAGCGCGCGAAAAGCGGCATGATGCGCGGCAGGGAATTTCTCATGAAGGACCTCTATACATTCGCCGCGTCACAGGCGGATCATGAGGAGTTGTACGAATCCGTCGCGGCAGCATACGAAAGAATCTTTACGCGCCTCGGCATCGGGGAGCGGACATACCGCACCTTCGCTTCCGGAGGCGTTTTCGCGAAGTACAGCCACGAGTTCCAATGTCTGACGCCCGTCGGTGAGGACACGGTGTTCGTGAGCGAGGAAAAGCGCATCGCAGTGAACAAAGAAGTGATGCAGGAGAGCATACTGAAGGAACTCGGCCTCAAGAAATCGGAACTGAAGGAAGAAAAAGCCGTGGAAGTCGGGAACATTTTCTCGCTCGGGACGAGATTTTCGGATGCGCTCGGTTTGAAGTTCAAGAATAAGGAAGGGAAAGACGAATCGGCGATCATGGGCTGCTACGGAATTGGCCCGACGCGGCTCATGGGAGTGCTTGTTGAGGTGCTCTCGGACGAGCGCGGGATCATTTGGCCGAAGGAAGTCGCGCCGTTTGACGTGCATCTCGTTTCAATTGCGGGCGGGAGCGCAGACGTCGAGCGCGAAGCAGACCATCTTCACGACATGCTCAAGGAAAACGGGATCGAGGTCCTGTACGACGACCGCGACGTGCGCGCAGGCGAGAAATTCGCCGATGCAGACCTCATCGGCATTCCCGTGCGGCTCGTGGTATCCGAAAAGACGGTTGCGGCCGGCGGTATTGAAATGATGCATCGGGCACAAGGGAAGGGAACCCTCGTCGCGGAGAGCGACATTATTGACAAACTGCATGCACGATAACGAACATGGACACGCTCCGGAAATGGAAAGACAGGATCCTCGGGCTTTTCTCGAATGACATCGGGATCGACCTTGGCACGGCAAACACGCTCGTCTACGTGAAAGGGCGCGGTATCGTCATCAACGAGCCGTCGATCGTCGCGGTAAACCAGAAGACGGGGCAGGTTGTCGCCGTCGGACAGGAGGCGAAGAACATGCTCGGGCGCACACCGCCGCACATCGTGCCGGTGCAGCCGGTCATCGACGGCGTCATATCTGATTTCGAAATCACCAGCGAAATGCTCGGCTATCTTTTGAACAAGGCGCAGCAGGGGCACGCAAAGCTCCTCGGTCCGCGAGTGGTCATTGGCGTGCCGTCCGGCATCACCTCTGTCGAAGTGCGCGCCGTGCGCGACGCTGCGCATGCTGCCGGCGCGCGCGAAGTGCACATCGTTCTTGAGCCGATGGCGGCGGCGATCGGGATTGAGCTGCCGGTGCACGAGCCGTCGGGGAGTATGGTCGTCGATATCGGAGGCGGGACAACGGACGTCGGCATCGTCTCCTTGGGCGGCCTCGTGAAGGCGCGCAACATCCGCATCGCGGGAGACCGCTTCAATCAGGACATCGTGGGGCACTTGCGAAACGAATTCAAAATTTTAATCGGCGACAAGACCGCCGAGGAAGTGAAGATTGCGGCGTCGGCGATTTTGCGCAGCAAGGAGCCGATTACCGTCACGGCGCGTGGCCGCGATCTTGTGTCTGGCTTGCCGCGTGAAGTCATTATCACCGACGAGGATATCCGCAACGCGATCGGCCATTCGGTCGACGATTTGGTCGAGCAAGTTAAAGATGTGTTGGAATCGACGCCGCCGGAAATCATCGGAGACGTGATGCAGCGCGGCGTCCACCTCGCGGGCGGAGGAGCGCTCATCCGCGGGTTGCCGGAATTCCTGACGTCCGCGCTCGGGGTTCCCGTCGTCGTCGCGCCCGATCCGCTCACGGCGGTCGTTCGCGGTACCGCGGTCATCCTTGAAGACATGGATGCCTACCAGGGAGCGCTGGTCACCAACGATGATGAACTCGTGCCAACGGAATAATGTTGTCTCGCGCTGTTGCGGGTCGCAATGCATATGAAAAGGGAATTTTTCTTCCGGTCGTCGCGCAACACACGGCGAGAATCATTTGGGGGACTGGCCGCGATGGTGGTTGTGTTGTGCGCGGTGGTGTTTGCCGCCGATTATGTGACCGACGGCTTTTTTCAAAGCGAAGTGCGGCGAGCCGGTGGCGCGGCGCTTTCGTCCGCAGCTTCAGTCGCGTCCGCCGTCGAAGGAAGCGGGTTCTTTACGTCGAGGCGCGCACTGCAAGCCGAAAACGAGATGCTTCGCCGCGAACTCACAATCGCGGCCGAGCGCCTCGCGTCGGTCCAGCTTTTGCGTAACGAAAATGAGGCGCTGCGCGAGCTTGCGAATCTTGCCGCGGAAGAAGCGGGAGTAGCCGCGCGCGTGATCTCGTCGTATCGCGCGACTCCGTACGGGACGTTTATGATCGGCGCCGGCCGTCGCGACGGCGTCGTTGACGGGGCAATCGTGCTGACCGAAGGCGGATATGTTTTGGGCATCGTAACGGGCGCGGGCGAATATACGGCGACGGTAAAGACGGTGTTCGCGCCGGGTGAAGATGTCGACCTCGTCGTGCGCGATATTGCATTTACCGCAAAGGGGCAAGGGAGCGGCAACGCGCGTGCCGACGTGCCCCGCGAAGCGCAACTTTTCGTTGGTGATGTAGCTCGCGCGCCCGCCTTCGGCGGGC
>DATMBM010000018.1:0-44132 GCA_035559235.1 Minisyncoccota bacterium
CGCGAGTCCGCGAGCGCGGCTGGGGCGCTTCCAGCGCAAGCGGGGCGTACGCTTCGCGTCCGCAATACCACGCGCTCCGCGCGTGCGAAGTCAGTCGGGGTTCTGCTGGAAATGGGTTCTGACTTTTTGATACAATGACCATGGAAAACAAAAAACCGCCGTGCGCGGTTTTTTGTTTTCCATGGGATATTCTAAACTTTGCGGCTTAAACGACGGAGATCCCGTCGTTCGTGATGCGGTTAATGATTTGCTCCTTCAGATCGGGAGCGATGCGATGCTTTTTCATACGCACTGATTCTAGCCACTAATGACAAGATCAGTGTTCAAATTTTGGGGTCCGGGCCACTTGTCATTGCTTCAATGGAAAAAAGTGTCCTTTCTATATCTTCCTCCGAAGTATTTTTTGCCGATTCCTGCATTAAGCGCAAAAATTCCAAGGCATTACCAATAACAACCTCCGCCTTCTCTATCGGTTTTTGTTCAAATTGAGAGAAACGTTCTAATTTCATTTGGAATACACATTATTTGTATTACTATATCAATATATCGAAATATGGAAACCCCCTCAATCTTCAAAGAAACAATAAAAGAGACGGCTCCAGGAGAAGAACCGGTAAGCCGAAGCAAATCTTTGGCTTTTGGCGTTGAATTTGAAGAAACCCCAGAAACAAAAGAAGCCGCCCAAGCCCTGGCCGAGCTTCAAGAAGCGATATGGTCGGACAAAGCCACACAAGCAAACATAGACGCAATCAAGGCGTCTTTGGAAGCTCTGTATAGAACCCAAAAAGAAAGTTTGAAAAGAAAATTTTGGGAGGCATACAACCAACGCTTACCGGAAGGAATGAGATTCCCTCATCTTCCTGAAAACTGCGAAGGAATGACCGTTAAAGAAACTTTAGCGGGGCAAGAAGGGCATAAGGACGCAGTCTGGACCCTCCAAGTCCTCCCTGACGGCAGGATTGTTTCGGGAAGCAATGACAGAACAATCAAAATCTGGGAAAAATAGTGAGAATAACTGGCACGAGCCGGGAACACAATTAGAAGAATTTGGGGGCGCGTGTAAAATCAAAATGAGGGGCAAAATGTTCTGCGAACCGAACACGAAATGGTCTCCGAAAAACCGCGAAATCTGGTTCTGGTGAGTATTTATAACACCGCTCGAACCTATTTTAGCACCAATACCAACTAACCGCGCCTCGCGGACCAAGGCAGCAAGCCGCTCGCTCCGCTCGCGGTCCCTCGCCCTGCCGCTTTTTCCATGCTTTCTTTTTTGGCGGGGAGAAGATTTTGAAAAATTGAATGGGCGGCAGGGCGAGGGTGTTTATTGAACATATACCCCCACAGGGTATAATGGATGCAATGCAATCACACCTAAAGAAACAAGTGCGGAATCGCTTGAACCGAATACAGGGGCAAGTCGCAGGACTTGCTCGTTTGGTAGAGAACGACACGTATTGCATTGACGTTATCACTCAAGCGCAAGCGATAAAAAGCGCCTTGTCTTCTGTCGAGAGTTTGATGCTTAAAAATCACCTTGAAACGCATGTCGTGGAGCAAATGCGCGGCAAGAGTCAAAAAAAGGCGGTCGAGGAAATTTTGAAAGTGTACAAGGTTTCGCAAAAGAAATAACTATGCACGATCACTCGCATCACAATCAAAAAGCGCAAGCGCACGACATGCATGCCGGACACCACACGGCGGATTTTCTCAAGAAGTTTTGGATTGCGCTCGCCATTACGATTCCGATTTTCCTCTATTCCGAAATGGCAGAGAGGATTTTCGGCATCCGGGGCCCGGAGTTTTGGGGCTCCCAATATGTTGCACTCCTGCTCGGCTCGGTTGTCTTTTTCTATTGCGGATGGATATTCCTCGTGAGCGCATATCGCGAACTTCGATCAAGGCTTCCCGGCATGATGACGCTTATCGCTATCGCGATTACGGCGGCGTATGCGTATAGTGCGTTTTCCATTCTCACAGGGAGCACAGAGGAACTTCTTTTTGAACTTGCCTCCCTCATTACCATCATGCTTCTCGGCCACTGGATTGAAATGAAGTCCGTTGAGGGAGCAAGTGGCGCTTTGAAAGAACTCTCTAAACTTTTGCCGGACACAGCGGAAGTCGTTCGTGGCGATACGACAGAAATCATCGCGCTTGCCGACCTCAAAGTCGGCGACGTCGTTCTTGTAAAGCCGGGTGCGAAAGTACCTGCCGACGGCAAAATCATTGAGGGCCATTCTGAACTCAACGAATCAATCATCACTGGCGAATCAAAGCCCATTGTAAAAAATGTCGGCGACACGGTGATCGCAGGGTCAGTGAACGGCGATGGCGGATTGAAAGTTGAGATAGCGACCATCGGCGAGCATACATTCCTCGCCGGAGTGATGCGACTTGTCGCGGAGGCGCAGGCGTCAAAATCACGCTTGCAGATACTCTCCGACAAAGCGGCTTTTTACCTCACCATCATTGCGATTGTTGGCGGCGCAATCACGTTCGGTGCGTGGTTTATCTTTGGGGGTGGTACGCTCACAGCTATAGAGCGCATGGTTGCTGTCCTAGTTATCGCTTGTCCGCACGCGCTAGGGCTTGCCGTCCCGCTTGTTGCGGCGATTTCCACGACCATGGCCGCCAAAAACGGCCTTTTGGTAAAACAGCGGCTCGCGCTTGAAGGTGCAAGGAACATTGATGCGGTGCTTTTTGACAAGACGGGCACACTCACCGAAGCGAAGTTCAAAGTACTTTCCTTCTCGGGAGACGAAGCGCTTACGCTCGCCGCATCCGTCAATGTTCACTCCGAACACCCCATCGCGCGAGCAATGGTTGAGGAAGCCAGAGCACGGGGTTTTACGCTTCGTGAAGCAACAGAGTTTGAACGTGTACCGGGGAGAGGTGCGCGAGCCACAATCGGCTCATCAAAAGTTTTTGTCGGAACATATGGAGGCGACGACATCGTGGTGGAAAAAGACGGCAAGCAAATTGGAACTGTAGCTGTCGAGGATGGTGTCCGTCCAGAATCAAAAGTTGCAGTGGAGGCATTGAGGCAAGCCGGTATCCGTGTTGCCATGATTACAGGAGATAGCGAGAGGGTTGCGCGTAAGGTCGCAGGCGAGCTCGGGCTTGATGAGTATTTTGCTCGCGTGTTGCCCGAAGACAAGGTAAAGAAAGTGAAAGAACTGCAATCGCGCGGGCTCAAGGTGGCGATGGTCGGAGATGGCGTGAATGACGCTCCCGCTCTTACACAAGCCGACCTCGGCATCGCGATAGGCGCGGGCACGAATGTCGCCATAGAGTCGGCAGGCATTATTCTCGTCAAGAACGACCCGAGGGATATTCCAAAAATTTTCAAACTTTCCCGTCTCACATACGATAAAATGGTGCAGAATCTTTTTTGGGCGACCGGCTATAACGTGGTCGCAATCCCCCTGGCGGCGGGCGTACTCGCGTACAAAGACATCGTTCTTGAACCGTGGCTTGCCGCAGTATTCATGTCGGCAAGCACGGTGATTGTTGCGGTGAACGCTGTTTTATTAGGAAAACAACAAATCTGAATATATGAAAAATATTTATATTGCACTCGGTGTGGCGGTCGTACTGATTCTTAGTGGATGGTACTTTTCTCAAAATATCTCGTCTGCTCCGCCCGCGCAGGCGATGCAGGTCGTCGAGCTAAAAGATGGCGATACCTACGATCTTACTGCAAGCACTGTTACGAAAGAAATAAACGGCGTGAAGTACACAATGCTCGCATACAACGGCTCGATTCCTGGGCCGCTTCTAAAAATCCCGCAAGGAGCGGAAGTCACCATAAACTTCAAGAACGAGCTTGGCATGAATACGCTTCTTCACTCGCACGGTGTACGGATGGACAACGAATTTGACGGCTCGCAGACAAGCCAAGAAGAAATGAAGTCGGGAGAAACATTCTCGTACAAGCTCAAATTTCCGGACGTTGGCGTGTACTGGTATCACCCGCATGTGCGAGAGGATTATCAGCAGGAACTCGGTCTCTATGGAAACTATCTTGTCGTTTCTTCCGATCCCGATTATTGGTCGCCAGTAAATCGCGAAGTGCCGCTTGTGCTCGATGACATCCTCATTGAGGACGGCAAGATAAATTTGGACGCCAAAGAAGCAAACCATGCCCTCATGGGTCGCTTCGGGAACGTGATGCTTGTAAACGGAGAGACGAACTACCAACTCGCAGTACAAAAAGGCGAGGTTGTACGCTTCTATATCACTAATGTCGCAAACACCCGTCCGTTCAATTTCACAATAAAGGGAGCAAAGATGAAACTCGTGGGTGGAGACGGTGGCGCATACGAGCGCGGTTCTTGGTCTGACAGTGTTGTGCTTGCTCCCTCCGAGCGAGCAGTTGTGGAAGTGCTGTTTGAGAACTCTGGGAATTACAGCATTCAAAATAAGACACCGGAAAAGACGTACGCACTCGGGTCTGTGATTGTGAGCGATGAATCAATCAGCACTTCCTACGCAAGCGATTTCGGGATACTAAAAAATCACACGCAAACGATACAAAGCATTAATCCGTTCCGGCAGTATTTTAGCAAGGCTCCCGACAAGCGCATCGCACTCACGATCGACATGATGGGAATGATGGGAAGCGGCGGGCACGGCGCTCACATGATGCCGGACGGCACCATGATGAGCAATTCCGGCATGATGATGGGCGGTGCTCCCGAGGGCGGCATTGAATGGGATGACGACATGGGCGCGATGAATGCACTCTCAACCCCCGATTCAGCACAGTGGCATATTGTGGATCAGGATACTGGCAAGCGCGACATGGATATCGACTGGATACTCAAACGCGGCGAGCCGGTAAAAATCCAAATCTTCAACGACCCGAAGTCCATGCATCCGATGCAACACCCGATTCATTTTCACGGCCAGAGATTTCTCGTAGTCGCTCGCGATGGTGTGCCGCAGACAAATCTCGTGTGGAAAGATACAGTGTTGGTGAAAGCGGGAGAAACGATTGATATTCTTCTCGACACATCGAACCCGGGTGTGTGGATGGCGCACTGCCATATCGCCGAGCATTTGGAGGCGGGCATGATGATGAAGTTTAGGGTTGAGTAGTCAGGGAGTCCCGCCCGCGATCTCTCTTGTCACTCGCGGGCGGGCTGTGCACGCGAACGGGAGGGTGGGTCAAGTGCACATGGATTTTCCGGCCTTGGGCATTTTCGCGACGGGCGTCCTTGCCCACGGGTGAGCGCCGCCGCTAAACGAAGGCACTGACTAACGAAACTTGCCACCATACACTCGTATGAAAACGAGGTAGGGGGTTGTGCGAGGGCGGACTCCGAAGGAACGAGAAGGAGCCCGAAGCTGGGGGAGGATTCCTTCCTCCCCCCAAACAGGGGCGGCACCCGAGCCAGCGCCGAGCACGGCGCACTGGCGAGGAAAAGTGCCGCCCATAGGCATCTAGGCGCGAGCAGCCCTAGCGGAAATGCCCAAGGCCGGATGGCCGAGTGGTGCACTCCGTGGCCAGAGAGGTCCAAAGCAAAAACAACAGACCGAAGCCACCATTTGCATTTTCTTGAGTTCTGCCGCCCATTCAATTTTTCAAAATCTTCTCCCCGCCAAAAAAGAAAGCATGGGAAAAGCGGCAGGGCGAGGGACCGCGAGCGGAGCGAGCGGCTTGCTGCCTTGGTCCGCGAGGCGCGATCAGTCGCTTTGGGACTGGAAGTAGGTTCTAGCGGCGAGGTATACTCTCACAGGTGATAGAATATCGACATGCCCGAGGAACGAATTGCCGCACTTGAACGGAAGATCGAAGACATTCGCGTGTCCGTCGAGAAAACACGACAATACTTGCTCTGGACGCTCGTGGTGACGCTTGCGATCATCGTGCTTCCCGCCGTTGGTCTCATGTTCGCCATTCCCTCGTTTATCGCGACATACAACGAAACACTCGAAAGCCTCGATCTCGACAGTATCTAGGAGCGCAGCCAAGGCAAAGAATCAAATTCGGGCAATTTCGCGAACAATCCCAGGCGCGCGACCGAAGCAGGCCGGAAAGGCGGACAGGCGTAGGAAAGCGGCAACCTCCCGCGGGAGCTTGCCGTGCAACTTTTTTGTACCGTGGTAGTATCCGCGCAGAACACAAGGCGTGGAGGAAAGCCATGAACGTAGTTGCGCTACCTAAAAAAGGTGAGTACCGGAGCGACCTGCAGAAATACGGGGTTGCGTACAACGTCGAAGAGGGCCATCTGACGTTCGTTAACAAAGACGACGCATACGCCCGCGATAATTTATTCTTGGAGACACGGTCGCCATGTGGGATGCTCTCCACACTGCACGGTTTTGATGGACAAGCGTACAATCTCGGCAAGATTGTCGGGATACGGTTCCACAACGTGCTCGAAATGCTGGAAGACCACGGCATCTCCGCCTCAGACCTGGCAACGCGCACAATGCTATGCGGCGTGTACGCGAGCCGTGCATGTGTCTGGCGGTCTCGTTTGATGCAGGAGCCCCAAACCGGGGAAATCGCGACCAAGATCGCACTCGCGGCAGCCCGATATCAGGAAATGTCACTGTTTTGCGTGTGCGAACGTGGATCGGTGTTCATTCCAGATGCGGTTCGTCAGAAACTGACCCACGCGTGGATTGCGCGGATGAATACGCCGAAGGCGATCCACTAAAGATTCAAGGCGGCAGCGCACGTGCGCTGCCGCCCCTCTTGTTGTCATTTGTTCGCCAACCGCGCAGCAGCTGCCATCGCTGCGTAATCCTGCTTCCGCATCGGCAGAAAGCATTCCCGGATCGTCGCAATGGCGCGATCTCTCTGGATACACACAATATCGTTTGAATTGCTGCGCTGCAGGACGACATGTTTCGGATTGATCATGAGCTTGTCAAAGCGCAGGACGGGGCGCGGACGCCCACTCTCGAAGATGACCTTGCTCCATTTGGAGCCATCCAACGGGTCGTCGATCCTGATTGTCGCGTAGAAACCACAGGAATCGGCATTCGTCTGTTCCAGAGTGCGACCGTCAGTCGGTCGCAGCAGCACCGCATACGGTGTATTCTCGTATATCGGCGGTGATCGCGGGAGTTCATCCATCTTTTCGAGCCGGCGTTGCAGCGACGTGAAATTCCCGCCCGTATCTCGCGTGTCAATGAGCACGAAACAGGGAGTGGTTTTGAAAATCTCGCGCAACACTCTGCTGCTCTCGAAGCGTTTTCTGTTCAGGTAAGCCACGGCAGTCCTCTCGTTGCTGTTGTTGCCTAGGCATCACTATGACATTTTGAGCGAAAAAAGTAAAAAACAGCTTTGCGTTCTTAATGATTTTGTCATCTGCGCTACGCTACGGTTACGCTATGTGGATCATCCTGCTCGTTGGGCTTATATTCCCGCGTCTTGCATCGGCAATCTTGTGTTTTTTCACCAATTGGTTCGACGGCGTCTTTCTTACCTGGTACTGGCCGCTCCTCGGCTTCATTTTTATGCCGTATACGATGCTGTGGTATTCGGCCGCGATCAATTGGTACGGAGGAGAGTGGCAATTCTTTCAAATCGCCGTCCTCGTGATCGCGATTATCGCCGATGTTTCCTCAAGTGGAAAAACTGCGAGAGGGTAATGGAACTGGTGCGCTACTGTCTTAGCTTCAACGGCGGGGGAAGCTCGTCAATCTCATGCACAATCTCCATAAATCGTTCTTTCACTTTTTCGCACGTTTGGAGATAGGTTGGTGACCGAGTCCGGCTCGATGAAAATCTCCGACCGTACCGAAATGCTCGATCAGCCTCTGCCGCACTGTTGGCGTCTCGCTCTGTCTCATCAATCTGCCATTTGCATTTTCCGATCGCAGTAATCAGCTCCGTGTGCAACCGCACCACCCTATCACGATGCCTTTTTACGAATTGGCTTGATTTGAGGGCCTCAATCGCGGCACCTATCTCGTCAATGAATTCGTTCAATTGGTCAGGGCTCTTGTCCCACGAAATCAGCCATTCATTTGGATGAACCAGAAAATTGGCCAGTTTTGCTTCGAAAGCACTGAATGCAAGGTCGTGGGAGAGCACATCTTGGTACTCCACGACTTTACCTTCGCGTTTCTCAGGATTCTTCGAAGAGTCCTGCTCTCCTCGCGATTCGCGCACATCCGAGAGCTTAACAATTTTTTCGTTGCGAGTATCTCTAAGCCGCATACCAAAATCGTATCATCTTGCACCGCAGTTATCCTCAGATGTATCCACACGCTATCCACAAAAGGCGCCGTGAAGAAATGCACACGTGTTTGACAGGTTGTCTACACAGTTATCCATCAAAAAGTTATTAACTTTTCATGTTGACATCATTTTTCGCGTGCAACTATAATGACAGTGTCTTGAATGCGGGGTGAGATTGGGATGGGACCCAATCGCAAGGCCGGACCGAGCGAAGGCGAGGGAGGCGGGGTCGCGAAATTTTTCGGCAGAAAAATATTCGTGACTCAAGAGACACTGCAGCTCCGTAAACTCCCGTTATATAACGCACGTTTACGCGGGAAATCAAATGCTGAAGGGAACAGCATATCTTACAAGCACTAAAACGCTCACGCGCTCGAGGAGCCGTTTTGCAATTGCCTGCGCGCAATTGCAAAACGGCTCTTTTTCGTGAGCGATTTTTCTTCGTGGAATGGTCGATCACGGAGAGCCGATTACAAAATTACTAAAACTTATAACCTAATAATTACTAAACATATGGCACAACTATTAAACGCACGAATTCTCGCGTCCTTGGGAATGATCGTCTTCGTCGGCGCCATCATGGTCGCCTCGACCGGCGCATTCTTCAGCGACACGGAGACTTCGACAGGGAATACCTTCTCAGCTGGCGCGATCGATCTGTTGATCGACAACACGAGCTACGGGTTCGATTGGAACAATCCAGATATATCAGATCCGGTGGGAAACTGGATTCAGAACAACTTTAACACTTGGACGCTGTCTAACTTGACGAACCAATTGTTTTTCCGTTTTGAAGACTTAAAACCAGGCGACTACGGTGAAGACACGATCTCGCTTCATGTAAACGACAACGACGCATACGCATGTATGGCGTTCAATCTCACGGGTACCCCGGAAAACGGGCAAAACGAACCTGAGGCTGATGTAGATGAGACGGCGGGAGCCAACGAGGGCGAATTGCAAAACTACTTATCGTTTATCTTCTGGCACGACGACGGTGACAATGTTCTTGAAGTCGGGGAAGACATTATTGAGGAGCTAAGTGGTTTGCCGGGAAGCATATTTACCGGAAAGTGGCTTGCGATCGCGGACAGCGATGGCGCTCCGCTTCCGGGAGACACCGAGCACTATATCGGTAAAGGCTGGTGCTTCGGCACAATTACTGCCGATCCTGCCCCGCAGGAAGCAAATGAAAGCGGACCGACGGCCGAGAACACAGGATTTATCTGCAATGGTAACGGAAACGTCGACCACAACGACGCGCAGACGGACGGCATTGTTGTTGATGTCGGCTTCTACGCCGTGCAGTCTCGTAACAACGATGACTTCCAGTGCTCTGACCTGCCACCGTTTGGCGATGGTAACCAGGTACTTGTTGGCGCAGCTCTTGGGACGTATGACGATCCCGCAACCTGTAACGCGACCGTCGATAATGGAGATTCACTTCAAGCTGCTATTGATGCGGCAAATCCGGATGATGTGATCTGCGTTGATCCTTCGTATACCGGCGCTGGTGATGTTGCAGCAGTAATCGAAGTCAGCAAAGATGTAACTATTGCGGGTCTCGGAGCTGCAGGTGCTGCCACGGTCAGCAAAGGTCTTCACATCGACGCCAATGGCGTCACGATTACTGGCCTGACCCTGGATGCCCATCCTCTTATTGAGGCAAGCGAGCAGGCAGCCATTTATATCAACTCAGCAATCACCGGTACAACCATCTCGTACAACATGATCGACGGTCCTCCTGGTGCAATTGCCGCAAACGCGAAAGGTATTATCACCGAGATCGGGAACGGTGGTACTGCCGGAGCCTCTGGCATAGTGGTTGAACATAACCTCATTCGCGATTGGAATCATGGAATCTTCTTCAACACCGCGAATGCTGAAGTCAGATTCAATGATATCTACGCAAACACCGTTGGCGTTGCAAATGATGGTCCGCACGATACGACCATTCATCACAACGATTTCGACGGTAACATTGCCGAAGCTATCGGCGTGAATCCTTCAGCTAACAACGGCACTGGAAATAACGGTGACCTTGATGCGAATACCAACAACTTCACACCTGCTGGTGCTGGTAACGACGTGAACTGGTATGGCGTGTCAGTAGCTGGCGGGGCAGATGTCAATGCCACCAATAACTTCTGGGATGGAGAAGCAGAGGCGGCGCGTACGAACAATACTGCCGAAGTAGACACGTCCTCGCCTGCAGCAGTAGCCTTCCCCGAAAACTAGCCCCACAGGCTAATCACCTCAAACGCATGTGTTTGATGTGATTAGGAGGTCGTAGATAGCCTCTTCCTGGCCGGATTTTCGGGCCAGCGTCCGAAAATCCGGCAGGACCGGCTGTCTATGAACAGCACAAAATCGTCGAATTAATTACAAAAATTATCAGTCACAGCATTCATATGAACATCTCAAGGATAGTGTTAGGGCTCATCCTGATCGTCGGAGCAGGCGGAGCGCTCATAAGCGGCACGACCGCGTTCTTCTCCGATACGGAAACGTCGTCCGGCAACACGTTTACCGCGGGAGAGATCGATCTTACAATCGACAATGAAAGCTATTATCTCGGTGTCTTCAACGACGCGACATCGTGGACGCTTACCAATCTCAACGAGACGCACAAGTTTTTCAACTTCCTCGACCTGAAGCCGGGAGATTATGGGGAAGACACGATCTCCATCCATGTCGAAACCAACGATGCGTATCTTTGTGCGAACGTGACACTAACGTCGAATGACGACAACGGCATCAATGACCCTGAAGACGATGCTGGCGATACGACGGATGGCCCCGGTAACGGCGAGCTTGCCGGGCAGGTGAATTTCGCCTGGTGGGCAGATGATGGCGACAACGTTTTCGAAGACGATGAAGAGTTGCTCCACCCGATTGGCCCCATAGGCGCGCTTACCCTCAACGTGCCGTTTTCACTCGCGCTGGCGGATTCGGACGAAAATATTTGGGACGGTACGGGTCCGATTGAGCCAAACTCGAGCTACTTCATTGGAAAGGCGTGGTGTTTTGGCGAAATGATTGCCGCTCCACTTCCTTCGTCTGGGTACAGCGGTCCCGCTGATGACAATAACAACGACACTGAAGCCGGCACGCCGGAAGACGGCGGATTCATGTGTAGCGGCGCTGGAGTTAGCAACGTGGCTCAAACCGACTCGCTCACCGCCGACATCTCCTTCGAGGCCGTCCAGGCTCGCAACAATCCGAACTTCCAATGCGAAGTGCCGGAAGTGTTTGAACAGTGTGAGAATCCGACGCTCGCCTATGCGGACGAAGTAACGTCGTCGAGTCAGGGGGTTCGGAAAAATGGGACGTCAGTGCTTGCAGCGCGTTCAAATCCTGCGGCAGCGCTCGGTGCACCACAATCGTCGGGGAATCCGTTCGACAACCCGACACCGGCCGAAAACACCTTCTTCAGCCTCGGCTTTAAGAACGCCGGCGCAACGCCCGGGGGCGAGATTGTTGTCGAATTCACGGACAACGTTATCGTCGACGGCATCGGCAACGACCTGAAGGTATGGGAAGTTACGGGCGGCACGAGCTACCCGGAGGAATTCGTGCGCGTTGAAGTTTCGCAAAACGGAACGGATTGGTTTGTCGCCGCCGCGTCACTTTCGCGCGATGCGGAAGTCGACCTCGCAGACGCGGGCCTTGCGTGGGCGAAGTACGTCCGACTCACCGACGTCTCACCGATTGGGCCGTTCGAACCGACGGCGGATGCGTATGACCTTGATGCGCTTCAAGCGCTTAACTGCGGAGTGCCGATCCAGTAACGCATATGCTGGCTGCGCGAGTAGAAACACGGGCGGCAGTCGCGACTACGGTCGCGACTGCCACCGTGCTCGCATTTGCATTCGGCGCACCGGCGACCGGCTACACGTTTGCAAACGGCAGCTTCAACCTCAAGATCGACAGTACGGCGACCTACAACGGCGTCTTGCAGCCGAAATCGACCTGGGCGCTCAAGAACCTCAACCCTGGCTCGGACAAATTCTTTAATCTGAAGGACGTCAGACCCGGCGACCAAGGCGAAGCGACGATCAGCTTCCACGTCAATAAAGACTCGTGGATCTGCCTTGATTTCGAGAACTTGAAGGAGCGTGAAAACGGTCGCAACGAACCGGAGGGGCAGGAGGATGATTCGGGCGGATCGAATTCCGGCGAATTGGCCGACGGCACGGAATTTTTCGCGTGGTATGACGATGGCGACAACATATTCGAAATCGGCGAGAAACCGATTTTTGGCACCTCGACCGACAAGCAAGCGGCGACCATCACGCTCAACAACAAGACGTACGCGCTTGCCGATTCGATTGCGGGCGATGCCTTCAAGGCGAATAAAACAAGTTATATCGGCATTCAATGGTGCGCAGGCGACATGCAAGTCAATCTCGCGACTGCAGTAATCACGTGTGACGCCTCTGCGCTCGGAAACGAAGCGCAAACCGACTCATTCTCGGTCGATATCGGCTTTCGCGCCGTGCCAAGCAAGGACAACAAAAAATTCACCTGCATAAAAAAGAACACGAAGTGCGAGTGGCCGAAGTGCGACGGCAAGTGCAACACAAACGTGAAAGTTGATAACAACGGATTCATCATTTCGAACACCTCGTCGAGCGCGAACACGGGTGGCAACAGCGCGGGTGGCGCGCAGGGCGGCAACGGTGGCAGCGGCAGTAACGGTGCCCCGGGTGGAAATGGCGGCAGCGTCGGCTCAGGCGGCACGGTAACAACCGGCAACGCGACGTCGAGCGCACATTCGATCAACGTCATCAACCGCACGGAGATACGAACACGATAGTATGCTCAAAATTCTCAGCACACTCTTCTATACGGTCTTTGTCACCCTCGTGGTCGGCGTTGCGGGCCTTCTGCTTGGCACGATGCTGGCGATCCCGGGCAATATCGAACTGAAAATCGTCAAAAGCGGTTCGATGGAGCCGGCGGTTCCGACGGGCTCGGTCGTCGTCGTGAAGCCAGCGGCTGAATATCGCTTCGGCGATGTCATCACATTCGGCGAGGACACGGCAACAGCTATCCCGACGACGCACCGCGTGATCGGCGTACAGGGGGAGGGTGCCGCTGCGACATATACGACGAAGGGCGACGCCAACGAGGAAGCCGATCCACAGCCGGTGCAGCGGCGCGACATCATCGGCAAGGTGATCCTTTCCGTCCCGTATGCCGGCTATGTGCTGGATTTCGCGCGCCAACCCCTCGGATTCGTCCTCTTGATCGCAATCCCGGCCGCGCTCGTCATACTCGAGGAGCTGCTCGCCATTGCGCGCGAAATAAAAGCCTGGCGGCGCGGACGCGGCGGCAGGTTGCCCGGCCAGGGGGGAACGCTTGCCTCGTCACAATACGGGCCTGCCTCGGCGCGAGACGGGCCTGCCTCGCCGTCGGGTGGACCGGGCAGCGGAAAGACGCTCGACTTGCGCGGCGCGCGAAGATTTATCTACACGCGGCACCGCCTGATGGACGAAATTTTAGTGCCAATGCTCGAAGACGTACACGAGCACTTCGCGCGCCGCATGCACGCACGACCAGTTGTGCCGGTGCGCGCCGACGCGTATGGGATCTCTACCGCGCTTGTCATCTGTCTCGTTTTTACCTCGGCACTCTTTACCGGCGCATCGGGAGGCACGATCGCATATTTTCATGACATTGAGGCCTCGATAGATAACATGCTCGCGACAGGCGCAACGTGGGAAGCGGAAGCACTGGCCGCGTTCGCCGCATTTCGCGAACAACAGGAAGCCTTGGTGAGCGCCGCCGCTTTTTCGGCGGAAATCACGGAGGAGCCATGCGCAGACGGCTGCGGTGCGGGAAAAACCGAAGGAGAAGTGCTCGGTGAGACGGACGTTACGGAATTGAACGAACAAGAGGCCGCTGAGGAGGAGCCGAAGGAGGAGCAGACAATAGAAGAAGCTCAATCAGAACCCAAGGAGACTGAATTAGAGTCTGTGGAAGCCCAAACAAACGCCGAGGAGCCCGACGCAGCGGACGAGCCGGCAGTAGAGCCTCTGGGAAAACCGTCGCTAGAACCTGAACATGGAGTAGAATAGCAGTATTGCCGATTTCCATCACTGAGGGTGGCGCTGGACTGGCGGTCTCCTGCAAGGGACCGCCTCTTTTTTGTTTGCGCTAGCGTATTTGGCACATTTGCCAAATCTCACAATCGTTTTGTATTCAAAAAAATGCTGGGGTTATGCACATTTTTTTGTGGATATCTGGTTGGCGGTGGAGTATAGTGGCGTATACTCTAATCCAGTGGGAGAAAGTGGGAAGGGTGGATTCGTTGCTCCGCTCGGCCAGACCTCCCCGAATATTTTAGGAGACGTATGTTCATCGGCGAATACGAACACGCGCTGGACGAAAAAAATCGCGTTAGCCTTCCGAAGCAATTCCGTACGGGACTCGGAAAAAAGATAGTAATGACGCGAGGGCTCGATAACTGCCTTTTCGTGTATTCGCGTGACAGTTGGGAGAAGGTCGCCGCTAAGCTTCAGGAACTATCGTTCGCTGCAGCTGATACACGCGGCTTCAACCGATTCATCCTTTCGGGTGCGGCTGAACTCGACGTGGACGGCGCGGGGCGCGTACTGATACCGGAGCATCAACGACAGTTCGCCAGTTTGAAAAAGCAGGTCGTATTCGCCGGCGTCTCCGACAGGATCGAAATTTGGGATGCTGAACACTGGAAGCAGTACAAGGCACAGATCGAAAAGAAAGCCGATGCTTTGGCCGAGAAATTAGGGGAAATTGGGGCTTTATAGGAGCGGCCTCGGGTAGCTAGGGGATTTGCATATCGTCATGCGCACGCGACGTCAACAATCCTCTAGCGACCCGATGTCACTCTCCGGAGGGCATCGGTCAGTTCTTTTACACGAGAGCGTAGAATATCTCGCGGTACAGGCGAGCGATATCGTCGTTGACGCAACGCTGGGTGGTGCGGGACACGCTGCCGCAATCGTGGAGCGACTTGGCCCGGCGGGTATTTTTCTGGGCATTGACGCAGATACGGAGGCGATCGAGCGCGCGCATGCGCGACTGCAAGGCGCCGCTCCTAAGATCATCCTCGAGCAAGGGAATTTTCGCGATGTGGAATCGTATTTAGGGAAGCATGGGATTCCGACGATCACGAAAGCCTTCTTCGACTTAGGATGGAGCGGCTACCAGCTCGCAGCAAGAAGGGGATTTTCATTTTTGAACAATGAACCCCTCCGTATGACGTATGCAGACCATCCGTCTCCAGAAGCGCTTACTGCGGAAACCGTCGTGAATGAATGGGGCGAAGAGTCTATTGCAGACATCCTGTGGGGATGGGGCGAGGAACGGTACTCACGTCAGATTGCACGTGCCATCGTGCAGGCCCGGCGGGAGAAGCGCATCCTGACTTCGCGCGAACTTGCCGAAATCGTACGGAGCGCTGTCCCCGCCGCATACCGGCGCGGGCGGCTGCACCCGGCGACGAAGACCTTCCAAGCGATACGGATTGCAGTGAATGACGAGATCGGCGCTCTCAAGGACGGGCTTGCGGCTGCATGGAAGCGGCTTGGCGCTGACGGAAGGATCGCGGTCATCACCTTTCATTCCGTCGAGGACCGAGCTGTGAAAGACATCATGCGCGAATGGGCGCGGCAGGGCGAAGGGGAATTATTGGCGCGAAAACCCATAACCCCCTCGGCGCAGGAAGTGCGCGAAAACCCGCGATCGCGCAGCGCAAAGCTCCGTGTGATACGAAAGATTTGAATTATTACGTTCTTTAGTTCTTTCCGGAGGGAAACCGGCGTATGCAAAAATTAGTTCAGTTATCAATATTTGAAAAAGCAAAAAGTCTGCCACAGCGCTCGATCGTCGTGGCGGCCTATCGGGGCGAGAACCATTTGTTGAGTTTCTTGTATTTCGCGTTCGGGTTGTGCATCGCCGCATATATTTACTTTGTCGGCCTCTCAATCATGAATCTCATCGCCAATCGCGAGGCGATCGTGGAGAGCGACAGGCTGCAGAGCGAGGTCGCGTCGCTCGAGGAAGAGTATTTCGAACTCGCCAAGGGCATTACGCCGTCCGTCGCCTCGGCGCACGGGCTCTCGAAGCCGGTACAGACGTCGTTCGTCCGTCGCCCGACGGGCTTCGCGTCAAACTCCTCGCGAGACGACCTCTAATTTTTAAGAGTACAATATCGGGATGCGCCAGAAATTCGTCCTTCGGGTTCGCGTCCTCTCGCTGTTCGCAATCATCATAGCGATCGTGCTCCTCACACGGCTCTACTTCGTGCAAATCGTGCATGGCGAGGACTACGCGCAGGCCGCCCTCGGCCAATATGTCGAAGGCAGCGGGGAAATGCCTGATCGAGGCGAAATCCTGTTTTCGACGCGCACGGGTGAGACGCCGAAGGCCGCGACGATGCAGGGCGGCTGGCGCATTGCCATTAATCCGAAACTTCTCCAGGATCCGGACGATGCGTTTGCCAAGCTGGAGAACATTGTCACCCTTGAGCGCGAGCGTTTTTTTGCGAGCGCGGCAAAAAAGGACGATCCGTATGAGGAGGTGGCTTTCCGGCTTTCTGACGAAGAGGCCGCGGCGGTGCGCAGTTTGCAGATCCAGGGCGTGACGACCGTGCGCGAAGAATGGCGTCTGTATCCGGCCGGCGAGCTTGCCGCACACGCGCTCGGATTTGTCGCATTCCGCGGCGAGACGAAGGCAGGGGTCTACGGCCTCGAGCGGTATTGGGAAGACACGCTTCGCAAGGACGGCGGCGGGCTCTACGTCAATCCGTTTGCTGAAATCTTCACGAACGTATCGGCGCTGGTATCAAGCGACCCATCGGACCATGAGGGCAGCATCATCACATCGCTCGAACCAAACGTGCAACGGCAGCTCGAAAACGAACTCGAGGCGGTGATGGAGCGACATTCGCCGCGGCACGCGGGAGGCATTGTCATGGATCCGCAGACCGGGGAGATTTTGGCGATAGCGGTAAAGCCGAGCTACAACCCAAATACGTACAACACCGTGTCCGACTCGTCGCGCTTTTCCAATCCGCTTATCGAGGGCGTGTACGAAATGGGATCGATCATGAAGCCGCTCACGATGGCTGCGGCAATCGATGTGGGTGCGGTTTCGCCGCGCACGACGTACACGGACAACGGATGCATCAAGAAGACCGGCTTCACGCTGTGCAATTTCGATTTGCGCGGGCGCGGCGTCGTCGACATGCAAGAAGTATTATCGCAATCGCTCAACACCGGTGTTTCGTTTGCGGTCGATCGGATGGGGACGGGCCGCTTTGCCGAATATGTCGAGAAGTACGGTCTCGGCGAAGAAACCGGCATCGATCTTCCGTACGAGGCGGCGGGTAATATCAACGCGCTCTTCGTGCGCGGCGCGGCAGATGTGGACTTCGCCTCGGCCTCATTCGGCCAATCGATTGCCGTGACGCCGATCGCGATGATCCGCGCGCTCGCCGCGCTCGCGAATGAAGGCAAACTTCCCGAACCGCACATCGTCAGGGCGATTCGATATGAAAGTGGCGTCGAGCGCAAGCTCGCGCACGCGGAACAGACGCAGGTGCTGAAACCCGAAACTGCCGCGACCGTCACCGACATGCTCGTCAAGGTATATGACGATGCACTGCTCGACGGAGAATTGAAGCAAGAACATTATTCGATCGCCGCAAAGACCGGTACCGCGCAGATCGCGAATCCGAATGGTGGCGGCTACTACACCGATCGCTACCTGCACTCGTTCTTCGGATACTTTCCGGCACACGATGCACGATTTATCGTCCTTTTGTATGCGCTCGAGCCGCATGGTGAGATGTATGCCTCACGCACGCTCGCGCGTCCGTTTTCAGACCTCGCAAAATTCCTGATAAACTATTACAACATCCCGCCCGACCGGTGACATTGACTTCGAGCGAAACATGTCGAACAATGCACGCGGCTGCAACTGAAGCAAAAAGGAGCGTGTCGTGCCGAAGTATCCCACTATTATTTCAGATGCCTTTGTGGTCTCGGGTGCGGAGCGATCTGATACGAGCAGAATGTTTTGCGTATCGCATGGGCTCGCGCATGGCCAAACACGGAATACTCCGCATAGGGAAGTCATTCTGAGCGGCGATCAAGCCGTACAACACTTTTTGAAGATGCGCGACAGCGAATACTACACAGACGCCGGCATCTTCCATGTCCAGATTGGCAAGAGAGTCGATGCACGCGTGTTGCGCACGTTGCAACGCGAGTACCTCGTTCGCATGCACAATCTTTCTGCGGAGGATCTAGAGATTCTGCGAGGTGCATAATCGCCCAAAATCAGCAAAGAGAGCCGCTCGCCTCACGCGGCTCTTTTTAATGTAAAATATGAAGATGCAGCCGCTTCTTAAACAGGCCGTCGTCGCGATACTTACCTGGGAAGCGCAGCTGGTCCTCAAACGACATCAACCGAAAATCATCGCAATAACCGGCAGCGCAGGGAAGACGACGACGAAAGATGCGATTTTTACCGTCCTCTCCGAGGGTCGTCACGTCCGCAAAAGCGAAAAAAGTTACAACAGCGAGCTGGGCGTGCCGCTCGCGATCCTCGGTCTTGAAAGCGGCTGGGGTTCGCCCTGGCGTTGGCTCGTCAACATCGTAAAAGGCGCGCTAGTCGCCATGTTGCCGCACGACTATCCGGACTGGCTCGTGCTTGAAGTCGGTGCCGACCGACCGGGCGACATCCGTCGCATCGCCAAGTGGCTGCGCCCCGACATTGCGGTAATCACCTCGATTCCGGACATTCCGGTGCACGTCGAATTTTTCAGCTCGCCCCAAGCGCTTGCCCGCGAGAAAAAATACTTGGCGGAATATCTGAAATTCGACGGCATCCTCGTCATCAACGGCGACGACGTGCACACGAAGCGCATCATGCAGGAATTCCAATCTGTCGCCGTTTCGTTCGGTTTTGAGGGTCAGAACGCGTTTGTCGCGACGGATGCGGGAATACAGTACGAAAACAAGCGCCCGGTTGGGATGCATTTTTACAGCAACCACTCTGGGACAAAGCTCTCGGTTTCGCTCTTTGGCGCGCTTGGCACGCCGCGCGTATACGCCGCGCTCGCCGCGCTTGCGGTCGCGGAAGCGGCGGGCGTCCCGCAGGAAGCCGCCGCGGATGCGCTGCGCTATTGGGTGCCGCCGCCGGGACGATTGCGCATTATTGAAGGACTGAAGGAATCCCTCATCATCGACGACACATACAATTCGTCTCCCGCCGCAGCAACGGCCGCGCTTGATACGCTGAAGGAAATCAAGGGATTCAAGAAAAAGATTGCCGTGCTTGGCGACATGCTTGAGCTCGGCCGGTATTCAAAGGACGCTCACATCGCGATAGGGAAGAAGGCCGCGAAGGTAGTCGACCAACTGGTGACGGTCGGTTTGCGCGCCCGTGCGATCGCCGAAAGTGCGCGGGATGGCGGCCTCGCGGAAGCGGACATTCGCCAGTACGAACAGGGGGAAGCCGCTCGCGCGGGGAAGGAGCTGGAGAACGAGATCGACAAAAATACGATCATCCTCGTAAAGGGTTCGCAAAGCATGCGGCTCGAAAAGACGGTCGAAGAAATCATGGCAGAACCCCTGCGCGCCGCCGAACTCCTGGTGCGTCAAGATTCCGACTGGAAAGAGCGGTAATTATGGACTACACGTTCAGTTACATGATAGCGAACGGCGCGCTGGTTGCTGTTTGGATAATTTTCTATGCAATGCGTGCAGATGTGCGCAAAGAGATGCTCACCATGTCCGGTATTTTTGGCGTCGCCGGTCTGTTCGTTCAGCCGGTTTACCTGCACGACTGGTGGCGACCGCTCACGATCACTGGAACGAGTGTCGGTATCGAAGATTTCGTCTTTGGAGCTACAATAGGTGGAATATCCGCCGTTGCGTACGAAGTGGTCTATCGGAAACGACTTCGGCCACGCAAGGTATCCCGAAAAAAAGCACGTTTTGATTCCGAGCTATTCTTCGGGTCGAGTCTACTATGCGCCGCTTTGTTTTTCGGATTATTTTATTTCGCAAGTTTTACCTCATTTTATGCGTCCGTGGCGGCATTGATTCTTCCGACTGCTCTTATTTGGTGGCGACGGAGCGATCTCATCATTGACTCATTGGCATCAGGGATGCTCGTCGTATTCTTTGGTCTCTGGTGGTTTTGGATCGCGGAACTATTCACTCCCGGTTGGGTCGAGAACTATTGGCTTCTTGAAAATCTTTCCGGCACGATTCTCATGACGGCGCCGATCGAGGATCTTATATGGGGTTTTTTGTGCGGTCTATATATTGGACCACTTTATGAATTCTGGCAGGAGCAAAAAATTACTTCAAAGGCGGCGTGATATGACACAAAACCCACTCTACAAAACCACAGAAGAAGCATACGCAGCGCCTGGCGAGATTTATCAGCATTACAAGGGCGGCGTATACCGGCTTATCCAGCGTGAGGTGAAGCATACCGAAACCGGGGAGATCGGCGTCGTGTACGAACACCTGTGGCCCCACGACCACACGTTTTTCTTCCGTCCGCAGGAGATGTTTTTCGGGAAGAATGAGAAAGACAAGGAGCGGTTCGTGCTGATAAAACGCGCTTAGGCCTCTGCGCTAGCGCTTTTTTTGCAGCGTGCTATATTCCGGCGCATGTTTTGCCCGCACTGCGGCACCGCACGAAGGGGAGGGGACAAATTCTGTGCTTCTTGTGGAGCTTCCTTTTCTGGTACGCCTGTCCAGGCCGCAACCCAAACTGAACCCGTATCAGCGGAGCGAATCGGCGGCTGGCTCATTCTAGTGGCGCTCGGGCTTTTCCTGGCGCCATTTCTGCTTGCATACGGGGCATTTGATTCACTTTCCATGCTTTCAGATGGCGGCTTTGACGTGCTCGAACAAGCCGTACCAGGACTGGGCATCGCGATCGCGATCGAACTAGTCATTGATGTTGTGCTGATTTTCGTCACCGTGTACTTGCTCTTCCTCTTTAAGGATAAGAAGAGGATATTTCCAAAGTACTACCGCTGGTACTTGATCGGCGCGATGGCGTATCTTTTTTTGGATTACGTCACCCTCCTCTCACTTTCAACGCCGTACGCCGAAATGCAGGAAATCTTGGATGAGACCATTGCCGAGACGACGCCTTCTGTCATCGCAGGAGCAATCAGTAGTGCCATTTGGATTGCATACACGCTCAAATCAAAGCGCGTCGCGCGGACGTTTGTGAACTAATATGAACTGTCCGCGCTGCAGGAAGCAAAATGCAATCGGAAGTGCTTTCTGTGGCTATTGTGGCTCAGTGCTTACATTGAATGCGCCCGCGGCGCAACAGAGCGCCCCGACGCCCGCTCATCGGCCGAATCCGCGCTCAGGAGAATTTACAGAGCAAGAATTGCGCGTCGCGCTGCTGTTAAGGGAGGCCGAAATGGCGGCGAACCGCATTATACTTGGCGGCATCGGGTGGATTGCCGCAGGGATCATCATTACGTGGATCACCTATGCAATGGCCGATCCGGGCGAGAGCTACTTTATTTTTTGGGGACTTTCGGTCTATGGTGCGTATCGGTTATTGAAGGGCATATACTATCGTATGTCACCTGAAAAATTGATCGCCGAGGCGCTTGCGGGTGCCGAGCACGAGGCTGGCGCAGAGCGGTCCTCTCGTTGACGACGTATGTATTGCGAAAAATGCGGCGGTACGTTAATCAGCGGACATTCATTTTGCACTCACTGCGGTGCTCGTGTGGTTTCGACCCCTGCGTCGACTCCGCGCACGACACCGCAATCGTCGGTCGACCATTCGGATTCCGGTTGGTTGGTCGTCACAGCCGTTGCTATCGGTGTTGTCGTCATATCGTACGTCATTTTTGCCGCGACACGCTCAGACGAGCCCGTAGCCGAAACGGAAACGATGGGTACGACCGATTTGCTGTACGAGTTGAACCCCAACATTGTTCCCGTCGGACACTTCTCGAAACCGCAGCTTTTTGCGTCGGAGGAATTGACCGCAGAAGAATGGTGGGGACACGTTCGCTATACTGAACCTCCGCATATGTGGGCGGTGCGCAGCGGAAGCGAACGGTTTCCCGGGCAGCTCCAAACCTACGGCACGATCATCAAGATAGTGTGTGAAGACGATGAGTACTATTACTATGGCTCCGGCACCAACATGGACCCCGCCGGCTACGTGGTGACGAATCTCCACGTTTTGGAAGGGAATGCCGATCTGGAATGTGTCGTCGGTTTTCCTGATCCCGAATCCGGTTTGATACGCGAAGCATATTGGGCGGCTCCGATTATCGACGACGAGAATGAGACGGGGCACGATCTGGCAATCCTCTCAATCGAGGAGCCGGTATTTGATGAGAACCACAACGTCTACGGATTCCACGATAAGTTCACCAACGCGACGTTCTCCTATTACGAGGAAACGGACGCGTGCCTCGAGACGCCACCGCAGTTGGGCGATCAAGTGTACATTCTGGGGTACCCCAGTTTGAGTGGCGGGGCACTGACAATCACCGAGGGGCTCGTGAGTAGTCTGCACTCGGCCGACGGGTACTTGATCACGTCGGCAAAATTGGGGAGCGGCAATTCAGGCGGCCTCGCGATCGATGCGAGCGGGTGCTTCGTCGGCGTCCCGACCGCCGTATATTCCGACGGTGAGACTGAGGCGTACGGGGAAATCATCGACGCGTATTTCGTGTATCAATTTTTTGAGGCGATCAGCGATGATATTGCCGCATACATCGGTGAGAACGGTACCGGCGCGGCTGCAGGCGGGACGTTTGAGAGTCCGACGATTCCCGATCGCATGAGCGCGCAATTGACCATTCCTGGAGCACTGCGCTCCTGTGCCTCGACGACGTGCGGTGTCGTGCGCTACTACGCGGAAGGGGCGTACGTGACGATCGATGAAATAAACACAGTGCCCGGCTGGCATGCCGTGTCGGCGTACGACGATTACGGAAATATCGTGAGGGGATATATGCACGACTCGCTCTTTGAATGACCCTACGGGGATCGTCCGCGATGCTTCGCAAATACCAATATAGTGTACGCTTCGCGCTTGTGATCAATGTGAGCCACAATAATTTTCGTCTCGTCAGACGAAAATTTTCCAGCCCCGGACTCGACCGTTTCGCCTGTTGACGAAACATGTCTCCGTCTTCAAAAATTCAGAAAAACCTGAAGCAGTTCAGGTTTCTTCAGTAATTTTTGACCCTACGGGGAATCGAACCCCGGTTTCAACCGTGAGAGGGTTGCGTCCTAGCCGCTAGACGATAGGGCCTTGAGCACGGCGTTTGCTATGCACGCGCCGTCGATTGCATAGTACAAAATCTGTCGTAAAAAACAAAACCGGCGCCTTGCGGCGCCGGTCTGTCTGATTAGCACGGTTGCCGGCATCCAATTTTACTCATCGCTTTGATCAGCGCTCGGCAATTCATACAAACTGCAATACTCTGCCGTAACTCGGCCTACACGATTGCGGGATGGACCAATAAAGAAAGCTATTACCATTCCCACGCGAAGCCTGTCCGGCTTTGGGAATCCCCGCGTCGCGAGCCGATCAAATGCATTCAGATGGACGTATATATCATCGTCAACTTGCACACCGGGTGGACCTCCATCCATGCGGAAAATCCCGTTTTGGCGAATGAAGCCGATACTTTTGCCTTTAAGTTCGTAAATCTCGCCAATGAAGCCATGAGAACGCTGCGGAATTTTTGCCATATCGACCTCCTGTGATTGGCAACACTATTGCAGTCCACTGGATGCATTATATCATGATTATTGCGATAAATCAAATGTGGACTTCTGCGATCTGATTGGCACTAAAGGGCTATAGTACTCACATGTCCAAAGTCCTTGTCTCTGGGTCGCTTGCGTACGACCACATCATGAATTTTCCGGACCTGTTCCGAAACCACTTTCTTCCGGAGAAGCTCCACAACATCAACGTCAGTTTCAATATCGCGGATAGGCACGAGCATTTCGGGGGCACCGCCGGCAACATCGCATACAATCTTGCGCTGCTCGGGGAAGAACCCGCGATCATCGCGACCGCGGGGAACGATTTTGACCACTATGCCGAGCATCTGAAAAAGGCAGGCGTCGACACCTCATCGATCCACATCGATTCGAGTAGGGAAACCTCGGCCGCGTATGTCGTGACCGACCGCGGTGACAACCAAATCGCCGCGTTTTACCCGGGCGCAGGCGCGAAATCATACGGGGACCGCGTGCCGTTCGAGTGGGCGAAGCTCGCGATCATCGCGCCCGGATGCCTGGAGGACATGCATGCGTTACCTGAGATATATCGGGCGAACAAAATTCCGTTCTTCTTCGATCCCGGTCAGACGATTATTTCCCTCACGAGCGACGATTTACGCAACGGCATCACGGGTGCGGCCGTCGTATTCGGGAATGATTACGAACTCGCCATGATCACGCAAAAAACCGGCTGGCAGGAGGCCGATATTCTCAAGAACGCGAAGGCGCTCGTGATCACACTCGGCGAAGAAGGTTCACGCATTGTCACACCGAACGTCGAAGTGCGCGTGAGTGCGGTCCATGCGAAAGAAAACCGAGATCCGACGGGCGCGGGGGATTCGTACCGAGCGGGTTATGCAAAAGGTTTCCTTGCGGGCTTGCCGCCCGAACAGTGCGCGAAAATTGCCAGCGTGGCCGCCGTCTATGACGTCGAAAGTGTCGGCACGCAAGACCACCATTACACGATGGAGGAATTTAAGGCTCGTTACGAAGCCGCGTACAACCAGCCGTTTCCGTTATCGACATGAATCTATTCATCCCCGTTGCGCGTACGCCGAACAGGTGTATGCCGAGCATTCCGCTGGAAGGAAGGAGGTGGTAGGATAGCTGGCGTCTTGTTTCTCCCCAGCCTCGAGGCGCGTCGCCGTCACGACGCGCCTCAACTCTTTGTGATATGTTTCCGCTATGACGCATGAAGAATTTGAGCGGCTCGCTACGGAGGGGTACGAACGACTGCCTGAATGGGTGCGGCAGAAAATAAAAAATGTGGCGCTCTTGATAGAGGACGAGCCCTCGGAAGAAGACCGGCGCCTGCAAGGTTTGGAAGACGACGAAACGCTTCTCGGGCTCTACAAAGGCGTCCCGCTTTCGGAGCGTGGCTCGCATTACGGCGAGGGAATGACGATGCCGGATACGATCACCCTGTATCGTCTGCCGATTCTCGAAGCGGCGGAGGACGATGGCCTCGACGTGCGAGATGTGATTGCCGACACAATCTGGCACGAATATTTTCATCACTTCGGCGCGTCGGAAAACGACGTCCGCTTGCGGGAAGAGGAGCGGGGGATCGGTGATTTCCGCGCCCGTGGGGAGCTTGACAATTCTTCATGAAGGAACGATGATGACTGTAGTCGCTCTGCCCGCCCGTCCCTCCCCCCCCAAAAAAGCGGCGGAGCGCAACCCGGCCGCCTTCCTTTGCTTCTGGAAGGCGGCCACTTCTTTTTATGGTATATTTCGCCTCATGAAATTGTCGAGCATCCTCCGCGAGCGCGGCTACGTCTACCAGCATTCTTCTGAATCGCTTGAAGAGATCACCGACGGCCCCAAGCGGACCTTTTACCTTGGTGTCGACCCTACGGCGGATTCGATGCATGTTGGACAGCTGCAAGGGCTTCTCGTACTCCGCCGATTCGTTGAAAATGGGCACAAACTCATAATGCTGGTCGGAGGCGGCACGGGCATGATCGGGGATCCGGGGGGTAAAAGCGCGGAGCGCAACCTCCTCGACGATACAGCGGTCGCTCAAAACGCAAAGGCGCTTCAACAGCAGTACAAACAACTGCTCGGCGATGTCGATTTTACGATGGTGAACAATGCCGATTGGTTGCGGAAATTGAAATTGATGGAATTCCTGCGCGACATCGGCAAGAATTTCACCGTAAATGAGATGGTGAAGCGCGACAGCGTCCGTCCGCGACTGGAAACCCCCGACCAAAGCATTTCATATACCGAATTTTCGTACATGCTGTTGCAAGCATATGATTTTCTGGAATTGCACAAGCGCCACGACTGCACCTTGCAAGTCGGCGGCTCCGACCAATGGGGAAACATGGTTTCCGGTGTCGATCTAATCCGGCGCACAGCCGGGAACACGACCTATGCGCTTTCATGGCCGCTGCTTGTCGATAAAACCACGGGAAGGAAATTTGGGAAAAGCGAAGGGGGCGCCACGGTCTGGCTCGACGCCAAGAAGACCTCTCCATACCAGTTCTACCAATTCTGGCTGAATGCGGACGATGGCGTTGTGGAGGAGTACTTGCTCAAAATGACAATGCTGCCAAAGGAGGAGATAGAGGCGATCATGCGTGAGCATTCGACCGATCCGGCAAAGCGGCGCGCGCAGATTGCGCTTGCGACGGCCGTGACCACGCTCGTGCATGGCGAAGAGGCGGCGCGCGGCGCGCAAAGCATTTCCGAAGTCCTCTTTGCCGATAGGCGGTTGGATGATGTCCCTAAGCAAACGGCAACGATGCTCAAGAAGGAAGCGCCGAATGCGACGATCAAACTCGGCATGCCGATTGTCGACGCGCTCGTCGAGTCGAAACTGGCTGCATCGAAGCGAGAAGCGCGGCAATTCATCGAAGATGGCGCCGTGAACCTTTCAGGCACCCCAGTGACTGACGTTAATCGGGTACTTGAAGAGTCCGATTTCTCAAACGGCATCGCACTTTTAAAGCGGGGAAAGCGCAACGTTTCTGTTCTCATCCTTGATTAGGACATTCGCGTGTATCACTTTCTATACCATGGTATAGAAAGTGATACATCGTGTCATAGCACTCAATATCGGAGCGGTACAAAGGCGAATCCGTCGTAGGTGTCGGTCGCGATTTTGCCGTTTGTGCCCCTGTGGATGCGAACAATTGCGCTGCCGACGGGCATGACAAGCGTCCCGTCGTCGCGAAGTTGGTCGAGCAAATCCTGAGGCACTTCTTCGGCGGCGGCCGAGACAAGGATACGGTCAAACGGCGCGTCTTTGGGAGCGCCCAATTGATTGCTCAAGTGAATGCACGCATTTTTGAAGCCGTATTTTGCAAGGTTACGTGCGCCAAACGTTGCAAGGTCGGGAATGATTTCTGTTCCGATAACAGCGCCATGGGTGCCGACGATGTGTGCGAGCAGCGCGGTCGTCCACCCAGAGCCGGAGCCGACGTCGAGAACGCGCTCGCCCCGCTGCGGCTGCAGCAGTTCACACATGAACGCAACCGTGTGCGGCTGCGAAATCGTTTGTCCTTGTCCAATGGGGAGCGGCGAATCTAAATACGCCTGCGCTTCCAGCTCCGTTGGTACGAAATCTTTCCGATCAATTGCACGGAAGGCATCGATAATGCGCGACGTGCGTAATACGCCGGTGGCAACCAGTGCGTCGACGAGGGCTTTATGATTCATACCGGCATCATTGCATAAAGTGTATGAAAGAAAAATGCAGCATACGTACTATTTCACCGGACTTCCGCCGTAGCACGGACTCCAAAAAAGAAGCTGGCGACCCACGTGGGAGTCGCCATCAGGTTCTATTCCGCAGATCTGTCGCCAGGTTCCTTCGTATGGGCAAGTTGCCCGATGTATCTGGCCAGTGCTGGAGCATACCCCCTCGGCAAGTGCAGCGTTCGAAGTTGTCGAAGCGCACGCCTTTCGGCTTGTGCACACACAGGGTTCTTCTTCCGCTCTTTCTTTTTGCAATCACAAAGGCCCCGTCGCGCCTTATGCACAGCTTTGGTGATTTCATCAAGGTGCGTTCGGACGTCTCGAGGCCAGAAAAGCGGCTCCTGCTCGAGCGCACCGTTCGGTTTCTTACCAGCCTTTGCCCACGCGGCACGATATTCGGCAACTCCGAGACCGTTGTCCAGAAGATCGTAAAAGTGCCGATACCCATTCGCAGAGCCATTTACTTTGGACATGGCGTCCCCCTTTTTGCAACGTTTTCCCACTCTAACTGCCGATAGCGTAGCAGAGGCATTAAATTTGCGCCAGTGTGAATAGACACATACACTGGTGTGATGTCAGTTTTTCAAATTGAATCCGAATACAAACCGGCTGGTGACCAGCCGAAGGCGATTGACGCGCTCGTTGACGGGCTGAAGGCGGGCGTACGCGACCAAACACTTCTTGGCGTTACTGGAAGCGGAAAGACGTTTACCGTTGCGAATGTGATCGCAAAGTGGGGAAAGCCCGCGCTCGTCATCGCGCACAACAAGACGCTGGCTGCACAGCTTGCCGCGGAATACCGGGAATTTTTCCCCAAGCACGCGGTGCACTATTTCGTTTCTTACTACGATTTCTACCAACCGGAAGCCTATGTGCCGATCACCGACACCTACATCGAAAAGGAAGCGATGATCAATGAGGACATCGAGCGCTTGCGCCATGCGGCCACGCAGGCCCTCCTCACGCGTAAAGATGTCATCATTGTCGCATCGGTATCGTGTATTTATGGCCTTGGCTCACCGGTCGAGTATGAAAAGGTAAACTTGTTGCTCAAAAAAGGGCAATCCGTTACGCGTGCGGAACTGACGCGTCGCCTGATTTCAATGTATTTCGAGCGCACGACGGGCGACCTCTTGCCAGGGACGTTTCGTGCACTTGGTGCAAGCGTTGAAATAATGCCGGCGAATGAGCGCATCGTCTATCGCGTCGACTTGAGCGGCGGAAAAATCACAAAGATTGAGGAGATAGACGCGATCACGCGCGTGATAAAAAACGAAATAGCGAGCGCGTTTATTTTTCCGGCACGCCACTACGTGACACCGCAGGATGTGATGGAAGCGGCACTTCATGATATCGAGGAAGAACTGAAGGAACAGCTGAAAAAAATGAACGAAGCCGGGAAAATCCTGGAGGCCGAACGCCTAAAGCGCCGCACGCGCCAGGACCTCGCGATGATACGCGAATTTGGCTTTTGCTCAGGCATTGAAAACTACTCACGACACTTCGATCGTCGTCAGCCGGGCGAGCCGTCGTATACACTGCTGTCGTACTTTCCGCACCGGTCGGACGGATCACCGGATTTCCTCACCGTGATCGACGAGTCGCACGTCACTGTGCCACAGATCGGTGGCATGTATGCGGGTGACAGGGCGCGCAAACTCACCCTCATCGAGCACGGCTTCCGACTGCCAAGCGCGGTTGACAACCGCCCGCTGACGTTTGATGAATTCCGCGAGCGCACTGGGCAGACGATTTATACGAGCGCGACGCCCGGCAACTATGAATTGGAAAAGAGCGGCTCTCCGATCGAAATGATCGTTCGCCCGACCGGTCTTATCGATCCTGAAATCGTCGTGCGGCCGGTAATCGCGCGCGGCGATTTCGCGGGCCAAGTCATGGATTTCATCGCCGAATGCGAGACGGTCACGAAGCGAGGCGGGCGCACGCTGGTGACGGTTCTCACCAAAAAAATGGCGGAAGACCTTTCGCAATTCTTAATCGAGCGGGGCGTGAAATCGCGCTACATCCACAGCGACGTAAAAACGATTGAGCGGATCGAAATCCTTACCGACTTCCGCAAAGGAGTGTTCGACGTGCTCGTCGGTGTCAATCTCTTGCGCGAGGGACTCGACCTACCTGAAGTCGAGCTTGTCGGTATCCTAGACGCGGACAAGGAAGGATTCCTTCGTTCCGAAACGTCGCTTATCCAGACGATCGGTCGCGCAGCGCGCAATGTGCTCGGCAGGGTCATTCTCTATGCTGACCAGATTACGGGCTCCATGGAGCGTGCGATCAAAGAGACCAATCGCCGCCGCGAAGTGCAGCTTGCGTACAACAAGAAACACAAGATCACGCCAAAAACCGTCGCCAAGCGAATCCACGACATCACGGGCGACATCGCCCGTGCGCGCGAGCGCGCGATCAGCGAATTGGCGACGACCGACGTCGCCGCAGCAGGAGGGGATGTGAAGAAACTGGTCAAGCAAAAGCGGCAGGAAATGCATGAGGCGGCAGACCGGCTTGATTTTGAAACGGCCGCGATCCTGCGGGATGAGATTCGCACGCTAGAACAGACCACGAAGGGGAGTTGACGATGCCAGCGTCTCGGAATTGAATATCTGGCAGGTCGCCTCGCGCGGCGCGATCAGTGGCAAGGAGAGAGCGATGACTGAACAAAAGACGGCACGAACTCCCAAATTTGTTGCCCCACCGGGCTACGATGACTACCAGCCTTTTGTCAACGCTGTAGAGGACGATGTTGCTACGGCGGAATTCGTTCGTAGATGTATGTTCTTAACAATGAAAGACGGACGGATGGTTGAGGTTCAGCCGCAGGGGTATGGTTTCGCTGTCGCAATTTGGAAAAAAGGGATACGAAAAATCTGCCCAGACGACTTGGAGCCAAATGAGTCCCTCGTGTTCTGGGCGATCGTAAATGAGTGAGCACGCTTGGTCCGGCGCACTTTTGTGCGCCGGCTCGTTTTTTTAGGTGCAGCGAGGTATGCTTTTCTTATGGACGTAAAAGAAAATGTGCTACTGGCCCCGCTGACGACTTTTGCAATCGGTGGACCGGCGCGATATTTCGTCGAAGTGGCGAGCGAAGCGGAGGTCCGCAGTGCGCTTGGCTGGGCGCGTCAGCAGGGCGTGCCCTTTTTTGTGATGGCAGGCGGCAGCAACGTGCTCGTACCCGACGCCGGACTCGATGGGCTCGTCATTCGTTTTGTTGCGGAACAATTTGATGTGACCGACACCGGGCTAGAAGCGCAGGCCGGCTGCAATTTGCTTTCGCTCATTCGCGCGTCCGCCGAAGCCGGCCTCGGCGGCTGGGAAAAACTTTCCGGAATCCCGGGAACGATCGGCGGCGCCGTGCGCGGAAATGCCGGAGCATTCGGCCCTGAAATAAAGGATTTTGTGACTTGGGTGCGCGCGATCAATACAAAAACTGAGGATGTGCATGAGTTTTCAAACGCAGAGTGCGAATTCGACTACCGCATGAGCTACTTCAAAAAGAACCCCGAGTGGATCATCCTTGATGTGCACGTACAGCTTGGCGCATCAGAGCCAGCGCTTATCGACGAGACCATCCGAGAGCGCGAGAAGCGCCACATTCAGAATGTGCGCGCTGCCGGCTCGTATTTTATGAATCCCGTCGCTCCGCTCCACATCGTGAACATGTTTGAGGAAGAAAAGAGCGTCAAATCACGCGGCGGGCGCGTGCCGGCGGGGTGGCTGATCGACAAGGCCGGCTTGAAGGGGGCGGCGCTGGGCGGCGCGCAGGTATCGCCGCAGCAGGCGAATTACATCATCAATACCGGCACGGCGACGGCAGAAGACGTACGTGAGCTCGCGCAAAAAGTAAAAGACGAAGTGCGACGCCGATTCGACGTCGCACTTATGGAGGAGGCAGTGGTGCTGTAATGCTTCACGGTCTCTAACGAAATTGCGAAAGTTGTCGAGCACGCATGGCCTGTCGACGACGTACGCTCATACGACCCACATGCCATCCGCAGCAAAAATCACATTTGTACGCACGCCACGGTCCGTTAAGGTGAATTGCGTGTGCAACCGCAGCGGTTTTGTCTGCATGGCGTACTTTTGACATGCAGCTTCTTCGTCGCAATCTGCGTTTACTCGCCATGTACGTCTCCTCGCTGTTTGTCCGCTGGGTCGCAGTTTAGCGAGAAAACGATGAACATGCTAGACTGTCCCTGTTACCCCCTGTCTCCAATCAGGGGGTCGAACTGCGTGTATGGAAGACAAAATCATCATCAAGGGTGCGCGGACGCACAATCTGAAAAACGTCAGTGTTGAGATGCCGCGCAATAAAATGATCGTTTTTACGGGCTTGTCGGGAAGCGGCAAGTCGTCGCTCGCGTTTGATACCATTTTCGCCGAAGGGCAGCGCAAGTATGTTGAGTCACTCTCGGCGTATGCGCGGCAATTCCTCCGCCAGATGCAAAAGCCCGAGGTTGATGAAATTTCCGGCCTTTCGCCGGCGATCTCAATCGACCAGAAAAGTCGCTCGAACAATCCGCGTTCGACCGTCGCGACGATTACGGAAATTTATGATTACCTCCGCGTCCTGTATTCGCGCATCGGCCATCCGCATTGTCCGGTTTGCGGCAGGGAAGTGCGCAAGCTCTCGAACGAAGAAATCCTCGATACCGTGCTCACGGCAGTCGAAAAGACGAGCAAGCTCGCAAAAAAAAGCGGCGTGACACTTACGTCCGGCGTGAGCAAAGCGAAAATTCGCATCTCAGCGCCAGTCGTCGTCGGCAGAAAGGGCGAGTACTACCAGCTCCTGTACGACATGCTCAACAAGGGATATGAAAAGGCGGTCATCGATGGTCAGGAAAAATCGCTGCGGCAGAGGGTCGAATTGAAAAAGCACTTCAAGCACGACATCGACATCGTCGTGGACGATATTTTCATCTCGGAATTTTCCGACGATCCGAAGGGGACGCGCGAGCGAACGAGCGAGGCGATCGAGCGAGCGCTCCACGAAGCCGACGGCCTCGTAAAAATCACGGACCCAAACGGCGACGGGCACGTTATGTCGGCCAAATTCATGTGTCCGTACGACGGCTTCTCGTTTCCGGAAGTCGAACCGCGCCTTTTCTCGTTCAATTCTCCGTACGGCGCGTGCCCGACATGTAACGGCCTCGGTACGAAATACATCTGGGGCGATGAGGCCTGCGAGAGCTGCAACGGCGCACGCCTGCGGAGCGAAGCGCTCAATGTCTTTTTGTACGCGGACGGCGATGCGGAAAAGAAGGTCAACATCGTGCAGATTTCCTCGATGTCGATCGAAACTGCGGCGGAATTTTTCAATGGACTGAAGCTGACGGAAAAAGAAAAAGAAATTTCAAAAGCAGTCATCAAGGAAATCGGGAGCAGGCTCAAATTCATGCTCGACGTCGGGATCGAATATCTCACCCTCGATCGAAAGGCCAATACGCTCTCCGGCGGAGAAGCGCAACGCATCCGGCTTGCCTCGCAGCTTGGAAGCGGGCTGGTGGGAGCGCTTTATGTCCTCGACGAGCCGACTATCGGCCTCCATCAGCGCGACAACGATCGCCTGATCGCGACCTTGAAGCATTTGCGCGAGCTGGGGAACACCGTCTTGGTCGTCGAGCATGACGAAGACACGATTTTTGCGGCAGATTACATCATCGATATCGGCCCGGGAGCGGGGACGCACGGCGGGAACATTGTCGTCGCGGGGTGGCTGAAAGATCTGTTAAGCGCAAAGACGAACGAGAGCGGGTCGCGCACACTCGCATACTTGCGCGGCGACGAAGAGATCGCGATTCCGAAGGAGCGCCGCACGGGGGACCGGGGGAAACTGAAAGTGCGCGGGGCGACGAAATTCTCGCTCAAAAACGTGAACGTCGATGTGCCGCTCTCGAAGTTCGTCTGCATTACCGGCGTATCGGGCTCCGGCAAATCGACTTTCCTCTACGAGATATTGCACCGCAACCTGCAGGCGCGATTCGACAGACGCTACCGCAGCGCGAAGGTTTACAATGTTTCCGAATTTACGGGCACCGAGTATCTTGGCCGCTCGATCCTCATCGACCAGTCGCCGATTGGTCGCACGCCACGCTCAAACCCGGCCACATACACCGGCGCATGGACGCACATCCGCGACATGTTTGCAATGACGGAGGAAGCCCGGGCGCGCGGCTGGGGGCCGGGGCGATTCTCGTTTAATAGGAAAGGCGGGCGGTGCGAAGCCTGCGAAGGCAACGGCCTCGTCGCCGTCGAGATGCACTTCTTGCCGACAGTGTACGTCACCTGTGATGTCTGTAATGGTCGCCGCTTTATGAAAGAAACCCTCGAGGTGAAATACAAGAAAAAGAGTATCCATGACGTGTTGGAAATGACGGTCGAAGAGGCCTTGGTATTTTTCGAGGACATTCCCGCTATTTCCGACCGGTTAAAGACGCTCAGCGACGTCGGGCTAAGCTACTTGCGGCTCGGACAAAGCGCAACCACGCTCTCCGGCGGAGAAGCGCAACGCGTTAAGATCGCGTCCGAATTGTACCGGCCGCTCCAAACGAAGACGATGTATCTCCTCGACGAGCCGACGGTGGGCCTGCACTACGACGATGTGGCGAAATTGATTGAGATTTTGCAGCGGTTGGTAGAGCGCGGGAACACGGTCGTCGTCATCGAGCACAACCTCGACGTTCTGAAGTGCGCCGACCATATTATCGACATGGGACCAGAAGGCGGCGCGCGCGGCGGGCAGATCGTGGCGACAGGCACGCCGGAGAACGTCGCCGCGCACAAAAACTCCCACACGGGAAAGTATTTGAAGCGCGTACTTAAGAAGCGAAAATAGTTATCCCCGGTTATTTTTGCCCGAAGCGTTCATTTGCGCGGTATACTGAATTTTTAGTGTGTTCTCCAACGCATGGGTGCAGCATGGTCCGTATCCTTTCGCAAGATGAATGGATGCTGCGGTGTCTTATCGCGCATCTGAACGTGCGATCCAGACTGGAAGTCTTCGTCATTACGCATCAGCGGCAAAATATGTCCGGAGGACCCGAAGTTGCACGGGTGGACAGTAAGCTATACGACGAAGGAGGGCATTTACCACCCTATGTCGTTGCGGAGTTTTACGTCGCGTTCCCCTGGAACAAACCGGTGGAGGCTGAAGAAAGCACCGCATTACTTGCCGCGGAGTAAAAACCGCGGCATATTCTTTTGATGCAACGGGAAGATTTTGACCAATTGGATATTCCGGACGAGCCCGGCGTATACCGCTTCCAAAAGGGGCGAAGTGTTTTGTACGTCGGGAAGGCGGCGTCACTGCGCGATCGCGTTCGCAGCTACTTTGCGAAGGACCTCGCCGACACCCGCTCAAGCGCTATCGCAGGAATGGTCGCCGAAGCAGATACGCTCACCTGGGAGACGACAGAATCCGTCCTTGAGGCACTCATCCTTGAAGCAAACCTTATCAAGAAACTCGAGCCGCCATATAACATTGCTTCGAAAGACAACACGAGCTTCAATTACCTGGTCATCACGAAGGAAGTGTTCCCGAAAGTCCTCGTCGTTCGCGGCCGCGACTTGTTTACCAATTGGCAGGGGGGCGACATCAAGCACTTGTTCGGTCCGTTCCCGCAGGGGCTCGCGCTGCGCGACGCAATGAAAATGGTGCGGCGCATTTTCCCGTATCGCGATGACAAGTGCACGCCGTGTGAGGTGAGACGGGGGCGGGGCCCCGTCGCAAGGCCGGAGCGCGGCGGCGTGAGGCGGGGTCGCGCAAATTTGCAGCAGCAAATTATGCGTGACCAGCAGCGTTACTGTCGTCCGTGTTTCAACCGTCAAATTGGCATGTGCCCGGGCGTGTGCACGGGAGAAACCGACGCGCGGGAGTATGCGAACACCATCCGCAACATCGTCTTCCTTTTCAGCGGGAAGAAAAAGAAATTGATCCAGAAATTGGAAACTGAAATGCAGGACGCGTCTGAAGCCGAGCGGTATGAAGATGCGGCGCTTGCGCGCCGGCAGATCGCTGCGCTCACACATATCAACGACATTTCGCTCATCAAGAGCGAATCCCGTTTTGCGACCGGAGGCGTCGTGCGCTCGAAAAGTTCGCGCATTGAGGCTTACGACATCGCGCACACGGCTGGCACCGAAACGGTGGGAGTCATGGTAGCCGTCGAAGACGGGGAGCCGCTTAAAAGCGCGTACCGGAAATTCCGCGTCCGCGGGTTTACCAATAACGATCCTGGCGCGCTTGCAGAAGTTCTCTCCCGACGCTTTCTGCACCCCGAGTGGGCGTATCCGCGCGTCATCGTCGTGGATGGCTCCGCCGCGCAGATAAATGCGGCAAAGAAAGTCCTTGCGAATGCCGGGATACAAATCGCGCTTGTCGGCGTGGTCAAGGACGAGCGGCACCGGCCGTCGCGCTTCGTCGGCGACCAAAAGGCCATTGCAGAACACGAGCGCGACATTCTGCTTGCGAACAACGAGGCGCATCGATTCGCTATTAACTATCACCGCAAACGGCAGCGTAAGGCGATGGTATGATTGCGGCATGGCACGCACGGTAGTGGGCATTCTTCGCGGCGGCACATCGCCCGAATATGATCTTTCGCTCAAGACAGGCGCTGCGGTACTGAACGCGCTCCCGGAAGAGCAGTACGACACGCGCGATATCTTTATCGACAAGACTGGATTGTGGCACTCGCGCGGTATTCCCGCCGAGCCGGCGCGTGCGCTCTCGCAAGTGGACGTCGTCGTAAACGCGCTGCACGGCGGAGTCGGCGAAGACGGTACTGTGCAGCGCATCATGGATCGTCTCAGCGTACCGTATGTCGGGTCAGGTCCCTTGGAGAGCGCTCTTTCGCTCAACAAAATCCGGACCGGCATCACACTGAAGCAATCGGGTATCCGCATGCCGCGCGCCGTGGCCTTTTCGCATGAAAGTGACATGCCGGTCACGGATATGGCAAAGCTGGTGTTTTCGCACTTCGGGCCTCCATACATCCTTAAGCCGCCCGCAGGCGGCGCGTCTCACGGCATCGTCCTTGTGCGCACCATCGTCGAGCTGCCCGAGCGAATTGCCGACTCGCTCGAAGCGTACGGAGCGGCGCTCGTTGAAGAATACGTCATCGGGGACGAGGCGACGGTCGGTGTCATCGACGATTTCCGCGGCGAAGAATTGTACGCGCTGCCGCCGGCGCGGGTGCTTTATCCTAATGAGTCGCCGTTTTTGCATTTCGATCATCATGCAAGAGGGGACTTGCGATATCTGGTGCCGAGCGAATTTTCCGATCTTGAAAAGCGCGCACTCATGGATGCCGCGCGCGCGGCGCATCGGAGCTTGGGTCTCTCCGGCTTTTCGCGTGCCGATTTTATCCTGACCCGTCGCGGGCCGTACCTCTTGGAAGTAAACGCGTATCCCGGCCTCCACGAACACGCCGCGTTTCCGCACATGCTTGAGAGCGTCGGCGCGTCCATAAAGGATCTCCTGGGGCACGCGCTCGAGCTTTCGCGCCGTTAATTTTTTTGGTAGTCTTGCGACGACGGGTCGTTAGCTCCGGCGAATGATGCGGGTGCATGTTTCGTGGCGAGAGACGAGCCGAGGGAGAGTATATATGACGGGCCGTTAGCTCAGTGGTAGAGCACCTCATTTGCAATGAGGGGGTCGCAGGTTCAAATCCTGTACGGTCCACATCGTCGGAGTTTGTGGCAACAAACTCCTCAAAAAGCCTTGTAGTGCTTAGTGAATCACCGGTTCTATATCCCTCGTTTTTGGCGTAGGCTAATTTGGCGTCAAAAAGGAAGAAAAAGAGCCGGTGCTGATCCTGCACATCAAACAAATCCCAAGCAGATACTGGGTTTTTCAGCACAGCTACCCCCTTGTCCAGGGCGGTTCTATATGGGATGGAGAGGTCCATTTTTGTGATGACATCCCCCTCGGCTTTCTCAAGGTCTTTAGCCGCTTCTTCCATCTGAACCTCGTACGCCCGGGTGACCGCATCCGACTTTGCCTTCCAAGCAAGGTTGGTGAGGTCTTTCAGCTTCTTCTTCAACTCCGTTTTTTTCTGCTCGTTCATGTACTTGTGCCATTCAACCATCTGGCTCTCTTGTGTCCACACTTTATCGAACACCACCGCAGCAAGTTTCTCCACCTTAGGCTTGAGGCGGTTGCGGCGTAAAAGATCACGAAAGTGCTTCTCTACCTCGTCAGCAGGGATGGACTTATAGTACAGCTCGCACCCTCGGCTTTGGCAAAAATAATAACGATAGCGTTTTGTTCGCCCCTTCGAGTATGCGCCGGTCAGGTGCCCAGCACATTTTTCGCAGACCAATAAACCACGGAGCATAAACTCGTCGGAGTTATCCTTCCGCGGCTTGGCGTCAGAGCCGTCCTTGAGTAAGCGCTTCTGTATCTGTGCGAATGTGTCCCTCGTTATGATTCCCTCGTGTTTTCCCTCCATTCTTTTTACACCCCAGTCCTTATACTCCACATCACCGCAATAGAACGGGTCCGTGAGAATATCACTCACGTCGTCGAGACAATCTACTGGCAGACGGTTGCCCCATTTGTTGCAAAAGTTTCTCTCGCACAAAAACCTCGCCACGTCGATCTTGCGAGCTAAGTTTCCTTTAGCGAAATCTTCCAGTGCGGGCTTCAGGATCTCAAGCCCTTCTTGATTTGGCACACGCAAGTGCCCCTTACCTGGGGTTTTATCAATGTCATAGCCCCGCTTGCGAGCGAATGGATAGTATCCCGCATCGAGCCGGGCTTTCATCCGGCTAATCACTTGACGGCGGTTTTGCTTGCGTTGCAGCTCATTCGCACCTGCCAAGACTAGCTCCACATACTCGCCCTCGGGGCTATCATCGAAGTTATAGTTGAGGCACCGGAGAATGACATCACGCGCCATGAACTCCTCTCGCAACTTCAGGTGGAACTTCACATCGCGTGCGAAGCGCGACAGATCGTCGAACACCACTACGTAATTCTTGTGCGCATTGGCGTCAATGTACGCAAGCAGCGCCCGCATTGCGGGGCGGCGCATAAAGTCGCCGCCTCCGCTGTACGTGTCGATAAACGATCTCTCGAAGAGTACCCCGTTCGACTCAAGGTCTTTCTTGCACCGCGTCTCCTGGCTTTCTCTCCCGGTACCATGAGTCTCCTGAGACTTATCGGAGACACGCGCATAGACCAGACCGACGCGCCCCTCGAAGGGGCTGCCGGTCTGATTTTCATTTTTAATTTTATTTTTTATTTTCGCGGACATATCGGTCTATTTCCATGCGGATGATGTTGCGGAAGAAAGCTTCCAAGAACTGCAGGCGCTCAAGCACCTTCTCGTCTGAACTTTCCGTATCTTCAACGATCTTCCGGTACTCCTCAATCGGAATGATTGGAGCTTCGGGACTACTGTTAATTTTATCACTGCGATCACCATCTTGCCGACACTTAGAAAACATCGCCCTTATCGTCCCCATCGTCCCGTGGCGGGTCAGTGGGGTTACTTATCGTCCCAGCACCGTTCTCGATATCGACCCCAGCGTCACGTTGATCCGTGGGGACGTTCGTGGCGCTTTGGGCGGTGTTTTGAGATATTTTCTGAATGTTCACGAGGCGTATACCCCCGGATTTCCTGTCGGTGATTCGCAGCCCTATTTTCAGGAAGTTTGGTTTGAGGGTATTGATCCTCCGCATCAACTGGTTCGGCTGTCGAGGCATGCTCCTGCCCATGAAGTCGCCTTCGGCTATTGCCTGTGTCTCTATCGCCGAAAGAAGCGCCTGTGGCGTACCTTCCCACTCGGTCCTATCGTTCATGAGTGTAATGAGCATCTGCGCTTCCACTGCCGCGGCAAGCGCTTCTTCACTTTGTTCACGCACCTTCTGCCCGTACGCATCAAGGAACTGTGCCCGCGTGTAGCCCAACGCTTCGGCGATAGCACATCCCCACACGAGAAAGTCAGCCATGCGCGACTTTTCGGTGAGGCGTACGTGCGGAACGATCTGTAGCGCTTTCGCAACAGCATCGAAGATCGCGCCGAGTATTTTCGGTCGCACCAGCTCAAACTCGGCATAGAGTTCCTGCTCCGTAAGGCGCTGGCTTTCTTCAACGCGCTTTAGTTCAAGCAGGATGCAACGCTCAAGCAAGTCCGGCTGGATAGCCGTGATGTTTATGCCATTGATGCCGACATTGGTACGAATGGTGTAGATGAAATCATCCGCGTCAGTGTACAGCGTCCGTTTCGAGATGCCGCCGCCGGTGACCGCTATGCAGAGCGCGTCAGAAACACGGTTAGAGATTCTCGATACGTTCTCATAGAAGACCATGTGGTGCCGTGAGAGTTGCAGCGTGAGCTCGTTGATGTCGTCGGGCATGCTCAACACTTCGATGCGTGATGGATCGACTAGCTTACGTAGCAGCTTCGAGAGCGTCGATTTCGCAGAACCCTGCTGTCCGTAGACATAGAGAATCGGATGCGGAAAGTCCGCGATAAAGCACGATACGAGGTAAACCATGAGAAGGATTTGTTGCGACTCCTCCGTCACGTTCACGAAACGCAATAGGTCGCTTACCGCCCCTCCGGTCTCCTGCTCGGCTTGATCCAGTTGATGTTTGTGTCTGCTGAACAAGGTTGGCGGGTCAGAGACGATGCGCCAGCCGTCTTGCGTGATAAGCACAGCGCGGTTTTGTTTGTCGGCGAGGTCGTACCACACGGTGTCATTGATTCTCGCGACACGGTTGCGCAGTTCATACTCACCGCCTTTGAAGATGGCGTGTCCCTCTATGGTTTCTACAGCAGCCTTTATAACGCTCGGTTGAGGAATGGTACCCAACGTCTCGTAGAAGTTTTGTGAGAGCCACAAAGTGAAGCGTCGGCTCTTGCAAGGAAGTGTCTCTTTACGTCCGTTGATGTTTACTCGCACATACGCAACGTCATACTGGTCGCGGAACAGTTCTGTATCGGGATTCTTTGTGACCAGTTCTACGAGGATAAGAGTCTGTGCCTTATTGGGGTCCAGTGGTGATTTCGGTTTGGCTTCTTCACTCGTTTTGATTGAATCGAAGACGCTGCGAAGTTCACTTTCCTCAAGGGGTGGCTTACATCGTTTTTGGTTCCACTCCTGTAATTCTTCCCACGCCAGCTCACTCTTTTTAAGTCCCAGGTGGCTAATAAGACCACCGGCAACCCGTGCTGCTGTACTGTTGCGGGTCCCTTCTGGTACATCAGCGCTGAAAATCTCTCGCCAGGTGGTTTGCTTCTCCTCCTTCGTGTTTGTCTCGGGCTTCTTACCTCCGTCCGCATATTCCTTAATGCGATTGATGAGCCAGTCAGGCATATCGGCAAAGCCGTTTTCGGGTGGCACAATCCACTCGTAGCTCCCAGGACCCTGCTCATCGTTTACGAACGAAGGAGATGCGACCACATAGCCGCCATCGCCGCGCACATCAACACCGACTCCGAACAGATGCCCCTCTCCGTGGTTATCGATCTTTACGCCAGGATGCTTGAAGAAGAAATGTTCGCCACCGTGCGCAGTGCGTGCGTATGTCGTTGGTGGTATGTGCAGCCCTTTCTCTGCAAACTCCTTCGATGAGCGCTTGTGCTTTTTATCGAAGTCGAGGACAACAATGCCTGATATGGCACCAGTAACAATCCCAATGTTTGCATTGGGGTGGTTGGTACACCATGTCTGGATTTGTTCCGGAGTGGCGTGCCTGTTTTGATATTCTTTCCACTTCACGAGCGGTGGGTTCTTGGCACCCGGTGTGATCGGGAAGACCGAAAAGCCCAGCTCGCGATACTCAATCATCCGCTGTAACGTTTGGTTATCGTTATTCATTTTCTTTTCTGATTTTTTGTAATGGATGATTGAGCTCAATCAATAAATCGGCGTGCGACACCGATTGACACAAGTTTACTCCCGTGGCGTAGTTTGAGTATTTTTGCAAAGTCACCAAACATTTTGGTTCGCGGCTTCAATCAACAACAAAAAAGCCCCCAATGTTTGGGGGTAGTACACACATTCGCTATAAGCGGCTATACGAGTCTAAACACGACCTTTCCGCGCAGGTATGAAGGGAGAACCTGCATCGTTTCCTCGTTTGAAAAACCAAGGCGTGTGAGCTTTCTTCGTATCGTGTTTATCCGACTGCTGATTTGAGGCACGGTCCAGCCGTACAGGGTGGCGAGTTCTTCGCGGTCCACGGGAGTATCCGCGTGGTCGACGAGGTAATACAGCAGTTTTCCTTCCTCGTCTGATAACCGCTGCGGACGAAGGTCGTATCCGTTGCGATACATATCATAATAGGACCCGCCGTGATCATCTACGCTTATGCCGAGCGAACCCTCAATAATGAGAGAACGCCGAAATGCCAATATCTGTTCTGCTGTTTGTGTGTTGTTGAAGATCACGTCTTTGCCCTTTACCTCAACGCCGCCTAGGATGCCGTCAGCAACTAGCGCGTCAAACATGCGGCGCAGTTTATGTGGCGCAGCAATAGCGTCCACCTCCTTCTTTGGGACGTGTACTGGCGTTGTCTTTCCCAGCGTCTTGATTCGATGGGATCGTATAAGGTCTATGAGGTTCAGGAATACCGGCTTGAGCTCTTTTAGGTCGGCGGTTGCCATGGCTATACCCTAGCAAAATAGGCGATTCGTTGCATCATTTTATTTTCTACGCGCACCCGAGAGAGGATACAGGATTTTGTCGCTGTCTTCAGGGAAAACCTCTTCACGCGAGTGTCTATAAACAGACAACCCGTAATTCTTCTTCGCGTTATAAATGCGGCGAAGCATGTAATCCGGGACCATCTTCATCACCTTGCGTGCCGGTAACTGCACGCGCATCTTCCCGCACCACGCTGGTCGACTTTTCTGCTCCGCAAGGACGATCGTACCGACGTGCGGAATGCGTACGACACCATGTCGGTTAAGTTCCTGCCCAATAACCTGCAATGCGGACATGTGCACCAAGTACACGAGGTCGCGGCTGACGCCAAGACCAGTCTCGGCACACTTTTCCGTGAGGAGCTTGTAGTACCTTTCGGTGCCAAGCAACGCCCGCTTCTCCTTCACTTCTTTTGGCATCTTTCTACTCATACATGTCTATCGTACTAAAGTCCTCTGTTGAGAAAATCTGGCTGTCATACCGATAACATATGGCACCACGCTTTGCCCATATGGGACCCAGAAACCACTCCGGGTACCCCTTTTCGGATCAGTAGGACTGGGATAAGTGAAAAGCATATTAATCATTCAGCACATCGCTTTTTGTGTGCCCCCGTGGTCGCAGGCATGCGTGCGTTACTCACTAACATGAAATCAATAAGCGAGGTTATGGAAGATTCGCTCGTATCCCCGTGGCGGGGCAGCGAACAGACCGCCGAGCATGTGCGCGAGCAGGTTCGAGAACGATATGGCGACGAGGTTGCCGATTCGTTTTCTCCGGCTACTGACGCAATGCCGCTCTTGAGCTGGGCGGCGTATGGCTTCCGTGTCCGCAAGGGCGAGAAAGCCCTCAAGAGCATCACCTATGTCGAAGTGAAAAACGACAAAGGCGAGGTCGAGAAGAAAATAAGGCGTGTGATTAATATCTTTCACCGCAAGCAGGTCGAGAAAGTCGCATAACGGTTTTCTCATTACTAACTTACTAATTTAATCGTTATGAAAACATCTTATAGTTACCGACCCCGCGTCGCACGGCGGTTCAATCCGGTGCAGACACTTCGCGTGCAGGCGACGGATACCAAGAATCCGAAGCATCCGGCTCGCGAGGAGATCGCCAAATGCGTTGGCACGCATAACCTAACTGCGGTTGTGGAAGAAGACATGCAAACGCTCACAGCTCTACGCCATGTCGAGGGTTTGGTGGCGTTCATCGTCACACTCACAAAAGACGGAAAAGCGATAGCGCAGGGGCGCGGGAGCGCAGTTCTCAATCCCATGAATCGCTTTATCAGCAGAACCGTTGCCAGCGCCTTCAACTCGGCAATGGCTGATGCGGCGATACGCGCGACCCGCGTACTCGACACCCTCCGCAACAAGCCGGAGGGCGACGCGATCGAGGAAGCGTACAAAGCTGTAGCGTCCGAGCCAGCGACGGAGAAGCAAAAGAGCTATCTCCGCGAGCTTGTCCAAATCAACATGACTGACGAGGATGAGCGGGAGCGCGTGCTCGCAAGCATCGACGAGGTAACCAAGAGTGAAGCCTCGCGAATGATCGAGAGTTACAAAAGATAGCGTCTCGCGACACTAAGCGGCGATCTACCCCAAGGTCGCCGTTTTGTGTTGAATATACGGCTCAATGAGAGTATTCTAAAAGTGCGTACCGCTGTATCGGTGCGCCACAGTTGAATATGACTGTCCGAGAGGACAGCGACCTAAACCGTCAGGAATGGCAGCATGGTCGAAAAGTCAGGTAATGCGTA
>DATMBM010000019.1:0-7508 GCA_035559235.1 Minisyncoccota bacterium
CGCGAGTCCGCGAGCGCGGCTGGGGCGCTTCCAGCGCAAGCGGGGCGTACGCTTCGCGTCCGCAATACCACGCGCTCCGCGCGTGCGAAGTCAGTCGGGGTTCTGCTGGAAATGGGTTCTGACTTTTTGATACAATGACCACCAAAGTTGATTTGTTTCCAAATCGGAATGGCGCGCGGAGCAGCCGCGCGCATGGAGCGGAATTTCCGCAAGGAAATTCCACGGCATTTTGAATTCCCCCGCAAGCATTCCCGCCGCTATGCGGCGGTTCTCTGCGCTTCGCGCAGTTGCGCTTTCAGCGCAAAAGCCGATACAATGAGATTACAAATTGTCGGTGTAAAGTGCGGCGCACTTTTTCCGGCGCAAATCCGCCATGACGAAATTTTTTATTTACTGCCGCAAATCGAGCGAGGACGACGAACGCCAAGCGTTGAGCATTGAGGCGCAGTTGGCGGAATTGCGCGATTTCGCCAAGCAAAATTCGCTTTTCATCGTCCGCGAGTATGAGGAGAGCCAGAGCGCGAAAGCGCCCGGGCGTTCTGTGTTCAACGAAATGCTTGGCGAAATGGAAAAAGGCGTCGCACAGGGAATTTTAGCGTGGAATCCCGACAGATTAGCGCGTAATTCGGTAGACGGAGGCAGGGTGATTTATTTGATTGATATGGGAAAAATCGCCACGCTAAAATTCCCTACATTCTGGTTTGAGCCGACGCCGCAGGGAAAATTTATGCTCGGCCTCGCGTTTTCGCAGAGCAAGTATTATACCGACAATTTGCGAGAAAACATTTTGCGCGGTATTCGGCAAAAAATCCGCCGTGGTGAATTATCGGCAAAAGCCCCTCTCGGCTATTTCAACGAGCCGAAACTGCGGACGATTGAGCCGGACAAGAAAACTTTTAGCAAGGTCAAGGAGTGTTTAGGGGCTTTTGCTGCGGGACAATTTACGCTCACCGGCATTCAGCGCAAAATGTTTTCTCTCGGCTTGGTTTCCAAAGACGGCAAGCCGCTCGCCCTCTCGTCCGTCCAAAAGATTTTGACCAATCCGTTCTATTACGGACACTTCCGGTATCGCGGCGAAGTCCACGAGGGCTCGCACAAGCCAATGATTTCAAAGAAACTTTTTGACCAAATCCAAATCGCGCTTGTCGCCAACGGGAAGCCCCGCAAAAAGCGCGGCGAGAAAGGATTTCTGTGGAAAGGTTTCGCGGTGTGCGGTGAGTGCGGCTACGCGATTACGGCGGAGCGCAAGACGAAGAAATCGGGTCGCGTGTATCACTACTACCACTGCACTTTCAAGAGCCGCACTCAAAAATGTTCGCAGACGCGCTTTTTGCGGGAGGAGGAATTGACGCGCCAAGTGAGAGCGGAGGTTCAAAAAGTTTCTTTGCCGGACGAATGGCGGGACAGATTTTTGGAGCGGCTCAACGCCGAGAGCGCGGAGACCCGCCAATCGTCCGGCCTTTTCGCTCAAAATCTGCGCGACGAAATTTCCAGCGTCAAAGTGCGCCTTGAACGGCTGACTGACGCCTACCTCGCCGAAGCATTGGAGTTGGGCGAGTATCTGGAGCGCAAGAACGCACTGACGGCGCAGAAACGGACGCTGGAGGAAAAATTGAGCGCTTTTGAGCGCAAAGGCACTCAATGGCTCGAACTCATGCGTAATTGGATTTTAGAGGCAAACCAAGCCGAAAATCTCATCAAACGAGAAAATCTTTCGGGGCAGAAAGATTTTCTCGTTCGTATCGGCTCGAACCGCCGCATAGCGGCGGGAATGCTTGCGGGGGAATTCAAAATGCCGTGGAATTTCCTTGCGGAAATTCCGCTCCATGCGCGCGGCTGCTCCGCGCGCCATTCCGATTTGGAAACAAATCAACTTTGGTGGACCCACGGGGAGTCGAACCCCGACCTGTTCCATGCCATGGAACCGTTCTACCGCTATACTATGGGCCCGCTCTTCGAGCGAAATGAATATAGCACATTCGCCGTAAAAAACCCGCGAGAGCGCGCTTACATCACCTCGAGCTGCATCTCCGGCGGATTCGCGAGGCAGCGCTGGAGCGTTTCCGTCTGCGTCCAGCCGCACTGGCCGCTCGCCTGCCGCTCGCACGCGGCATCGCGATAACACGCGTACTCAGCACGAAACTCGCACGTCGTCACGACCGTCGCCGCTTCCTCGGCGGAGACGCACAGCTGCCCGCTGCAGCCGGCCACGGCGCAGCCGTTTGAAGAAATGGGGCTCTCCGATGATGGGAAATCGGAAATCTCTTCCACAAAGAGGCGTCCGTCCGCCGTGCGACATTGGCGCGGATACGATTCCATCACCGGATTCCCGGCGGCGGCACATTCTTCGAAATTCGTCACGACCGGAGCGACAAACGGTGTGGAAGTCACGCGCGGTGCGACCTCAATCAGAATCATCGCGATGATGCCGAGCGCTGCCGCGAGCGCGAGGAGCCCAAAAATCTTCAGAGACTGCATGGAGCAAGTATAGCAAATACGATATGGACGCATAGCACCGTTTGCGATATTCTGTGCTCGAAGCGAAGGGCCTATAATCGCAACGCTCATATAGGCTTGTCGCTCGGAGAAAGAGAATGCGAGCTTTCTCTTTCCTCCTCGCTAGGGCCTATAGTCTAGTGGTACGACGCGACATTCGCATTGTCGAGGCGCGAGTTCGATTCTCGCTAGGTCCACCAACCTCCCGTCGTTCAACGGATAGGACGCAAGCTTCCGGAGCTTGTAATGTAGGTTCGATTCCTGCCGGGAGGAATCGTGATGACTAGTCGGGCTGCCGGGAATCGAACCCGGTCTACATCCACCCCATGGACGCGTACTACCGGTATACTACAGCCCGTTGTCGCGAGTATACTACCATCCAAACAATTTCCCGACTTCTTCGGGAAGTTCACGTTTGCGCGCCAATTTTACTTCGCCGTTTGAGGCGATGATCTTTGCCGGCGAAGAAAGTAAGCAGTGATGCGACGCGAGCGGGTCTTGGTACGCGCCGGTATCAAGGACCGCGATATACAGTTCCTCCACATTGTCCAGCTTCGGCAACAGCACGTAGGTCCCGCCTGCGGTGTACTTGTCGTCGCTGTCGCACGACGAGCCGGCGAGCCATACCTTGTTGAGCTTTCGCGCATGCAGGCCGTTGACCGGCACAACATGCCATTTCTGGTGCAGCGCCCACGTGTCGATGAGGTCGTTCATAAAGCTGCCGTCGATCACGTACCAGACCTTGTCGCTTTTCGTCTCAATCGTTTTCTCCGCAAGAATTTTATAGAGCGTAATCTGCGCCGGTGCGGCGACATAGCGGCCCCACTCGACGATGAGATTCGGGTGGCGGACGCGGCGCTTGTCGGCCTGCGCCTTCGCGGTCTTTACGATCCTCTGTATTAGCGTCTTCCCCGTGTACATACGCTTCTTGTCGTAGGGGACCGCCGCGCCGCCGCCGATATCGATCGTATCGAGGCCAAGATTTTTTTGGCGCAATTTGGCGTAAAGATCGATCGCACGCTTCAAAGCCGCTGCGAAGCCGTCGGTCGATTCCATCTGGCTTGAGACGTGATAATGCAAGATGGCGAGGTTGCGCACCTTGCCGAGCTTCAGAAGCTCCTCTTCCGTAAATCCGAATCGGTTGAACTTCTTGTCCCAGTGCGACTTGATGCGGACGTTGAGGTTGACGCGGATTCCGACTGGCCCGTTGAATTTCTTCATGCGCTCCAACTCGACGTAATCCTCGATGATCGGGATGATCAGGAGGCCTTTGCCGCGCAACTCCTCGATTAGTTCCATGTACTTCGGCGTCTTCGGGCCGTTGCAGATAACGCGGATGCGGTTGTTGAAGCGGCCGAGCTCAAGCATCCGCTTTACGAGGAAAAGTTCGTTCGCGCTTGCCACGTCAAGGTTCGCACCTTCCGCCACTGCCGGCAGGACGAATTCGCGGTTTTGATTGACCTTCATCGGGTAGTGGTAATAAAAGCGCCCCTTGTACGAGAGGATCTTGATGTAGGCGTTGAACGTGTCGATCAAGTCGCGGACGCGATGCTCGATGACGGTCGGGAAAAAGACCTCGGTCGGCGTGCCGTACTTTTTGACGATATCGAGGATGTTGTATTGGTAATTACCTTCGCGGACGATCAGTTCCGCGTCGGCATTCACATCGAACGGCGCGGTATTAAACTCCTCGATGCCGAGTTTCCAAAATTTCCGAAATCCGTTTTTTGGTTTCCGTTTCGTGTTCGTCGCCATGCGCCGCGTTTGAGACAATGCAGGCTACGATACCATCTTAAGAGGCGAGCGCAATAGTATTCTTGAGAAAAGTGGGGTTTTGGGCGATACTTGCGGCACGCACCTTTAGCTCAGTTGGTTAGAGCGTTCGATTCACATTCGAAAGGCCTCAGGTTCGAATCCTGAAAGGTGCACCCGGGCCGTAGTATACCGGTAGTACGCACGCTTCGGGTGCGTGTAGAGTGAGTTCGATTCTCACCGGCCCGACCACGAAGATCCGACAGGGCAAAAATCCGCCACGGGGCGGATTTTTGCGAAGAAAGACTGCCGGACCTATTTCACCCCAACGATCTTATACTTTTGCGATCCTTTCGGTGTCTGGAAGGTAAACGATTCCCCCTTTTTCTTGCCCATAAGCGCCGAGCCGAGCGGCGAGAGGTGTGAGATCTTGTGTTCCTGCATGTTGGCTTCCGCGCTACCGACGACTTCGTAGGTCAGTTCCCCTTTCTCGCCCACTTTTTGGATCGTGACAAACGAACCGAGCGAGACGACGTTGCCGCGCGTGTGCTCGATGATGCGGGCGCGCGCGAGTTGTTCCTCGATCTGGCGAATGCGGTCTTCCGTCGCCGCCTGGAGGTTCCGTGCTTCTTCGTATTCGGCGTTTTCAGAAAGGTCGCCGAGCGAGCGCGCGTACTCGAGCTGCTCCGCGATTTCGCGTCGGCGGATCGTCTTCAGGTATTCAAGCTCCCTGGAGAGCTCGTCAAATTTCTCCTGCGAGAGGTAGGTGTTGTCGTCGGTAATCATCATACTGCAGGGGCGAATCGGCATCATTGTACAGGGTTTGTGGAAAAAGCAAAGGCAGGTGTCGTTGTTTAAAAGAACCGACCTCGCGAAGCGAGGCGGCGGAGAAAAGAGCGGTGGATAAAGAGCAGAAAGAGCAAATAGAAAATAAATGACTGGGTACGAGTGGGATATTCCGGATGTCAACCGGAGCTGCCCACAACAGCAGCGCAGTGCGCCTTTGACGGAATCTTCTCAAAGAGTAGATTCAAGGTTGTCTGAATACAGGATACGAAGCACGTTGGTGATGTCAAGTTTGCTTGTACGGGACACGGCGGCAGGAGAAGCATTTCTCCCGCTGCCAAAACTAATAGCGAATCACTCCACGTACTCCGGCTTGTTGTCTCGCAGCCAATAGAAGAACTGCGACATGGCCGGTGCGGCGCCGGAGAGCGTCCCCGCCGGCGCCCGCTCCAGTACGACCGCAAACGCATACTTTGGCGCTTTTGCAGACCCGCCTTGCGCCGAGGCAGGCCCGTCTTGCGACGAGGCGGGCCAGAAGCCGATAACCCACGAATTCATGTATTGGTTGCGCATACCGACCTGTGCGGTTCCCGTCTTCCCCGCGATATCGATTCCCGCAATGTTGAGTGCCGCGGCGGTGCCACCGTCGGTAACCGCCGCACGCATGCCGTCACGCACGACCTGCAAATGTGCATCCGAAATGCCGATCGACGAGCGATCGGGCAATGCGTCTTTCTCGATCTGCGGCGTTACCAGGTATCCGCCGTTTGCGATCGCTGCAGCAAAGCGAACGGCCTGCAGCGGCGTGATTTGGAATCCATATTGTCCGATCGCCGTGTTGTACGTATCGCCAAGACGCCACGGATCGCCGTCGAATACTTCTTCCTTCCATTCCGGCGTCGGGATGACGCCGGCAGCCTCGCCGCCGAAGATAAAGCCGGTCAGTTCACCGAGGCCAAAACGACGTGCGTAGTCATCGATCCGCTCGATTCCCAATCCCCGCTGGTCTTCAAACCCACCTCCGATCGCGTAAAAATACACGTCGGATGATACCGCGAGCGCTCTGCGCATATCGGTCCAGCCGTGCGCTTTCCAGTCGCGGAAGATAGAAGGCTGGCTCGGGTTGTACGGATTTGGGATCGAAATCGAGCCGGCAGAGAAAATCCTTTTCGAGGGATCGATGATGTTTTCGTTCAGTGCCGCCGCGGCAAAAATCGGCTTTACGATCGAGCCCGGCGTATACAATCCTGATACCGCTCGATTCAGAAGCGGTGTCGACGGATCCGAGTTCGCCGCCTGTACCTTCGATGCGTCGCCGCGTGAAAACGCTGTTTGGTCGTACTCGGGAAACGACGTCAGCGCGAGCAGCTCGCCAGTATGGACATCCATGATCGCCGCCGCGCCCCCGACAAAGCCGGTGTTGCGCGCATGTGCTTGCAAGATACGCGCCAATTCCGCCTGCACGTCAGCATCGATCGAAAGATACACCGGGTCGCCTTCGACCGGCGGATCGACAATGTCTTCTCGCACAAAGGCGCCCTGCGCGTTCGTTTCCGCGAGAACATCTCCGTTCTCTCCCGCCAATACATCGTCGAAAATTCCTTCGACGCCGCTTACGCCGATGTATTCTTCGCGCCACCATTCGCCTCTGGCGTCGGCTTTCGGATACCGAACAAACCCGAGAATGTGTGCAAACCCCGGTCGGTTGATGTAGACGCGCTCGGCAAACACTTCGGTCGACGATGCCACCGAGTTCCACGCGAGTTCAGTGCCGGTGCGGTCGTAGATGACTCCGCGCGGCGCAAAAATGACGGATCGATCAATGTGGTTGTTCCGAGAAATGTCGGCGTAGGTGCTGCCGTGCACGATTTGCAGGTTGATCGCCTGCCCGGCAAACACCAGCATCGCGAGCCCAAACGTCCCGCCGACGGCGGCAATCGTCATGCGCGAAACGGGCCGCTCTATCCTACCTTCAAGTCGCATCGGATCCAGCCCGGCGCGGTTGGTCGCGTCTAAAAAGATGTCCTCCGGATCGATATCGCGCCGGCGGAATTTGCTCTTGCTTCCCCACCATGAGGTCATCGCGTCATTATAGGATCGCAGGGCCGACGAGCAATCTGCGTCGAAGCGGCTCCAATCCGATTACTGCGACGAGTGAAAAAATGGTGCCAAGCGGCAACGTCCAGAACGACTGCAGCGACAAATTTTCAAGCCACAAGAGATCGTACAAAAGGCCCGCGGCAACTACTTCCCATGCGCGAAACCGTGCGGCGAGGGCGAAACCGATTATGAAGGGAATCCACCATGGCGCGAAGACGACGGCGCCAAAGAGCGCCGGTGCGAGTACGAGGCGCGCACGTTCAGCGATTGACCACATAGACGAAAGGAAGGGTGCCGAGATTCACCGGGAAGCGGAGAAAAACCGACTGCGTCGCGCTTGAGGTTGCGCTCTCGAGTTTGCCGACGATGCCGGC
>DATMBM010000020.1:0-11848 GCA_035559235.1 Minisyncoccota bacterium
CGGGCATTCCATCAGCTCGCCACTGAATTCGGCCTCAAACACGGCGAGATCGGGAAGCGGATCGGGAAAAGCCGCGAGTATGTTTCGAACACGTTGCGTATCCTCAATTTGCCGCAGGAAATGCTCGACGCGCTCGCGACCGGTGAAATTGTCGAAGGCCATACTCGCCCGCTCCTCATGCTTGTCGACCGTCCGGAGCAGCAGAAAACGCTCTTCCAGGAGATCGTCACGAAACGCCTCAACGTGCGCGATTCCGAACAAATCGCGCGGCGAATCGCGCTCGAGCGTGCGCGAAAGCTCGATCTCACACCGGAATTGATGCTGCTTGAGCGTGAATTGTCTGAAAGCCTCGGCACGCGGGTACGTATTGAGAAAGCGGGCAACGGGCAGGGGAAAGTGTTGATCGAATTTTTCTCAGTAGATGATCTCGCGCATATTCGCGAAGTAATAGGGAAGAAGCAGGCGGCACAGGCTGGTGCAGACGCGCCCGAAACCGCCGATGCATCGAAAACGGAAATCGCGGAAAATCCGGATGTCGCTCCGCAGGCGGAAGCGCCAAAAGGGGAAGAGGACGCGATGGAAATGGCGCCCGAACAAGCGCAGTCGCGCAAGGGCGAAGCCGAGCCAGACCTCTACTCGGTCAAAAACTTTACGGTTTAGCTTTTGCGCGCGTGGCCGGCAAGCGCCGCGCGGATCATCTTTTTGGCGAGTGTCGTTTTCGCCATGTCGTGCCACTTGCGCGTCGGTTTCCCCGACGGCTTCGTGATGATTTCGACGATGTCGCCGTTTCGGAGCGGCGTGTCGAGCGCGACCATCTTGCCGTTTACCTTGGCGCCGCTCATTTTGTTGGCGATTTCGGAGTGGATGTTGTATGCGAAATCGATCGGCGTCGCACCAAGCGGCAGGTCGATGACGTCCGCTTTCGGCGTAAAGACGAAGACGCGGTGCTGGAAGAAGTCGGACTTGAGGGATTCCAGGTATTCGTCCGATTCGTCTTCGGCGGAATGCGCGTGCGCGAGCTCCTTTACCCATTGCGGGACATTGCCATGACGCGTCGGTTCGACCGCAGGCGTTGGCTCGTTTGTTTTTTTCCGGCCGAGCGGGATGAATTGTCGGATCCACTCCAATCCGCCGCCACGCCTCGATCCTTCGACATACCCTTGCACTTCCTTGTAGGTGAGGTGCGATGCGATGCCGAATTGCGCTTCGCGATGCTGCGCCTCCGTCCGGATTTGGATTTCCATAGCGCTTCCGTCGCCGGTGTACACGGTCGTGTGGATCGACTGGTAGCCGTTGGGTTTCGGAAACGCGATGTAGTCCTTGATTTTTCCCGGCACGGGGCGCCAATGCTTGTGCACGATGCCAAGCACCGTGTAGCAATCGGCGATCGACGGGACGATGATGCGCAACGCGAGGATGTCGAAAATTTTTGTGATATCCCAATCTTTCCGTTCCAGCTTTCGAAAAAGGCTGTACGCGCCCTTTACGCGCGATTCCATGCGGAAGCTTCGGAAGCCGGCTTCGGCAAGTTCGCGCTTTGCGTCCTTTTCCAGTTTCTCCAAACGCTTCTCGTTTTCATTCTTGCGCTCTTTCAGCAGTTCGTGCGTCTTTTCGTATTCTTCGGGATACGCGTACGGGAAGGCGGCGTCTTCGAGGTCCGTCTTGATGAGGCTCATACCGAGCCGATCCGCGATCGGCGCGTAAATTTCCAGTGTTTCCATCGCAATGCGCCGCCGCTTGTTCTCCGGCACGTGCTCCAAGGTTTTCGCGTTGTGCAAGCGATCAAGAAGCTTGATGATGAGGACGCGGATGTCTTCGGCCGTCGCGGCGAAAAGCTTGCGCAGCGATTCGGTGTGGCGCTCCATGCCGCGGTATCGCAAGGCGCCGAGTTTCGTCACGCCGCGCACGAGCGTGAGGACTTCGGGTCCGAATTCCTTTTCCATCGTCTCCGCAGAAATGTGCGCGTCCTCCATCACGTCGTGCAGGAGTCCCGCCGCGATCGTTCGTGCGTCCATGCCGATGTCCGCAAGCGAATAACCGACTTCGGCAGTGTGCGAGAAGTACGGCTCGCCGGAAAAGCGCTTTTGCCCATCGTGCGCTTTCTGTGAGAATTCGTACGCGTGCGAGACAAGCGCGACGTCTTTTTCGTCCTTGCTTGCCATGGCGCTCAGTAGTTCAGTGAGAGGTTTGACGGTTGACATTGAATGTATCATACTCCTAAACAGCATTGGGGCACAACCCTTTGCGTTTTGATAGAGAAGAGGAGGCTGACATGCTGAGACTTCCGCTCGGAGGACAAAAAAAGTTTGTTGAGGACAAACTTGACCGTATCCGTAGAAGAAATTGCGAAGAGGGTCGACGGTGCGCGGAACTGGAGCGAATTGGGGTTGCGCTTGCCACAGGTAGCGCCGTGTATCCTGACAGTCCGTCGGAAAATCCGGAACAAGCCGGCAAGGCTGCTGCGGAAATGCGGCGGCGTGCGGCGGAGGATAGCACAAAACCCTATCCAGGATCAGCCGAGGCGCCGCGCCTGACCATTCGTCACGCGAACAAGTAAGACGAGGGCGTGCTGCTGCCGTATCGAAGCCCGTTGCGCACGAAGCGCAGCGGGCTACTTCTTTGATCCTGCGAGCTTATGAGGATTGTGGTTGGGACAAGTTTTGTTGCTACATCTTTCAGGGATGGTCTTTGTCCCTTCCATCATCAGGCTTCCGCACTCTGCGCAGATTTTGCCTGTCGGCTTCGCCTTGATTGCATTTTTGCATTCCGGATAGTTTGAGCACGAATAGAAGACACCGAAGCGGCCACGGCGCTCCACCATCTCGCCGCCTGTCCGTCCCACTTTCGCACAGTCGGGGCAGGCGACGCCGGTCTTGCCCTGATTTTCGTCGCGCTCGACAAATTTGCATTTTGGATAGCGCGAGCAGGCGACAAAGCGACCGAAGCGACCTTCGCGCTCGATAAGCGTTCCGACCTGGCATTGTGGGCAAGGCTTACCCAAATCTTTTGGCGGTTCGATCTCCGAGCCGTCTTCCTTGCGCGCGCCGACGCATTCGGGGAAGCGTTTGCACGACATGAAGCGACCGTTGCGGGACAATTTGTACACCATGTCGCCGCCGCAAATCGGACATTTGAATTCGGGCGGGACGTCGCCCATGTTCGTGAGCTTCTCGATTTTTGCTTTCGATTTCACGGCCTTGGTAAACGGTGTATAGAAATCGCGGAGCGTTTTTTCGTACTCGCGCTTGCCTTCGGCGATTTCGTCGAGCTCGTCTTCCATCTTAGCCGTGAACGTGTCGGAAATGTAATCCTTGAAGTGCTCCTCTATGAACGACGAGACGACGTCGCCCGTGTGCGTCGGAATAAGGGTGCGGCCTCGTTTCTCGACGTAGCCGCGCTGTTCGAGCGTCGAAATGATCGACGCGTACGTCGACGGACGGCCTATGCCGCGCTTCTCAAGCTCTTTCACAAGGCCCGCCTCGGAGTACCGCGCCGGCGGCTGTGTTTCTTTCTCTTGTGTGTGCGCTTCGACGAGCGTCAGTGGGTCGTGTGCCGCAACCTTCGGCAGTTCGACATCCTCGCCGCGCGCGGCGGGGTCGGCTTTCAGCCAGCCGTCGAAAATGACGCGCGACCCATTCGCCGCGAAATCGGGGATCGGCTGCGCAGCCGCTTTTACGTTCGCCGCGATTTTCGTACGAAGCACTTTTGCATCGGCCATTTGCGAGGCAAGCGTGCGCGCCCGGATGAGTTGGTACAGCTTTTTCTGGTCGTCGGTATGTCCGGCGGATCGGGTGTGCATGTTGGTCGGGCGGATCGCCTCATGCGCTTCCTGCGCCGATTTTGATTTGGTCTTGTATACGCGCGGCTGGACGTAGTCCTTGCCGAATTCTCCTTCGACCACGTGCGCAATTTGTCCGACCGCCTCTTTGGCGAGGTTTGTCGAGTCGGTGCGCATGTACGTGATGAAGCCGCTTTCGTACAACTTTTGCGCGGCGCGCATCGTGCGTGACGGCGCAAAGCCGAGGCGGGTCGAAGCGACTTGCTGAAGGGTGGAAGTGGTAAACGGTGCGCGGGGCGTGCGGCTCTGTTCTGCTTCTTCAACGGAGACGACCATCCACTCCTTCGCTGACGCAGCTTCGAAAATTCGCTTGGCCTCCTGTTCATCGCGCGGTTCCTCGACGCAGGTCACCGTAAATTGTTCGCCTTTTTTCGTTTGCACATCAGCCGAGAGGACCCAGAATTTCTCCGGGGTAAATGCGCGAATCTCGCGCTCGCGCTCCATGAGGATGCGAAGCGCGGGCGATTGCACACGGCCGGCGGAAAGGCCGTATCGTACCTTTTTCCACACGAGCCCCGAGAGGTCATAGCCAAAGAGTCGGTCGAGAACGCGTCGCGCTTCCTGCGCCTTTACTAATTCATCATCGATGCTTCGCGGGTGCGCTAGCGCCTCTTGCACCGCATGTTCAGTGATTTCGTGGAACACGATTCGCTTTGCCTTCTTCAGCTTGAGTGCCTCCGAAAGATGCCATGCGATCGCTTCACCTTCTCGGTCGGGGTCTGTTGCGAGGATGATCTCATCGGCTTTCTTCGCCGCATCGTGCAACTTCTCGATCACGTCCGTCTTTTCCTTCACGATCTGGTAGCGCGGCACGAAACCGCCTTCGATGTCGACGGCGTCCTTGTTGCTCTTCGGCAGATCGCGGATGTGGCCGACCGATGCGCGGACGATGTATCCCTTGCCGAGATATTTTTCGATTGTCTTCGCCTTTGCCGGCGATTCTACGATGACCAATTTCATACATCTAATATGTGCCCCGCAGGGCACAAATCGTAGTAGATACACTACAAGCCTAACACGTGTCAAGTTCGTGTACGCACCCGGCTGTGCAATTTCATTGAATATTTCTCAAATGTGTGACGTAGTTTTGCCAGCAGTTCGCACGGTTTCGACCCGTAACTGAGGAGGAAAGTATGGAAGCAGACATTATCTCCGCGTGGGAGATGTACGCGATCGCATGGGGCGGGCCACTCATCGGCGCGCTCATCACAATGGTCTGGGCGCACATTAGTGGGAGTTCTCAAATTGCGCGTCTGCGACGAGAACGAGTGACGGGCCCAGAAATGCTCTACTGGAGACACTGGGACAGTACGACCGTTCATTGATTCACTCGCGCAAGCGGGCAAAGCACCTTAGGCTCGGCGCACCACGCCGAGCTCTTCTTTTATGAGCCCCTTGATTTCCATCGTGGAGAGCAGGATGTTTGCATCACTGATCGGGAGCGCGAGTGCGTCCACAAGATGTTCACGGGAGAGTGGGGAAGCGATGATATCGATCACCTTACGCTCATTGTCGGACAGGTCGCGCGAATCGGCAACTGCCGATTCGCGCTTTTCAAGCCCCAGTGCACGCAGGATGTCGTCCGGTTCGGTCGCCGCTTGTGCGCCAAGTTTCAGAAATTGGTGCGTGCCTTTTGAAGTGGCGCTGAAAATCGAGCCCGGTACCACCAGAAGCTCGCGGTTGTATTCCGTTGCAAGGCGCGCGGTAATCAGCGACCCCGAACGCTCTTTCGCTTCGACCACGAGCGTCGCGTGGGAGAGGCCGACCATGATGCGATTGCGCTGCGGAAAGGTGTAGTCGTGTGCCGTCATATCAGGATCGAATTCGGAAAGATGCGCGCCGCCCTTCTTGATTATTTCTTTCGCGAGCGCGACATTCGCTTTCGGATACATGACTGAATAATCCAATCCGGAGCCGGGTACCGCGACCGTCGGCAGCCCCGCAGAAAGCGCCGCTTTGTGCGCGCATGCGTCCGCGCCGTAGGCGAGGCCGCTTACGATGACTATTGGGTAGCCGCGCAGCCCCTCAATCAAGTATTCGCATGCCTGCTTGCCGTACGTGGTAAGCGCACGGCTTCCGACGACCGCGAGCCATTTCCACTCAAACGACGGCAGCTCACCGCGCACATGCAATTGTTTTGGGGGGTCAGGAATTTCGGCAAGCAACGGCGGGAAGTTCTTCTTCGCTACCAGTTTGAGATCGCTCCTCATAGTGCTATTATCGTAGCACCTGCACTATGCTGGACATCAAATTTATCCGCGAAAACAAGGATATTGTCGCGGCGGGAGCGAAAAAGAAGCGCATCGAGATCGACCTCGACCGCCTTCTCGAGCTTGACGATAAGCGCAAGGAACTCCAAAAAGCGTACGACGACAAGCGGGCGGAGCAAAACAAGGCGTCCGACGAAATAGCGAAATTGCCCGCGGCAGAGCGGAAGGAGTATATTTCGAAATTGGCAGATTTGAAGGCCGCCATGAAGAAGGATGAGGCAGCGCTCGAGGATGTGATGAAGGAATGGCGCGCGCTTATGGTACGTGTGCCGAACGTGCCGGACATGACGGTACCGGACGGGGAAAGTGACGCCGACAACCAGGAAATCCGGACAAGAGGCGAAAAACCGGTGTTCGATTTTGAGCCGAAAAGCCATATCGAATTGCTGCACGCGCTTGGCATGGCCGACTACGAGCGGGGCGCGAAAGTCGCGGGTTTCCGCGGCTATTTTTTGAAAGGAGACGGGGCGCGCCTGGTGTGGGCGCTCGAGCGGTTCGTGCAAGACCGATTTGCGGAAAAGGGCTTCACGCCGATCATCGTGCCGTCCTTGGTGCGCAAGGAGCCGTTTGTGGGCACCGGCTACCTGCCGCAAAGCGAAGAGGATTTGTATAAGACGCAGGACGGCGACTACCTCGCGGGCACCGCAGAAGTCGCGACAATGGGGTACTACATGGACGAAATCGTGGAGAAAAAAGACCTGCCGATAAAATTTCTCGCGTTTTCCCCGTGCTTCCGTCGCGAGGCCGGATCGCACGGCAAGGACGAGAAAGGCATCTTCAGAATTCATGAGTTCGTGAAATACGAGCAGGTTGTCTTGTGCGAGGCGTCGCACGAGGAGAGCGTGAAGTGGCACGAAGAACTTACGGCAAATTCCGAACAGCTCCTGCAGGAATTACAACTGCCATATCGCGTCGTCGTGAATTGCGGGGGTGATTTGGGATTGGGGCAGGTGAAGAAATACGACATCGAGGTGTGGATGCCGTCTGAGAAGCGCTACCGCGAGACGCACTCGTCGTCGTACTTCCATGATTTCCAGACACGCCGCCTCAACATTCGCTATCGCGACGACGGGCAGCTGAAATTCGTGCATTCACTCAACAACACCGCGCTTGCGATGCCGCGCATCCTCACGCAAATTGTGGAGAACTACCAGCAACGAGACGGCTCCATTGCCGTGCCCGAGGTCCTGCGGGCGTACATGGGGAAAGATGCCATCGTCGGGAAGACACATACTTGATATCAAGAAAAAGGGTCCGAGCCGCGCGAAGGCGCGCGCGCAGATGACGCCGATGTTTAACGAGCGGCCGCCGCGCCTGAGGGCGCGGCGGCGCAATCGCCGCATCATACTGGCCGGCATATCGCTCCTATGCGCGATCGGGGCCGTTGGCGGGCTCGCCGCCGCGTCGCATCTTGAGCAGTTCGCGATTGCAGACATCTCAGTGAGGGGCACGACGCATCTGAACCCCGAATCGCTTGCCGCGAGCGTGAGCGCGACGATCCGTGACGGCACCTTTCGCCTGTTTTCCCGCGAAAACATGTTTTTGTATCCGCGCAGCACAATCGTCGAGCGCCTGGAAAGCGAATTCCCGCGCATTAAGGACGTCTCCGTCGCTCGCGAGTCGTTCCTCGCGCAGGCGGTCGTCGTTTCCGTCGTTGAGCGCGAACCGTTTGCACAGTGGTGTTCGCGAGACGACGCGTGCTTTGTTATGGACGAGTCGGGTTTTATATACGCCGAGGCGGGTGAAGGCAGTGCAAAAACGCACTACGTATTCCGCGGCGGGCTCGCATTCGGTCGCAACGTCATTGGACAGACATTTTTGCGCGGGCGCATCCGCGACATGGTCGCGTTTCTTGACGAATTGAATCGCGCAGGATTCGCGGCCAATGGGATCACCGTTGATTCGGAGAAAGACTTTACCGTCGTTCTTGCAAAAGGTCCGGCGCTTTTGGTCTCGTTCGGAGTCGATTCGAACACTGTGTTGCGAAATCTGGAAACGGCGCTCGAAGCGGATTCGCTGCGCGGGCGGTTCGAAGAACTGAGTTATATCGACCTGCGATTCGGCAATCGGGTGTACTACAAATGATTGCGGCGCGCCTGTGCGCGCCGCACCCGCAGACCCTGATCGATTACATGATCAGGAGCCGCGAAGATTATTCCATTTCCGTCGCAGCCATCTCCGAAACCGGGGCAGCAGGGCCTCGGGGTCGGACTTCCCTCGCAGTTCTCGTTCGTGATGCTGGATCCTCCTTAGTTCGCGAAGCATCGGATGCTCCGGATAGAGCATCGCGTCCCCACTTTCATCATATTCCCGATCGCCTGGGTAGCCACTCATGGGTTCCTCCACCGTTGGGCTGAGGCCATTTTCTCCAACCTCTGATTTTCCGCAAGCTGTGCTAGTGTGCACAAGATGCAGTCGTTCTGGCAGTCGCTCCCGAAACCATTTTTCATCCAAGCGCCGATGGAGGACGTGACGGATGCCGCGTTTCGCCAATTGATCGCCCGATTCGGCAAGTCCGCCGTGATTCGGGAGGACGGCTCGCCGTGGCGAGGCGGGCCCGACGTGACGTATACGGAATTTACGTCTGCCGATGGGTTGGTGCTCGCGCCAGAGGGAGGGAAACGCGCCCTCCGAAAAAAATTGTTGTATTCCGAAGGCGAGCGTCCCATCGTCGCCCAGCTTTTTTCGGCAATCCCCGAGCGGATGGCGGCAGCCGCGAAACTCTGTGCCGAATTGCAATTCGACGGTATCGACATCAACATGGGTTGTCCCGACCGCGCGGTCGAGAAAAGCGGCTGCGGTGCGGCGCTCATCAAGCATCCTGCGCTCGCGCGCGAACTGATCCGCGCGGCGAAAGAATCCGGCCTGCCCGTTTCGGTAAAGACGCGCATCGGCTACAACAAGGACGAATTGGATACGTGGTTGCCGGAGCTGCTTGCGGAAGAGCCAGAGGCGATCGCGGTTCACGCGCGGACGCGCAAGGAGATGTCGAACGTACCGGCGCACTGGGACGCCGTGCGTCGCGCAGTTGTGCTCCGTGACAAGTTTGGATCGAAAACGCTCATTGTCGGCAATGGCGACGTAAAGGACCTCGACGATGCGCGCGCGAAAGCGGGTGAGTTCGGCTGCGACGGCGTGATGCTCGGACGCGCTATCTACGGCAATCCGTGGCTCTATTCAGGGCGTACCGATGCGCCGACGCCGCAGGAGCGCATTGAAGCGCTTCGCGAGCACATCCGTCTTTTTGACGAGATTCTCGGAGAGACGTCCAATTTCGCAACGATGAAAAAGCACTTCAAGGCGTATATCTCCGGATGGGACGGCGCCAAAGAATTACGCGCCACGTTGATGGAGACGGAAACGGCAGCGGAAGCACGTGAAGTGCTTCGCGATGCTATACTCTCGTCATGAAATCAGCTACGCAGCACCAAACGCTCTACCGCGCGTATCGGCCATCGTCATTCGACGAAGTGCGCGGACAGGCGCAGGTGACCGACGTACTTCAGGCGGCAATCAAAAATAAGAAAATTGCGCACGCATACCTTTTCGCCGGGAGCCGCGGGACGGGGAAGACATCCGTTGCGCGCATCCTGGCGCGAGAAATCGGCGTGAGCGACAAGGACCTCTACGAGATCGACGCCGCCTCAAACCGCGGCATCAATGAAATCCGTGAGTTGCGCGAGAGCGTCAATACGATGCCGTTTGAAAGCCCGTACAAGTTCTACATCATCGACGAGGCGCACATGCTCACGAAAGATGCCTGGAACGCGTTTTTAAAGACCCTTGAAGAACCGCCACCGCACGTTATTTTCGTCATGGCGACGACGGAGCGCGACAAAGTGCCGGACACGATCCAGTCGCGCTGTGAAATTTACACGTTCAAGCAGCCCAACCGCGAAATTCTTGCCGAAATCGTGACGGATGTCGCAAAAAAAGAAGGGCACACGCTTGAACGGGGAGCCGCTGAGCTCGTGGCGATGCTCGCAGACGGATCGTTTCGCGACGCGCTCTCCATCCTGCAAAAAGTGCTCACGGTTTCCCGAGACAAGAAAATAGACGTCGCCGAAGTCTTAAAGGTGACTGGCGCGCCGAAAAACGAGATCGTCCGGCAGATCCTGGGCTCGCTTTCGCACAAAGACGTTGCGGCCGCGCTCGCCGCGCTCCAAGGGGCAGTCAAGGACAACGTCGACATGCGCGTGCTCGCGCGCCTTCTCATCCATCGTTTGCGGATCGCATTGCTGCTCCGGTACGCGCCGGACATCGCGGAGATGCTCGCGCACGAACTCTCCGCCGATGACATGGCGTTTGTACAAGGGCTTTCGAAACTGCCGGCCGTAAATTCTGAAATGCTCCGTGCGCTGCTGGAGGCGCATGCAACGATGGCGTACGCGGCAATTCCGCATCTTCCGTTGGAACTCGCGATCGTGGACGTGTGCAATAAAGATGTCAGCAGCAACGACGCGTAGCGCGCGGCGTCTCGCGCAACGTTTTCCACGAGCCGATTGATGCGCGCCCCTTGAGTTGCGCCAGCATATTTGGTACGGTGCACATACGGTAACTAGTCATGTGTGCTTCGTGTGCACAGAGGTCGAGCCTGTTTGCCGTTCCATTGCTCGCTAATTGGTCCAACACAGCTATGACGAACGACACGACACCGCAGAACACGAATCCGGATCCGACTCCGGAAACGCAACCGGAACAGCCGGGAATGAATCCGTCGGCCCAGCAGTAAGCCTCGGGGCCAGTAGGAGCAAAACTTCCCTCATGAGGGAAGTTTTGCACGTGTGGGTCGCAGTACGCGTGTTTGCTAAAAGGCGCGATCGTTCGTAGGATTGATGGGTCATTTGCTGCCGGATCGTCTAATGGTAGGACATCGCCCTTTGGAGGCGAGTATCTTGGTTCGAATCCAAGTCCGGCAAATAGAGCGAGGTAGATTTCTGTATACCTACAGACATATGACTCCGGGAAAGCTCGCGATAGTTGCGGGAGTAAGTTATCTGGTGATCTTCTTCGCCGCCATATACGCAAATTTCTTCGTACTGGAGGCGCTCGTTCAGGACCCGGTTGCTACGGTTGAAAACAGCGGCATGCAGGTGCGACTCGGCGCACTTGCATTTCTAATCGCGGCGGTGTTTGACGTCTTCGTCGCTTGGGCGCTGTATGAGCTCTATACAAGGGGAACGTGCTTACGAGTGCCAGCACGTTTTTCAGGATAATGCACGCGACGATCATGGGCGTTGCGGTTTTCGCACTGCCGCCGACGCTCTCGATGACGGCCGGTGAAGACATCCTTTCGCAGGTGACGTTGTTCAACACGATGTGGCTCATCGGATTATTTTTCTTCGGCGTCCATCTGATCCTCCTCAGCAGGATTGTCAAAGCCATCAGGATCATTCCGTATCTTCTGATGCTTGCGGGGACGATGTACATCGTCGACACCGGCGCACACCTCCTGCTTCCGGACTACGATGCGTATGCGACTGTCTTTCTCACCTTGGTCGCCATTCCTTTTGTGCTCGGTGAGATGTCGTTTGCGCTATGGCTACTTTTCAGAGGGGGGAGGAATTCCGCGGCGATCGCATGGTCATCATTGCGCCAAAGTGTCGCGTGGTATCTTAATGCCCGCTTCATGTGAACATGTTAATGATGCATGCATTAGCAGCGTAGCGTGCGTATGGCATATGGGGGTAGATACCTTTTTCGAAGGACAAATCGGACCCTGGGCGCAGCCGTGGAGGAC